>JBHJGV010000028.1:0-23845 GCA_050331455.1 Alphaproteobacteria bacterium
CCGCACACCACTCCCAGACATTGCCCAGCATATCGTAAAGACCCCAGGGGTTCGGCACCTTCCTGGCCACGGGGTGGGTGCCCGCGCGGCTGTGCTCATACTGCTTGTCTTGCCAATCGGAACTGTCATAGCCATTGTCCAACTCAAACCCGATGCCGCTATTGCCGCCATACCAGGCAATGGCATCCAGCACCGGGGCGTTGCGTTCCCCTAAAATCTCGATCGCTCCTGCATAGGTCGCCTCCGCCACTCCGGCCCGGCACGCATATTCCCACTGCGCTTCCGTGGGCAAACCAAGATCCAGACCCGGCACCGCCCGGTTCACCGCGCGCAGGAAGTCCTGGACATCCATCCAACTCACCTGCTCCACCGGCCGGGTGGATGAGACAAATCTACTGGGATTCGTGCCCATGACCGACTCCCACAGAGCCTGAGTCACCGGCGTGTCGAACAGCCAATAGCCTCGGGTGAGGGTAACCTCGTGCCGGGGACCCTCATTATCAAAGCGGCCCGGCTCGTCATTGGGGGACCCCATGGTGAAGCGGCCGGGATTGATCCAGCGCAGGCGCTGGCGCACATCCTTGTGGAAAAAATCAGCCCACAGGCCAAAGCGGTCCCGCCCTATGCGCTGCGCCCAGTCGGGCCGCGTCACGGGCTCGAAGGTCAGGATCTCGCAATCGCTGCGGATGACAAAGGGTGCGCCCTGGGGCAGGGACGCTGTGGCGGGATGCTCGGCACTGTCGCGTGCAAACACCGCCGCCTTGCCGGACGGGGCCGGGGCTGGTCGTCGCTCCGCTCCTCCTTGCCCCGTCCCCACCGGCTCCGCCCCCGGCCGAACTCGAGCACAACGGAAACCAATGCCGACGTCGTTCCGGCTGTCAGGCGCGTCTGCGCCGCGGCCCGCAGCCCGCACATCGCGAGCAAGGTCGCACCAAGCGCCGCCCCGCAGGGCCCGCGAAGAAGAGCCCTCCGGGCTGCCTTGAGGGCCGGCAGGGTCGGTTTTCGGATCCTCGTCATAGGGCCGCAAACCGTCCGCACACCACTCCCAGACATTGCCCAGCATATCGTAAAGACCCCAGGGGTTCGGGGATTTTTGAGCGACCGGGTGCGTCGTGCCATCACTGTTCGCAGTGTACCAAGCAAGATCATCAAGATCCTGGTCGCCCCGGGCATAAGTCGGCCCTGTGGTGCCCGCCCGCACGGCGTATTCCCACTCAGCCTCCGTCGGCAAGGCCAGATCCAGACCCGGCAGCCGCGCGTTCAGCCGCGCCAAAAAGGCGTCGGCGTCATGCCAACGCACCCGTTCAACGGGCCGATCCTCGCCCTTGAACCGGCTGGGATTTTCCCCCATCACGGCCTGCCACACGGCTTGGGTCACCGGCGTGTCAAACAGCCAAAACCCCCGGCTCAAGGTGACCCTATGCTGAGGACCTTCATCGCTAAAACGCCCCTTTTCATCCTCGGGTGAGCCCATGAGAAACGATCCCGCAGGGATCCACCGCATGCGCACGACCACATCCGCACGCTCTTCGGCCGGCACCAGAAAGGTCACCCAGGGGCCAAACGGGTCCATGCCCCAGTTTTGAGCCCACTCCGGAGGGATCCCCGATGCCCAAAAATTTGAAACGAGACCCTGGAGCCGCCTGTTCCGTGTCATGATGGTCCCCAAGGGACTTCCCTGGACGATGGCCTCAGACTTGGCGCGGGGGTTGGCGGAGGGACCATTTTTGAGTTCCGGTTGATGCCCCTCGCCTGTTTCTTGGGCCGTGCCGTGCACCAAACGGCCAAGCTGAACAAGCCGCATGGGATGGGGGGCGCCGCCTGGTTCATAGGATTGGGGATCGAAATCCTCAGGCACAGAGTGTGCAAAGCCCCGTTCTTCTGCCGCTGCCAAAAGATCTTGATAGAGAGCTTGGATCTCCGGCATTTCGGTGGGTCCATGACGGGTGCGCTCCGCCATTTCACCCACGAAGCTGAGGATTTTGGTATCATCCAGGTACGGGAGGACACGGCGACCCACCTCACCCCGGATCCGTCCGTGCATCGCCCGGATCAAATTTTCCGCCGCAGCCAGATGAGCTGGATCGACAACCTGCCGACTGAGATGCCCGAGAGACCAGATTGAGTCGAGATAGATACTGGGAAACCCCTCACCGCCGCACCAGTCGAAGATTTTGTCCTGACTCATGCGCAAGCGGGCGAGGTCGCCATTCTCGGCGAGATCCGCAAGGGCCTTGCCCTTGGCATTCAAGTGCATGCTGCGGGAGCTAGCGCCGGCCACATAGTCCGAATTCCAGGCATCGATTTCCGTGACAACCGTGGCGCCGGGCACCATGCGCCGCACGGTCCGTAACAGGCCAGGGGAAATCTTGAAAGCGTGAGCCACGAGGCCGAGAACGAGGTCAACCTGACGCTGGCGCTCTTTGTCCGCAGGAAGACTATTCGAGTTCGTGTCCTCCCAAGGAATAATGGTGATGTGGTTGCGGACATATTTTGGATAGGCGGCGGGCGGGACCGGGCTCAATGCACAGCAATGCCAGCCCGCACGCTCCAGCCTATTGGCGAAGGACACCCAGCCCGCCAAGGCCTGGTCAGATGCGACCCGCAGACGGCCCAAATCGCCAACAATCAGAACGTGGCCTCCGTCCTCAATCGCAACGGTGGGGTCCGGAAGTTTCCCCTCACCAAGCGTCCCGGCATCCAAGCCGTCGCACAACCATGTTTCTTCCAGGATATGGGATGCCATAAGCCCACGGAAGATTTCCACAATTCGGCATTGGTCAGACCAAATGGGCATCAAACGATCTGCCCTGTCGACCGCGATGTGGAGCCGATTGGGCCAGCAGGCCCGGCGCTTATGGGGGAGAGGATCAAGCACCTGTTGGCGGCTGAGGCAGCCGACAATGGCGTCGAGATCGAGCCGTCGGCCAGTCCGCTGTCCCCTCAACACACGCCGGGTTTTGGGAAGAAGTGCCGACCATTTTGCAAGATCGGGCCAGGGCGGTGCCTCTGTCGGTAATCCGTCCCAGACCGGCAGTTTGCGCGGGGTTTCCTTGCGCCGGCGCACGGTCCGGTCCGCCCGGTGGATCAGTCGCCAGAACGGAACGGGAATCAGGCCACCGGCTTTTGTTTCCTGATCCTCAACGTCGGTTCTCGCCGGCGGTTCATGAGATGCCGTGCCCCGCTTGACCGGCCCCGTCGCTCCCGATCTCTGGCGTGCAAGCGGATCATCTGTTTGAGGGGCGTCAAAACCAAGGTACTGAGCGGCAGCCTGTAGCGTATCCTTTGGAGCCTCGGCCGCGATCCAAAGAAGATCAGCGCGCCCCACAAGGCTCTCCTTCGTCCGGCTTGGATGGCGAGATTTGACGCCCATGTTAATGCTCTGGTGAGTTTTTCTTCAGGGCAAAATCCTTGATTTTGCACAAGAGCTGGAGTTGACCGCGCTCGTCCCCAGGCCTCAAGGCGTCGAGGGCGCGCAGGATATCCATGAACTCCGCCTGCCCCGGAAAGGGGCGTCGCTCGTCCTGCTTGGCCTTGTCACGGTCGCTCCAAACCTGTTGCGCCACCTCAGCGAGAACCGATGGCTTCATCTTGGGAAAGTGAACGGCGCCCCGCCTTTCCAGCGTTGTTTTGAAGGCCCCGGTCTCGTTATCCAAATTCAAATGCAGCACCATGCAGCGCCGGACAAAGGCCTCCGGGAGCACCCTCTCCTCATTTGTCGTGACGACGACCAAAGGATACTCCCCTTCCGCGGTCACTGGCGCCTCGCTGGAGGGACTGCGAAACTGACCAGCGCCCAGCACCTCAAGGAGGCCATTGGGAACGTCAGTCTCGGCCTTATCGATTTCATCGATCAGCAGGACGCAACCATTGTCAGGATGGGCCGGCTCGTCGAAGCGACGCGGCGGGATGCTTGCCAAGCCAGCTTGGCGCTCAGCACTCGTCCAATTAAAGGCCCACCAGATAGGCCCCGGAACGACGAAGCGTTCCTCCCCCAGTTCGTTTTCTACAAGAGCGCGCCAGTTTGGAGCCGAAATGTCCATGTCCGCCCCGGGTGAGGCGCGGCCGGAGACGTCATCCGGTCTCAGTAATGATCTGCCGCCGGTCGCACCCGCAATTTGCGCTTCGGCAAGACGGCGCACGGAATCGAGTGCCCACAAAAGGTCCGTTGCCTCTGTCTGTATACTGACCGTGTAGGGAATGTAGACGCGTTTCAGGAGCGTTGCCGCCGCCCGCGCCAATTGGCTCTTGCCAACGCCGGGCTCGCCCTTGATGAGGAGGGGTCGACGAGATGCCAGGGCCGCATTGACCGCGTGCATCTGCTCCTCATCAAAGACATGCACAGCTTCGAAGGCTTCACCATCCCGCGTCATCCGTACAGTGAAATCAATGTCTTTGAGCATTTCTTCGGTAATGAACGTTGTGGTCATCACAGATCAACCCCTCTTCAGGATATCGGCAAGTGTCGGAATGGATTCATCCTCACGGCTCCAACTGCTGTCTGTCGGGTCGAGCGAAATCACCACGAGCATCGGATATTGGCCCTTGACCGCCTCCGCCAATCGGCGACGCTCCTCGATGGTCAAATTGTTGGAAAAATCATCGTCGCCGAAAACGAGATAAAGTATTTTCGCGCCTGTCGGCCGTTCGGCTTCCCGCTGGAGTTTTCTCTTTAGACCTTCAGTCGGTTTCTGCCCGGTTCGCCCCCGGCCAGCCCCTTCCTTGTCAACCAGATACGACTCAATAGCTCCGATCATGAGATCGACGCGGTCCTGTTCCAGAGGGACCGGACTGCCCGGCGATGGAATTTGGTACGGCGATGGTTGTTTATCGAGACCAAGAAACGCAGGTCTCAGGGCCGCACCGGCCAGAACGATCTCAGCCGCGACGGACGTCGCCAAATGCGTCTCGATCAACGCGACATTCCCAGAGCGATAGGCTTCCGCTACATCATTGGATATATCCAAATCGAAGGCCGCCGGCGCGAACCAAACGATCAAATTAAAGATGCATTCGCGCGCAGCAGCATCCTCCTTTGGCTGACATGCAATAACGGCCCGCGCAAGCAGTTCCAATGCGATCGGGAACGGCAAGTCATGGATGAGTGTGTTCGCGAGCCGGAGCGCGCGCGCTTCCTCGGTTGCAGGCTGGTGTTCGCCAGAAAATGGCGGGAGTTTTGCCTCATCAAGCCCGGGCTCTTCAAAGATAGCTTCGATCCGCGCGATGGTCTCCCTTGTTTCCAGCAGCAGGCGGACAATTTCCTTCTTGAACGGTTCAGGGTCAATTGGTGGACGATTGCTTGGGCGCAGCAGGCCGACCTTCGAACGGAACTCGTCGTTGTCCCTGCGCAAGGGGACCAGCGGCGTAGCAATCAAGAGTCCGCCGCTAAAGTTTTGCGGTGCCTGAGTTATAACTGCAAAGAGATTACCGGAAGGATCAGTAAAGACTGGCGCCCCGGACACCCCCTTCCAGTCTTCTGCCGTCACGCAACTTGCATCCACATCAAGATGCTGTCGCTTGTCATCAAGCCGTCGAAAGGTGGTGCCTTTCAGCGGCGTGGCTGGGCGAAGCGTAGCGCTCTGCTTGCCTGCACGGGGAAATCCGGCCCCCTCCCAGCGGGAATTCACAGAAGGATCGGCGTAGAGCCAGGGCACGCGCCGAAAGGGCACTTGCTCCGGAAACGGAACCTTTAAAAGTACCAGGTCCCATTCGTCTTCGCCATCCCACCAGACCTGAGCAAGAGCATCCGGTTTCGGTCGAAGCCGTTTGCCTGGACTGCTTTCGATATAATACCAGGTGATATCGAGCCGCTCTGGCTCTATCTGTTGTCCCTGATCCGCAAGCACATGGCGTGCCGTTATGATCAAATCCGGGGCGATGCAGTAGCCGGTGCCAATTTCCACGTCCGTGTCTTCAGCACCTGGCATTGGCTTTTTATAGATTCGAACAAGAAGCTCACGTCTCATCGATTTTCATCCCTAGTGAGAGTGAGCTTTCAATCGTCCTCGGGCTGATCCTTGTCGATAACGTCTACCGGACCATAACCGCCGGATACGTCCCTGGTCGCAGGCTTCAATCGCAGGCGAATGCTGTGCGTGCTTTTGCTTCTGTTTCCCCCACCGCCACCGATACCGCCGGAAACAAGAGGCACATTGAAATTGAGTTGACCGCTGGCCTTACGATCCTTTTCAATCTCAATTCCGAAATCGACTTCAATGGACTCTACAATCAGCTTCAAAGCCTCCCCTTGGGCAGCTTGATTGGCGTCTTGGATTTCCTTTCGCAAATGGGCAATTGCGTCGACCAGCTTGATCTTGTCCATCATCCCCTCCGCACGAACCATCGGCATTAAAGTGAAAAAACGACGAGAGCGCCCCCTTTGGGCGTGCTGTCACCTCATACGGTACAGGCAGGAAGAGGGGAACTGAAGGGGGAAGGATTGAGACTCGGTCAATAAGGCGTCGCAGCATCCGCCCAAAGGACCCAAGCGTTGCTGAGACTTTGACCATCGGGTCGGAAGGGCTGTGGTCGCCCCTGCTTGCGTCGCGGCACGCGGGCTATATGGGACGTCTTTATGAGGCAAAATGGTGCCCAGGGGCGGAATCGAACCACCGACACACGGATTTTCAGTCCGTTGCTCTACCAACTGAGCTACCTGGGCGCGGGTCGAACGACCCGTGTTGGCGGGACCGAACCTATAGGGCGGGGATTGGTCCTTGTCCAGCCCCCGTTCCGCCGCAAAATCACGGCGCTCCGTTTTGCCATTCCGGGATGCCTTCGGGCCCATGCGAACCCTCAAAAAGCCGTTGCGGAACCGGCGGTTTGCCGCCGGTGGACGGGCTGTTAGCCTAAAGGGGATCACGCAATCAACGACACCAGGGAGCAGGCCATGGCCGATCGAACACCCCGTGCACGCAATTGGCGCAATAAAGGTCTGGCCGTGGCCCTCGGCGCCTTGAGCCTTATCGGAGGGACCTTGATGCACTCCATCGACAGCGGGGCCCTGGCCCAGAGCCCCCATCTGGGCGGCGGCGACCGCATCGTGGGCCTGCCCTTCGCCACCCGCGCGCCGGTCATCGCGCCCCAGGGCATGGCGGCGACGGCCCAGCCCCTCGCCTCCCAAATCGCCATCGATGTCCTCAAGGCCGGGGGCAGCGCGGTGGACGCCGCCATCGCCGCCAATGCGGCCCTCGGTCTGATGGAGCCCACGGGCTGCGGCATCGGCGGCGATCTTTTCGCCCTGGTCTGGGACCCGAAAACCCGTCGCCTTTACGGGCTGAACGCCTCCGGCCGGTCGCCCCGGGGCCGAAGCCTCGCGGATCTCAAAGCCAAGCTGGGGGCCCGTGACACCATCCCGCCCGTGGGCTCCCTGTCGGTCACGGTGCCCGGCGCCGTCGACGGCTGGTTCGCCCTCCACGGCCGGTTCGGCACTTTGCCCATGGCTGAGGTGCTGGCCCCCGCCATCGCCTATGCCCGCGACGGCTTCCCCGTGTCCCAGGTGATTGCCCATTACTTCGCCATGAATTTCCGCCGCTTCGCCGAGGCACGCGAGGCCTATGGCCCCTTGTTCGAGGAGTTCGACAACGCGAAGGCCACCTATCTGGTGGATGGCACCGCACCGGCCGAGGGTGATTTGTTCCGCAATCCGGATCTGGCGCGCACCTACGACATCATCGCCCGCCAGGGCCGCGATGCCTTCTACAAGGGCGCACTCGCCCGCACCATGGCGGCCTATTTCAAGCGCATCGGCGGCGATCTGACCCTTGAGGACTTCGCGGCCCACGAAAGCACCTGGGTCGAGCCCTTGAGCGTCAATTACCGGGGCTATGACGTCTACCAATTGCCCCCCAACACCCAGGGCGTGGCGGCCCTCCAGATGCTCCAGATGCTCAAAGCCTATGACCTGAAGGCCATGGGCCCCGGCAATCCGCAGGCGCTGCATGTGATGGTGGAAGCCAAGCGCCTCGCCTTCGAGGACCGGGCCCGCTACTACGCCGATCCGGATTTCGCCCGCGCGCCCCTCACCGCGCTGATCTCGGACGCCTATGCGGATACGCGCCGCGCCCTGATCGATCCGGACCAAGCCTTGAGGGATCTCGGCCCCGGCGCGCCGAAGCTCGACCAAGGCGATACGACCTATCTGACCGTGGCGGATAAAACCGGCATGATGGTCTCGCTGATCCAGTCCAACTATCGCGGCATGGGATCGGGTCTCGTCGCGGACGGTCTCGGCTTCATGTTCCAGAACCGGGGTGAGCTGTTCGCGCTCGATCCGGAGCATCCCAATGCCTATGCCCCCGGCAAGCGGCCCTTTCACACCATCATTCCGTCCTTCGTGATGAAGGACGGCGAGCCCTTCATGAGCTTCGGCCTGATGGGCGGCGGCATGCAGCCCCAGGGCCATGTCCAGGTGCTGGTCAACATGATCGATCACGGCATGAATATTCAGGAGGCGGGCGATGCGGCCCGCTGGTGCCATGTGGGCGGCCGCGAGCCTACCGATGAGCCGGGGGCGGACATGGTCGGCACCCTGCTGATCGAGAGCGGCCTGCCGGACCGGGTGCGCCGGGTGCTGGAGCGCAAGGGCCACCGCGTGCGCCTCGGTGACGGTGTGTTCGGCGGCTACCAGGCCATCATGCGCGATCCCGAAACGGGCATGTATTGGGGCGCGTCCGAAATGCGCAAGGACGGCATGGCGATCGGCTATTGATCCGATGGCCCATGGGGCGACCGGTCAGCGGCCATAGGGCTGCAGGTCCGGCACCTCGACAACGAACGGCGCGATCACGGCAAGGACCGCGATCCACACGGCAAGGCCGCCCAGCAAAGCAATCACCACCCGCATGCGGGAGATGCCGGCGATCCGCGGCCAGAACAGGATGGGAAACCCGATCAGCATAAAGACCGATGCGGCATTGATCACGATGGCGACCGCGGCCGGCACGACGGTGTCATAGACCGGCACGACCTGGCCCACACCGATCAATGCGGCATCGGCCACGCCGGAAAACAGGCTCCAGGCATTCCAGTAGAAAAAGAACCCGGCGACAAAGCGCACGGGAAGCGCACCGGCGGAAAACAGGGCCACCAGAAGGCCCAGACTATAAAAGACGGCCAGAAGAGCCGCCTCCCGGATCAGATCGTCGATCAGCCAGACGCCGGTCACGCTCCAGGGCTCCAGATAGCCCTCGGCCGCGGCCCAGTCGGCGAACTGCTTGAAGTCCGGCGAGACCGCGCCAGCCTCGACGCCGAAGGTCAAAATGACCGGTAACAACAGGTTCGAAAAGGCAATGGCCAGGGTCGCGAATTTCACCGGGCCCATATACCGGTCACCGGCGCGTTCCTCGTTGAGGGTCCAGAACCGATCCGGGCGCGCGCGCACGTCCTCGTAATAGGCGCGATAGAAGCTCAGGGGACGGAACAGAACCGACCAGAAGGTCGGTAGGAACCAGGGCAGTTTGAACAGACTGAACATGGCACACCCCTGTTGCGGCAAAGGCCCGTGGCATCCGGCGCTTGCCCCCATCGGACAGGGCCGACATTATTCCTACTGGGTCACGCCCACCACCATGGCCCAATAGCAGCCCGGCACAATGCCGTCCCCATTGGACGGCATGCGCTCCCCTTCCGCGAAGCCCACACCCAGATCCACCATGCCCGGGGCCAGCAGATTGGCCCGGTGGCCAGGGCTGGCCATCCAGCCTTCGACCACCTGGGCCACGCTCGATTGTCCGCTTGCAACATTTTCCGCGATCCGGCGATAGGGATAACCGCCCCGCAGGGCCCGTTCCCCCAGGGTGCTGCCGTCGGAGCCCCCATGGGCCATAAACCGGCTCTGGGCCATGTCGGCGGCGTGTCCCTGGGCGATCCGGTCGAGGCGCGCTTCGGCCCGCAGCAGCGTCAGACCGCGCCGGCCCCGTTCCCGGTTCACGGCCGTCAGGACACCCCGGCGGATCTGGCCGAGGTCCATGGACCCGAGATCACCGCATTCCTCTCCGCGCGGGCCGGGCCCGCTGCGCTCGGCGGACTGGGCCACGACCATCACCCAGTAGCAGCCGCGCACGATCGTGGCCCGATCCGAGGGTACCCGGTCCCCGATGACGAAGCCGAGGCCAATTTCCTGGCCCTCGGGCATCATGATCGTTTCCCGGTGGGAGGGGCTGTTCAGCCAGCTGTCCATTACTGTGTGCACGCTGGCCTGCCCGGCGGCGACATTCTCCGAAATGCGCCAATAGGCGTAGCCCCAGCGATCGGCCCGGTCGCCCACCCGGGTGCCCCCGCTGCCCACATGGCTCATGATGCGCCGCCGGGCCATGTCCTTGGCGTGGGCCTGGGCAATGCGGTCGAGCTGGGCGCTGCCGGTCAGGGGCTCGCGCTGTCCCTGGTGACGGTGTTCGTTGACCGCCTGCAGGATCTCCCCGCGGATGATCGACAGCCCCTCGGCGTCGTCCATCAGGTTACCGCATTCGGACGCGACGGCCCGACCGGAAACGAGGGCCAAAAAGGTGACGACACTCACCATCAGTATCAGGAAAAAAGACCGGATCCGCATCAGATTATCCATAGGTGCGTTTCAGATGGGCGAGCGCGGCGGCGGCGCCCGAAAACACGGTTCCACCACCGTCGGGATCGCCTGCATTGGGATCGCCCACATTGGGATCACGAAGCGCCACGGCGGGCCCCATGCCGTCGCCCGGTCCGCGGCCGGGATGGCGCCGATAGGGCAATTCCAGTTCGCACAAGGCCTCACGCAGCAGCCGTGCCCGCGGATCGGCCTCGACGCCCCACATCTCCAGGGGCTGTTCGATCTCCACGCTGCGCTTCCGGGATCGGGCGCCGGCACCGAGGCGAAAAGCGAGGCTCAGGGAGGCGAGGATGGTGTCCAGAAAGCCGATCAAACGGTGCAGCGGCTGCGGTCTTTGTCCGTAGGTTTTGAACAGAAAACGGGCGATGTCCGCGCTCTCATACATCCGCGTATCCGTATTCGGATCGATCAGATAGGGGAATTGGGCCTTGCCGCCGAGGCGGACCAGTTCCGGGCGAAAGCGCGTGCCTTGTTTGGGACACGGACGAATATCCACGGGCAGGTGCAGGCCGCTCACGGCTTCACGGGCGATGCGACAAAAGGGACAGCCTTCGAATTCGTACAGCACCAGTGGGCGGTCAGGTTGGCGTTTGGCCGGACGGCCGGCCCATCCGGCCCAAAAGCGCGTCAGCGTCGGCAGGGCGGCCCATCCGACCTGCACGAGAAACCAAACACCGCCGGGGTTCCGCTCCATCGCCCCCTTCCTCCCTTGCCTCGTTGGACGAGAACCTCACTTTGGCGTTGGTGGCATGTCCGCCGGCGCGCGTCAAAAGATGAAGGCCAACCCGCCACCCACCACGCGCAAGGGGCGCGCTCAACCCTCAGCCGTGCGCCCCCCATCGACCTCGATCAATGCGACGGTCCGGCCCCGCGCCCCGAGGGCGAGGCGTCCGTCCTTCAGGCGGAGGGCCGCATCGCCGAAAATCTCCCGGCGCCAGCCGGACAGGGCCGGCACATCCGGCGCGTCCTCGGCGGCAATGCGCTCCAGATCCGCGGATGTCGCGATCAGCTTGCCGGCAACGCCGTGGTCCTCGCAAACCGTTTTGAGCAGGACACGGAGCAGATCGATCAGCGGTCCGAGCCCGGCCGGCGTCGGCGCCGATTTGGTCACCACCGGGATCTCTTCCCGGGGCATGGCCAACCCCTGCGCGACAGCCTCGAGCGCTGCGCGGCCTTGCGCGGAATTGGCAAAGCCCTTCGGTACGCCGCGCAGGCGCTCCATGTCCTCCTTGCTCTGCGGCGCGGCCCCGGCAAGCTCAAGCAGAGCGTCATCCTTGACGATGCGGGCGCGCGGCACATCCCGGCCCTGGGCCTCGCACTCGCGCCAGGCGGCCAGAGCCTTCAGGACGCCCATGAATTTGCGCGACGTGTTGCGCGTTTTCAGGCGCCGCCAGGCGTCCTCCGGCTCCAAGGTGTAAAGGCTCGGATTTTCCAGCGCGGCCACTTCTTCCGCGACCCACGCCGCCCTGCCCTCCCGGGCCAGACTTTCGGCCAGGATCGGATAGAGGTCGCGCAGATGGGTGACGTCGCCCATGGCATAGGCGAGCTGTTTTTCGGTGAGCGGCCGGCGGCTCCAGTCCGTGAAGCGGGAACTCTTGTCGAGATCCCGGCTCAGCATGGACTTCACCAGCGTCTCATAGCCGACGCTCTCGCCGAAACCGCACACCATGGCCGCGATCTGGGAGTCGAAAATCGGCTTGGGCAGCACGCCGAGCCGATGGACAAACAGCTCCATATCCTGGCGCGCTGCATGGAAAACCTTCAGAACCCCTTCATCCGAGAGCAACGCCACCAGGGGCGCGAGGGTCCGGGGGTGATCCTCGGGCCCGCCGAAATCCTGGGCCAAAGGGTCGATGATCGCCTCGACACCGGCGCCGGCGACCTGAACGAGGCACAGGCGCGGCCAATAGGTGGTGTCCCTCAGGAATTCCGTATCCACACACAGGAAGGAATTCGTCTGGAGCTCGGCACAGAGGGCCTCGAGCCCCGCTTGGTTGGTGATGATACGCATGAAAAAGCTATAGCCCAGGGTTCGCCCAAATCGCCAGTGCACAAGCCCGCCAAGGGGTCCGGGCGCGGGCTTGACAAGGGCGTGCCAACCATGCGCCCTAGCCGCGCCTTGGCTCACGCCCAGCTTGGGGCATCCCCCCTCCATAACCAGATTGACCGGATTTCCGCCATGCATGCCTATCGCAGCCACACCTGTGGAGAGCTTCGCAAGACCGATGTGGGGGAGACCGTCCGCCTGTCCGGCTGGATCCACCGCAAGCGGGACCATGGCGGCCTGCTGTTCATCGACCTGCGCGATCACTATGGCCTGACCCAGTGCGTGATCGAACCGGACAGCCCGATCTTCGCCGAGGTCGAGCGCTGGAGGGCCGAAAGCGTGATCACCGTGACCGGCCCGGTCGTGGCGCGCACGGACGACACCGTGAATGCCGATCTGCCCACCGGCGAAATCGAGATGCGGATCGAAACGGCGGAGCTGCGCTCCGGGGCGGAGGAATTGCCCCTGCCCGTGTTCGGCGATCTTGATTATCCCGAGGATACGCGGCTGCGCTACCGCTTTCTGGATCTACGGCGCGAGCGCATGCACAAGAACATCGTGCTCCGCTCCCAGATCATTGCCTCGATCCGCCGGCGGATGGTCGAACAGGGCTTCATGGAGTACCAGACGCCGATCCTCACCGCCTCCTCGCCGGAGGGCGCGCGGGACTTCCTGGTGCCCTCGCGGCTTCATCCGGGTCAGTTCTATGCCCTGCCCCAGGCCCCCCAGCAGTTCAAGCAGTTGCTCATGGTCGCGGGCTTTGATCGCTATTTCCAGATCGCGCCCTGTTTCCGCGATGAGGATGCCCGCGCGGACCGGTCACCCGGCGAGTTCTACCAACTCGACGTGGAAATGAGCTTTGTCGAGCAGGAAGACGTCTTCCAGGCCGTGGAGCCGGTGCTGCGCGGCGTGTTCGAAGAATTTGCCCATGGTCGGACGATCCCGGACGGACCCTTCCCGCGCATTCCCTATCGCGAAGCCATGCTGAAATACGGCGTCGACAAGCCGGACCTGCGCGTGCCCCTGGAAATCGTCGACGTCACGGAAATCTTCACCCGCGAGGATGTGGCGTTCAAAGCCTTCAAGCAGGCCGTGGCCGGCGGCGGCGTGGTGCGGGCGATCCCGGCGCCGCAATGTTCCGACCGTCCCCGGAGCTTTTTCGACAAGCTCAACGACTGGGCGCGCTCGGAGATGAAGGCCCCCGGCCTTGGCTATGTCCTTTTCGAAGACGGCGAAGGCGGCGCCCTCTCCGGCAAAGGTCCTATCGCCAAATTCCTGCCGGATGATGCCATCCGGGCCATGGCGCAGCTCGCGGGCGTGAAGGCCGGCGATGCGCTGTTCTTTGCGGCAGGCAAGGAAAGCGACGTGTGCCCCCTGGCCGGAGCGGCCCGGGTGCGTATCGGCGAGGAGCTGGGGCTGAAAGAGGAGGGCATTTTCCGCTTCTGCTGGATCGTCGATTTCCCCATGTATGAGTGGGACGACAAGGAAAAGAAGATCGACTTTTCCCACAATCCCTTTTCGATGCCCCAAGGCGGCCTGGAAGCGCTGGAGACCAAAGAGCCCCTGGACGTTCTGGCCTATCAGTACGATATCGTTTGCAACGGATATGAGCTGTCCTCCGGTGCGATTCGGAACCACATGCCCGAGATCATGTTCAAGGCCTTTGAACTCGCTGGGTATTCGGCGGAGACGGTGGAGCAGGAATTCGGCGGCATGCTCAACGCGTTCCGCTACGGCGCGCCGCCCCATGGCGGCATCGCCCCGGGCATCGACCGCATCGTGATGCTGCTCTGCGGGGAGGAAAACCTCCGAGAGGTGACACTCTTCCCCATGAACCAACAGGCCGAAGACCTCATGATGGGGGCCCCCGCCCCGGTGCCCGCCCGGGCCCTTCGGGACGTTCATATCCGCACCGTCCTGCCCGAACCGCCGAAGGCGGATGACAAAGGCGCCGAGGCTCCCAAAGCGAGCGCCTGACTTAAGCGCCTTTTCAAACGGCAAGCCACGGCATGCACGCATGGTGGCGGCACTCTCGGTGCGCGCCCTGTGCGCTCCGCGGCTCGTGGTTTTTGTGGGGCGGCCGCTCGGCGCGACGATGCTGCACCCATCCACGGCGCCCGCTCCTGAGGATCCCCGCCCCATGATCCTGGACTTCACCAAGACAGTCGGCTTTACGGCCCTCGGGACCCTCAGTCTCACGGCTTGCGTTCTCTATCTGCTCGACCCGCTGATGCGGCAGCGGCAGGCCTGGGCGGTGCCGGCCCTGTTCGCGCTGCTGACGTGGTTCGCCGTCTCGAGCCTTGCCGATCGGGTGGAGGTCTATACGGACCGGCCGGTGCTCGCCGGTCTCGTCCGCGGCACCAGCTTTCTCCTGCCGCCGCTGGCGCTGGCCTTCATCATGACTTTGTCTTCGGCGCCGTTTCGCCTGCGCGCCCGGCATGCGATCCACGCCCTGCCGGCGATCGGTATCGGCGCATCGCTGGCCCTGCTGTTCCTCGACGCCCGGACCGGCGAGCCGGCCGTGCCGATCGCCGCCGCTATACGCGCCCATTGGCTTGGCTTTCTGGTCCTGTCCGCCGGCTATCTGGTCGTCGCTCTGAGGGTCCTGCGCCGGGACGCCCGCACGATCCGGGATTACTTTTCCTTCCCGGACAACCCGGCCCAGCGCCGCCAGACCTATGTGCTGCTCTCGCTGATCGTGCCCTGGGGCATTCTTCTCGCCGAGATGGCCGCCGCCCTGGTCATGGATCTGCCCCTGCCCTTGAAAACCGCGTTGGGGCTGATGCGCCTCGCGTGCCTCATGGCGCTGTGCGCCTACGCCCTCCAGCCGCGCGGCCTGATGCTTGTGGAAGGCGACAATGCCCCGGAACCCGCCGTGCCCGAGCCGCCGAAATATGCGCGCTCAAACCTGCGGGAGCCCGATCGCCGACGCATTGCGGACAAGCTGCGCCGGGTCATCGAGGAGGACAAGAGCTACCGCGATCCCTTCCTCACCCTGCGCAAGCTGAGCGCCAAGTCCGGCGTGCCGGAGCACCACATCTCTCAAGTGCTGAGCACCGCATTCGGTCGAAACTTTTTCGACGTGATCAATGGCGCCCGGATCGAGGAGGCCAAACGGCTGCTGCGCGAGACTGACGAAACGGTCCTGGCGATCAGCGAGACGGTCGGCTTCAACAGCCGCTCCACCTTCAATGCCGCCTTCCGAAAGGCAACCGGCACCACGCCCAGCGCCTACCGGCGCCGCTGACGGCTTTGCGCTTTTTCAGCCGCTTCCCCGTCTGCCGCAACCGGTGTTTGGCCCAACCCGTGTCTGCCCGAACCCGTGTCTGGCCGAACCCGTGTCCGCACGGAACGGTGTCCGCGCCCACCGGTCCGGACAGGCCGGCGTCCGCTTTCCCCGGCCCGGACGACCGCCGTTGATGGACCCGTCACGCTCCCATCCGTCCCGTTTCCCGGGCCAGTCCCCGACGGCGCGGCGAAACATTTTCAGGTGAGGAGTGCCCATGTTCAAAACACGTCATCTCTTGGCCTTCGGCCTCGCCGCCTCGTTCGCCGGCCTCGCAGGCCTCGCAGGTCTCGCCGGACCGGCCTGGGCGGAGGCGGACCCCGCTGCGGCGCAATCCTGCGCCGACCGGCCCTTCGACCTTGAACCGATTTCGGAGGGTTTCGAGGCCCTCGGCTGGTCTCCGGACGGATTGGCGCGCTTGAGACAGACTGCCGACGATCTGGGCAGCCTCAGCCTGATCATCCGGACCGGGGATAAGACCGTGTTCACCCATGGCCGGATCGACGCGCGGCAGACGCTCCATTCGGTCCGCAAGAGTCTGGTGTCGGTGCTGATGGGCCTGGCCCTGGAGCAGGATGCCGTGCGCCTGAGCGACACGCTGGCAGATCTTGGCATCGACGACCTGACGCCCTTGAGCGATGTTGAGCGGGGCGCAACCGTGATGCAGCTCATGGCGTCGCGCTCCGGCATCACCCTGCCGGCGGCGGCCCAGGGCACGCCGGACCGGCGCCCGGCCCGGGGGACCCTCAAACCCGGCGAGCGCTGGGTCTATAACAATTTCGATTTCAACGTGGTCGATGCGATCTATCGGCAGACCATGGGCGAACCGATATTCGAGGCCTTCGCAACGCGCATCGCAGCGCCCCTGTGCATGGAGGACTACCGGCCCCAGGACGGGCGCACCCAGTATCTGACATCCTGGGGCCGGAAGGTCAGCCGCTTTCCGGTCAACCATTTCCGCATGTCAGCCCGGGATCTGGCGCGCTTTGCAACGCTTGTCCTCGACGACGGGCGCTGGGGCGCACGCCAGGTGGTGCCGGAGACCTGGATCCGCGAGAGCACCCGGCCGCTCTCCCAAACCGGCGAGCCGCTGCTCGATGCCTATGGCCTGATGTGGTGGGTCGTGAGCCCCAATGCGGCGGAGGATGCGCGGGAGCAGCTCGACCTCACCACGGTTTTTCCGCCCGGATCCTTCGCGGCAGCCGGCTTCGGGGGCCAGTTTGTCATGGTGGCGCCGGCCTGGGACACTGTCATCGTGCACCAGGTGAGGACCGGCGGCCTGTTCCAACGCACGGGCTTTGGGGCGAAAAAACGCATCCGATTGATCAGCACCATCCTGAGGGCCCGCGTGCCCTAAGGCAAAAGAGAGAATCCGCAGGCCGGCGCCATGAGACATCTGCCCAATGCCCTCACGCTGGCCCGCTTGCTGCTCGGCATCATGACGGCCCTCCTGATCCTCGCTCCCGAACAGCCGGACTGGACCGGCGCGGCCCTCGCCTTTACGGCGGGGGCCTTGAGCGATGGGCTCGACGGCTGGCTCGCCCGGCGGCTCGATGCCCGGTCCCGCTTCGGTGCGACCCTCGATCCGCTGGCGGACAAAGTGCTCGTGGGCGGCGCCTTGCTTGGTGTCATGGTGTCGGGGCCCATAGGTCCGATCGACCGTGTGGCCTGCGCGCTCATTCTGCTACGGGAGCTGCTCGTGCCGGTCTTTCGTCTGATCGCCGCACGCAGGGGCATGGCGTTGCCCGTGACCGGTCTTGCGAAAGTGAAGACGGCGGTACAGATGGCCGCCGTTCTGGCTCTCATGGCCGCCGCCGGCTGGACACAGACCGTGCCGGGCGAGCCGGGCCGCGGCTTGCTTTGGCTCGCCGCCGCCTTCACCGTCTTGACGGGGATCGGCTATGGCCGCGCCGCCTTGGGCAGCACGCACCGCGCGGCCCCGCCCCGCAGGGAAGGACAAGACCGATGAAACTCGTCTATTTCGCCTGGGTCCGGGAGGGCATCGGTGCCGCCGAGGAAACCCACACGCCGCCGGACAGCGTGACGACAGTGGGCACGCTTCTGCCATGGCTCGTGACTCACGGTCCGGGGCATGCCCGGGCCCTGGCCGACCCCGCCCGCCTGCGCTTTGCCGTGAATCAGGAACACGCCGACCTCGATACGGCGATCGGCCCGGGCGACGAGGTGGCCATCTTCCCGCCCGTCACCGGAGGCTGAGATGATCATTCGTGTCCAGAAAGAAGACTTCGATCCAGATGCCCTGGTCGCGGCCTGCGGCGCCGGAGACCCGACAGTTGGCGCGGTCGTGAGCTTCACGGGCCTTGTGCGCGCCAGCGACGGGATGGATACGGACGACCCGGTGACGGCCCTGACCCTTGAACACTATCCCGGCATGACGGAGCGAGCCCTCAAGGATATCGGGACGCAGGCGACGGCACGGTTCGGCCTGAAGGATGCGGTCGTCGTCCACCGCGTCGGCCGCTTGTCCGTCGGCGCACGGATCGTCCTTGTCGTGGCCGCCGCGAGCCACCGGCAGGCCGCGTTCCAGGGCGCCGATTTCATGATGGATTATCTGAAGACCGAGGCCCCGTTCTGGAAGCGGGAGGAGCGGGCCTCCGGGAGCGGACACTGGGTCGATGCCCGCGACAGCGACACGGCCGCCCGCGCCCGATGGGCCCATGCGCCGAGAGATCCCGCCCTTTGATGGCGTCGGGTGATGGCGTCGGGTGACGGCAGTGGGTGACGGCGGCGGGCCACAATCGGCACACCAACCATTGCCGGTGATGAAGACTGTGCCGCACTGATTGGCCGTACGCGCAGGCCCGCTTCAACGGCGCCCCCCTTTTTCCAAAAAAGGACGGGGCCCGCAGGCCCCGTCCGATGTCTGCATGCCCTCGTGGAGCAGTTCTGAGGCGTTGCGTCGCTCCTTTCAGCACGCTCGTCACTCACGCGTGAGAGCCGAAAGCGCCACTCGAAACAGGGCCTGACCAGCGGTTCGGGTCAACTCGCCACGGCCTTGGGCCACGCGCCTTTTACGGGCTCCGGGATGCTGGACAGCGTGACGCGCCGGTGCACGAGATCGTCATAGTCCTGAACGAGCTGTTTCGTCACCGCGCCCACCTCGAAGCGGTAAGGGCCGATCTCCCCGACGGGCGTGACCTCCGCCGCCGTTCCGCACAGGAAGCACTGTTCGAAATCCTCCAGTTCGGACGGCATGATCGCCCGCTCCAGCACCTCGAACCCGCGCTGGCGGGCCAGGGCGATCACGGTGCGGCGCGTTATGCCGTCCAGGAAACAGTCCGGCGTCGGCGTGTGGATGGTGTTGCCCTTGACGAAAAGAACATTGGCGCCGGTTGCCTCGGCCACCTGGTCGCGCCAGTCGAACATGAGCGCATCGGCACAGCCCCGGGACTCGGCCTCTTCCTTTGCCAGGGTACAAATCATGTAAAGGCCCACGGCCTTGGAATGACAGGGGGAGGTGCGCGGATCCGGCCGGCGCCAGCGGGCGATTTCGAGCTTGATGCCCTTCATCTTGGTTTCGGCGTCGAAATAGGACGGCCAGTCCCAGGTGGCGATGGCCACGTGGATGCCGGCATGGGGCGCCGAGACGCCCATCTGGCCGCTGCCCCGCCAGGCGATGGGCCGGACATACCCGTCCCGGAAGCCCTGGGCCGTCACGGTCTCCTGGATGGCCGCATTGATTTCAGCCTGGGTATAGGGAATCGAAAAGCCGAGCAGCCGGGCGGATTCGAACAGGCGTTCCGTATGCTCTTCACATTTGAAAAGGTGATTGTCGTAGACCCGCTGGCCTTCGAAGACGGCGCTGCCATAGTGGAGCGCGTGGGTGCATACATGGATGCGGGCATCGTTCCACGGGCGCAGGGCCCCGTCCATCCAGATCACGCCGTCCCGATTGTCGAATGGCACCAGAGCCATGCCGGGCCTCCTTCTCTCCGCCGGGGTCCGGGGATGAGGGCCGGACCCGCGCTGTCACTGGGGTCGCCGGGTGCAATCGCCCCGGGACAGCCACTATCGCGGACGCCAATGAGCCCGGCAAGGCCGGTCGTGATGGACCGGCGCGAATGGCATTACACTGGGCCGATGTGTGCCGCCGACCGGCGCCCCCAGGAGACCAGACCCATGACCCAGCCTGCGCCTCAGCAGCCCTTCGAGGACCGGACGGATCCGGCAAGCGCCGACGCCGGGGACGACGCGCCGCACATCCTGGTGGTGGACGACGACACGCGCATCCGCACCCTGTTGCAGCGGTTTTTGACCGGCCAGGGCTTTCGGGTCTCGGTGGCGTCAGACGCGGCCCGGGCCCGGGGCCTGATGACGTCCCTCGCCTTCGACCTGCTGGTCCTTGACGTGATGATGCCGGGGGAAGACGGGCTGAGCCTGACGGCCCATCTGCGGGCGTGTTCCGCCGTGCCGGTCCTGCTGCTGACGGCGCGGGGCGATGCCGCCGACCGGATCGCGGGCCTGGAGCAGGGGGCGGACGATTACCTCGCCAAGCCCTTCGAGCCCCGGGAGTTAGTGCTGCGCATTGAGGCCATTATCCGGCGCACGCGGGTCGCCGAGGGCACGCATCCGGAGCTTCAGTTTGGACGCTGCCGATACAATCCGGACCGGGCCGAATTGACTCGGGACAACGAGGTCGTGCGCCTGACCGCCGCCGAGGCCGTTCTGATGGACCTGTTCGCGCGCCATCCGGGCCAGACCTTCTCACGCACCGAACTGTGCGAGCGCACCAATGCCGGCATGGAGCGGTCCGTGGACGTACAGATCAATCGGCTGCGCCGCAAGATCGAAGACGATCCGCGCCAGCCCCTCCACCTGCAGACCGTGCGGGGTGTGGGTTATGTGCTGCTGCCCGAGGGCGGACCATGACGCCCCCCGGCGCGTCCCCCCGGCCCCATCCCCCCGGCGGCGTGGCCACCGCGCCGTCGGCCCGCGCCCGCCTGCGCCGCATGACCCGGCGCCTGTGGATCCTGTGGCGGCGCATCGTGACCGGCCGGTTCGACCTGGGCGCCGTCATCAAGCCGGTGATGCCGCGGGGCTTGTTCGGCCGCTCCCTGATCATCATCGTTGCGCCGGTGGTGCTGCTCCAGGCCATCGTCACCTACATCTTTTTCGAACGGCACTGGGACGTGGTGACCCGGCGCCTGACCGAAAGTGTGGCCGGCGATATCGCCATGGTCGTGGAGACCCATGCCGCCCTTGAGGACCCGGCCCGGTTCGACGCCCTCGCCGACCAGGTGGACCGCACCATGGCTATCAGTGTCCGTTTCTGGCCTGATGATACCTTCCCGCGCTATTCCCCGGCCGGCTTCTACTCCATCCTCGACCGCTCCTTGCGGCGGGAACTGGCCCGGCGCCTTGAGTACCCGGTCTGGTTCAACACCGCGCGCTACCCCCACCATGTGGACATCCGGGTGGCCGTGGACGGGGGCATTTTGCGCTTCATCGTGCTGCGCAACCGGGTCATGGCCACGAACGGCCCGATCTTCGTGATGTGGATGCTGGGCTCGTCCGTGGTGCTTTTGGGCGTGGCCATCGTCTTCCTGCGCAATCAGGTGCGCCCCATCATTCGCCTCGCCGAGGCCGCCGAAAGCTTCGGCAAGGGGCGCGAAACGGAGAGCTTCAAACCCTCAGGCGCGCGGGAAGTGCGCCAGGCGGCCATTGCCTTTCTGGACATGCGCGAGCGGATCAACCGGCACCTCACCCAGCGCACCGAGATGCTCGCCGGGGTGAGCCACGACCTGCGCACCCCCCTCACCCGCCTGAAACTGGAGCTTGCGCTCCTGGGCGACGGGCCGGAGATCGAGGATATGCGCCGGGACCTGACGGAGATGGAGCGCATGCTCGAGGAATATCTGGCCTTTGCCAAAGGCGAAGGCGGGGAAAGCGCCGAGGAGACCGACCTGCGCGCTCTTCTGGAGGAAACGGCCGACAAGGCCCGGCGCAACGGCCTGGACCTGACCCTGTCGGTCCGGGGCACCCTGACCATGCCCGTGCGCCGCCAGGCTTTGGCCCGGGCCATCACCAATCTCCTGGACAATGCCGCCAAGCACGGCACGCGCGCCGAAGTGACCGGCCGGCGGGACCCGGTGAGCATCCGCATCATGGTGGACGATGACGGGCCCGGCATTCCCGAAAGCCGCTGGGAGGAGGCCTTCCGGCCCTTTCACCGGCTGGACGAGGGACGCAATCTGGAGGCGGGCGGCGTCGGCCTTGGTCTTGCCGTCTCGCGGGATATTGTACGGGCCCATGGGGGCGAGGTATCCCTCGACCACTCGCCCCTCGGGGGATTGCGCGCCACCATCCGCCTGCCCCTTTGACCCCCCATTTGCCGCGCTGAGATCCGCTTGCAGAACCGCCAACAAAGGATTGACCCCATGCCTGCCTTGACCCTGCGCCGCCCCCGTGCACGCGCCCGTGCCGGGATGACCCCAGCCACCCTGTCCGCCATCGCCGTGTCCGCCATCGCCCTTGTGCCGGTTCTCGGCGCTGCGCCGGCCCTGGCCGACGGGTCCTGGTTCGACCGGCTGAAAAGCATGTTCACGTCCGAACAGGTCACCAGCCTGACGGAAAACCAGGCCACCAGCGGCCTGAAAGAGGCCTTGAGCGTGGGCGCCCAGAGGGTGATCGGCCAGGTAAGCCAGGCGGGCGGCTATCTCGACGACGCGGCCATCCACATTCCCCTGCCCGGCTGGCTGGGCCGCACCCAGAGCATGCTCAATTCCGCCGGCGCCGGCTTTTTGCTGGAGGATGTGGAAACGCGCCTCAACCGCGCCGCCGAGGCCGCCGCGCCCAAGGCCGTGCCTATTTTCGCCGACGCCATCAAGGCCATGAGCGTGCAGGACGCCATCGCCATCGTTCAGGGGCCGGACGATGCGGCCACGCAGTATTTCAAGCGCACCATGACACCCCAGCTCATGGAGGCCTTCCGTCCCGTGATCAAGGCCGAAATGGAAGATGCCGGCGCCATCCAGAGCTTCCAGGCCGCCGCCGACCGCTTCAACCAGATCCCCATGGTGAAGGATCTGGGCGCGGGCGCCGTGGACCAGCTCATCGACCACGGCCTGGAAGGCGCCCTGTCCGGCCTCTTCCACTATCTCGCCCAGGAAGAAGCCCGCATCCGCACCAACCCCGCCGCAAGAACCACCGACATCCTGAAGCGCGTGTTTGACTGAGAAAAACAGGACACGATTGAACGCCTATAGTCCCCCGGGAGGCCCGCAAGACCGGTCCCCGGGGCCCACGCCCTGTGCCTCCGGTTCCGCCAAAGCGCCGAGCCCGTCGGCGACGGGAACCCGATCCTTTTTTCAGCCTTCGGAGCGGGTCAACGACACCGGCTCCTCAAAACAAGCGTGATGTCAACGCGCTCTTTGCTCACAAAGACCGCGCGTACTTGGCCCTCGACGGACCCCATCGAGGGAACACACTCCGGATCATTCCACGCTGGCAGGGGACGCAAGCTCATTCTTGGCGGCCATTTCAAACCGCAAGCGTTTCAGATCATCGAGCGTCACATCCTGTTCCTTGAGCGTCTCCCGGCATGTCTCACGGGACGCGGGCGGGAAGACGCGGTGGAGTTCGGCGGGGTCGATCTCGTAGGCTCCGGCATCGTTTTTGGTGGCGGAAATCCGCCCGTTCTTGATGGCGCGCTGAATGGTCATGCGGCCGCGTACTGACGGTTCGGTGCACTTAACACTCAACTTGGTTTGAGGGATTTCCGTGTTTGGCACCGTATGGCCCCTCGCCGGGGCTCGGGGCATCCTGCGCCTCCGATTGAACCACACTGGACTGAAAATCTTGGCCGTGGCCCCTCGCAGGCGCTCGGGGCATTCTCGCCTTCGACTGATCCACACTGGACTGAAATTCTGGGCCGTGGCCCCTCGCAGGCGCTCGGGGCATTCTCGCC
>JBHJGV010000029.1:0-115075 GCA_050331455.1 Alphaproteobacteria bacterium
CCCCCCCCCCCCCCTGGGGCGCCGCCCCGCGGAGCCGCCGCAGCCCGGGCCAACGGCGGGGAACACGGCCCCGGGCGCCCCGCCGGGGGCCCGCCCAGAGGAGCGCAAGACCGGTCCCGACAGCGGCAAGGCCGAGGCCAATGCCAAAGGCCGTCAGATCGCCGGTGATGTCGGGGCGCGGCAATTCGAGCCCCCGATTGTTGAGAAAGACCACACCGCCGATGGAGAGGCTGCCTTCGCGCACGGTCGGCAGGGCCTGGAGCAGTCCGTACCAGAACAGAATCTGCAAGGGCAGCGGAATATTGCGCAGCACCTCCACATAACCCGTCACGAGGCCCGCCATAAGGATATTGCCGGACAGGCGCAGCACGCCCAGCAGAACCCCAAGCCCCGTGGCCAGGACGATACCCAGGGCCGAAACGAACAGGGTGTTCAGCATTCCGACCAGGAACACCCGTCCATGGGTGTCGTCGAGGCGATACTCGACCAGCGTGAAGGCGATGTCGTAACCGGCGGGCTGGGTCAGGAAGCCGAAACCGCTGGTGATGCCCCGGTCGGCGAGGTTGCCGGCAGCCGTGCTCGCGGCCGCCCACAGGAGGGCGGCAAAGACTGCCAGGGCCAGGGCCTGGACGGCAAGGCTCCGAACGGTCCGCAAGGAGAACATCGGGACCGGTCAACGCATGGGCGGCGCATAGTGGAGCCCGCCATCCTTCCAGGACCGGTTGAGGCCACGATCGAGGTTCAGCACACTGTCCTTGCCGAGTGAGCGGTCAAAAAGCTCCCCGTAATGGCCGACCTGGGACAGGATGGCGAAGGCCCAGCCGTCCGACAGGCCAAGATAGCCGCCGAACGTTCCTTCCGTCCCCAAAAGGCGGCGCACTTCCGGATTGGTCGATGTCTTGCGCAGCACCTCGGCGGTTTTGCGGGAGATGCCCAGTTCCTCCCCGAGGAACAGGGCGAACAGGGTCCAGCGCACCACATCGCCCCAGGTATCATCCCCTTCGCGCACCAGCGGGCCGAGGGGTTCCTTGGAAATGGTTTGGGGCAGGATCATATGGGCGCCGGGGTCCGGGAAGGTCGCCCGCAGGGCGGCGAGACCCGAGATATCGGTCGTGTAGGCATCGCAGGCCTCGGCGAGATAATTCGTGCGCACCTCGTCGAAGGTCCGGATCACGATGGTCTCGAAGGCGAGGCCCTGGGTGCGGAACCAGTCGCCGAGATTGAGCTCCGTGGTGGTGCCGGCCTGGACACAGATGCGCGCGCCGTCGAGCTGGCGCGCTTCGCTAACGCCCAAAGCCTTCGGCGTGATGAAGCCCTGGCCGTCGTAATAGTTCACGCCCACGAAATCGAAGCCCAGATTGGTATCCCGGCTGAAGGTCCAGGTCGTGTTGCGCGCGAGCAGGTCCACCTCGCCGGACTGGAGGGCCGTGAAGCGCTCCTGGGGGGTTGTCATGATGAAGCGGACTTTCGCGGCGTCGCCCAGCACGGCCGCAGCCACGGCCCGGCAGAAATCCACGTCGAAGCCGCGCCACACGCCCTCATTGGACACTTCCGCAAAGCCGGCGATGCCGGTGTTCACGCCGCACAGAAGCTGTCCGCGCTCGCGCACCACCTCAAGCGTTCCGGCCGCCGCCGGTATGGCCACAAGCGTGAGGAGCGCCGCCATCGCAGCCGCTGCACAGCCGATCCTTCCCCGTCCCATCCGTCGTCCTTTCCCACAAGGCTCTAAAGAGATCCACCGCTCAGCTTAAGCGGCCTTGTGGAAGCTGTCGAAGCCGACCGTGAGATCGGCGATGAGGTCGGCGGGATCCTCAAGGCCGATATGGAGGCGCAAGGCGGGCCCTTCCGGGCGCCAGGGCAAGGCCGTGCGCGGCACATCGCCGGGATCGGAGGGCACGACCAGGCTTTCGAAGCCTCCGAAGGAATAGCCGATCCCGAACAGGCGCAGGGCATCGATGAAAGCATTGCGCTGGGCCCGCGTGCCCTGGTTGAAGACAACGCCGAAGACGCCGGACGCGCCGGTGAAATCCCGCTGCCATAGGGCATGGTCCGGATGGCTCGGCAGGGCCGGGTGGAGCACGCGGGAGACTTCGGGCCGGGCCTCCAGCCACGCGGCGACCTCCAGGCCCGCGGCCCAGTGGCGGGCCATGCGTAGTCCCAGAGTGCGCATGCCGCGCAGGGTGAGAAATGCCTCGTCAGGGCCGGCGCACAGGCCGAGCTGCCGCTGGGCTTGCACCATGGCCGCGGCCTGGGACGGAGCGGCGGTGATGGTGCCGAGCAGGACATCCGAATGGCCGGCGAGGAATTTGGTCGCCGCCTGGATGGAAAGGTCCACGCCATGGTCCAGCGGCTTGAAGTAGAGCGGCGTCGCCCAGGTGTTGTCCATGAGAGTGGGAATGCCCCGGGCGCGCGCCAGGGCGACGATGGCTGGCACATCCATGACCTCAAAGGTCCGGCTGCCGGGGGATTCCAGCAAAATGGCCTGGGTCGAAGGGCGCAGATGATTGGCGATTCCGGCGCCGATCCGCGGATCCACATAGGTGGCGGCGACCCCGAAGCGCTTCAGCAGGCCATCGCAGAACAGCCGGGTCGGCTCATAGGCATGGTCGGCGACGATCACATGGCCGCCGGCGCCGGTCACCGTCATCAGGGCCGTCGCCACGGCGGAAAAGCCCGAGGGCACAAGGCGGCAGGCACTGCCCTCCGGGGCGTTTTCCAGGTCGAGCACGGCCTCTTCGAGGGCCAGGGTTCCCGGCGTCCCGCGCCGGCCATAGCCGACCTTGCCGCCGAAAGGCCGGCGCAACTCGTCGACACTGTCGAACAGGATGGTCGAGGCACGGGTGACGCCGGGATTGACGGCGCCGGACATCTCCTGCGCGCCGGGCCGCCCCGTATGCACAAGCCGCGTCTCCGGTGCGAGCGGCTTAGAACCTGCGCGATCTTCGCCTTCCATATGGGCCATCCCCTTGTTGCAAACGGCAATTGACCAGGACCGGTTCGACCTGCAGCCTCCAAAGGAAGGCCTGACCGCCGTTTCGACACCGCATCTGCGTCCATCATGAGGAACACGCCATGGGCAGCAACCCTGCACCCGGTTTCAAGGCCCGGCCCGACCATCGCATCACGCTCGGTGACGGCACCGCGCGGGTGCGCCTGACCCATCGGGGTGCCGTGATTGCGGATACGAAGAACGCCATCATTCTCAACGAGGCATCCTATCCGCCGCGCTACTACATTCCCCAGGCGGACGTCGCCATGGACCGCATGGCAGGCACCGATCGAAAGACCCATTGTCCCTTCAAAGGCGATGCCCGGTATTGGAGCCTGACGGTGGACGGCGAGACGCTGGACAATGTGGCTTGGGCCTATGACCAGCCCTTTGACGAAATGGCGGCGCTGGCCGGGCATATCGCCTTCGACACGGATCGCGTGGACCTGATCGACGCCTGAACACCCGGAGCCTGAACACCGAGAGCCTGAACACCGAGAGCCTGGGCAGGCAAAGCCTGGGCGCTAACCGACCGCCGCCAAGACCTTGAGAGAGAGAGCACGCCTATGAAGATCGACATCGTCAGCGACGTGGCCGGCAAAGTCTGGCAGATCCCGGCTCCGGCGGGCACGACCGTCGGCGAGGGCGATCCGGTGGTGATCCTGGAGTCGATGAAAATGGAAATCCCCGTCGAAGCGCCGGCCGCGGGCATCGTCGTGGAGATCCTCGTCGCCGAAGGCGAGCCGGTGGAGGATGGCGACAAGATCGGCGTCCTCGAACGGCGCTGAGACCCGTCGGGTCGGCAGACGGCGTTAAGGGGTCCACCGGCCGTGCGGTATGGCACTCACGGTGCGGGAATGTCCGGCATCTGGCTCGGGTCGCGCACGAAGCGATTGCGGAAAATCCGCGTGACGATCTGCAATTCCTTGCGGCTGCGGCCCGTTGGCACGTCATTGGAGAGATAGCAGCTCCCCCGGTCCCAGGGCAGGTCCAAGGTCCGCGCGCTGGCCTCCAGACCTTTGAGAACATGGTCGGCGATGACATGGGGGACCCGCCGCTTGTGGGTCATCTGCTCGATGAATTCGGGCTCCAGATAGGTGACCCGGCTCAGCTCCACGCGCAGCGCTTTGTGCAGATCGAGAAGGGTCTGCAGGTGTTCGACAAACCACTCGGCGCCGACGATTTCGGTTTCCTTGTCCGCGGGCGCCAGGCCACGCTGGGACCGGATGTCATTGACCAGATTGATGAAGGCATCGGCGGTCTTGTATTTGACCGCTTCGAAATTAAGCACCTTGTACAGGGTACGCTCTTTAATGCCCCCAGGCAGATCGAGGCCCGAGCAGGTCTTGTGGGCCGACATGACGTCCGGCGTGTGGGCCAGGACATCCGCCTCGCCCAAAAGGATATCAGCACGCGGAACACCGTAGAGGGCATTGCTCATCAGGGAAGGAAAGGGCGGCACCGTCGATCCTTTCAGCGGAGCCGCCCGGGCTGCGCCTTGGGCTCCGCTTCGAAACGCTTGTTCTTCAATAAGTTTTGAACCGCATATACACCTGCAATGACTTTTCGCGCGGCGCAAGGGCGTGCAGAGCTAAACGGTAGTACCCGGCCTATAAACAACCCAGACGCGTCCCTGAAGCCCCAACCCGCCCGCTGCCAAAAAGCCTCGGGCTTATTTGCTAGGGCGCAGGCCCTGCAGCGCGTTAGGGTTTGCGGCATGGGTTAATGCCATGCGCCGATCAGGGATATTGGGCGACGGGTTGGATGGCTTCAGGTCGGGGCAAAGCAGTGAGACGGGTCACGTCGGTTGGGGTTGTTGGGACGGCGCTTTGGGCATGGTTGTCGCGGCATGCGCTCCTTTGCACCGTGGTGAGCGGCGCCCTGGTTCTGGCCGGCTGCGTGGTCACGCCGACGGCTGAAGACGCGCCGCTGCCCAATGCCCCGTCCGCAGGCTGGATCGCCCCGGGCGCCGGCGAGGCCAATGCCCGCCCCATCACTGACAACTGGCTCGCCGATCTCGACGCTCCCGTGCTCGACGCACTGATCGCCGAGGCCCTGGTCTACAACAACAATCTGGCCCAGGCGGTTGCCCGGCTCGATGGCGCCATGGCCAGTGCCCGGGTCGCAGGGGCGGCGCGCTTTCCGACCCTCGACGCCGGCGCCAACGGCTCGCGTTCGCGCCTGTCGACGGATATCGGCTTCGGGCCGGACACCACCGGCGTGTACTGCCTGTCCTGGAGCTTTCAAGCAAGCAGGGAAGCCGATGTCTTGGGCCGGATCCGCGCAGCGACCCGGGCGGCCCGCGCCGATGCGGCGGCCTTCGGGGAGGATCTGGACAATGCCCGTCTGTCCCTGGCCGGCTCGGTCGCCTCGGCCTGGTTCACCCTGATCGAGGCCCACCAGCAGACTCTGCTGGCGGAAAGCGACGTGGAGAACCGGGAACGCACGCTCCGCCTTATCACCCGGCGGTTCGCCTCGGGCCTGTCCCGGAGTCTCGATCTGCGGCTTGCCCGAACCGACCTCGCCAGTGTGCGCGCCGGTCTCGAGGCCGCCCTTCAGACCGAGCGGGAGGCCGCCCGAAGCCTCGAAGTGCTGCTGGGGCGCTATCCCAGGGCCGCCCTCGATTATCCCGACACGATCCCCGAGCTCCCCGTCCTGGAGGGCGCGGGCCTGCCCGGGGAAATCCTTGCCCGCCGGCCGGATCTCCAATCGGCGGAAGCGCGCCTCCTGGCCTCGGGCCTGCGGGTCCGGGAAGCCCGCAAGGCGCTTCTGCCCCGGCTGACCTTTACAGGCTCTGTCGGCCCGGAGAGCAGCACCCTCGGCGATCTGTTCGATGCGGAAGAAATCGCCGGCAACATCATCGGCGGCCTGACCCAGCCCCTGTTCCAGGGCGGGCGCCTGCGGGCCAATATCGATCTCGCCAAGGCCCGGGCGCAAGAAAGCATCTATTTCTATGTGGACACGGTGCTGAATGCCTATCGGGAGGTGGAGAACGCCCTTGACGCCGAAGCCCTGCTTGCTCTCCAGGAAGAGGACCTGACCCTGGCGGCCGAGGAAGCACGGGCCTCCGAAGCCCTGGCCGAGCGGGACTACCGGGCCGGGCTCGTGACGATTTTCGACTTTCTGGAATCCACAGCCCGGCGGATTTCGGCCCAGAGCGCCCTGTTGAGGATCCGCCGGACCCGTCTGACCAACCGGATCGCCCTTTATGTCGCCCTCGCCGCGCCCTTTGCGCCGGACGTGCCTGCGCCCTTGAGAAGCCCCGACAGGCGATACGCGCCGTCGGGATCGGGCAAGGCCCTCCGGACCAGTGGAGAAGACTGATGAACCTCACCTGTCCCCCGCCGGGTCCCATCCTCTTCATCTCGCGCAAAGTGCTGACGGTCGGCGCGCCGCTTCTGGTCTTTGCCCTGACGATCCTTTCCTTCATCGGGCTCAACGCCAATCGGCCCCAGCCGGAAAAGCGCGAGGTCGAAGAGCGGCCCGTGTCGGCCTTCGTTGCAATCGCGAAACGCATGACCGTGGTCCCCAAGGTCGTCACCCAGGGCGAAGTGCGGCCCTTGCGTGAGATCGACCTCGTGCCCCAGGTGGGTGGACGGATCGAAGAGATCGACCCGGATTTCGAACCGGGCGGCGCCTTCGAGAAGGGCGAGTTGCTGTTCCGCATTCAGGAGGCGGACTACCGGCTCGCCGTCGTGCGGGCCCAGTCCCGGGTCGCCGAGGCGCGCCAGAACCTGCTGAGAGAAAACGCCGAAGCCGAAATGGCCCAGCGGGACTGGGAGGAACTCGGCGAGGGCGAGGCAAGCCCCCTCACCCTTCGCAAACCCCAGCTCGAAACACGCAAGGCCCTCCTACAGGCCGCCGAAGCGGATCTCGCCGAAGCCGAGCTTGCCCTGCGCCGCACCCGCATTACGGCGCCCTTCGATGGGCGGGTGCGCGAGAAGCGGGCCGATATCGGCCAGGTCGTCGGCCCCCAGACCATTCTGGGACGGATCTTTTCCTCCGAGGTCGTCCAGATCCCCCTGCCCCTGACCGACCGGGAATTGGGCGTCGTGGGACTGCCCATCGGCTATGACGCCCTGGAGCGGGAGGGCCCGCCCGTCATCCTGACCGCAACCGTTGCCGGCGAGATGCGCCAGTGGCGCGGCACCATCGCGCGCACCGAAAGCGCCATCGATCCCCAGACCCGGGTGCTGAGCGCGATCTGTGAAGTCGTGGATCCCTATGGCGCCCATGCCGACAACGGCGTGCCCCTCGCCGTGGGCCTGTTCGTCACAGCTGAAATCCCCGGCCGTCCCGTGGAGGATGTGATCGTCGTGCCCCGCGCCGCCTTGCGGAGCGCGGATACGGTCTATGTGGTAAAGCCGGACGATGCAGGGATTGATCGTCTGGAGTTTCGGGTGGTCCAGGTCGCCTTCACTGAAGCTGAACGCGTGATCCTGTCGGGCGGTCTCGAGCCGGGAGAGCGGGTCGTGGTGTCGGCCATCGAAGGGGCTGTGCAGGGCCTGCGCATCAATGCGCTGGATGAGACGAACCCCGACGGGGTTGGAGAGGACACACAGCCATGAACGGTCTCGTCGCCTGGTGGGCCCGCAACGCGGTCGCCGCCAATCTGTTGATGGTGGGGATCGTGCTGGCCGGGACCCTCGGCTTCTTTCGGATGGAGCGTGAGGTCTTCCCCACCTTCCGCCTGAACTGGGTGGAAGTGACCGTCGCCTGGCAGGGCGCCTCGCCCCAGGACGTGGAAGAACAGCTCATCGTGCGCATCGAGGAGGCGCTGGCCGACCTCGACAATGTGGAGCGCATCCGTGCCACGGCGAGCGAGGGCTTTGGGCAAGTCTATGTGGAGGCCTATCCCCGGGTCGATATCGGCGATTTCATCAATGAGGTGAAACTGCGGATCGACGGAATATCCAGCTTTCCGACCGATATCGAGCAGCCCCAGGTCCGGGAAATCGTGGCCCGAAACGAGATCATGTATATCGCCGTGTTCGGCGATGCGGACGAACGGGTGCTGAAGCGCACCGCCGAACGGCTGCGCGACGAAGTCTCCCTGTTGCCGGGCGCGTCCCTCACCGAATTGGTCGGCACCCGACGGGAAGAGGTGTCCATTGAGGTCTCCGAGGAGGCCCTGCGCCGCTATCGCCTTGCCTTCGACGATGTGGTGCGCGCCGTCCGGTCGGACTCGATCAATCTGTCCTCGGGCACGGTGCGGACCGACACGGGCGGGGTCCAGTTGCGAGTGCGCAACCTGGCCGACACCCAGGCGGATTTCGAGGACATCATCATCCGCGAGACCCGGGACGGCGCCATCATCCGGGTGCGCGACGTGGCCACCGTCATCGACGGCTTTGAAGACTTTCTGAGCACCACCCGCTTCGACGGCCAGCCCGGGTTCCTGATCGGCATCCGCGCCGGCGAGCGGATGAACGTGGTCACGACGGCCAATGCGGTAAAGGCGTGGGTCGAGGAAACCCGCGGGGCGATGCCCGCGGGCCTGTCCGTCGAGCTGTTTCTGGACGACTCAAAGACCTATTTCGACCGCATGGAGACCATTTCCAATTCGGCCATGATCGGTCTCGCCCTGGTGTTCCTGGTGCTGATCCTGTTCCTGCGCACCCGGGTGGCCGTTTGGGTCAGTATCGGCATCGCGACGGCCTTTGCGGGCGCCTTCGTGTTTCTCCCGGCGCTCGATGTGTCTTTGAACATGCTCACCCTGTTCGCCTTCCTGCTGGTCATCGGCATCGTGGTCGACGATGCCATCATCGTGGGCGAGAACATCCATGCCCGCGTGGAAAAGGGCGAGGAAGGCGTTACGGGCGCCGTCGTGGGCACCCAGATGGTGCTGAAGCCTGTCATCTTTGCCGTCGTCACGACCATGATCGCCTTTGCCCCCTGGCTGTTCCTGTCAGGCGCCCAGGTCCAGGTGACGCGGCAAATGTCCCTGATCATCATCCTGGCCCTGACCTTTTCGCTGGTCGAGGCGCTGCTGATCCTGCCCGCGCACCTTGCGAAAATGACCCGCAAGACCCGCTATGGCCGCATCGCGCGGGTGCAACAGGGCCTCGCCGACAGCCTGATCTGGTTCGCCGAGACCGTCTACCGGCCCATCATCCGGTTTTGCGTGCTCCAGCGCTATCTGACGGTCACGATCTTCGTCTTCTTCCTCACCGTCAGTGTCGGTGTCGTCTCCTCGGGCTTTGTCAAATTTTCCTTCAGCCCCGAGATCGAAAACGAATTGGTCCAGTTCGACATCACCTTCCCGGACGGCACGCCCTTCGAACGGTCCGAGGTCGTCGGCGTCCGGGTGGAACAGGCCCAGCGGCAGCTCATCAAGGAATTCGAGGCGGATCTGGGCGGCGTGCGCCTGATCGAGCACTATTTCATATGGCTGCGCGAAGGGGCCGTTACCCACTGGATGCTGCTGACACCCTCCGAAAACCGGGACATCTCGGCCCGCACGATTTCCACGCGCCTGCGCGAACTCGTCGGGGAAATTCCCGATGCGGAAGAAATCAATCTCGATTTCACCATCAATGACAGCGACACCGGCATCGATTTCGCCGTCAATGCCCCGCGCCTCGACCTGCTGCGCGCCGCCGTCGATGAACTGAAGGAAAAACTGCGCACCTATTCGGCCGCCTATGACGTGCGGGACAATCTGCAAAGCTCGACCCCGGAAATCCGGCTCAAGCTGAAACCGGGGGCGGAACAGATCGGCCTGACTTTGGGCGAAGTCTCCCGCCAGGTGCGTCAGGCCTATTTCGGCGAGGAGGTCCAGCGCCTGCCCCGGGACGGCAACGATGTGCGGGTGTTCGTCCGCTACCCCCGCGAGGCCCGGCGCAGCCTGGAAAGCCTGGAGAATTTCCGCATCCGGACGAGTGACGGCCGGGAAATCCCGCTGTTTTCCGTGGCCGAGGTGGAATTCGGCCCGGGCATCAACCGCATCAATCGGCGCGAGCGCCAACGCTCCGTACAGGTCAGTGCCGAGCTGACCGACGATATCGGCAGCCGCATCCGTCAGGAACTCAACGAGGATTTCTTCCCCTCCTGGAAGACCCGCTATCCCGGCGTGACCATCGGGGCCATCGGGTCGGCCGAGGGCCAGGCCCAGTTCTTTGCGGAGATCCAGAGCCTCTATACGATTGCCTTCCTGGCCATGTATGCCATGCTCGCCATCGCCTTCCGCTCCTACTGGCAGCCGCTCCTGGTGATGACCGCCATTCCGTTCGGCTATATGGGCGCGGTCTATGGCCACATGATCTTTGGGCTGACCATGGCGTTGTTTTCCTATTTCGGAATCGCCGCCGCCGCCGGGGTCGTGGTCAACGACAATCTGGTGCTCCTGGATCAAGTGAACCGCATGCGCGGCCATGGGGCCTCGGCCCTCGAGGCCCTGGTCGAGTCCGGTGTGTCACGCTTCCGCCCGATCCTCCTGACCTCGGTGACGACCTTTATCGGGCTCCTGCCCATGATTGCCGAGCGCTCGATCCAGGCCCAGTTCCTGAAACCCACTGTGGTCGCCCTGGCCTTCGGCGTTGCCTTTGCCACATTCGTGACCCTGCTCTTCGTGCCGGCGCTCTATGCGGTGGGGGCGGACATTGCGCGCTTTTTTCGCTGGGCCTATCACGGCACGCCGCGCGCAGACCTCGATACGCCCACGGACGTGGACGATCAGGCGCCGGCCACCTTGTGACGGGTTCAGCACGGACACAGACCCATCAAACACCCGATGCTCGGCCACGGGCCGTGGCGCGCACGGGATCGAGGACCGCCATGGCCATGATCATGTCCGGACTGAGCAGAAGGCCCGTCACTCTCGCCGGCACGGGCGGGCCGGACGCTCCGCCCGCCGATTGCTTGATGGCGGGCGTCTCCCGCATCGCCGGGCCGGAGGGCTCCCGGTCCGGCCCCTGATCCGCAATCACGCCATAGACCTCCGCGACGGTGCGGGCCCGCCCGTCACGGTCATAGAACACAGCCCGATTGGCCTTGGCCGCCGCCGGAAAAAGGACCGCCGCCTCCGCGTCCGGGGTCGTTCCATGGGCCTTGATGAGGGCCGTCGCCCCACCCGCGCCCAGGAAATGGGCCGCGTAAAGCTCACCATCGCTGGGAGCCCGTCCAATGGATGCCTCCAGCTGCGCGGCGCTCTCGGCGGCGTATTCGCCGGCCATGGTCGCCGACAGGGCCGGGTCCGCGCGCAGGGCAAGAATGTCCGCCCGGGTCTTGGGGTCGGCAACATCGTACCAGCCATCCCTGCCCCGGGTGATGGCTGTGGCCTCCGCCTCCAGCCCATGCTTGTCGCCATGGCGCGCCACCATGCCGAGCCAGGTCTGGTCGATGAACTGATAGAGCCCCGTGGCCGAGGACGTCCGGGCCGCCGCCTTCGGGTCCAGACGGCTTTCCCGCTTTGCCGTTTGGAGCAGATAGTCGAAGGAAACGCCCGTCTTGCCGGCGGCCGTGCGGATCGCCGCGACCACGCCGCCCCTGGCGGCCGATACGCCGACCCCCGAATCGTGCACATGAATATGAGCCATTGACCACCTCCCCGCCTTGCGTTTTACGCAAGGGTCGTGCCGGCCCACGGGGGATGAATGGATTGTCAGTCAAGGGGATCGACAGGGGACCGATGCATATTGCCCGGATCGTGCAGACGCGCCATCGCCTGCCGCTTGAGACCCCATTCCAGACCGCCTGGGACGCCGAGCCGCGACAGCATCTCGACATTGATCTCGTCTGGGTCGAGACGGATGACGGGCGCGCCGGTGTCGGCGCCGGCCCTGCACTGCCCCCGACCCCGGTGTTCGAGGATCTGTTCCTGGGGCGCGATCCCATGGATCTGCAACGTCACAACCGGGTGATCGAGAGCCTGTCCTTCTATCACGGACCCTGCTGGGCCCTCGACGTGGCGTTGTGGGACCTGGCCGGCAAGATCAACGGCGTGCCGGTCTGGCGGCTTCTGGGCGGGGCCGGGGGGCAGATTGCTGCCGTGGCCGCCTTCGGAGACAGCCGTCCGGGTCCGGAACTTGGCGAACTGGCCCGCGATGCCCGGGCCGAAGGCTTCCGCGCGGTGATGATCCGCCTCCACGACGAAGACTGGCGCGCGGATGTGGCCCGGGTCAAGGCGATCCGCGATGCCGTAGGCCGGGAGATCCAGATCCTGGCCGATTGGGGCCAGGCCGCGCCGATGCCCTGGCTCGCCGACCAGCGCCGGGCCCGGGAGGATGCGCTTTCGCTCACCGAGGCGCTGGAAGATTACGAGATCTACTGGATCGACAATCCCCTGCACCGGGGAGACTACAAGGGCATGCAGGGGCTGCGCCAGCGCAAGCGCGTGAAAATCGCCGCGGGGTTTGCCGCCCGGGACCTGCACGACCTGCGTAATCTGATCGTGCGGGACGTGGCAGACGTCATCCGGGCCGACGCAACGATGGTCGGCGGTCTGACGGGTTTGTTCCCGGTACTGAAAAAAGCGCGGGAACGCGGGGCCATGGTCTCGCCGGCAAGCTGGCACCACGGCATCGCCATGGTCGCGAACGCCCATCTGGCCGCCGCCGTCGGCGGCTGCCCCTATTTCGAATATCCTGTTGATCCCCCGTCCCTGCTGCCCGAACAGCGCGACTTCCTGATCAAGCAGCCGCTCCTGACGGACACGGAAGGGTTCCTCGATCTCGGCGAGCGACCCGGCCTCGGCCTGCACCTCGACAACGACGCCCTCATGGACACCCAGATCCCACGGCCGTGACCCCTTGGGCCACGCCCGGGGGCGCGTTCGAACCGTCCGTATAAACCAAGCGTAGGGCGGGTATAAACCCGCCATCATAGCCTTCCGCTGGCCCTGTTCCTTACGCCAAACGGATCGTGCCCTTCATGTAGAAGGCGCACTGGCCGGAGAGGAACACGCGGGCGGGACGGTCAAGGTCGATCCGGCAGCGGACTGTGCCGCCCCGGGCCGAGGCTTGGTAGCCGATGAGGTCCGTCTTGCCGAAACGGCCGGACCAGTAGGGCATGAGCGTGCAATGCGCCGAGCCCGTGACCGGGTCCTCCGGCACGCCCTTGTGGGGGGCAAAAAAGCGGGACACGAAATCGTGGTCGCTGCCTTCGCGGGCCGGTGCACTGACGATGAGGCCCCAGGCGTCGGCCTGAACCAGCATTTCCCGCAGATCGGGGTTGTAGCGCAGGCGGCGCACGTCGTCCTCGCTCTCATAGATCGCCAGCAGATTGACCGCACGGAGCAGCGCCAGCGGCCGGGCGCCAAGGGTCTCCTCGAACACATCAATGAGCCGGCCTGGCGCCTCGATGGGCCGCGCATCGAGGCGGGGGAAATCCATGGTCAGTCCGCCATCGGCCTCGCGCGTGACGGTCAAGTCACCGCTCCGGGTGCGGAAAATCACCTGAGGCAGATCCGGCTCCAGTTCCGTAAACAGAACATAGGCGCTGGCAAGGGTCGCATGGCCGCACAGGTCCACCTCGTCCGTGGGCGTGAACCAGCGCATGTGATAATGCCCCCGCCCGCGCTCCGGTTCCGGTACGAAAAAGGCGGTCTCGGAGAGATTATTCTCCGCCGCAATGAATTGGAGCAGCTCCGGGCCCGGCCAGTGATCGAGCGGGCACACGGCTGCCGGATTGCCTTTGAAAATCCGGTCGGTGAATGCGTCGATCTGGTAAAGGGCGAGATCCATGGCGCGTTCCTTTTCTTGTATGGGTTACCGTCCTGCCCTGCCCTGCCCTGCCCCGCCCCGACCCGGCACGCTGCGCCGATCACCCCATCATCCGTTGACGGCCTTTACGGGGCTTGGAGCGGGCCAGTCCTCGGGCGCCGTGCAGCCATGCATGTGGTTGAGGGGCCCATGGCCCTGGCCGATGCTCGGCCCGTTGACAATGGCGGCATGCACGTAATCGCGCGCGAGCGGCACGGCCTTTTCAAGGCGATGGCCCCGGGCAATCAGGGCCGCGACCGCCGAGGCCAGGGTGCAGCCGGTGCCGTGGGTGTTGGCCGTATCGATGCGCGCGCTCGTGTAGCGCGTCGTCTCCCGCGCCGTGGCCAGCACATCCGTGATCCCATCGTCCCCGGTCAGATGGCCGCCCTTGAGCAGCACGTTTTTCGGTCCCAGGGCCATGAGGTCGTTCGCGGCTTCCTCCATATGCTCCCGGTCCGGGATCTCCCGACCCAGGAGAACCTCGGCCTCCGGAATGTTCGGTGTGATGAGGAAGGCGCGGGGCAGCAGCGTTTCGCGCACCACATCTTCGGCCGTGCGGTTGAGCAGGCGCGCGCCGCCCTTCGCCACCATGACGGGATCGACCACAAGGGGCGCCTGGGAGGCCAGACGGTCGAGTACGGTCAGCATACGGCGGATCACGGCGGAGGTGTGGAGCATGCCGGTCTTGATGACATCCGTCCCGATATCCTCCAGCACGACCCGCATCTGGTCGGTGATGATCTCGGTCGGCACGTCATGGACCGCGAAGACGCCTTGGGTGTTCTGAACCGTGACAGCCGTCACGGCGGTGGTGGCGAAGGCGCCGCAGGCGGCAATGGTCTTCAGATCCGCCTGGATGCCCGCTCCGCCGCCGGAATCGGAGCCGGCAATCACCAAAACCCGTCCCCTGATCTCCATGCTGCTTGCCCTTTTCGCTTGGCCCCTGCTGGTTCAGCCGGAGGCCGGATGGTCCGGTTCGGGCCTTTCGCGGGTCAGGGAGCCGGACGCCCCTGGCGCATGGCCTGCCAGACCGTGATGGCCTGAACCGTCTGGGCCACGTCATGGACCCGGATGATCTGTATGCCCGCATCCGCCGCCCGGCAGGCCACCGCGATGGAGCCGCCCAGACGGTCCGCCGGTTCACCGCCGCCCCGGGGATCCAGACGCCCGATGAAGGATTTGCGGGACGCCCCGAGCAGGACGGGACATCCCAGACCGTGGAATAACGCAAGTCCCCTTAAGAGCGCGATATTGTGCTCCAGCGTTTTGCCGAAACCGATCCCCGGATCGACCACGATCCGCTCCGGCGCAATCCCCGCCGCCCCGCAGGCCGCGATGCGGTGCTGCAACGCATCGTACACATCCAGAAGCACATCGCCATAGGTCGGGGCCGCCTGCATGGTTTTGGGCTCGCCCTGCGCATGCATCAGGATCACGGGACAGTCGAGGCCGGCCACAACGGCAAGGGCCCGCGGATCGTGGGTCAGGGCGGAGACATCATTGACGATCGCGGCGCCGGCGCCCATCGCTGCGGCCATGACCGCGGCCTTCCGGGTATCGATGGACACCGGAACCGGCAGCCGGGACGTGAGCGCCTCGATCACCGGGATTACCCGGTCGAGTTCCTCCTGCAGTCCCACGGGGTCGGAGCCGGGCCGGGTGCTTTCCCCGCCCACATCCAGAATGGCGGCGCCGGCCGCGGCCATGGAAGCGGCCGCATCCACGACATCGCTGACCGCGGCGAAGCGGCCGCCGTCGGAGAAGGAATCCGGCGTGACATTGAGAATGCCCATAACGGACGGGGCCGAAGAGGCTGGATCAAACCCGGGGAACGGCGCCCGCGGCTGGGTCAGGGGACCGATCGGGGCGCCGACCGGCGCAGGACCGACCGGTGCCGGGACAACCGGGACAGAATTCGAAAGGTGGAGGACCGTTTCCGAGGGCGGGCCCGTGCGACCCAGTCGGGTCAGGCGCCGGAAGGCGGGCCCGACACCGGCGAGGCGGGGCCCGGGCGCCGCCGGATCATGGTCCAAGTCGCCGGGCAGCCAATAGGCGCGCTCATCGAATGTCATGGGGTCCGCCTTCCTTGCCCTCCTGGGGCCCTCCTGGGGCCCTCCTGGGGCCTGGCCCTGGGGCCTGCCGGGGGGGAGGGACACGGCAAAAGGCGGCGCACCCATGGTCCGCCGCCCTGTTGAACCCTTCAGATACGCCCGCACCCGCGGGTCCGGAAGGATCAGGTCTCGTTCGGTTCTGGTTCCACGGGTCCGGTCGCTCCCCGGTCGCCGGAGCCCCGACGCCGCCCGGCCGCCGGCACGGCGGAGGTGGGACCGGCCGCGATGGAGGAGTCGTCTTCCGGATCCTCGCGCACGGGTTTTTCGCCGCGCAGGAGGCCACGGATTTCCTCACCGGACAGGGTTTCATACTCCAACAGGCCCGAGGCGAGCGCATGGAGGTCGTCAATCCGTTCGGTCAGGATGCGCTTGGCGGTATCGAACCCTTCCTGGATCAGTCGTTTGACTTCCTGATCGATCAGGCGGGCGGTTTCTTCGGACATGTTCTGCTGGCGGGACACCGAATGGCCGAGGAACACCTCTTCCTGGTTTTCGCCATAGGCAACCGTGCCCAACAGGTCCGAGTAGCCCCAGCGGGTGACCATGGCCCGGGCCAGACGCGTGGCCTGTTCGATATCCGACTGGGCGCCGGAGGTGACCTTTTCCGAGCCGAAGATCAATTCCTCGGCGATGCGGCCAGCCATCATGATGGCGAGACGGGAGCGCATCTGCTCCAGGGTCATACTCACCTTGTCCTCTTCCGGCAACTGCATAACCATGCCGAGGGCCCGGCCCCGGGGAATGATCGTCGCCTTGTGGACCGGGTCCGTCGCCGGAACATTCATGGCCACGATGGCATGGCCGCCCTCGTGATAGGCGGTGAGGGTTTTCTGTTCCTCGGTCATGACCATGGACCGCCGCTCCGCGCCCATCATGACCTTGTCCTTGGCATCTTCGAACTCCGCCATGGTGACGACTTTCTTGCTGCGGCGCGCGGCAAGCAGGGCGGCTTCGTTCACGAGATTGGCGAGATCGGCACCGGAGAAACCGGGTGTGCCGCGGGCAATAACCTTCGCATCCACACCCCGGGCGATCTGAACCTTGCGCATGTGGACACGGAGAATCTTTTCCCGGCCCATAATATCCGGGTTCGGCACCACGACCTGCCGGTCGAAGCGGCCCGGGCGCAGCAGGGCAGGATCGAGCACGTCCGGACGGTTCGTCGCCGCGATCAGGATCACGCCCTCATTGGCTTCAAAGCCGTCCATTTCCACCAGGAGCTGGTTGAGGGTCTGTTCCCGTTCATCATTGCCGCCGCCGAGACCCGCACCGCGATGCCGGCCCACCGCATCGATCTCATCAATAAAGATGATGCACGGGGCGTTTTTCTTGGCCTGTTCGAACATGTCCCGCACGCGGCTCGCGCCGACGCCCACGAACATTTCGACAAAGTCCGAACCGGAAATTGTGAAAAACGGCACATTGGCCTCGCCGGCAATCGCCCGGGCCAAAAGGGTCTTACCCGTTCCCGGAGGACCCACGAGCAGGGCGCCTTTTGGGATCTTGCCGCCGAGTTTTTGGAATTTCTGAGGGTCTTTGAGAAAATCGACGATCTCCTCAAGCTCTTCCTTGGCCTCGTCGATCCCCGCCACGTCATCGAACGTCACCCGTCCGTGCCGCTCCGTCAGGAGCTTGGCTTTGGATTTACCAAAGCCCATGGCCTTGCCGCCGCCGGACTGCATTTGGCGCATAAAGAAGATCCAGACGGCGATCAACAAAAGCATCGGAAACCACGAAATCAGGATTCCCAAGAGGGGATGCATCGAGTCCCCTTCGCTCTTGATCTGTACCGAAACATCACGGTCCGTCAGGCGGCTGACGAAATCGGAATTGGCCGGTGCGATGGCGAAAAATTCCTGTCCGTCGGAGAAACGCCCAGACACCCGTTGGCCTTCGATCACGACATCGCGCACTTGTCCCGTATCGACCCGGGCCAGAAAATCGGAATATTTGATCTCGTTACCGGCGCCCTGTTGGGGCGTGCCTTGAAAAAGATTAAACAAAGCCACGAGTAATAAAAGAATAATGGCCCAAAGAGCGAAGTTCCGAAAATTCATCGGTGCCGTTCCTTACACTGGCCTTTCGTCAAGGCTCTTGCTCAACCCGGTCTGACATGTCCATCAAACTCCATGCCGAAACAGGGCTCTGGAGAGTCGATGTCGACCCATGCGCCCGACCTGTCCCCAGGGCGCGAATGGGCTTACTGCTTCCATCATGTAAGCACGCTCCCGCGGAACGCCACCTGCGATTAAGCGCTGTGGCCATAGGAAGCGTCAAGGTGACAGGGCAGGTTGACGTCATCGTTCTGAAAAATGGCGCAAAATCCCGACCTCTCGGGATCGTAGCCCAGATGGGGCACGCATAGCACCGTGGTGCCGCACCAGAGCGCCGGCAACATGAGCCGCACGGACTGGGGCAATGACAGTTTCGGGGCCCGCCGGCGCTCCGGGAAAACCTGGGCAATCCCGGCGCCCAAAGGCCGGACCTCGCCGCTCAAAGCGCCCTTGGGCAGCGAGACTTGAAATCGCCCGTCCCAGATTCGGAACGCTCCGGCCGGCAACGGGAGAGGCCGAGGCTGATTGCGGTTTTCCCGCACCACCATCAAAACGCCCCCCTCGACCACTGGCGCAATGCGGCAATTGCCAAGCGTGCGGACCCGATCGAGCCGGTGCTCCTTCAGCGCGCCGAACAGGCTCAGCAGGCGGTCGTGGCGCGGGGGATAGGACAGACCGCCCACCCCCTGAATGACATGGGACAACACCCGCAGGCCGAACTCTTCCGGCCCGCGCAGCAGATCATCGACACCAACCCAGGCGAACCCCGCCCGATGCCACGTGACCGCATCGGCCATTTTAATCCGGTTGGTCTCCTCCAGCGCCGCCCGCGCGCGGGCCATACGGCGGGCCGTGCCGGCGAGGCGCGCCGTCGTCAAGCCCTCGGCCGCGAAGCCCTCCAATAGGCGGCGGATCCGCACGCGGGTGAACCGCTCATCCTCGTTGGACGCATCCTCAAGCCAGGGCTGCTCGAAGGCGACCAGAGTGCGCCGCAGGCGACAGCGCGAGACGCCCAGAAAGGGCCGCAACACTTCCGTGCTGGCGCGGCCGCCCGGATCGCGGAGCACCGTGCGCTCGGGAATGCCGGCCAGTCCGTCGACGCCGCTGCCCCGGATCAAACGCATGAGCACGGTCTCGGCCTGATCGTCTTCCGTGTGACCCGTGAGAAGGGTCGGAACGCCGTTTTCCCGGCACCAGGCCTCCAACAGGCGGTATCGCGCGGCACGGGCCTGGGCCTGCAGATTGGCGCTGCCCGCGGATACGGACCGGTCCGGGCGGCTGTCCTGTTCCGCGCGCAAGGTGACATGGGGCAGGCCCAGAGCCTGTGCTTGTTTGGCAACCCAGGCCGCTTCGTCGGCCGACTCGGCGCGCAGGCCATGGTCCACCGTGACAAGCGTGACCGGTGGGGGGCCGGACGGCGTGCCGCCAAGCCACGCCGGGAGGTCCGAGGTCCTGGACCTGCCCGGGCGCCTGCGGAAAGGCGGCCGATCCGAAGGCGGCGCCTCATTTTCAGACCGCTCCATAGGGTCGGGTTGCATGTCGGTCTGCTGGGTCGCGGCCCATCGTTGGACGAGGCGAAGCAAAGCCATGCTGTCGCCGCCGCCGGAGACGGCAAGGGCAATCGGGGGGACAAGCCCCACCTGCTCGGCCCAGCGACTGAACTCATCGACCGAGACGCCGTCGCAGCATTCGCAGCCTTCGGAACCCTCGCTGCTCTCGATCCGGACAGCGGTTTTGCGCGAACCGGTGCGTGCGCGCCGGGATGTCTCAGGGTCGGGATTGAGATCCCTCACGGGAGAGGGCGAGCGGGCGGAGGCGGCGTCGGCAGGCTCCGGCACGGGTGTATCTTCCTCCGCGTGCCCCGCTTCCGGCGCATTCAACTCTTCGCTGCCACCATCCTGTGATCCCATGGGTCTCCCTCGCCATCGGAGCCGGTCTGCCGATCTGCTCCCGTCGGGCTGCTCCCGCGTTGCCGCGCGCCCGCGTTGCTGCGCGCCCGCCAAGTCACTGCGCGCCGGCACAATCGTGCTGTCTGCCGCGCGGTCCCGTTAAAAAGCATGCGTAAAGGGTACAGACAAGGCGGCCGCAGGCCTTTTGAGCACGGGCGTCCCGGCTTGTCCGTCAGTGTGATGTGGAAGTCCGGGTGAAGATACCAAAAGGTCTATCCAAGTGGATGAGGTCCGAAGAGGCCCATAGCGTCAGCGGCACAGGAAATCGGACCGTGCCTTCCGGACACTGCGTTTGATCGGCTCCGACGCGTTCGGATAGTTGTCGACAATCTGCTTCAGCGCCTTGCAGGCCTGGTCGCCTTCACCCAAGGCTTTGAAGGTGAAAGCCAATTTCAGGAGGCTGTCGGCCGCCTTTGTGTTTTTGGGATAATCCCGAGCCGATTGCAGATAAGACACACTGGCCTGTTTATAGAGATCCCGGACGAAGAGGGACTCGCCGATCCAGTAATAAGCCTCGCCCAAAAAATCCGAGTCCGGATAGCTTTCCACAAATCGACGGAATGCCGCCTCGGCGACGGCGAATTCACCTTTATACAAAAGGTCGAGTGCGGTTTTGTAATCCAGCCGCACATCGCCCATGAGCGCCGGCAGACCATCAGCGCCGATCTGTCCCGGCTGGCCCGCGGGCGCCATGGGCGAACCATTCTGCGGTCCCGAAGGCTGACCAGCCGGAGCGGACGGATCGCCGGCAAGGGTCTGGGGCTGACCGGATGCAAGGGCGCCTTGGCGATCGGCACCGGCTCCATCCGCCATACCGGCGGCAGGAAAGCCGGCCTGGGCCAGTTGATTTATGGAGGCATTGAGCCGCTCATAGCGATATTGGAGCCGCTCAAGCTCGCCCGTCATCCGGGTGAGTTCCGACTCGAGCTGATCCACACGCACGAGCACCCGCGCCAGGGCCGGATCGCCGATGGTGACCGAAGAGGCCCGGCCGCCGGGCAGGAGCCCGCGGGGACCGCCGGCCGGCCCGGCGCCCTCACCATTTTGGGCGGGGTCCTGGGTTGCATCGGCTGGCCCGGCCACGGCGCCGTTCTGGGCCACGCCGTCCACCTGCGCACCCATGACCGTGCGCATGGCGAGCAGTTCACGCTCGAGCCGTTCGATGCGCTCCAGCAGGGCCAGGAGTTCACCACCGGATTGGGCGGCAGCCGGCTGGACCGTCACCGCAGCAGGCCCCCAAAGAACCAGGACAGCGAGGCCAAGGCCCCCAAGCCAGCGCAGAAAAATGGGAGAATGGGAACGGTCAATGACGCGCCCGCGTTCGTTTGCTGAATTGGACGTCGGCTGCGTCATGGCGTTTAGACCCATTTTCATCCCCTCTGCGATGCACTTTTCACATCTTCAACCCAATTGCACTAAACCATGACACGTCTGTCATGGCCATAATCGGAACACGCATCAGGCTCCAGGGGCAGTCATGACGGTGGTCACGCTCCTGCGGTTTAAACGCCAGGATGCAGGATTCGATCCCGGCGCTTCCGGGCGCTCCTTGCCGTAGGAAATGGTCCTGACCCGCTGGGGCGAGATACCCAAGCCCACCAGGTAATCCTTGACCGAAGCGGCCCGGCGGGCTCCAAGCGCGAGATTGTATTCCCGGGTTCCACGCTCGTCGCAATGGCCTTCAACCAGGACGGCCACCCCCGGATAGCGATTGAGCCATGCCGCCTGACGCGCCAGCACTTCGCGGGCCCGCGCGTTCAGGTCGTGGCGATCATAATCGAAAAAGACCCGATTCTGTACACTGACGAGGAAATGCTCCTCGGTGCCTTCCGGCGGGCCCATGGGTTCGGGCGCAATGACCGGGTCCTGGGCCATGCCGGACTGGCTGCCGCTCGTCGCCACGGTTTGCGTGTCTTTGGACGCACAAGCCGCAGCGGTCAGCGCAAGGGCCAGCACGGCCGCGAGACGAAGGACGATCATGGGGTGCAGTTGGGGAGCCATCACTTGATCCACTTCACATGCGATCCGAACGACCGGGCAATCCGAGTAACCGGATGCCACATTGGCATCATGGCGATCCCGACATTCCGACCCGCACGGACCATTGACATCGGGCCGGCGATTCGGCAGCCGCCATGCGTGACAGTAGTCGGTGCGTTGGTTGCGTTCAAGCCAAGCCCGCCGCGGGCTCCGAGACGCCCAAAAGCGTAAGACTTCACACCGTCATCGCCTGACCACCCGATCGCCGCACTGAGTGTCAAAACCGCGGTTCCGACAGCAGCGGGGACCAGGCGGGATCGGAGGCATCGCCGAACGTTGCGACCGGCCGCTCATTGTATCCCGTCAGATCCACGGACCACAGGCGGACGGAGCCGCCGGAGCCATCCTCGCCAGTGGGCGTCTGACGGAAGAACATCAGGACGCGGCCGTTCGGCGACCAGGTGGGCGCCTCGTCGAGAAAGCTCTCCGTCAAGAGCCGCTCCCCCGACCCGTCCGTGCTCATGACGCCAATATAGAACCGCCCCTTCAAACTCTTGGTGAAGGCGATCAGATCGCCCCGGGGGGACCATACCGGTGTCATATACCGCCCGTCGCCGAAACTGATCCGCTTGGCGTTCAGGCCTTCCGCGCCCATGACATAGATCTGCTGGGCCCCACTCCGGTCGGAGTCGAAGGTGACCCTTGATCCGTCCGGGGAATAGGACGGGGAGACATCAATGCCCGGATGGGAGGTCAGACGGCGGGTCATCCGTGTCTGAAGATCCATGGAGTAGATATCGGTGTTCCCCTAAAGATAAAAAAACATGATCACTCCGCGCCCGTCCGGAGAAAATCGCGGCGCGAAGGTCATGCCCGGGAAATCGCCCACCACTTCCTGATGGCCGCTTTCGATATCCAGCAGATAGACCCGGGGCCGATAGCCCGCAAAGGACATGTAAACGACCTGCTGCTGGGTGGGACTGAACCGCGGTGTCAGCACCAGGGAGCGCCCGTCGGTCAGGTACATCGGGTTCGCGCCGTCCTGGTCCATGATCGCGAGGCGTTTGCGCCGATCCACCTTCGGCCCGGATTCGGCAATGAAAACGATCCGGGTGTCGAAATAGCCGGTCTCGCCCGTTAAAGCCTCATATATGTCATCGGAGATCATATGGGCGACCTTACGCCAGCTGTCCGGCGTGATCTTATATTCAAAGCCGATCACGTCACGCTCCGCGAACACGTCCCACAGCAGGAACTTGACCTTCAGCCGGCCATTCGTCAGGGGCAGGATCTGTCCTGTCACCAGCACCTGCGCATTGATCAGCCGCCAGTCGCCGAAGCGCGGGCGCCGGTCGAAGGACCGGATGGTCTCGATGAATGCGGCCTCTTCAATGGGGTCGAACAGGCCGGAACGCTTCAGATTGCTGCGGATCACGGCGGCGATATCGGCCCCATAGCCACGACCGCTGTCGAGGGTGTCGACGAAGCGGGCAATGGCGACGGGCATGGGCTCCACCGTCCCGTCGGTGATGGTAATGCGCGGCGGGGTATAATCGTCCTGGGCAAGGGCGGCGCGCGGCGCCATCGGCCCGGCTATCGTCAGCACCAGGACGAGAAGTGAGAGCGCCCAGAAGGATCCCGCAGCGACCGTCCATCGGGTAGCGAAAGCGTAAGTCACCGTCATTTCCCTGATCTCCCATCCCCCGTCGGGTCCGTGCGCATAAGGAAGGACCGCCCCTGCGGCCCTAAGGCCCCGTCAATGGCCCAGCAGGAAGCGGGGGTCGAATTCCAGATCAACCCGGCGCCAGCTCTTGTACCGCTCCACAGGCAGTTGGAAGGGCTGGCACTGGAGAACCGCGCGGACGGCCCGGTCGGTTGCCGCGCGCATGTAGCCGTCCGATTGGGAATGCCACGAACTGACCACCCGCGGCACGCCCGCCACGGATCCGTCCGGGTTGAAATTGACCCTGAGGGTCACAATAAGTTCCTGGGCGTTGGGCGCGCCGGTCGGCGGTGACCAGCACCGCTTCAACTGGGCCTTGATCGCATCGGTCTCATTCACGGTCAGGCCGGTCTGCTGTCCCGCCGCGGCCCGGGACCGGTCCGCCGCTTCGCCCTCCAGCGAGGGCGCACGCCGGTGGAACACGCGCTCCTTGTCCGCATCGGGATGCTTGTCCAGAAGCGCGGCCGTCTGGGTGAAGAAATCATCCGCGGGCGCCGGTTCGCGGGGCGGCGTCGCTTGGGTCGGTGCAATGGGACGGGCCAGAGCCTTGGGCGCCTGTCTCGGCGGGCTCGCCGGCGTTTGCGCGTCCGCTGGCGCAGGGTCCGGCTGGGGTTCGACCACGCGCTTTTCCGGCTCGGGCAGCGGCGCGGGCTCGGGTGCCGGCTCCGGATCCTCAGGCAGCGCCTCAATCGGTTTGGGAGCCGGCTCGGGCTCCGGCTGCGAAACAGAGGGAATGGCCGGTTCGGGTGGCGCTTCGGCCACCACCGCGGGGCTCGGTTCAGGGGCGGGCGCAGGCGGGCTCGGCTCCACGTCGGATGGGGGCTTCGGCTCGGGTGCGGGCTTCGACTCGGCGGATACCGACGGGCGACGGGCCGGTGCCGGCGGCGCCCGCCGGACTTGGGGCCGAGCCGGGGGCCGGGCGGCGGGACGCGCTGGACCTTGGGGCTTGGGGGCGGCCACCGCCTCGGCCGGATCGGCGGGCTGGCCGATCAGCGGCTCGATATTCGTCTCGTCACTGATGGTGACGTAGTCCACATTGAGCACGGGTGGCACGTCCACCGGCGGCGTGTTGCGCAAGGGAAGAGCGACCACGCCAAGTGCCAGAACACCCGCATGGAGCAAAGCCGATATGGCAATGGCGGTCCGCATGAGCGCCCTACCCCCGCGCCCGCATGACGAACCGGGGGACGCGGACACAGTGTCCGTACCCTGACGCTACCGGTCCCGTGATTGCCGAGCGGACGGTCATGGCGCCGGCGCCTCCCCGACCAGACCGACCCGGTTGAACCCGGCCGCGTTGAGCGTCCCGAGGACCGTCATGAACCGCCCGTAATCCACGGTCTCGTCGGCCCGCAGAAAGATCCGCACATCCGGATTGTTGCGGGTGATCTGCATGAGTTTCGGGACGAGCGCGTCGATCGGGATTTCCGTATCCTGAACGTAAACGCGGGCATCGGCGGTAATGCTCACCGACAGCGGCTCGTCCGACCCCGTCAAGGGTCCGGCCTGCGTTTCCGGCAGATCCACCGGCACACCGACGGTCAGCAGAGGGGCCGTGACCATGAAAATCACCAGGAGCACCATCATGACATCAACAAAAGGGGTCACGTTGATCTCGCTCATGGGGCGGAACCGGGGCGCGCGGCGCGGGCGGCCGCGACCGGAGCGGACGGGGCTGTCGGGGGACATGGCCATTACTGCCCCCGGTCCGCGCCCTCGCCCCGCACTCTCTCGTCGACCTGGCGCGAGAGAATGGCAGCGAATTCGTCCGCAAAGCCTTCGAGGCGGCCCGCATAGCGTCCCACCTGGCTGGAAAACCGGTTATAGGCGACGACCGCCGGGATCGCCGCGAGCAAACCCAGCGCCGTGGCAAACAGGGCCTCCGCGATGCCCGGCGCGACGACGGCAAGGGTGGTGGCCTTGTTCACGCCAATGGCCTGCAGCGTGTTCATGATTCCCCAAACCGTGCCGAACAGGCCGACGAATGGCGCCGTCGAGCCCACGGTGGCCAGAAAGCCCAACTGACCCTCGACCCGGCCGAGCTCCCGGCTGATGGTGACGGTCATAATGCGGTCGATGCGTTCCTGCAGGCCGTGGTAGAGCGGCCCCTTTTCCGTGGAGCGCCGCCATTCCCGCATCGCCGCCGCAAAAACGCTTTCCATGGGCGTGGCCGGGCGCCCGCCGATCTGATGGACAAGATCCTCGAGCGGCATGCCGGACCAGAACACATCTTCAAACTTGTCCGCCGCCCGTCCGAGCCGGCGCAGCCGCAAAGCCTTGTCCAAAATGATGGCCCAACTCCAGATGGACGCCATCATCAGACCGATGATGACCAGCTTGACCACGATGTCGGCTCGCATGAATAGAGCCCAAATGGAAAATTCAGGTCCCGGCATGGGTGTCCTCTCCGTATCCAACATCCGTCCTGGGAGCCGCCGGAACAGGGGCCGGCGTCCATGGGACGATCATGGGCTCCGTTCCGCCGCAGGAGTGCCGGTCCGCTCCGTTGCGGCCGGGGCACATGCATCCCACTCGGACCGACCTTGCGGCTGCATGATCCGCGAAACGATCCGGCATTCAGACCAGCGTTTTGTGAACCCCAATGGGCAAAGCGATGGCGGAAGAATGAGCTTTCTGCGCCGTCCCCTCCGCCGCAACGTGTCGAGATTTTGGGATCTTTATGACCAAACTGCGGCCCTGTCGCCTCCATGGCCCTTACTGCGCAATCTTCAGGTCTTGGCTCCAGATCCGACTTCGGACCCGGAGCGCTGCCCGCAGGTCTTCAGCCTCACAGGCCCCGCGCGTCATCGACCCTCTTCTGGCGGTTCGATCGGGGCCACATAGGGCTCCATCAAGGTGACCACATCGCCGGGCAAACGGCGGGGCCGACCTTCGGCATTGATGCAGGCTGCAAACACGTCGGCTGCGAAAATAAGCTCGTCCCCACGCATGATCCACTGACGGGCTTCGATCCGTGCGCCAATCGCCATGGTGAATTGGGTGACCACGACAAGAGTGTCGTCGATTCGTGCCGGGCGGTGGAAGGTCATCTCGATCCGGCGGATCGTGAATGCAAGCGGTTCCGCACGGGCCCACAGCTCGGCATGGTGGACGCCGGCAAGGCGCAGGCAGTCGCTGCGCCCGCGCTCCAGAAAGCGCAGGTAATTTGCATGGTAGACCATACCGGAAAAGTCCGTGTCCTCATAATAGATGCGGACAGGCAGGAGATGGCGTGCGCCGAAAAAGGCGCCCCCTGGCGGCAGGCCGGCCCAATCGATTCGATCCTTGTCCGTCATGGGCGCCTCTCCGGTCATTCCGATCGATCCGGCGCCGGAGCATCCAGCGCCGTGAACAAATCCATGGGCTCGGGTTCCAGAAGCGGCGGCGTGAGCCCCAAATGGGTGAAGGCGACCGGCATCAGGACCCGGCCGCGGGGCGTGCGCGTCCCGAAACCCTGGGGGATCAGATTAGGCTCGACGATATCCTCGAGCGCATCCTTGGGCTCCGACAGGGCGGCGGCCACGGTTTCGATGCCCACCGGACCGCCTTCGAAATGGACCGCGATGGTGCGCAGGTAACGATGATCGAGACCGTCGAAACCCCGCTGGTCCACATCAAGCCGCGACAGGGCCTCGTCGGCCCCCCGGGCGGTAATGGCGGCTGCGCCGCTATGGTCTGCAAAATCCCGAACCCGGCGCAAAAGGCGGCCCGCGATGCGCGGCGTCCCCCGCGCCCGCCGGGCGATCTCGAGCGCCCCGTCCGCCTCAATGGCCACATCCATCACCCGGGCTCCACGCTCTACGATCCGGGTCAGGTCCTCCACGGAGTAAAACTCAAGGCGGATCGGAATGCCGAAACGGTCTCGCAAGGGTGTGCTGAGAAGGCCCATGCGGGTCGTCGCCGCCACCAGGGTGAAAGGTGCCAGATCGATCTTTACGGAGCGGGCCGCCGGCCCCTCGCCGATAATCAGATCGAGCTGAAAATCCTCCATGGCCGGATAGAGAATCTCCTCGACGGCCGGGTTGAGCCGGTGGATCTCGTCGATGAACAGGACATCCCTCGGCTGGAGATTGGTCAGGATGGCCGCGAGGTCACCCGCCTTCGCGATGACCGGCCCGGAGGTCGCGCGGAAATTGACGCCCAGTTCGCGGGCGACAATCTGGGCCAGGGTCGTCTTGCCGAGGCCCGGCGGGCCGGACAGGAGCACATGGTCGAGAGCCTCCCCCCGCCCCTTGGCTGCCTCGATGAAAACGGACAGATTTTTGCGCGCCGCGGGCTGGCCGATGAATTCGCCCATGGCCAAGGGGCGAAGGCTGGTCTCTCCGGCGTCCTCTTCGAGCGGATCTGCGGTGGTCAGGCGCTGCTCCATCATATCGGGCGCGCTCCCCATACTGTGTGCTTTCTGCCGTGTGCATTGCGTGAACGCGGTCCGGTGCGGGCGGATCGCCCGTTTTTTCGCGTTCGCGGTCTGTTCGTCAGACTATCCAGGTGTTCGTTCGCTTTCCAGCACCAATGACAACCGCCGGGTAAAGCGGCATTTCGCCCGATGACGTCCTTCGCCTTCCTTCTCGGCATGATCCCGTTGGTCATCGCGACGGGGGCCGGGGCCGAAATGCGCCAGGCCTTGGGCACGGCGGTCTTTTTCGGCATGATCGGCGTGACCGTGTTCGGCCTCATCTTCACGCCCATCTGCTATGTCCTGATCCAAGGGCTGTGCTGCCATCCGCTGGACCGCCGCTTCGCCTTTTCCTGGACCGTCCGGGGCGGGCGAAACGGCAACGGACCGTCCGGCGATGGGCCATCCGGGGGCATGGAGTCCGGGGACAAGGAGTCTGGGGACAGGGGGGGGGCGCGGACGCCGGCCACCGGCTGATATCAGCCGCAAAAAGGGACGCACGCACATGATCCGATCAACGCTCGACACGCGGTTCCTGGTCATCGCGTGTGCTTTCGCCCTCACCATTGTCGGCGGGGCCCCGGCACGGGCGCAGCCGCCGACCCTGATCTTTCCCGTGACCTGCACCTATGGGCAGGACTGCATCATCCAGAACTATGTGGCCTGGGGCGGCGAGACCCCCCGGGACTATCGCTGCGGGTCCCTCACCTACCCGACCCACAAGGGCACCGACATTCGGGTTCTGGACCTGGAAACCATGGAACGCGGCGTCACAGTGATGGCCGCGGCGGGCGGCACGGTTCGCGGGATCCGGGACGGCATGGCCGACCGATCCGTCAAGACGATCGACAAGGCGGGCCTCAAGGGCCGCGAATGCGGCAATGGCGTGCTTGTTTCCCATGCGGACGGTTGGTCCACCCAGTATTGTCACATGAAGCGGGGCAGCATCGCGGTCCGCAGCGGAGACGCCGTGCGGGCGGGCACGCCCCTCGGCCAGGTTGGCCTGTCCGGCAACACGGTGTTTCCCCATCTCCATTTCGTGGTCCGCCAGGGGGACCGGGTCGTCGATCCATTCACAGGACCGGACGGCCGCCCGGCCTGCGAGGGCGGCGGCGGCACGGTCCTGTGGGATCGCGAGCAGGCGTCTGCGCTGACTTACGAACCGATCCGCATTTTCGGAGCCGGCTTTTCGGGCACCCCGGTGTCCCAGGACAGCGTCAATGCCGATACCACCTCGCCGGCCACCATCTCGGCCCGCAGCCCGGTCTTTCTGTTCTGGACCCGGCTGATCGGCCTGTCGCCGCGTTACCGGGTCAAACTCTCGGTCACGGACCCGCGGGGCACGACCATCGTGGACACCTGGCTCGATCCGGTTGACCGCCACAAGGCCGAATGGGTTTCCTGGACCGGCCGCCGCGGCCCCCTGAATGCCTGGCTCCGCGGCACCTATCGTGGCGCTGTGACGGTCTTCGAAGGCAACCGGACCGTCGTGACCCGCACCCAGCAGGTGCGCATCGGGGAGTGATCGAGCCGGCCGTTGCGAGATGGTCGGAGGCGGGCGCAGGGGCCATAAGTGGGGCACACGATGGGCACACAGACCGGCCATGATCCGTGGCCCGACGTTCTGGGGTGGATCGCACAGCGTGATCTTTCAGGGTCCGTCCTGTCGTCCGAGGCCATGCCTCTCCTGGTGGTCATCGCGGCAGCCCTCGCCATTCTCGTCATCGCCCGCCGCGCCTGGGAGGCGGGACGCGGGAGAAACGCCCTCCGCTATGCCCGGTCCTTGAGTCCCGTCGAGACCCGCTTCGTGGACGACAGCCTCGCAGACTTGATGGCCCATCTGGAGCGCGTGGGCCTGTCCGTGTTCGGGCGCGCCCTGCTCTATGCCGGGGGCTTTATCGCCTTTTTCGCGCTCTGGTTCGGAAGCTGGGCGCTGATCCTTCTCCTCACGGAGCGGTTGCGGCGCATGCTGGCCTTTGATGCGGCCAAAGGCCTGGAGCGCTTCGTCTGGGGGGCCCAGAGCCTCGATCCTGGTCTTTTGTTCATCAGCCTGTTCGCGAGCTGGGCCTTTGCGCTCGCAACGGTCCAAAATGTGGACCGGTTCTCGCCGCGCCTTGCAGCGTGGATCTATCTCTATCTCAACTGGAACCGGGTCAGCGATGCGGCACCGACCCAAGAGGATTTCGCCGGCGACATCGTCCATTTCGTCCGACAGGGTACGATCCGGCCGGAAACGGGCTTTGAGCCGGGACCATTCCTGCGCCTCGCCTTTCGCCGCAATGCCCATCTGATCCAGGCCGGCGCGATTATCATGGCAACCCTGACCGGCGTGTCTTTGCTGTTCGCGGTGCACCACTTTCACGTGATCTCGCCGACCGCGATCCGGTATTCTCCCTATTCATCCTTCGCTGTGAAGACGGCCTCGCTTTCGGATATCGTCCGGGTGCGGCGGGCCTGCCATCTCTCGCCCAGTCGCGGGGGCGAGCGGTTGACCGCCCGTTACGACCTTGTGATGCCGGACGGCGAGCGCCTTGCCGTGTGGACCGAAGGCACCGTCACCCCGACGACCCTCCCCATTCTGGAAGCCATCCATGGGGCCATCGCGCAGACGGACACCCCGTTCGTTCAGGGCTGGCCGGGGGGCGCCCTGCCGCGCAGACCGGCCTATGCCTTCTCCCCCCGATGCCGCAGCCTGCTGCGCGACAGGCTCGGCCCGGGTGTAGCCGCCTCGGCCTTCCGCATGCTGACCACACCGCCGGGTGAGGCCCAACAGGGCAAGCCCCGACGCGGCACGGCTCAGCCGGGCAGTTCGTAACCGATCCCCGCGCCCGGACCGAGCGGCAGGTTGAGCAGGGCCCAGACGAGGGTCATGACCGAGCCGGCCGCCAGGAACCACAGGCCATAGGGGATCATCACCGCCATCAGTGAGCCCAGGCCGAAATCGGCGCGCCAGCGTTGGCAGAAGGTGAGCACAAGCGGGAAATAGACCATCAGCGGCGTGACAATATTGGTCGCGCTGTCCCCGACCCGGTAGGCGGCCGTCGTCATTTCCGGGCTGATATTCAACAACATCAGCATGGGCACCAGGATGGGGGCGAGAAAAGCCCATTTGGCGCTGGCTGAGCCCACGAAGATGTTCACGCCCGAAGCCAGGAAAATCACCATGACAAGCAAGAGCGGAGCCGGCAGCCCACTGGCACGCAACAGATCCGCCCCGGTCACCGCCATGATGATGCCGAGTTTGGACAGTGCGAAAAACTCGACAAAATGGGCGGCCACGAAGGCGAGCACGATATAATAGCTCATGGAGGACATGGAGGCGGTCATCATGTCCACCACGTCCCGGTGGCTGCGGATCGTCCGTGCACTGGCCCCATAGGCGATCGATGCGCCGAGAAACACGATGAAGAAATAGGCCACCAGAGAGGTATAAAAGGGGCGGAGCTGATAGGCGGGATCGACACTCAAATCCCGCAAGGGCGCGCCGGGACCGAAACCCAGATAGGCCCACAGGGCCGTCACGCCAAGCACGACGAGACCGGCCAGACGCAGGCCCCTGGATTCGCCTTGCGAGAGGTCGCCGTCCCGGGCGCCCCCTTCGTCCGCTCCCGGCAGCGCTGTCCAGGGGCCGAGGCGCGGCTCGATCAGGCGGTCGGTGACGTACCAGATGACGGGCATGTAAGCGAACAGCATGATCGCCATGAAGAACCAGTTGCCCGCGATCGTGGCGGTCCAGTCCGAGACCAGGATCTGGGCGCCCTCTTCGGTGATGCCGAACAGCAGCGCATCAAGCTGTCCGGGGAGCAGATTGGCTGAAAAGCCCCCCGAGACGCCCGCAAAGGCGGCCGCGATCCCGGCAATGGGATGTCGTCCGGCACCGGCATAAATGACCCCTGCGAGGGGGATCAACACCACATAGGCCGCATCGACCGCCAGATTGCTCATCATGGCGAGGAAAGCCACGGCCGGTGTCAGCAGGGCGGTCGGAGCCCGCCGCATGCCGGCCCGCATGGCCGCCCCGAACAGGCCGACCCGCTCCGCGACCCCTGCCCCCAGCATGACCACGAGCACAAGGCCCAGGGGACGAAAGCCCATGAGCGTTTCCGGCATCTGGGTGAGAAAATGGCGCAGTTGCTCGCCGCTGAGCAGGCTCTGAGCCTCGATCACCTCTTTCGTGACCGGGTTGACCGCACTCAGCCCGGTTGCCGCCGCGTTGGCACTGACCAGGACGACCGCGACCATGAGCCAGACAAAGATGAGCACCGGGTCCGGCAGGCCGTTTCCGGTCCGCTCGATCCAGCCCAGAACGCCCTTCAACTCCGACGGCGGCGCACCCGCCGTCCCCGCGCCCTGCCCTGTGCTCTCGCCCCCACCCTGGTTTTGCTCACTCATCCCGGAACCCTCCTCACCGGGCCGCCACATTCCATGTGTTGCGCACCCGCTGCCCAAAATCACTGCTCCAGCACCCATTCCAGGCCCCAGACATCTTTCACAAGCCTAACGGAGATTGCAGGGACTGCACTCTGGATTTTTTTGGGGATGGGCGGTCGCGGCGCTCGCCTGTCGTGCCGGACAGAAGATCGACGCGGACGCCTTCGACTATGTCTGCAAGCTCGACCTCGATCTGCGCCTGCCGCCGCGCTATTTCGAAATGTTGATGGACCGCATGGAGGCCAATCCCACCATCGCGACCTGCAGCGGCAAGGCCTATATCGAGGAGAACGGCGCGTTTCGGCCCGAGCGCCACGGCGACGACACCTCCCTCGGCATGACCAAATTTTACCGGACCGACCGGCTCAAGGCGATCGGCGGCTTCGTGCGCGACATGAATTGGGACGGCATCGATTGCCACCAGTGCCGGATGCAGGGCGGACTGGCCTGCAGTTGGGACGATCCGGAACTGCGCGTTGTCCATCTGCGGCCCATGGGATCGAGCCAGAAGGGCATCATCACCGGCAAGATCCGCTACGGCTACGCCCTATTATATGGGCACGGGCCTCCTTTACCTGACCGCCAGCGCCCTGACCCGGGTCAATCAACGGCCCTATCTGCTAGGCAGCACCGCGGTCCTGTGGGGCTGGATCGAGGCCAAACTCAAGGGCAAGCCCCGGTTCGAGCGCCCGAAAAGCGGTTTCGTGCTGCCCTATGACCGCTGGATGCGCAGCACCTTGGGCAAGCAGATCGACCGTACATTGACGGACTCGGATCTCGTGCGCATGGCCGGCCTCGACCCCCAGGCCGTGGCCACCTATTGGCGCAGCTATCGCAAAGGCGCCAAGGGCCAATACTGGACCTGCGTCTGGGCCCTTTACGTGCTCACCCAGTGGTGCAGCCGGCATGGGGTTGGGATATAAGGGCGCGACACCCCCCCTCCCTTTCGCAGAAGAAATCGCCCGTCAAAGACGCTTTGGACCAATGGGGGGCTGGCACCGTGTGATGCATTCGTACACAGATTGATGAGGAGATTGCCCCATGGCAAAAGCACTGGACTTGTTCAAGCTGGACGGCAAGGTCGCTGTCGTGACCGGGGGCGCCAAGGGTCTTGGTTATTTCATGGCCGAGGGGCTCGCCGAGGCGGGCGCCGATGTGGTGATCTGTGGACGGGGCAAAAGTGGCGGGCTGGAGGATGCACGCGAGCGCATCGAACGCAGCGGGCGTCAATGCCTCGCAATCGAATGCGATGTCAGCAATGAAAATGCCGTGGTTGCGATGGCCGCGCGGGTCAAGGAGCACTTCGGGCGATGCGATATCCTCATTAACAATGCCGGCCTCGGCGGCGTCACGCCTTCGGTCAATCTCAGTGCCGATGATTTTGCGCGGATGATGGACGTCAACCTGACAGGCATGTTTCTGTGCGCTCGTGAGATCGGTAAGCTGATGATCGCGCAGGGCGGAGGATGCATCATCAACCTGTCGAGCGAGAACGGCCAAGTCGGCTTCTCGGCCGGTATGACCCATTACGCCACGAGCAAGAGCGGCGCGATCGGCATGACACGCTCGCTGGCGGTCGAATGGGGAAAGCACGGCATTCGGGTCAACGCGATTCTCCCCGGTAATATGGAGGAGGGTATGATGGAGTTCCTGCAGGACAAGGAGGGCCCGCTCCATCAGGCATTGGCGCCGCCCTTGCTGGGTCTGACGCCCCTGGGCTCATTCGGCACCGGCGATGATATGAAGGGGGCGGCGGTTTTTCTCGCCTCTGAAGCCGGGCGTTATGTCACCGGAGCCATGCTCGTCGTGGACGGAGGTTTCACGATCAACAGTGGCCTTTGAGCCGCGCCATGTCTTACCGACGCATGGGAATGCTCTTTGTCGGCACACAGACAGGCACCAGGCATTGCCCAGGCAATCGTCATCTCGCACGGGCCTGTAAAAACAGTCGGGGAGCGGACCACAGGCCGGTCCTCCCCTCGCCCACATCTGCGAAAATTTGAACGGACTCGTTTTGGCCGCCGGCATATTCGTGCCTGAATGCGGAGCTTTAGAGGACGGACATCCCACATTCGGCGAGGTTGGAAACGGCAAAAAACAACGCTCATGCGCGGCGGTGAGACGCCGTTTCCATAGTGGATGTCATGATTGAAAGTGATGTCATGATTGACATTGGTGCGGCCGAGAAGACTCGAACTTCCACCCGTGTTACCGGACAGCGACCTCAACGCTGCGCGTCTACCAATTCCGCCACGGCCGCGAAGGAAAGGTTCTTCAAGTAGACCCGGGACGTAGCAAATCGGATCCGCCTTGTGAAGGGCCTTGAGGCGAAAATCGCCCCGAGGCCCGGCCCCGGCGCGCGCTCAAATGCCGTCGCCGTCGGTGAGGGCCGGCTGATGGATGCCGCACTCGTCCTTGTCGAGGCCGGACCAGCGGCCCGAGCGGTAATCCTCGCCCTCCTTCACCCGATCCGTGCAGGGCATGCAGCCGATGGAGAGATAGCCGTCCTTGACCAGGGGGTGCCGGGGCAGGTTGTGGGTTGCCATGTAATCGTTGAGGTGCTCCAGGGTCCAACTGGCCAGGGGATTGATCTTGAAGCGCCCTTCGGACACCTCGATGGCCTCCATCCGGGCCCGCGCGCCGGTCTGGAAGCGCTTGCGGCCCGTGATCTGCGCTTCAAAGCCCGCCAACCCCCGCTCCAACGGCAAGACTTTGCGGAAATGACAGCAGGCATCCGGCTCCTGGGACCACAGCATGCCATTGGGGTCGAGCCGGGCCGTGTCCTTCGGGTGCGGGTGCAGCACCCGCAGATCGGTCAGGCCCAGCACCTCCTGGAGCCGGTCCCGGTAGCGCAGGGTCTCCCCGAACAGCTTGCCCGTATTCAGAAACAGCACCGGCACCATGGGGTCCACCCGGGACACCATATGCAGCAGCACGGCGGACTCCGCCCCAAAGGATGACACGGCCGCAATGGTGCCGGGAAAATCCTCCTCGATCAGGGGGCGGAGCAGCTCCACCCCACCGAGGTCGCCATGGCGAGCCCACAGATCGGCCAACCGGTCGGCCAGGGCCGCGTCCTCGGGCGCCGCGCCGTCGCCGCCATCCATGGGCCGGGGGCGCGGCTTGGGCTGGCCCGGCGGCGTCACGCCGTCCACACGGCCGTTCGTGAGGGGAATGGTGGTGACGCTCATGGCAGCCATCCTTTCTCGGCCAGCAGGGCTTCGGTGCATTTGGACACCTCGGGAAGGCTCAGGCCCGCGGCCCGCCAGGTCTCCCGCGCCCGGGCGATTTCCTCCAGCCGGTCCGCCCAGTCCGGGCCGAACCGGGCTTCAATATCCCGCCGCAGCCGCCGGGCGAGGCCCGGCGATTTGCCATTGGTGGAAATGGTGAACAGCAGGTCTCCACGGCGCACCATGGAGGGCACATGAAAATCGCACAGGGGGCGCACGTCCTCGGTGTTCACGAGGACCTTGTGGGCCCGGGCGAGATCGGCAAGCCGCCGGGCAAGGTCATCGGACAGGTCCGCGGTGAACAGCACGGTCAGGCCGGCAATGTCCGCCTCGTCGGGCCAACGCCGAGACAGGCGATCGCCCGCCTGGGCCACCATGTCCGCGTCCGCATCCGGCGAGAACACGCTCACCCGATCGGCCCCGGCGGCATCCAGAAGCGCCACGCGGCGCACGGCCGCGCCGCTCCCGCCGACAACAGCGACGGGAACGCCTGTCAGGTCGAGCATAATGGGAAACACCGGACCCGCCTTTCCGCTCACGTTTCACGCCCATCGACGCGGTGATCTTGCAACAAAACACCGCGGCACTTGTGGAGACGTGGTCGGGGGCCGGCTAAAATTCAATCGCGCTTGGAAAACTTTATGATGCACACAAATGCAATGTGGAACATAGCTCAGGCAGCGGCGCCGAGCCGGTCCGTGATGGACACAGCGATGCGGTCGCCCTGAACCATGATTTCGCCGCGCGCGATAGGCCGGTTGTTGGCCAGCACCCAGACTTCGTCATTCTGGTGGGCATCGAGCTCAATAACGGCTCCTCGCCCCATGCGCAGCAACTGGTGCATGGGCAGTTCCGTCTTGCCGAGCACAACGGATATCTCCACTTTCACCGAACCGAGGGCGGTCATGGCACGTCTCCCCTGTTTGGCCGAGGCCGGTCTTGGACAGGCTCACCCTGGCAGCCAGACCTTGCCGGGCGGTTTCGCGCCCCAAGCTGCGCCCATCCTCCACATCGCCGACCAAAGGAGAGACCCATGACGGAGCTGTCGGCCCTCAAGCGGGAGGCGCCCGTCGACTGGCTGATTTCGCCGGGCCTTGTCGATTATGCCACGGCGGAACGTGCCATGGCGGACCGGGTGGCCGCGATCCTTGAGGGCACGGCGCCTGAGGCGATCTGGCTGCTGGAGCACCCGCCCCTTTACACGGCGGGCACCAGTGCGAAGCCTACGGACCTTCTGACCCCGGACCGTTTCCCCGTGCATCAGACCGGGCGTGGCGGGCAATACACCTATCACGGGCCGGGCCAGCGGGTGGCCTATGTCATGCTGGATCTCAAAGCCCGGGGGCAGGATGTGCGCGCATTCGTGACGGGGCTGGAGACCTGGATTATCGAAACACTCGCCGCCTTCAATGTGCGGGGCGAGCGGCGGGGCGAACGGGTCGGTGTCTGGGTCGCCCGGGGGGGCGGCCGGGAGGACAAGATCGCCGCCATCGGCATCCGGGTGCGCCGCTGGGTCAGCTTCCACGGGATCGCCATCAATGTGGAGCCGGATCTGGAGCATTTCGCCGGCATCGTGCCGTGCGGCATCAGCCAGCACGGCATCACCAGCCTTGTCGATCTCGGGCTGCCCATCACCATGGCCGACCTGGACATCGCCCTGAAAGCCGCCTTCGAGCCCGTGTTCGGTCCGGCCCGCCAGGCCGCCCCGACCATGGCCCCGACGCTTTAGCCGGGGCAGACCACAAAATGGCGGTTCAGGCTGGGGCGGTTCAGGCTGGCCGGGAGAGCGGCGCCCGCCCCTTAGAAATTGGCCTGCAGACCGAAGCCCCAGCGCAGAGATCCCCGGCGCCCCAGGCCCGGCTCGCCATCCATCAGAAAGTGGTCCCGACTGGCCCGGTCCCACTGCAATCCGGCGGTTAAATCCACCTGATCGGACAGACCCGTGACGATATTTGCTCCCAGGCCCGCATAACGATAGCCGGGAGCCGTGCCGCTGACCACCTTGCCGACGGCGGCATGGGCCGCAACGTCCAGGCGGGGCAGGACAGTAAAGGCCTTCTCGACGGCGGCCTCCAGGCTCGCGGTGTTGCTCAAGGCATCGTGGCACAGGCTCAAGGCCGGTTGCCCCGGGGCATCCATCAGGAGACGGATGACCGGTTCCACAGCGAGGCGGTCCTCATTGGCGATTGCCACCCGGGACCCCGCCCCGTTCGCCACGGCATCGGGGGTCAGCACGGGCAGGGTCAGAGCCTGAAGCCCCAAATCGAGCGTGAGGCCCGCCATGAGGGACTGTTTGACGCCGCCGAAAACATGGTAGCGCGCCTGGGCCGGCGCATTTTCCTCTTCAAAGGGGCGCACACCGCGATAGCCCCCGTAAAAGGGTCCATAGTCCACGCGTACCGTGCGGTGCAGCCCGGTCTCGGCGGTCTGGATACCGCGGAACACATGCTCACTGTCGAAGTTAACCTCGTGGAAAACGGAAAAACGATATCCCTCGTCTTCGACAAGGTGAACGGGTTGCGGCCCGCGCTCGACGCTCACGGCTCGGGCCGGCTGGGGCTGAAGCAACAGCCCCAGGGCAACTCCGACGGCCGCACCGGGCAAAGCCGCCGTGCCGCGGGCGCCCGTGCGCCGGCACGCGGCGCCCATGCCGCGCCCACCGCGGAAGGCCGCGGCGGGCGCGCTTATTGTGTCGGTCCCCACGAAAAAAGCCCCCAATGCTTCGGGTCGGTTCCACGCAGCCCCTGAACGACCTTCAAAAGCCGCCCCTCGTCCCGGATCGCAGCCTGTGACACCACCGCATCAATTGCGGGGTTGCAGCCACGCCGCAGATCAGGATCTGCGCACGGGCCTTAAAGTCCGGCTAAAATCAGCTTACAAAATGGGATCGGGTGAATGGGATGTCGGGATTGGCGGCGTCGCCCGCTGCGGATCGGCGCAGCGGATGCGAGCCGCGAGCGTGGAGACGAGAATGATCAGGGTCGCTATCCGCAGAACCGGGCGCCGCAGTCACCCTGGCGTGCCGGCCACGCTGAGCCGTTGCAGGGGCGCGGGGTCCCCTGCCGGCCTCCCCCTACAGCATTTCATAATCGGCCTTCTGGTCCTGGTCTTTGCGACCGGCGTGATGCCGGCCCAGCCATGGGCCAGAGACGTGGATCGCATCCTGCCGCCGCGAACCGTCGAGGCCACGCCGTCGGGCGCTCCGGCGACCATCGCGCCCTGGGTCTGGACCGTGACGCCGCGCCTGGAGACCCGGGCGGTGCAGGTCTTCGCCACCGTGACGACGCCGGAAGGCCGCGTCTACCCGGCGCTGCGGGCCGTGCCCGGCGTGGGAGAGTCCAGTTTCGATCCCGGCGGGCCGGTGCGAATCGCGATCCGGGACGCGGCGGGACGGACGGTTGTCGATGTGCCCTTTCCCGGCTCCGAGCAACGGGTGGGCGCCGGCGAGATTTCCGGAGCCGGTGTGACCCGGATCGCCGTGGAGCTGCGGATGTTCGGCGAGGTGCGCCAGCTCACCTGGACCGTCGAGACGCCGGTGGAGAGCGGCGCCGAAGCCGAAAAGGTGGCCGCCGCGCCTGAGGCCGTTAAACCGCGCTCCGTGGAGCCCCAAACGGCGCAGACCGGCCGCACGCCCCCGTCATCCGGTGCGCCCCGCTCTATCCAGCCAGAGCCCGAGGCCTTCCGGCCAGAGCCAATGACGCCCACTGAGGATTTGGCCCGCCAGGCTGCACCCGCCGAAACACCGCCGCGCCGGGCCCTCGGCGCCACCGGCGACGTGCCCCAACTGGCCGGCGGGGACAATACGGTCAGTCAACGGACCGGCACACCATCGGGAACCCGGGGCACCGAAGCAACGGGCCCCTTCATTCCGGATGTGGCGCCGGCGCCCCGGCCTCGCCCCACCGCGCCCGAACCGCGCGAGGGACCGCGTATTGCCATGGAGATCGCACCGCGGACCGGCTTGGCAAGCGGCCGGCGCACCATGTCCGTGGAGCCGGCGCCGACACCGCCCAGCCAGCCGGCGCAGCCTCGGGCGTCCTCCATCGCGCCGGCCCCGCCGCCCCCTCCGAGCCGAGCCGCCAGCCCGCCAAGCGCCGGTGTCGGGCGGACCGACGGGCGCTGGTCCAGCTGGACTCCGGGCGCGCCTCAGACCGATCGTGAGACCGGTGGACCGGTTTCCCTGGCCCCGGGCAGTGACCGCAGCGCCGCCACGGATCCGTTCCGACCCGACAGGACCGAACCGACGCAGCGACCATCGCAGGTCAGAACCGCTGCCCTGCCCCCGGCCCAATCCTCGCCATCCCGTCCAAGCGCCGCCGCAGACCGCCCCGCCGGTTATGACTCCGGCACCGGGGTCCGGGATCCGGCAACGGCCTCCCGGTCGCCGGTCGGCTCTGGCGCCGATATACCGCGTCCGCTGCCCGCGCCCTGGACCGTGCGGCGGCCGTCCACGGCCGCGGCCCGCTCGGTCGCCGCGAGAGAAGGCCAGGCGGCCTGGGAACCAAGACGCCCCATGACCCCGGAAGAGACCTCCCGAACCATCGAACAACTCCTGTCCGGGGCCAGCGGTTCGCCCGTGCAGGTGCCGCCACGCCGCACCGAAGATCCTGGCACGGCACCGGCGGCGGCGCGCCTGAGCGGACCCGTCGATACCGGTGTGCGCCGTTCCGAACGCGAGCGCAATTGTTCACGCGTCGTCTATACCTATGCCTGTACCGGCCGCCCCGCCTTCGGCGAGGAAGCCGACAGCATCACCTTTTCCTGCGACCGGGACATGGAAGACTGTTGCGACGCGCGCAAATCCCGCGTCGCGCGCCTGTGCGGCGACCGCAATTCAGTCAAGACATTCGACTGCGGCTGTTCTTGAATGTTAAAATATAAAAGGCAGCGGTGCTTCCACGCCGCTGCCCTCTGTTTAGCTCAACGGGTCGATACACCGGCTGATTAAAACCGCCGTTCACCCACGCGGACAATATCGCCCGGCTGAATTTTGGTTTGGGAGGTGGCCGGAACGGCGATTTCCGCCTGACTTCCGGCACGGGTCAGAAAGATGGTCCGGTTATTGGCCCGCGGCGTGAACCCGCCCGCCATGCTGATCGCATTCAGCACATGCATATTGGCCACGTAGGGGAACTCTCCGCCCCGCTGGACTTCGCCGAAAATGTAGAAAGGCCTGTTCTCCTCGACCTCGATGCTGACCCGGGGCTCGACGAGATATTGGGCGAAGGCTTCCGTCAGGCGCTCTTCCGCCTCGCGCAGCGTGAGTTGATTGACATCGACCACGCCGACCAAGGGCAAGGCGATGCCACCGGTGGCATCCACCTCGAAAGATCCCGACAGATTGGTTTCATTGAAAACGATGACCCGCAGTTGATCCCGAGGTCCCAGGCGGTAGGCCTGCTGGTTCACGGCGGATACGGGCATGACATTGGCCGAAGCCGAGGTCATGGGCTCCGGTTGCATGGCACAGCCGGCCATGAGCACGCAGGCAATCACCGGCCCGAAGACCCTGGACGGCATTTTGGCAACAAACGACATGATCATGACTCACTTACCCTCGACATATCCTCTTGGCACGTGCTCTGGGCACGGATGTCCAAGCCCTGTTGTTGTGCCCTGATCGGTCAGGGCCGAATCCGTCCGCAGCACCGCTTCACGCCGGGCAGCATTGGGAACGCAGCCCCCCCGGCGCGCGTGCCGCACTCCTTGTGTACCCGCCGGCTCCGCCCACTCCAAGGGTCAGGTCCGAAAGGCGGGCATAGTGGCCGGGCCATAGGCCGGGTGCGCCATCGCGGGCGCCGCCGTCGCCTGTGCATGGTCATACCGGGCCCGCTCGGCCGCAACGAAAACAATCAGCATGATGACCCAGGACACATTCTGCCCCAGGAGGATCGTGCTTTCGGTCAGGTTGTGAACAATAGCGTAGAGCATCAGTCCCCAGGCGATATTGTGCGTATGGGGATGACTGTCTCGTGCGATCCGCAGGGCCTGGTCGAAACGCCACAGAATGGGGAAAAACAACAGTACGCCAATGATACCCAGGTTCAGCCAGATATCCAGAAAGCCGTTATGGGCCTGGTTGAGCTGTCGGATGAAATAGACCGGGGCGGTCAAGTTGACCGAATCGAGCCCCACGGCCCAGAATGACATGTGCCCATACCCCAGCAGCCAGCGCTCACTCGCCTTGTCCGACACATAGTCCCAGATGATCGTACGGTCCGTGAAGGTCACGTCGGCCACGATGACGCCCAGCACATCGTCGGATTCGATGCCGAACCCGAAAACCAGGATCCAATAGGTCAGGAACAAGAGGGTGAGGAACATCATCAGTGTGGTCCCCACCGAGACCCGGAGCAGACGGGATGCTATGAGAGCCACAATCGTCAGCACGGGGATAATCAATATCTCTTGCTGAGCCGTTTTGGACTTGGCGATCACCAGAATGAAGACGAATGCCGCCAGAAAAACCACATTGGCCAGCTTCAGCACGGCGCCCGGCAGATCGCGGTGGATGAATAGGCCCGTAATGAAGGCATAGCCCGCAATCGCACCCATGGTGTTCTTGTGGTTCTGGAAGCCGCGGAACTCATCGAGGCTCGTGTAGGACGTGCCCATGGTGGCGGCGATCAGGCTCTGGATCAGGGCCACGGCAAAGGCGGCATACAGCACAAAGAACATCCGCCGGGGGCTGCGGACATAGATGCTGGTGATGATCAGACAATAAATGATGATGAGCGCGAGCACGGCGCGGCGGAAACTGATTGAGGGGACGATGGCCCAGTTTGACGAAAGCAGAACATAGCCCATCAGCAGAAGGAGCGGCAGATAGCCGAGAATGGTGCGCAAGAACCGTTCCGGCTGGCGTAGGATCAGCAGGCTGAGCAGCGCCGCAGCGGCGAGCCAGAAGAACTGGTTCAGCGTGTTGGCCTTGGAGGCCTGAACGGCGAAGGCCGTGATGCTCAAATCGATCTGTTCGATCTCCGGTGTAAAGATCTGGAACAGATAGAGCAGGATGATGAAGAAGATGACCTCGGCAGCGCGATAGACGGGCGCGTGGTCTGGCCGGCCCCAGAGCGGAGCCGGCGCGATCGACGCAGTGGTTTGGCCGCCAAACATTCCGATGGGCCCCTTCTCACACGTCCCAACCGGACTGCACCCCCGGTCTGGAGAGGGCAGTCCCCAGATGAGCCGCTTTGATATCGCCAGGCCTGATGCCCGTCAGGCCTGATCGGACCGGTTGCCCCAAAGCCCCGATCCGCCGCCCGCGGCCCCCGCCGTCTGTCCGTAATTGCCATACCCATAAGCGCGCCGGTTCGACGTGTCCGCAAAGGTCACGACACCGCCGAGAATGTTCGACTGGACCGCCCTTAATTCCTTCAGGGCCATGGCCACATCGCCCCGGGCGGTCTTGCGCGCCCGCACCACAAACACCACGTGATCGGCAAGGGGCGCCAGTTGTAACGTGTCGCCCACGGGAAGGATCGGGGCCGTATCCAGGATGATGACGTCGAAGTGCTCTTTCAGGGTGCTGAGCAATTCCTGAAACGCATTGCTGCCGAGCAGACTGCCGGGATCAGGCGCGGCACGGCGCATGGCGAGGACGGCGAGGCCGGTCTCCGGTTCCCGGAGCATGGCGGCCCCGAGGGAGACCTCACCATTCAACACTTCCGTCAGGGAATGTTCGAAGGGCAAGTCAAGCTGCCAGCCCACCTTGGGCATGCGCAGATCGGCCTCAATCAGCACCGTGCGCTTGCCGGATTTCGCCGATGCCAAAGCAAAGCACATGGCATTGGTGGTCTTGCCTTCCGCGGGCAGGGCGGAGGTGAACAGCACGACGTGACGCGTGCGCTCCCGGTCGGCCAGGGTCACCGTGGCCAAAAGTGTGCGATAGGCCTCCGAGAAACCCGATAACGGGTGTTGGAGCATGTAGCGGAAGGGACGCTGGGAGTCGCCGCCGCTGATCTGAGGCACGGATGCCAGATGCGGCAGACCCAGGATGTTTTCCATATCCTCGGGGGTGCGGATTCCCGGTGCCAGGGCTTCCATGGCCAACGCACCGGCGAAAGCGAAGATGCCGGCCAGCACCGCACCGGCGAGAACGATGACGGTCCGCTTCGGCTTGAACGGTTCGATGGGCACCGAGGCTTCGCTCAGGATACGCGCGTCCACCTGGTCGGATTCCTTCAGCTCGGTGACTTCTTTCGAGCGGGCCAGGAAGGTCTGATAAATCGAACGCGTCGCCTCGGCATCGCGTTCAAGATCCTTCAGTCTGGAAATCGACGTGGCCTTCGAACTCTTTTCGGCTTGATATTTATTGGTGTATTCATCGAGGGTTTCGGCGAGGGAGCGCTCACGCTCCCGGGAAACATCCACCTCGTTTTCGAGGCTCTTTACGATCAGATCGACTTCCCGGCGGATCTGGGCTTCCAGATCCTCAAGCTCGCGGGTCACCTGAACCATATCCGGGTGGGTGGGCTTGTACCGCGAGGACAGTTCAGCACGCCGGCGGATGATAGCGGCCTGCTGGGTGCGCAACCCGATGATGACCGCGGAGTCCAGCACTTCGCCAATGGACTCGGCATTGGCGCGGGAGCGCACGAGGTTTTGGACGAGCCGGAGCCGGGCTTCTTTTTCTGCAATGTCCGCTCGGGTCTGGGCAAGCTGGCGGTTCAGGTCGGAGAGAAGCTGCTCATCGAGGCTGCTTTCGCCCACGGCCCCGAGGTCGTTCTCCGCCCGATATTCCTCGATCGCCCGCTCTTTGCTCACAAGGTCCGCTCGAAGCTCCTGGAGACGCTTGTCCAGGAGATCGGTCGCCCGGTCCGTGGCCTCGAATTTATTGGTGAGTTGGGTTTCGAGATATTGGCTGGCGACGGCATTGGCGAGCTGTTGCGCCAGTTTCGGCGACTTGGAAATGGCGGTCACATCAATGATGTATGTCAGGTCGGCCCGGGTGACGTCGATCCGTTTGCGCAGAGTCTCCAGCACTTTGCGTTCCAGAACATCGGCCCCGTCAAGGCCGGCGCCGTCGTCCGGCCCCTGGGCGAGCGCCCGCAGATCACCGATCCAGTCAAGCGACATCATATATTGGAGAAAGCCGGACGGTGGGCCATCCGGGTTGAATTCCGGGTGCCGCAACAGATCCAGGTCCCGGATGACGTTGCGAAGCACCACATCAGAGGCAATGACCTGAACCTGCGTGTCGATGAAATTCTGATCGGTGATCAGAAAATCGCCGTTGTTCTGGTCCGTTGCCATGATCTCCGTTTCCGGCTTGGCAATCAGGATCCGGGCATTGGTTCGGTACTGGTGCTCCATGCCCAGCGCCAGGGCCGCCGCGAGGGCCGTACCGAGAACAGTGACAACTGTAATGAAGACGATGCGACGCCGAATGACCCGGAACAATGACTGGAGATTTAGCGTTTCCTGGGTCTTGGGGCCGTAAGCCCCCTCCACCATTGCGGGCGCCGGACCATAGGCCGGCACGCCATACACCATATTCGGAGCTGAGGTTTCCATCGACTGTCAGACCCTTTGAGGTGCCGATCGGCATCACACATCCGGCGTGCATCGGCGAAGGCCCTCCACGAGGGCGCGAAGCGATCCGCGCGCTGACAAGCTCTGTGGGGCCGGGCTGCGCCGCTCAGCCTCCACCGAAGGATGTGCTGCAGGCGCGAGAGATTAATTCAAGATTCTTTCCGCACTCTTGAAAGCAGTGGCGCCGGGCTCGCGCATCCACTCGCAATCACCTACGCGGAATAGCCTCTCTCTTTCCGTGTTGCAAGGGCGTCCGCGCGACGGCTCCTCCACCATAAGCGGTAGTCCAAACGCATCGTAAGTTGCAGGCCCCGATGAAATCCGGGGCCGCCCCGGAGTCCTTTCGTCGGCCTTCGCGCTGCCGGCCGGGCTGGTCGTCGGCCTTCACGCTGCCGGCCGGGCTGGCCTGCGCCATTCTCGCGACAGGGCTTTTAACATCCCATTCGAACATGGATCTTTGGGGCCTTATCCACAGGCTGCCTGGCCGAATGTCCGCGAGGGCGCCGCCTTTCGGATTTGTTGTGGATGCGCGAGGAATTTAGGTGTGGCCAGCGGATTTGTCAGGTATGAAGGGTAAGCTTTGGAAGGACTCGCCGAATGGTGGGGTGTTTTGATCCGGGATGTAGAGTGGATGGCTTCAGATCCCTATATAAGCGTGATTATCCCTCACCTGAACCAGCCTGACCTGCTGAAGCGATGCTTGGACTCTCTCCAAATGCAGACCGTGTCGGCGGATCGCTTCGAGGTGATCGTGGTCGATAACGGCTCGTCGGACTTGCCTGTCGATGTGATCCAGCACTTCCCAAATGTGAGACTGTGCCAGGAGAGCCAAGCCGGACCGGGACCGGCCCGGAACAAGGGAGTCGAGGAGAGTCAGGGCGATCTCTTGGCCTTTATAGACTCCGACTGCTATGCCGATCCGGCCTGGCTCGAGACGGTGAAAACCTGCCTGACCCGGACGGGTGCACCCCCGGTCATCGGTGGTGACGTGCGCATACCCCTGGCGCAGCCGCCCCACCCGACGATGATCGAAGCGTATGAAATCGTATTCTCGTTTCGCCAGAAGTTTTATATCGAACACCATGGCTATTCCGTAACGGCGAATTTGGCTATGACACGGTCGGCGTTCGATCTCGTCGGTGGGTTCGGCACCATTTCGATCGCCGAGGACATGGATTGGGGGCGCCGCGCCCGACAGGTTGGGCTTGAGATCGCGTTCGAGCCAACCATGGTGGTGTTCCACCCGGCGCGGACGTCATTTCAGGCGCTCCGAAAGAAGTGTTCACGCTTGAACGCGCACCGGTTCCACGAGTGGCAAGCGGCTCATCGGGGACAAGTGAGCTGGTTGATGTCCGCCCTCCTCATCGCGGTCTCGCCGGTTCGTGATGTGCCTCGCACGCTGGCATCCTCAAGGCTGGATCGGTTGCCGGATCGGCTGAAGGCAGCCTATGTGTTGCTGGCAGTGCGCTTTTTCAGGGCCCTCGATATGGTGGAACTCTGGCGCGATCCGGCGCATCGCAACGCAGGGGTGGTTTGGAACCGCTGACACGAAGACAGGGGCACAGTTGTCCTCACCGTGCTGATGCTATCCGACGGTTTGGTCTTTAAACCATCCGTGGGGAGATGGCTGGACCCGGGCAATCGTCAACTCAGCGGCAAACCCTTCCCTGATCCCAGGCATTGGTTGGACCGCGGCCATATTAACCTTTGATTGAGAGACACCCTTGAAAATATTGGTCAGAAGTTAGGGTGAGGAGACATGATCGTGGGAGCGAGGCAGCGTTCGGCCAAGCCGAAAGTCATGGTAATATCCTCCCCGGGCGGGCACTGGGTTCAGATCCGTCGTCTCAGACCCGCCTGGACCGGGTGTGCCGTGACCTATGTCACCACCGATCCGGGGTATCTCGGCGAAATCGCGAAGGATCCCGTGGCTGAAGGCAGCACACCGCCCCGCTTTTTTGTCGTGCCTGACGCCAATCGCTGGAACAAGATGCGCCTCGCCGTTCAGATGCTGATGATCCTGGCTGTGGTCGTTCGTATCCGGCCCGACGTGATCATTACAACGGGAGCGGCGCCCGGCTATTTCGCCGTGCGGTTCGGGAACCTTATCGGTGCACGGACGATCTGGATCGACAGTATTGCCAATGCCGAGAAATTGTCCCTGTCGGGACAGATGGCGGGTCGCTTCTGCACCCTGTGGCTGACCCAGTATCAGCACCTGGCCCGCACCCAGGACCAACAGGGCCCATCCTTCAAAGGATCAGTGATCTGAGAAAGCCCGCCTCGAACGCCGGCCCTTCGATCACTGTCAAAACACCCCTCACGATGTGAGGTCGACCGGTGCCTCGTCGGTCTCAGGCGTCTCACCGATGCCGAGACACCGGGAGGCCGCGGCGATGGCATCAAGGGCCGCAGCCGCCTGAAGATCCGACAGAACCGCGGTCAGGTCGGCTTTGAGCGCAGCCTGATCGGCCCCATTGGCCATGGCAAGTTCAAGCCAGACATAGGCCAGGGGATTGGACTGGGTCACCCCTTCCCCTTTGATGTGCAGAATGCTCATAACGAACTGGGCGTTGGGATGGTTGGCCTGGGCCGCCCGTTTGAACCAGTGCACGGCGGTTGAGAGATCGCGCACGCGTTCGTCGCCTTCATGGTAGAGCAGGCCGAGGGCCCAGGCGGCATCGCCGCGCCCTGCCTCGGCGGCACGGGTCAGATAGGTGACCGCCCGCGGATGGTCGGCCCGGATACCCCAGCCATTGGCATAGAGCACGCCCACATTGTAGGCCGCATCGATGAGGCCCTGATCGGCGGCCTTTTCGAACCAGACCCGCGCCTGTGCCGGATCGCGGCGCCCGGTTTCGCCGCTCATGAGAAGCACGGCGAGATTGTACTGGGCATCGGCATGTCCGTCTTCTGCCGCGCGCTCATACCATTTGGCGGCGATTACCGGATCCCGGGCCAAGGGTCCGTCATCGGACAGGGCCAGGCTCGCCAGTTCCATCTGCGCTGCTGTGTGCCCGCCATCCGCGGCTTTCTCAATCCAGGCGAGTCCCAGCCCCGTGTCCCGGTCTTGGCCGGCATCGTTCAAGTAGTGCAGGCCCAGGCGATACTGGGCCTCGACATCCCGCCGCATGGCCGCGTAAATGAGATCGGACAGGCTTTCGGCGTCTATCCCGCCGCCTCCGACCGCATCAGCGGCCCGGACCGCGGCTGCCGGGACGGCTTTTCCCTCCGTAGACGGCGCATCCGAGCCCGCCGGAACATCTGAGCCGGCAGCGACATCTGGGCCGGCAGGCACGATGGGTGCCGGGCACAGGCCGGTCTCGGCGAGCAGGGCGTCGCTTGGGATGACGGGCGGTGCCGCCGCATCGGCCGGATCGGCGGTTGAGGCCGCCGTAATGCGCTCCAGTGTCAGACCGTTCGCAACCAGATAATGGCTTAATCCCTTCGCGCCGCTGACCGCAATCGGCAGGGCCAGGAAAGGCAGCGCATAGAGGGCCGCCTGCCGCGCCCGCGCCTGGACCGGAAAACGCCATGCGCCGACGCCAAGGCTGAGCAGAGTGGGCCGGTTGGGTTCCTGAAGGGTTCGGGAAATCAGCCCCCGGAGGATATCGATGCAGGGCGCTTCCGGGTCGCCTCGCCAGGCGACGAGGTCGGCGAGGGGAAGGGTCCGGAAAGGGGGCGGCGCCTCGAGCCGCGAGAGGCGGGCCTGCACCAGGTGCCGTTCGCGGAACGCTGCAAGGGCTTCAACCCGTATGCGAGCCGACGCGACACTGTCGCGGGACCAGAGCACCAGCACGGTGCGGGCGGTGGCCCGCTCCCGGTCGATGGCGTCGATCAGATCCTCCCCGACCCAGGATGGGAAATCCCAGGCAACCGTGTATCCCGCCCGCTCCAGGGCCGCCGCGACACGGGCCGCGACGGGCCAGTCCGGACGCAAGTAGCTGATGAATATGTCCGCCACGATGACCTCTTCCCTCCACCCTCCCTATTTCGCCCAGCCAGGCATGGATCTGTCAATCGCCGCAGCCGGCCTAAAGCCATTGATGCGCAGTCAGGCCGCGCTTCTCATAAACGACATGCCAGGGAATACATCGGCAATGGGCCGGAAAGGCGGCGGTCCGGATCGAATCGGGTCACTGGGAGAGTAGCTGTACGATTTGCGCGCTGTCCCAATCGGCATCGAACACAGGTGCAATATCGATAAAGATACGTCCGGAGGGGTTCTGACGCGCCTCCGGTCCAAAAACTTTTGGATCCCGGCGATCGATCCGCGTCCGGTAAATTTTTCCTTTGCGCCCAATTGCCTAGGCAAAACATCTCAAATCGGCAATGCCACTCAACCTGTCGCATCATACAGGATGCCCCCATCAATGATCGCACCGCCCCTGAGGCAATCTCCCTATAGCTGAGAAGTGTAACCTTACGTACCAAATGTCACTTATATGAATTTGACATTGACCGGGGCGTGGGTGTTTTTGTTGGTATCGAAGGGATCCTTTCTGTCATTACAACACAACTTAAAGGGGCATTATCATGGCTCAAATCACTGGCACCGGTGGAAACGACAACGGCATCGACAACCCCGCCCTGATCGGAGCCGGCGATGCGGACACGATCACAGGGCAGGGCGGCAATGACAGCCTGAGCGGACTTGGCGGAGACGACTCTCTTATTCCCGGCACCGGCGTCGATACCGTGGACGGCGGAGCCGGCAATGACACCATCGATCTGGGATCGATCAGCGGCACATTCGCGCCCGTCGAGATCTATGATGGGGGGGCGAACACGGACGAACTGCGCGCCAACCTGACCAATGACACCCTGGACCTGACCCAGGCCACTTTGATCAGCATTGAAAACATTCTCATTACCGGAAGCAGCAATCGCACGGTGATCCTGACGGCAGCCCAGATCGCGGGACTGTCCCGCATCGAGGGCGCCACGGAAATCCGCGTTGTCGGCGGCACCACGGTTGACCTGAGCGGCCTGACGGCCCCAGATGGATCCGGCCTGCCCACACCCATCGTGCTCGACGACGGCGACCAGACCATTGTGTTCGGCACCAACGACCTGACCGTGAATGGCGGCACGGGCAACGACACGGCGGACCTGTCAGGGATCGCATTCCCCATCACGGTCAATCCGTCGGGCTCCGCAACCTTCACGGACGGTGGCGGCAATCTCGTCACCCTCACCTTCATCAATATCGATACGATCACGGAAGGGAATCCGCCCCAGACCGTCAACGGCACCGGCGGTGACGACAATCTGACGGGTTCGGAGGATGCCGACATCATCAATGGCTTTGCCGGCAACGATGTGATCGACGGCGCCCGGGGCGCCGACACCATCGTTTCGGGCCCCGACACCATCGGCGGCGGCAGCGTTGACCGGGACAGCGTTAATGGCGGTCCGGGTGCGGACAGCATCACCGGCGGGGCGGGTCCGGACTCGCTGGTCGGTGACGACGGCAACGCCAGCATCGGCGAGAACGACACCCTGATCGGCGGCATCGGCAATGACACGCTCGTGGGCAATGGCGGGGACGACAGCCTCGACGGCGGTGCGGATGATGACAGCCTGCTCGGTCAGGACGGGAACGATGAACTCCTTGCGGGAGCTGGCAATGACATCGTCTTCGGCGGCGCCGGCACGGACACGTTGAGTGGCGGCGTTGGCGACGACATCCTGGACGGGGACGCCGGAGACGACAGTATCGAAGCCGGTGACGGCAATGACCTCATCGAAGCCTCCGAAGGCAATGACATGGTCGATGCCGGCGGCGGCGAAGACACCATCCGCTTCAACGAAGGCGATGCGAGCCTGGTCGGCGGATCTGGCAACGACGTCTTCGACTTCGTGAGCTTCGCTGAAAGTGGCTCGCCGACCCTGGATGGCGGTGCTGGCGACGACATATTCGAGACCACGTCACGAGGCGATTCCATCATCGGTGGTAACGGCGCCGATGATATTCGCGCGAGTGGCTTCGGTGGATTGGATTTCATTGACGGCGGCGCCGGCAACGACACCATCGATCTTTACGGCACCGGCGTCACGGTGCTTGGGGGGGACGGTGACGATTCCATCACCGACGCGTTCAGGAGCGCTGGCGCATCGAGCATAGAAGGTGGGCTCGGCAACGACACCATTGAGAGCACGGCCAGTGCCGATACCATTGGGGGCGGCGAAGGGGACGACCTCATCACGCCGGGTCTGGGCAGTGACAGTGTCGAGGGCGGGATCGGCAGCGACACCATTGTGTTCAACGGTCTGCGTGCCAATTACAGCATCAGCCGTGTCAATGCCGGCAATATCAATGAGCTGCGCGTCACCGACGTAACCCGTCCGAACGACAGAGATACGATTACAGGTGCGGAATTTCTGCGCTTCAGCGACCAGGATTTCGTTCCGACCACGGCCAATACGGGCCTGTTGTTAACCGCGGGCAATGGCGGCAATACACTGACGGGCACGCTCTTTGACGACATGCTGACCGGCGGCACGGGCGATGACAGCATCGAGGCCGTTGCCGGTAACGATGTGGTGATCGGCGGAGAGGGCACCGACACGGTTGAGGGTGCGGATGGCAATGACGTCCTGTTCGGCGGCGCGGGAGCCGACAGCGTCGACGGCAGCGCCGGTAACGATTCGATCGAAGGCGACACGGGCGCTGAAGACAGCGGCGACAGCGACACCCTGCGCGGCGGCGCCGGCAATGACAGCATGCTGGGCAATGGCGGAGACGACGACATAGCCGGCGGTGACGACAATGACACCCTGCGCGGACAGGACGGCAATGACAGCCTGCAGGGCGACGGCGGCAATGACAGCCTGTTCGGGGACGCCGGCGACGACACCCTTGAGGGCGGCGACGGGAATGACCGTCTCGACGGCGGCGTGGGCGTGGACAGCCTGGCCGGAGGGATTGGCAACGACACGATCACATCGATCAATGATGAAGACGCCTTCGTCGACGGCGGCGACGGCAACGACAGCCTTCGATTTGCGGAATTCTCGGTCAGGATTTCCGGCGGCGACGGCAACGACTTCCTGGATTTCGTTTCTTTCACGGGAAGCGGCAGCCCCACGCTGGACGGCGGCGCGGGCAACGACGCCATCGAGACGACCTCGCGCGGAGACTCCATCCTGGGCGGCGACGGCGATGACGACATCCGGGCGAGCGGCTTCGGCGGATCGGACACCGTGGACGGCGGCGCCGGCAATGACACCATCGACATTTACGGCAGCCAGACGACGGTCCTGGGCGGCGCCGGTGATGATTTCATTTCGGACCCGTTCAGATCCGGCAGTGCGGCCAGTGTCGATGGCGGCGAAGGCAATGACACCATCAGCGCCACGAACCAAGCCAACACCCTGACCGGCGGGGCTGGCGACGACGAAATCGACGGCCGCGGCGGCGACGATACGGTCTTCTTCACCGGGACCATCGCCGACTACACGATCCAGGAGGGTGTTGATTCCGGCTTCGTCACCATCACGGATCTGCGGCCGGGCGTCCCGGATGGGGTGGACCTGGTCCGGGGTGTGGAGACAGCGCAATTCGCCGATGGCTCGGTCACACTGAACCCCAACCCGCCCTCCTTCATCGTGGGCACGCCGGGCGACGACACTATCGTGGGAACGTCCGCGGGCGAACGGATCGATGGTCTGGCCGGCAATGACAGCCTGGGCATCACGTCCGGCAATGACACGCTGAACGGCGGCGAAGGCAACGACACCCTTCGGTATTCGGAAGAAGACGTCTTGATCAGCGGCGGTCTCGGTGACGATTTCATCGATTTCGCCACATTTACCGGAAACGGCAGCCCGACCCTCAATGGCGACGAGGGCAATGACATCATCGAATTGTCCAGTCGCTCGGACAGCGTCTCCGGTAGCGACGGGGATGACGATATCCAAAGCGGCGCATTTGGCGGCAATGATGTCGTCGACGGCGGCGCCGGCAATGACACCATCGATCTGCACGGCGCCGCCATCACTGCGATCGGCGGCAGCGGTGACGACTTTATAGATTATATCAACACCAGCGCCGCGGCTGACATCACCGGCGGAACGGGCGACGACGCCATCGAAGGCACGCCCTTCGACGACACCATCGATGCCGGAGAGGACAACGACCGGATCACGCCCGGCACAGGCAGCGACTCCGTCGATGCGGGAACCGGTGCCGACACGGTCGTTTTCAACGGCAACCGGGCCGATTTCATCATTACCCGGCAGAATGCCGGCGATGTGGACACGCTGATCGTTACCGATGTGACCCGCCCCAATGACGTGGACACCATCACGGGCGCCGAAACCCTCACCTTCACGGATGGCGACTTCGTTCCGACCACGGCCAATACTGGTCTGGTGCAGACCGCAAGCGATGGCGGCGAGACGCTGACCGGTACGCCCCTTGACGACGTGCTGACGGGCGGCGCCGGCAATGACAACATCGACGGTCTCGCCAGCAATGACCTGTTGCGCGGCCAGGGCGGCGACGACACCGTCGTGGGCGGCGACGGCCGCGACGTGATCGAAGGCGGCGCCGGGCTGGACGATCTGTCCGGCGGGGCCGGCGACGACTCCCTCGCTGGGGACGACAACAACGGCAGCACCGGCGAGAACGACACCCTTCGCGGCGAAGCGGGCAATGACATCCTGTTCGGCAATGGCGGCAACGACCGGATAGAGGGTGGAACCGAGAATGACACCCTTGAGGGTCAGGACGGCGACGACGCGCTGCTCGGTGAGGATGGCAACGACAGTCTGCTCGGTGAGGGCGGTGACGATTCCCTCGACGGTGGCCTGGGTAACGATACGCTGGATGGTGGTATCGGTTTTGACGTCCTCATCGGCGGCGACGGCAATGACCTCATCTCGAGCACCAGTGATGCCGACAGCAGCGTGGACGGCGGCAGCGGCGATGACTGGCTGCGTTACGCGGAGCACACCACGGAGATTCTGGGCGGGGACGGCAACGACTTCCTCGACTTCGTCAACTTCGCCGGAAATGGTGCCCCAACCCTTGACGGCGGTGCGGGCGACGACATCATCGAGAGCACCAGCCGGAGCGACCTGATCATTGGCGGCGTGGGCAATGACAGTGTGCGCAGGGCCGGTTTCGGAGGCCAGGACACCATCGATGGCGGGGCCGGCAACGACACCCTGGAATTCTCCAGTGGCTCGCTCACCACTGTGATCGCCGGAGACGGGGATGACGTGGTCGACTATGTCAGCGGCTCCGCCGCGGTGAATGCGGACGGCGGCGCCGGCAACGACACCATCGAAGGCACGGTTGCGGGTGATACCATTGGGGGCGGCGGCGACAACGACCGGATCACCCCCGGGGGCGGCGACGACGCGGTCAATGCCGGATCGGGCGAGGACACCATCGTCTATTCCGGAAACCGCAGCGAATACTCCGTTGGCGGAACGGTCAACGGCCTCGTGATCGTCGATCTGCGCAACGGCAATCCGGAGGGCTCCGACACCATCACGAATGCGGAGTTTATCCGCTTTGCCGATGGCGACCTGCCCGTGTCCAGCGGCTTTGCAGGCCTTCTGATCAACGGCACCGGCGGCAATGACAATGGCGAGCCGGGCGAGCAACCGGTGCTCGTCGGCACGATCCTGAACGACACCATCAACGGCCTCGCCGGCGATGACCGGTTGGAGGGGCTTGCCGGGTTTGACATCCTCAACGGGGACGACGGCGACGATACTTTGAACGGCGGCGACGGCGATGACGTGCTGGACGGTGGCACCGGCTTCAACGACATCGCCGAATTCGACGGTCTGCGCGCCGATTATCAAATCACCACGAATGGCAGCACCACGACGGTCATCGACCAGAACCTGATCGGCGGCAATGACGGCACCGACACGCTGACGAATATCCGCATTCTGCGCTTTGCAGACCAGGACGTGGCCCTGTCCAACACCGCGCCGACCCTCGGCGCCGATACCCTGAGCGTGAACGAGGACACGACCCTCAACACGCCTGTCGCCACCCTGCTGTCCAACGACTCCGATGCCGACGCCGATCCCCTCACTTTGGTCGGTGCCAACAATGCCGTGAACGGCACTGTCACAGTCATCGGTTCTACCACGGTCCAATTCGTTCCGGCTGCGGATTTCAATGGTGCCGCCAGCTACGATTACACCGTCTCCGATGGGTTCACCACCAGCACGGTCACGGTGACGGTAACGGTGAACCCCATCAATGACCGCCCCGTGGCCGGCGACGACACGGCCTCGACCAACGAGGATGTGGTCCTTGTGACGGGTGATCTGCTCGCCAACGATACCGACGTCGACAACGACAGCCTGACCATCACCACGACCACCGTGATCACGAACCAGGGTGGGACGGCGACAAACAATGGCGATGGCACCTTCACTTACACGCCGGCCGCCAATTTCTTCGGCAGCGATTTCTTCTTCTACAACGTGACCGACGGGAACGGCGGAAACGATTCCGCCCGGGTGGACATCACTGTCTTATCCGTAAACGATGAGCCGGTAGCCGAGCCGGATTCCGCTTCGACCACGGAAAATGTCGCCGTCACCACACCGGATGTTCTCGCCAACGATACGGATGACGACGGCGATACACTGACCATCACCGCCTTTGACGCAACGTCCGACCAGGGCGGCACGGTCACCGACAATCTCGACGGCACCTTCACCTATACGCCGGCAACGAATTTTGCGGGGACGGACAGCTTCACCTACACTGTGGCGGACGGTAATGGCGGTTCCGCCACGGGCACCGTCACCGTCACCGTGACGGGCCAGAACAATGCGCCCGTCGCCTTGGACGACACGCTGACCCTCAATGAGGATATCAGCACCGTGACGGGCAATCTGCTCACGAACGACACGGATGCCAATGGCGATCCCTTGAGCCTTGTGGGCTTCGACACGGTCACAGCCAATGGCGGCGTGATCACCACGACCCCGTCCGGCACGGCCCTGCGCTACACTCCGGCGGCGAATTTCAACGGCACGGACAGTTTCACCTATACGGTGAGCGATGGCCGGGGCGGTACGGACACCGCCACGGTGAACGTGACCGTGACGGCGGTGAACGACGCACCGGTCGCGGTCGCCGACACGACCGTCACCGCAGAGGACACGCCGGTCGTTACGCCGGTCTTGGCCGCGAACGACACGGATGTGGAGGGCGACGTCCTCAGCGTCACGGGTTTCCCGGGCACTTCGGCCCAGGGCGGGACCGTGACCGACAATGCCGACGGCACCTTCACCTATACGCCGGCGGCGAACTTTACGGGCACAGACAGTTTCACCTACACGGTGGAGGACGGAAACGGCGGCTCCGCGACGGGCACGGTATCCGTCACAGTCACGCCGGAAAACGATGCGCCGGTGGCCGGGGACGACAGCCTCGCAACGCTCCAGGACGTGCCTTTGGTCGTCCCGGGCTTGCTCGATAACGACACGGATGTGGACGGCGACAGTCTCTCCCTCGCAGGCTTCGACGCCGTCAGCACACAAAGCGGCTCCATTGTCTCCAGCGGTGCCAACACCGTCACCTACACACCGGCGGTCGGTTTCACGGGGACGGACAGCTTCACCTACACCGTGGCCGACGGGAATGGCGGCACGGACACGGCGACGGCCACTGTCACCGTGTCTCCGGTGCCGAACCTGCCCAACCTGACCATCGCCAATGCGGTTCTGCCCGGCGGTGTTGAGGAACAGCAGGTCACGGTCAGCTACGACCTGATCAATAACGGGTCGGCGGATGCCCTGGGCGGCTTCATCACCCGGCTGTATTTCTCCGAAGACATGGTCCTCGACAGCGGCGATGAACTGGAGCGCACCGTAAACTTCAGCGCGGATCTGCCGGCCGGCACCACCATCGGCCGGACCGCCCAGGTGACCCTGCCGGAAAATCCGGGCGAGATCTTCCTCCTCGTCCAGGTCGATGCGGTGAACTTTATTCCGGAAGGCTCCGAACTCGACAATGTGGGTGTCAGCCCCGCCGCCGTCATCTCCCCGGAATACGACGCGGAAGTCACAGTCGCCCCCACATTGGCGCCCAACAGCCAGCCCTTCATCATCGAAGGGGTGGCCACGGATCTTCAGTCCGGTGGCGGCGCCGCGTTCGAATTCGTCACCATCGAGGCGGAAACGGATGGCGTGACCCGGACCTTCTCGGCCCAAACGGACAGCCTGGGCCGCTGGTCCCTGCTCTATCAGCCGGGCCCGAAGGATGCCGGACCGGTGACCTTCGCTGCGCGCAATCCTGGCGTTCCGGGTGAGGACAGCCTGCCGGAGGAAACCACCAGCCTGTTCGGCATGGACTTTGCCGAAACTTCCGTCAGCGGCACGGTCATCGAAGGGACCACGAAAACCTTCACGGTCAGCCTGGACAATCTGGCGGCGGTCGATCTGACCAATCTCTCTGTCAATCTGTTCGGGGTTAACCCGCTCCTCGATGTGGACGTCACCGCCCCAAACAATCTGTCCGGAGAAACCTCGGTCGATGTGCTTGTCGATGTGACCGTGCCGGACAATCCGGGCTTCACCTTCGACAGCTTCGGGCTGCAGATCACCAGCCAGGAAGGCGCCGTTGCCGAGGCGCCGTTCAACCTGAACATCACCGACAATGTCCCAGTGCTGAGCTTCAGCGAATGGCCGCTCAATTCCGGCATGCTGCTCGGGGCGCAGACGCTGATCGATGTGGATGTCACAAATACGGGCGGCGACGACACGGGCGAGATCGTTATCACTCTGCCCGGCGGACCGGATTTCAGCTTCCTGTCCCTCGCCTCCTCCGAAACGATCGCCAATCTGGCCCCCGGGGAAAGCACGACAGTCACCTTGTCCCTGCAGCCCGAACAAGATGCGCCGATCGAGCTTTTCCAGGGCAATCTGGCCTTCAATTCCCCATTTACGGCCGCGAGCCTGCCCTTTGCCTTCAACACGGTCTCTTCGGAAACCGGCACCCTCGATCTCACCATCGTGGATGAGCTGTTCTACTTCACGCCGGACATGCCAACGCTTGACGATGCCCGCGTCGTTATCCGGAACAACCTGACCAAGGAGATCGTGTTCCAGAGCGATGACGTGGACGGAACGGCCCTGATCGAGGATCTGCCGGTCGGCTTTTACGACATCGAAGTCAAAGCGGACGACCATGACGCCTTCGCCCGGACGGTCGAGATCAAGGCTGGCGAAACCACGACGCTCGAGGCGTTCTTGTCCCAGCAGGTGGTCAGCTACACGTTCACGGTCACGGAAGTGGAACTGACCGAGACCTTCGACGTCACGATCGAAGCGAACTTCAACACCGTCGTGCCCCATCCGCAGGTTCTGGTGGAGCCCACAGTCATCGATCTTGCCGGGCTCGACACCATCGGCGACAAAAAGACGGTCGATCTGGTGCTGACGAATATCGGCCTGATCCAGACCGAGGACGTCACCCTCAATCTGGGCAGCCATCCCTACTACAAGATCGAACCGGCCGTGGATGTGCTCGACGTCCTGGATGCCCGCAGTTCGGCAAGCATTCCGGTGCACATCACCCGGATCGCCGACGGCCCGCCCAACAGCGCACCCTGCTCCCTTGGCGGCAATGTCCGCTACTCCTACGATGCCGGACCGAACGACGTGAACAAGGTCGTCCCGATCGGCTATATCAATCTTGATGCGCAATGCACCGGCGCCGAGGGCCAGCCCGTTCCCACCCTGTTCGGCCCGGGCGCCTTTTTCGACGGTACCCCCGGAACGTCCGCCGTCGGGGCCGGCGGCGTGAGCCTGCCCCCGCAGATCATCCAGACCGGCTCGGATGTCCCCGTCACGGTGCGCATCCAGATCAATCAGCAGGCCGTGCTCACCCGCCAGGGCTTCGAGGGACTGCTTGAGCTTGAAAACGCAAGCGACGAAGCGCTGACCAATATCGAGGTGTCGGTCGAGATTTTCGACGAAAACGGCGTCCTGGTCGGCGAAGGCGTTTTCGGTGTGACGGATCCGGAACTCGACGGCATCACCGCCGCCGACGGGACCGGCGTGCTGGCCGCCGACAGTGCGGGCAGCGCCCTCTTCACCATTGTTCCGAGTGCGGATGCGGCTCCGACGGGCCCGGAGAACTACACCATCGCCGGCACGCTGAAATACACGCTCGACGGCAACGACATCACCCAGCCCCTGGCCGGGACGACGGTGGAGGTCCTGCCCGTCGCCGAACTCAATCTCGACTATTTCTTCCAGCGCGATGTGGCCTCGGACGATCCGTTCACGTCTGAAATCGAACAGGCCGTCCCCTTCGATCTGGGTCTGCTGATCCAGAATGATGGGGCCGGTACGGCCGGCGATCTGACCATCACCTCCGGCCAGCCGGAGATCATCGAGAATGAAAGCGGCCTCTTGATCGATTTCGAGATCCTCGGCACGGAGGTGAACAGCCAGCCGATCCAGCCCACGCTGACGGCCGATATCGGCGACCTGCCGGGGGGCGAGACTGCGGTGGTGGTGTTCCAGCTCGAATCGAGCCTCCAAGGCAGCTTCTCCGACTATGAGGCCACTTTCGAGAGCGTGAACGATCTGGGCCTGCCCGAACTCAGCACCATCCAGAGCGTGGAAATCCGCGAACTGATCCAGGTGGTGCGCGACGACCGGGACGGCGCCGACGGCCTCGACGACTTCCTGGTCAACGAGGTGATCGATTCGGATATCACGCCGGACACCCTGTTCCTCAGTGACGGGACGACCGAGCCCGTTTCGGTGGCCACGGTCACCATCATCGAGGGCGATCTGTCGGACGGCCGGATCACAGTTCAGATGAACCAGGAAACCGGCTGGAACTATGCCTCCTTCGACGATCCGGGCCTGGGCGATTTCGTGATCGACAGCGTGACCCGCGCCGACGGCTCCACCCTGCCCGGCCGCAACGCCTGGCAGACGGACCGGACCTTCCCCTTCGATCAGACCGAGCGTCCGATCTATGAGGACAAAATCAAGCTGTTCGACTTCGCCGGCGCGTCGGGCACCCAGACCTACACCATCACCTTCGAGGATTTCGATCTCAACACGGCGCCCGATGCCCGGAACGACGCGGTCACGACCGATGAAGACACCGCTGTGAACGGCTCTGTCCTTGCCAATAACGGCTCGGGTGCGGATACGGACGCCGATGGCGATCCCCTCACGGTGACGGACGTCAATGGCATTTCCGGCTTCGTGGGCACGGCCGCCGCGCTTGCATCCGGCGCGAAAGTGACCGTGAACGCGGACGGCTCCTACAGCTACGATCCCAACGGGGCCTTCGAGGCTCTCAACACCAGTGAGACGGCTACGGACAGCTTCACCTACACCGTCTCCGACGGCGAAGGCGGGACCGACAATGCCACCGTCTTCGTCACCGTCACGGGCGTGGACGAGGATCCGTCCGTCGATCCGCGTCCCAACACGGCCCCCGATGCCAGAAATGACGCTGTTACCGTAAGCGAGGACCAGTCCGCAGGCGGATCCTTGCTTGCAGACAACGGAAATGGTGCGGACACGGATGCCGACGGCGACCCCCTTACGGTCATTGGTGTGGGCCCCGGCGGCACGGTCGGTACTCCGTTCCTGCTCGCCTCGGGCGCCCGCCTAACCGTGGGCATCAATGGGGCATTCACCTACGAGACCAACGGCGCCTTCGAGATCCTCAACACCGGTGAGACCGCCACGGACAGTTTCACTTACACGGTGTCCGACGGCGAGGGCGGGACGGACACGGCGACGGTCTTCGTCACGGTCACGGGCGATACCGATCTGCCGCCGGAGAATCCGAACACGGCGCCGGATGCCCGCGACGATGGGTTTACCCTGGGTGAAAACGAAACCAAGACCGGGTCCCTGTTCGCCGACAACGGCAATGGTGAGGATACGGATGTCGACGGGGATGCCTTTATCGTCACGGCGGTGGATGACAAGGCCGCGTCGGTCGGCTCCACCATCACCCTCGCATCCGGTGCGCTTTTGACGGTCATCGGCAACGGCACTTTCACCTACGACACCGACAACGCGTTCGAATTCCTGAATAACGGCGAAACGGCCTTTGACAGCTTCACCTACACCCTCTCCGACGGCGAAGGGGGAAGCGACACGGCCACCGTCAACCTCACCATCACCGGTGAAACCGACGGCAATGATGAGGATAAGGGTGACGTCATCATCGGCACCAACGGCCCGGACACGCTGGACGGCGGGGCCGGCAACGACACCATCGACGGCGGGAATGGCAACAACGTCCTCAACGGCGGCGAAGGGAACGACTCCATCACCGGCGGCGACCGGTGGGGTGACGATACCGTCGACGGCGGGGCCGGTGCCGACACGATCCAGGGCGGCAGCAACAACGACTCCCTCCTGGGCGGTGCGGACGACGACTCCGTGAACGGCGGATATGGCACAGACACCCTCCAGGGTGGTTCTGGCAATGACACCCTCGAAGGCGGGGACAGGAACGACAGCCTGGAGGGGGGCGCCGGCGATGACCTCCTGCTGGGCGGTTCGGACTTCGGCTCCGATACGCTCCGCGGCGGTGACGGGAACGACACCCTCCGTGGCGGGCCCGGCCGGGACAGCCTGGACGGGGATGCCGGCAATGACACCCTCGAAGGCGGCGATCAGCGCGACACGCTGAATGGCGGGGCCGGTGACGACAGCCTCGACGGGGGTCGCTGGAACGACACCCTGAACGGCGGCACGGGCAACGACACGCTGCGGGGCGGTGACGGCGCAGACACCTTCGAACTCGACCCCGGCTTCCGCGACGACGTGCTGGTTGATTTCGACCCCAATAAGGGCGGGGAAGTGATCGATGCCAGCGGCATGGGCCAGAGCTTTGCCGATTTCGAGGACGGCACCCCGGACGGCCTGATCAATATCGCCGATACCGGCAACACCAATGTGGCCATCGTGAACGGTACGGATCTTCAGCTCACCTTCAATGACGGCTCCACCCTGATCGTGGAGAATGTCACCGAGCTGGATACCAACACCCTCACTTTCTGATTACAGGAAAGCGGGGCGGGGCCGGGTGGACCGGCTCCGCCCCGAAGCACGGAAAAAAGCGGTGCCCGGAGACGATCCGGACACCTCTTTTCTTTTCGCCCGATCCGCCAGCTCAATCTGAACAAGAGGGGTCAGGGGGAATGGGGCTCGACGGCGTCGGACCCGGTCCGCAGTTTGGCAACGAAATCGGTGAGGCCAATCTGGCGCTGCCGGCGCAGGCGTTCCGCGGTAAGAATGGCGCACACCTGCCCCAGCGCCTCGGTGCGATCCCGGTTCACGATGACATAGTCATATTCGGCCCAGTGGCTCATTTCCGTGCCCGCCTGGGCCATACGCCGGGCCACGACATCTTCCGGATCGGAGGCACGATTGCGCAGGCGGGTTTCGAGTTCCGTCCAGGACGGCGGCAGAATGAACACCCGGACAAGATCGTTGAGCGCATTGCGCTCCAGTTGCTGGGCCCCCTGCCAGTCGATGTCGAACAGCACATCCCGGCCCGAAGCCAGGGCCTCCTCCACGGGGGCCCGCGGCGTGCCGTACCGGTTCCCGAAGACCTCGGCATATTCCAGAAGGGCACCGTCGCGCACCATGGCCTCGAAGGCCTCGACACTGCGAAAATGATATTCGCGGCCATTCTGTTCGCCAGGACGGGGCGCGCGCGTCGTGACGGATACGGACAGCTCGATCAGCTGATCCGCCTCCAACAGGCCTTTTGCAAGGGTGGATTTGCCCGCCCCCGAGGGCGAGGACAGGACGAACATCATGCCGCGGCGCTCGATCACCATGGCTTCCTCCGATCCCGCGCCGTTGCTCCCGTCCTGGGCTCCCGTCCGGGGCTCCCGTCCGGGGCTCCCGTCCGGGTCGACGCCTGGGTGACTATTCCACGTTCTGGATCTGCTCGCGCATCTGATCAATGACGGCCTTCAGCTCCAGGCCGATGCGGGTCAGGGCCAGATCGGACGATTTGGAGCAGAGAGTATTGGCTTCCCGGTTAAATTCCTGGCTCAGAAAATCGAACCGGCGCCCGACGGCCCCGCCGCCCGCCAGGAGATCCCGCGCCGCCTGGGCATGGGCACGCAATCGATCCAGTTCCTCGGTGATATCGGCCTTGGTCATCAAGAGGGCGGCTTCTTGATGGAGCCGCTCTTCGGACAGGGCCTGGTCTTCGAGCAGGGCACTCACCTGGAGGCGCAGGCGCTCCCGCAATCGGTCGGGCTGGGCAGCGGCACAGGAGGCCGCCTCGTCCACCAGCGTTTCGAGGGTGGCGATCTGGCCGCCAATGGTCTGGGTAAGGGCCCGCCCCTCCTCTGCACGCGCGGTTTCCAGGGCCTCAAGAGCCTTTTCGAGGCTGTCAGTCAGGGCCTCCATCCGCGCGGCCCGTTCCTCCTCGCTCTCCTCAGGCTCCTGCACATCAAGCACGCCCCGCAGGGACAAAATGCCCTCAAGAGCCGGCGCAGGCGCATCGGGGACGCGCTCGCGCAACGGCGCGAGGACGCTGAGCACCTGGTCGAGGGCGTCCCTGTTCACGGACAGGGTCGCCGCCCCGCCGGAGCGGGCGATCTGCAAACCGATCTGCAGCGAGCCGCGCTTGAACCGGGCGGCCGCCCGCTTGCGCGCCTCCTGCTCCAGCACCTCAAGACCCGAGGGCACCCGCACCCGCATGTCGAGGCCCTTGCCGTTCACGCTGCGCAACTCCCAGGCCCAGTGATGGGCGCCGTGGCTCGCCTCGACACGGGCAAAGCCGGTCATGCTGGCGAGCGTCACCCCTTCCGGATCATGCCGCTTGGTCCGCCCGGCCATCAACGCTGCCCCTTTTCCCGCTGGACGCGCCGCCAGCGCGCGACATTCTCGTTGTGCTCTTTGAGCGTTTTCGCAAAGACATGGCCGCCCGTGCCGTCGGCGACGAAATAGAGAAAGTCCGTCTGGGGCGGATTGAGAACGGCGGCGATGGCCGCCCGTCCGGGATTGGCGATCGGCGTGGGCGGAAGGCCGCCTTTCACATAGGTATTGTAAGGATTGTCCGCATCGAGATCGCTGCGCCGAATGCGCCGGCCCAGAGGCCGTCCCTTGGTGATCGGGTAAATCACGGTCGGATCGGACTGGAGACGCATTCCCTTGCGCAAGCGGTTGACGAAAACCGAGGCCACGAGAGGCCGTTCATCCGCAAGGCCGGTTTCTTTTTCGACGATGGACGCCAGGATCAGCGCTTCATAGGGCGTCGCGAGGGGCAGGTCGGCGGCCCGATCGTCCCACAGGGCATCCAGCACCGCGCGCTTGTCCGCCTGCATCCTTGCAAGCAGATCCATCCGGGTGGTGCCGCGCTGGAAGAGATAGGTCTCCGGCAGGAGCAGGCCTTCCTCGGGCGGGTCCGTCACCTCTCCCACAAGGACCGGATCCGCGCGCAGCAAATCGACGACCTGGGCCACGGAATAGCCCTCGGGCACGGTGAGCCGGTGCAGGATCGATTTGCCTTGGGTCAGGATATCCAGAATCTTGGCCATGCTGGCCCGGCTCGGAATGGCGTATTCCCCAGCCTTCAGATTGCTGCCGCGTCCCTGGATCCGGGCCGCCAGGGAGAAGATCCTGGCCTGGGTGATCACGCCTCGGGCCTCGAGCCGCCGGGCGATGGTCCCCAGGCCGATCCCCCGCTCTAAAAGCACCACCGTCTGGGCGGCCCGGTCGGGTGCCGCCGGTCCCGGCGCCTCGAAACGATGCTTTCCGTACAAAAACAGGCCCCCGGCGCCCAGCCCTGCCACGAGGACGAGCACGGCGGAAAGGCCGAACAGGATCTTCAGGAGACGAAGCACGGGGCCGGTTCCTTTCCCGCCGGCGGGATCACGCGGGCGGCTTGACCATGACCAGGGTGGCGTTGGTGCCGCCGAACCCGAAGGAATTGGAGAGCACCGTGTTGATCTCCCGCTTGCGCGGCGTCAGCGGCACCAGATCGAGCGCGGTGTCCACGGAGGGATCTTCCAGGTTCAGGGTCGCCGGGGCGATCGAGTCCCGCATGGCGAGAATGCCGAAAATGGCTTCCACGGCGCCGGCCGCGCCCAGCAGATGGCCGATGGAGGATTTCGTGGACGACATGGCGATGTTGCTCGCCGCATTGCCCACGAGTCGCTCCACTGCACGCACTTCGATCTCGTCGCCCTTGGGCGTCGAAGTGCCGTGGGCGTTGATATAGTCGATATCGGCTGGTTCCAATCCCGCCCGGGCCAGCGCCATCTTCATGGAGCGATAGCCCCCGTCGCCGTCCTCGGCCGGCGCCGTGATGTGAAAGGCGTCCCCGGACAATCCGTATCCCACCACCTCGGCATAGATCGGCGCGCCGCGGGCGCGGGCATGCTCCAATTCTTCAAGCACGACGATCCCGGCGCCTTCACCCATCACGAAGCCGTCCCGTCGGCGATCATAGGGCCGGGAGGCTTTTTCCGGGGTGTCGTTGAACCCGGTGGACAGGGCACGGGAAGCGGCGAAGCCGGCAATGCCCAGGGGACTGATCGCGGCCTCGGCACCGCCGGCGACCATGACATCCGCGTCGTCGAGGGCGATCAGGCGGGCCGCATCGCCGATGGCATGGGCGCCCGTGGAGCAGGCCGTCACCACGGCGTGGTTGGGCCCCTTGAGGCCAAAACGGATGGAGACCTGGCCGGACAGCAGATTGATCAGTGCACTGGGGATGAAGAAGGGACTGACCTTGCGTGGACCCTTTTCATGCAGCGTGATCGCGGTTTTTTCGATGGTCGGCAGCCCGCCGATGCCTGACCCGATCAGAACGCCGGCGCGGCACGCGGCCTCGTCATTGGCCGGTTTGTAGGCCGCGTGGTCCATGGCCTGCTGGGCCGCCGCAAGCCCAAAAATGATGAAATCGTCGAGCCGGCGTTGTTCCCGTGGCTCCACCCAGTCGTCGGCATTGAAGGCCGTGTCGGACCCGTCGCCGCGCCGGAGTTGGCAAGCGACTTTAGCCGGGAGCGCAGAGGTGTCGAAGCCTTCGATGAGCTTTGCTCCGGAGCGCCCCTCGATCAGGTTGCGCCAGGTGGTTTCGACACCGGTTCCAAGGGGGGTGACGAGCCCGAGGCCCGTGACGACGACGCGACGCATGGCAATCCTCACATCACATTTTTTTTCGTTACCGCGTTCCATTCGTCAGCATACGCCATACTGCGCCATGGGCCTTCCCGCCATGGGCCTCCCCGGTGTGACGAGACGGGCCGAACACGACGGCGCGTTTGCCGATACACGCGTCAACGCCCGTTAAGCTCCGCCCCCCGCACAATGCCGGGCACCGGCCGGTGCCAAGGCGCGAGGCCCCGGCCCGGCAGACCCGGCCCAGCAGACCCGGCCCAGTCAGGCGTTTTTGCTTTTCAGGAACTCGATCGCAGCGCCGACGGTCTGGATGGTTTCCGCGGCATCATCGGGAATCTCGACCCCGAATTCCTCTTCGAAGGCCATGACCAGTTCCACCGTGTCCAGGCTGTCCGCACCCAGATCATCAATGAAATTGGCGGTCTCCACGACCTTGTCGGCCTCCACATTGAGATGCTCGACGACGATCTTCTTTACGCGTTCTGCGATGTCACTCATTGTTCTCGTTCCTCAGGTGGCGCCCGGCCCCGCACCTGTCCACCGGGCATTTTAAAACGGGATCTGGAGTTCAACGCCTGGGCGGGACCAGCTCCATCCTCTCGAAATCGGTCCGGGCAGGACTGGCGTCATGCCTGGGGTGTCGCCTGGCCGTGCCAGGGGATCAGATCATGGCCATGCCGCCATTCACATGCAGCGTCTGCCCCGTCATATATGCCGCTTCGTCACTTGCCACATAAACCACGGCCGCGGCGATGTCATCCGGCGTGCCCATGCGACCGGCCGGAACCATGATGTTGATCCGTTCTTTCTGGGCCTCGTCAAGGGATGCGGTCATCGCAGTCTCGATAAAGCCCGGCGCAATGCAGTTGACGGTGATGTTCCTGCTGGCGACTTCCTGGGCCAGCGCCTTGGACATACCGATCAGGCCGGCTTTCGAGGCGGCGTAATTGCCCTGGCCCGGATTGCCGGTCACGCCCACGACCGAGGTGATGGGAATGATGCGCCCCCAGCGGCGCTTCATCATGCCCCGCAGACAACCGCGCATGAGCAGGAAGGTCGATGTCAGATTGACCGCCAGGACGTCATCCCATTCGGCATCCTTCATCCGCATGAACAGATTGTCCCGGGTGATGCCCGCATTGGCCACCAAGATATCGAGGCCGCCAAGGGCCTCCTCCGCCCTTCCGGCCAGGGCGCCGACGGCGTCGCGATCCGCAAGATTGCAGGTGAGCGCCGTGGCCCGGTCGCCGAGCGTGTCCTTGAGGGCGTCGAGGGCGTCGGCGCGGGTGCCTGACAGGGCCACATGGGCGCCCCGAGCATGGAGGGCCTGGGCGATCGCGCTGCCGATCCCGCCACTGGCCCCCGTCACCAGGGCCTTCTTTCCGGTCAGGTCAAACATTCAAAGCCTTTGTTTCGTCATCGCCGCGACTCCGATGCACGCGCGCGTGCAGCATCTCACAGCAGTTTTGCAAACGCGTCCACATCCGCCGGCGTTTCGACCGCGTGGCACCGCAGCCCCCGGTGGATCCGTTTGTGCATGCCCGTCAAGACCTTGCCGGCCCCGACCTCTACGATCCCCTCGACGCCCTGGTCGACCATATGCAGGATCGATTCCCGCCAGCGAACCCGACCGGTGATCTGATCGCGCAACAGGGTGCGGATGGTCTCCGGATCGCCGACGGCATCGGCCGTGACATTGGCGACAATGGGCACGACCGGCGCCTGGATGGGCACGGCCGCCAGGGCCTCGGCCATCGCCTCGGCCGCCGGCTCCATCAACGGGCAATGGAACGGGGCGCTGACGGGCAGCAGCACGCCCTTCTTGGCGCCGGCTTCCTTGGCCCGCTCCAGCGCCGCCTCAATGGCTTCCCGATGGCCCGAAATCACCACCTGGCCGGGCGCGTTGTCGTTCGCGATGGCGCAGACCTGGCCCCCAGCCGCGCCGGGGACCACCTTGGTCGCCACGTCGTCGATATCGATGGCCAGCAGGGCCGCCATGGCACCCACACCGACGGGAACGGCGGCCTGCATGGCCTGGCCCCGGGTGCGCAACAGGCGCGCCGTGTCCGCGACGCTCAAGGCCTTGCCCGAAGCAAGGGCGGAATACTCCCCAAGGGAATGGCCGGCCAGGAAGCGGGCATGGCGGCTGAGATCGAGGCCCGCTTCGCTTTCCAGGACCCGGATCACGGCGAGGCTGGTCGCCATGAGGGCCGGCTGGGCATTTTCCGTGAGCGTCAGATCGGCTTCGGGCCCCTCCCACATGATCCGGGTGAGCCGGATGTCCAGCGCATCGTCCACTTCCTCGAAGATCAGCCGCGCCGCGGGAAAGGCATCCGCCAGGGCCCGGCCCATGCCGACGGTCTGGGACCCCTGTCCGGGAAAAGTAAAGGCGCGTGCCATGGCTCACTCCGTGCTGGGCGGCGGCCGAAAAGACCGTCCGCGGGCCGGGATCATGCGGCCCCGCCGGCGCAATCGCGCAGACGACACGCAGGAGCGCCGGAAATGCGCGTGGGTTTGGCCGAAATCCACGGGGCCTGTCAAGCAGGCGTGCAAAGACAGGCTTGTCACCGGTCTGCACGTGGCTATAGTGCGCGCCTTCCCTGGCGGAAGTGAAGACTTGGCGGTCCGGACACCGGACCTCTGCGGCGTCCCTCGACGACGACGAGGTTCCGGCCGGCAGGCCCCGCGACGGGTCTGCTCCAGTCCGCGATCCACCGGATGCGCTCAAGGTCGGTCTTTTGGCCGGCCGTTGAGCGGTTCCGCCGTCCGGTCTTCGAATTCAACGATCACAATGATGTGGAGTCGCCATGCCGCTTTACGAGCATGTGTATATTGCGAGACAGGACGTCTCGCAGCAGCAGGTCGATCAGATTACCGCCCATATGCGGGGGATCATCGAGGAACACGGCGGAACCATCGCCAAAACCGAATATTGGGGCTTGCGCAACCTCGCCTATAAAGTCCGCAAAAACCGCAAAGGGCATTATGTCCTTATGAATCTCGACGCTACGCCCGATGCCATCGGCGAGATGGAGCGTCAGATGCGGTTCCACGAAGACATCATGCGCTTCGTGACCCTGAAAGTGGACAAGCACGAAACCGGTCCATCGGCCGTGTTGCAGAACCGGGGCGGCGGCCGGGACGACCGGCGCGGCGGCCGGGGCCGCGGCGACAGGGATCGGGGTGATCGTGGAGACCGCGGCGACAGAGGCGATCGCGCAGACCGGGGCGATCGCGCAGACCGGGGCGATCGTGGCGATCGCGGAGACCGCCCCCCCAGACCGCCCCGCGAGTCCGAGGGCCAGTGACGCCGTCGCGTCGCCCGCACCGCAATCCGCCATTCAACGCCATCACCTTTGCGTGAAAGGATCTGTCCATGTCCGACGCCAAGATTCCCCAGGTGCCCGTGAGGCGCCCGTTCTTCCGCCGCCGGAAGTCCTGCCCTTTTTCAGGGCCCGGCGCTCCCGCCATTGATTGGAAGGACACCCGCCTGCTCCAGCGCTTTCTTTCGGAGCGGGGCAAGATCGTGCCAAGCCGCATCACCGCCGTCTCCGCGAAGAAACAACGGGAATTGGCCCGCGCCATCAAACGGGCCCGCTTCATGGCCCTGTTGCCCTATGTGGGCGACTGACGGATCCTAAAGGTCCGGCGCGGGCCGGACCGGTTGGACGCGGCCCCTCTTACGCCCCCGGGGCGATGGCACAGAGTGGGGCGCAGAGTGGAAAGGGATCAGGATGGCGAGCGAGCGGGCCGTGCAGCGGGACTGGATCATTGCGATCGCGGCGGGGCTCGTCAGTGCCCTGATGTTCCTGTCCATGTTGACGGGCAACCTGTTCTCACTGCTGCTCGTCTATCTGGCACCGCTGCCCCTCGTCCTGATGGGCCTGGGCTGGGGTCCGGCGGTCAGCAGCATGGCCGCCATCGCCGGCACCCTCATCCTGGCCATCGCGGTCAATCTGAGCATCGCCGCGATTTTCGGGCTGTTCTATGCGGCGCCCCTGGTGTTCCTGACACGGATCGCCCTGCGCCATGCCGGGGAGGACGAGGCAAAGGCCGAAAACGTCCAGGCCTGGTACCCCGCGGGGCGGATTTTGACTTGGATCGTCGGGATCGCGCTTGCGCTGTTCCTGGCCGTCCAATTGGGCCTCACGGCGCCCTATGGCGGCCTTGTCCCGGTGATCGAGGCCCAGCTTGAAGAGATGGTGCCCAATCCGGAGGTCTTTCTGAGCCAGTTTCGGGAGGCGGGCGCGGATATGACCAAGGATGAGTTCTTCGGCCTCATGGCCCGGACCATTCCGGGCATTGTGGCCCTGTTCTGGTGCGCGGTGATGGTGCTCAACCTCACGCTGGGCCAGACGATCGTCAAATTGTCGGGGCGCAATCTGCGGCCCGATTTCGACTGGCTTCAGGTCGATCTGCCTTTTGGCCTCGCCCTTGCCCTCGCAGCGGCCATGGTGGCGGCCTTTCTGCCTGCGGGGATTGGCTTTATCGGCGGCACGGCGGCGGTCATCCTCGCCGCGCCCTATTTCCTGACCGGCCTGATCACGGCCCACAGCGTGAGTGCCGGCTGGGTGGCGCGCAGCGACATGCCCGGCGTCACGGGGGGCCTGCGCATGGTCGCACTCGCTTTTCTCTACCTTTTGCTGCTGGCGCCCCAGGGCATCGGCGCTCAACTGATCAGCCTGCTGGGCATTCTGGATCAATGGTTCAGTCTTCGCCGCCGCTTCGCGGCCGATCCCGCAGCCGGGACGGCCTGACGCCGACGGACGAGACGAGTACACGCTAAGGAGACGACGTCATGCACGTGGTGCTGCTGGAACGGGTCGAGAAACTCGGCCAAATGGGCGATGTGGTGAAGGTCCGCAACGGCTTCGCCCGCAATTTCCTTCTGCCGCGGGGCAAGGCCCTGCGCGCCACCCAGGGCAACATGGACCAGTTCGAGCGCAGCCGCGCCCAACTGGAAGCCCAGAATCTGGAACGGCGCAGCGAAGCGGAACAGGTGGGCGAGAAGCTGGACGGCAAAACCTTTATTGCCATTCGCCAGTCCAGCGAGAGCGGCCAGCTCTACGGCTCCGTGTCGCCCCGCGATATCGCGACCTTGGTGACCGAAGGCGGCTTCACCCTCACCAGGACGCAAGTGATGCTGGACAAGCCGATCAAGGAATTGGGCCTGCACGAGGTGCGCGTCTCCCTCCATCCGGAAGTCACCGTGACCGTCACCATGAATGTCGCCCGGTCCCAGGAAGAAGCCGAACGCCAAGCCCGCGGCGAGGATGTCACCGCCCGCACGGACGACGAGGACGACGAGGACGATCTCGACCTCGACGCCCTGCTTGAGGACGACGAGGAGGATGGCGCGTCCGCCGATGGCGACACGGACGACGCGGAAGCCGAGGCGCCGGCGCAGACCGATGACGAGGCCGAGAAAGCCTGATCCGCCTACGGGATTTCAGCTGCGCGTTTTGAGAGGGGGAAGCCACGCTTTCCCCTTTCTTTGTCTTCGGCTTTCAACCGCGGCGATGGTCTTTCGAGGCTATGGGCATGGTCCAGAATCACGCGCTCTGGGGATAACCCTGTGCTTAACCGCCGATTTATCCCCAACCCACAAACAAAGCGCGATTCTTGTGGACGGTGCCTGCCGCGCCCTTGTTCCCCGCTTTGCGACGATTCATCAATAGGACTAGAGCCGGGCGTAGTATGCTCAGCCTTAAGGCGAGGCAACCAATGGATCTTGCCGCCCCCTCTCTCCCCTGTCGTGAGCTGAACACCGTCCATGCCCCATCCTTCCCAGAGTGCTGCCCTGGCCGACCCCCACACGTCCGGACCGGACGGTGTCGATCCCTCTGCGGACGATATCGACTATCCCAGTGCGCCCTGTAGTATCGAGACTGAACAGGCCCTCCTCGGATCGATGCTGGTCAACAACGAAGCCTATTTCCAGGCCAGCGGCATTATCGATGCGGACCATTTCTACGAACCGTTGCACGGCAAGATCTTCGACACCATCGGCAGATTGATCGACAAGGGGCGGATCGCGACCCCCCTCACCGTCCATGCCCTGATCGAAAGCGACCCGGTGCTGCGGGAGGTGGGCGGCGCGGCCTATCTCGCCAATCTCGCGGCGGCGTCCACGGCCACCGTCCATGTGGCCGATTATGCCCAGACCCTGTTCGATCTCGCGGTCCGGCGCGGCTTGATGCGCATCGGCGAGGACATGGTCGTGCGGGCCCGGGACACGGACCTCGACGACGATCCCAGCAAGCAGATCGTGGACGCCGAGCAGAGCCTTTACGAGATCGCAGAGAAAGGGAAGTACAAGGAGGGCAGTCTGGATTTCGCCAGGGCCCTCGAAACCGCGCTCAACCGCGCCGATGCCGCCTTCAAGCGGGATGGGGCCATGGCCGGCACCCCGACCGGGTTCGCCGACCTCGACCACAAACTGGGCGGCCTTCAGCGTTCGGACCTGATCATCCTGGCCGGCCGTCCGGCCATGGGCAAGAGCGCGCTCGCCACGAACATGGCCTTCAACATCGCAAAGGCCCTCCGCCTCGGCAAGGATCCGGCAGGCAAGGACGTGGTCGAAGACGGCGGCCGCGTCCTCTTCTTTTCGCTGGAGATGTCGGCCGATCAGCTGGCCACACGTATCCTCGCCGAACAGGCCATGGTGCCGTCCCACAAGATCCGGGACGGAACGATCACGCGGCAGGACTTTGCACGCCTTGCCGATGCGGTGGCGGAAATTCAGCACATTCCGCTTTTCATCGATGACACGGGCGGCCTCAGCATCTCCGCCGTTGCGTCCCGCGCCCGCCGCGTCGCCCGCAAGCCGGGCCTCGACCTCATCGTCATCGACTATGTGCAGCTCCTGACCGGATCCGGACGGCGCAAGACCGACAACCGCGTCCAGGAACTGACCGAAATCACGACCAGTCTCAAGGCGCTGGCCAAAGAACTCAACGTGCCGATCATCGCCCTGTCCCAGCTCAGCCGGGCCGTGGAGAGCCGGGATGACAAGCGCCCGCAACTGGCCGATCTCCGGGAATCCGGGTCGATCGAACAGGATGCGGATATTGTCATGTTCATCTTCCGGGAAGAGTACTACCATGATCAAAAACGGCCCACCGAGCCGCATCTCGAAATCGGCGCCGGCGCCAGTGAGGAACTCCGCACCCTGAATGCCAGCTATGAGCAGAACATGATGGCGTGGGAGGAGAAAAAGCGCCTGGTGCAGAATCTGGCGGAGGTGATTGTCGCCAAGCACCGCCACGGGCCCACCGGCGTCATCAAACTGCATTTCGATCCGGAGATCACCCGGTTCCACAATTTCGCCGCGCCCGAGCGGGGTCCGGGCCCGGGCGACGGCTTCTGAAAGGCACACCATGGCGGAACGGTCCCTGGTCTTTCTCAGCGCCGACACGCTGTATGCGGAGGAAAAATCCTCCCGGCACCCGCTCCTGCTGGTGGACGACGAACCGCTGGTCGATGCTTTGGCACAGCGCGACTATGCGGTCACCTTTGCCGACTGGATGACGACACCGCCTCGAATGCTGGACGGGGCCACGGTCCTCGTTCGGACTCCCTGGAACTACACGGATCATCTGGAAGCGTTCGAAACCTGGATCCGTGAGGCCGAGGACGCCAGTGTCCGGCTGATCAATCCGGCGGCCCTTCTGCTCGGCACCCTGCGGAAAACCTATTTGATGGACCTGCCTCGGCTCGGTGTGCCGGCGATCCCGACCCTGCCCTTCGAGCCCGGTCCAGGCGGCCTGGCGGATACGGACGAAGCACTGGCGCACGCACGCGCCGCGTTCAGAACCGACTCGCTCGTCATCAAACCCGCGGTCGGGGCCGGCGCGCGCAACACGGTTCTGCTGCGCAGCCCCGCGGCGGAGGCGCCAGCCCATGCCGGCGCCCTCGCCGCGCTCCCCCAGGACCAGGATTATCTGGTCCAGCCCTTCGTGCCGGAAATCGAAACCGCCGGGGAAATCTCCGTCGTCTTTTTCGGCGGGCGCTTTGCCCATATGGTTCAGAAGCGTCCCAAGGCCGGCGATTTTCGTGTGCAGACTGAGCATGGCGGGCACACCACCAGCCTCGTGCCCGACCGCATGGTGGTCGCCCGTGCGGCCCGGGCCTCGGCCCTGTTCGCGGATCCCGCCTATATCCGGGTGGACGGCGTCGTGACCGAACAGGGCTTTCTGGTCATGGAACTGGAAATGATCGAACCGGAGCTGTTTTTCGGCTTCGCCCCGGACTCCGCCACCCTGTTCGCGGACGTGCTGGCCGGCCTCCTCGGCGACCGGGAGTAGGGCGGGTTGAAACCCGCCGAAAGCGTCTCCCACTGAACACCACGCATGGGGCCGGCCCTGCAAGCGAACGCACATCCGGCCGACCGATCCTCTCAAGGGTGTCGGTCCCGGCCCCAAAAAGTCCGGCACACTAAGGGTGTGCAGCCGGTTATCTCGTCCCGCTGCGCATAAGGAGAACCCTGTAAGGCCCCCTATTTCGGTCCGGCCCGCGTCAAGAGCACCACGCCGCTGACGGTGAGAATAAGCGCCAAGGCCTGGTGTGGGCCGAAGGGCTCGCCCAGGACCCAAACGGCCACGGCCGCCGTGGCGGCCGGGCCGAACCCGCCGGCGGCGCTGGTGAGCCCCGGCCCGGCCCTGGCGATCGCCTCGGTCACCATGAAACTGGGCATGACCGTGCAGGCGATGGCCAACAGGGCACCAAGCCCCAGGATCGAAGCATTGATCGGCGGCGAGACGGTCAGCATGGATTGGCCGGCAAAATGAGCGAGGATGGCAAGCGCTGCCGCCGTCATGGCCACGCATGTGAAAAGCGGCGAGCCCAGCCCCACAATCACGGTTTTGGCGGCCGTCACATAGACGGCGAAGAGCGCGGCGGCCGCGAAGACGAGACCCGCACCCAGCGCCGCATTAGGGCCCAGGCTGCTTACCTCCTGGCCGAAGAGCACCAGGATGCCGCCATAGGACAGGGCGAGGGCCAGTCCGTGGCGCAGGGTCATCCGCTCACCGATGAACCACCAGGCGAGCAGAGCGGTCATGGTCGGGTATAGAAACAGGATCAGGCGCTCAAGCTGGGCCGAAATGAACATCAGTCCCGTGAAATCGAGCCAGGTGCAGACATAGTAGCTGAGCACGCCAAGACCGGCAGCCGCCACGAGGGTGCGCGGCGCGGGCGAGAGGGGACGCGTGCGCAAAGCCATCCATCCGACAACGATGTAAACGGGCAGGGCCATGCCCATGCGCAGGGCCATCATCTGCTCCACCGTTCCTCCGACGGTGAAGGCCAGTTTCATGACGACCCCCTTCAGGGAGAACAGGGCCGCGCCGGTGGCCCCCAGCAGCACGCCGCTGGCCCGGCGCGATAGGGATTGCTTCAATTGGAACACGGAACAATATCCATCGCAATGGTGAGGCGGGGTTTTTGCCCGGCGAAAGGAACCGTCCCATGCCACAGGCAGGACGGGAACAGCGCAAGACGGCCGATCCGAGGCTGGACGGCCCGTTCCGGCCCTTGCGCGCCGGGCACGGGGATGGGCGGTTCGCCGAAGGTCAGCCAGCCGGGCCGGGGCTCCGAGCCATTGGCGTCGGCCGCCATATCGGGCGGTAAATCCACATAATAGGCCGAGGAGATCCAGCCCTCCCCGTGAAAATGGCTCACATGGAAGCCTTCGGGCTGGAGCCGGACGGACCACGCGCCGGAGAGGCGCCAGCGATCCGCCTTGCGACCGAAAAACGGATGGTCCGGATCATCGGGCATGGCGGCGATGAAGGCGTCCACGGCCGGCCGCAGAGCCTCGAAAAAGGCGTCCAGCAACGGGTCGCCGAGCCGGTTCAGGGGCTGGGTGGTCTGGGTGCCGCCGCGCAGGGTCTGGTCCAGGGGGCGGCGCACGGCCTTATGCAGCCGGTCCAACCGGTCCGCCAGGGCCCGGTTGAAGGCCGCCGTGTCGGCATGACCCGGCGGGGGCGGAATATCGGTGATCGCGGTCAGGGCCGCATAGTCGGCGAGCCGCTCCGCCGGCGGATGGCCGAGGGCGCGGCCCGCCGTGGCGGCATAGGCGAGCCAGAACTGGTCAAGGGGATCCGCCCCCAATGCGGCCTTGCACAGGGACAGGGCGCGGTCCGCCTCGCCCCGCTGGAGCAGCACCTTGACGAGGGAGGTCGCCGCAGCCCAGTCCCCTTTGCTCTCCCCATGGGCCCGCTCGGCCCGGACCAGGGCCTCCTCAAGGGCGCCCTCCTCGCGCAGAAGATCCGCAGCGAGAAAATCGAAGGCCGGTCGGTGGCCGAAGCGGTTCTCGGCCTCGCGCAGCAGGGCAAGCGCGTCGCGCCTGCGCTCCATCCGCCGCAGGGTCAGGGCCTGGCGGTACCAGGGATCGGGATTGTCGGGCCGGGCGGCGCGGGCCGCCTCGAAAGGCGCGTCGACCTGCTCCGCGCGGCCCTGCATCCAGCGTATCTGGGCCAGGCCCTCAAGGGCCGGAGCCAGGGTCGGCGCCCGCCCAAGGGCCTTCTCGAAGGCGTCCCCTGCCCCGTCGAGATCGCCCGCGCCGAGGCAGGCTTCCCCTAAGGCATTGAGAAGTCCCGGCTCGCCCGGGCTCTGCCCGGCGGCGGCGGACAGGGCCTCGCGGGCCTCGTCGAAACGCAACAGGGCCGTCAGGGCCCGGCCCTTGGCAAAGAGCCCGGGCCCATGATCGGGGCGGATTGCCAAGGCCGCCTCGGCGGCCGTCAGGGCCTCTTCCGCCCGGCCCGCCGTGAGCAGCGCCATGGCCCGCGCCGCATGGCCATCGGGAATGGCGGCGGCCTCGAAGGGCGCGAGCACCGTGAGGGCCTCGGACGGCCGCGCCAGATCCGTCAGGGTCCGCCCGAGATTGATCCGCGCCCGGACATGGCCGGCATCGAGCGTGAGGGCGTCCTCATAAGCCCCCAGGGCCTCACGCGGCCGCTCCATGGCCAGCAGCAGATCGCCGGCCGTGTTGCGGATATCGGCCCGGCGTGGGGCCGCGGCAATGGCCATTTGCAGGGCCGCGCCAGCGGTCTTGAGATCGCCCTGCGAAAGGGCCGCGCGGGCCCGGTTGTGAAGAGTATCGGCATCGCTCATGGGGCATCCGGACAAAAAAGAGGGGCGAGCCTTGGGCCCGCCCCTTCAACACTGCCTGATTTCGGCCTGTATCAGAAGCGGTAGCGCAGACCGATCTGAACCGTCCAGAGCGACGCCGAGAAGCTGATGAACTCGGAGTTGTCGGGATTGAAACCGTCGATGATGTAGCGCCCTTCCTCATCCACATTGCCATCGACCAGGTCGATTTCCGACTGGTTGAAGCGGCGGAAGATGTTGGCCTCGCTGGAGATCAGGTTGGGCAGGTTGTCGATATCGACGAAGAAGATCGTCTCATGCCCCTGCAGGAAACCCGGCAGGGACTGCTGGAAGCGCATGTCGAGATCCAGGAACCAGTCATTACGGCAGGAGTTCCGCTGGAAGGTCCGGCCCCGCTGACTGCTCAGGCACTCATCGGCGTCAATAAAGGCATTGAGCGCAGCCAGATCGTCCGGATCGGACATGGGGCTGATGAACGGATCATTCGGTCCCGTGGGCACATAGAGCAGGGCGTTGTCGCTGCCCGCTTCGAAACCGGAGAAGAAGCCGCCATCGAAGGTGTAGCTATAGGGCCGGCCGGAGCGTGCCTGGAAGAAGAAGCTCACGCGGGTCGGATAATCGCGGACGAACTCATTCTCGAAGGTCGTCGCCATGGTCACATTGTGGCGGGTCTCGAAGTTCGAGGCCGACACGCCCGGATTGTTGTAGTCGAACACCGCCGTGCCATTGAAGTTCGACGTGGACTGGGCACTCGTGTTGTCCCGGCGGTTGTCGGCGTCCGTGAAGGCATAACCGAAGGCCAGATCCACGGTGGCCGGCGTGTTCAAATACGGCGTCGTGTACTCGAACTCCTTGGTGAAGAAGGCCGAGAACGTGACCGACTTGAAGCCGTCACTGTTCGTGAGCTGAATTTCGTCGTCCCGGAAGCTGAAGCAATCGGGCGTGACGTCGGAGAAGCCCTGGCGCGGACCAAGGAATTGGGCGTTACAGCCATCCGCCGTCGGATCGACAGCTTCATAGATAGGCCGTCCGTCCACGGTGAAGCCGTTGAGGCCCTGGGTCGGATTGACTGCGAGCGAGAGGTCCACGAAATCGGCTGGATTGCGGAAGGCACTGACGATCACGTCGAGCTGAACCGTCCAGTCGTCGAAAAAGCCGCCGGCGGCACCCTGGAAGTCCGTGAAGTGGGTCAGACCGAAGTTACCGCGGATGACCGTCGGCAGTTCGAAGTCCTGGGCCGTCGACTGGGAGTCGCCGAGATTTTCCGAAGCCTGGGCGATCTGCTGCGCCGTCACACAATCCGGGACGCCGGTGAAATCGCCGTCCTCGTCGATGACCTGGAGCACGTCCTCCGTACAGCCCGCGCCGGCGCTGCTGCCTTCGCCGATGGCACCGCCGAAATTCTGGAAGGCATTCGACAGCCACACCGTCGGGTCGCCGCCGGCGAAGATGCCGGCGCCGCCGCGCAGCTGGGTGCTGCCGAAGCGGGTGAAGGGCACGTCATACGTGAAGCCGAAGCGCGGCAGGAAGGCATCAAGACCGTCGAACGCGGCATCGTTACCGAAGCCGTAGCGCTCCACAAAGTTCTCGTTCAGCGTCGGCACGTCGCTCTCATAGCGGTCGTAGCGAATGCCGAACAACAGGGTCAGGTCGTCAGTGACGTCCCACTCGTCCTGGAGATAGAGGGAGTGGATCGCGCGGCTGTAATTGGCGGCGGCATCGACCGGATCGCCGGAGAAGGACCCGGCCCCGATGATCCCGGCCACGGAACCGTCTTCGAAGTCGCCGGCATCGCTGAAGGGGTTGGTGTTCCCGCCATTATTGGCGATCCCCGCCGCGAAATTCTCCACGCTGGTGAAGCTGATCGCGCCAGTCGCGTTCACGATGAACAGGTTGAACACGTCGAGTTGATCGAGTTCGTAGCCGGCGGTCAGGGTGTGGCGGCCTTGCGTATAGTTGGCGATGGCCCGGACCTGATCCGTCTGGGTGATAAGGGAGTTTGCCGACCGGAAGATGCCCGGACCGGCCGCCTGGACGATGCCCGATGCGCCATTGTCCGGATTGGTCACGAGGACGCGCAGACGCGGGATGGGCACATTGTCCTGGGCCTCGCCGCCGCCGACCGGGTTTTGGTTGTCCTGGATGTCGGCGCGGGAGATGCGGATTTCCGTGGAGAGTTTGTCCGTCCACTGGGAGAACAGGCGGGCGGAGTAGAACTCGGCCTTGGTGCCTTCTTCCTCGAACGTGCCGCCGAAATGGAAGTTCTCTGCGTTGATGAACTCCTCTTCGGTGTTCGTCTCACGCAGGCGCTGATAGGTGAATTCCAGGCGGTGGTCGTCGTTGATGATCCAGTCCCACCGGGTGAGGATCCGGCGCGTTTCCTCGGGCAGGTTCGAGGTGATGCCGCCCGGATCGATGCCGTAAACATCGCGGGTGATCTGGGCAATCTCATTCGCCGTGTCGACATTCAGGAACGGGACTTCCGTTGCAAAGCCGCCGCCGAGCGGGCCTTCCGGCTGCACGTCGGAGTCGTCCGTCTCTTCATAGGCGACATAGAAGAACAGCTTGTCCTTGATGATCGGACCGCCGAGGGACGCACCCCAGTTGTAGTCCCGGAATTCCGCGAAATCGAGGTCCCGGTCTTCCAGGCGGCTGCCGGTCAGGCCGGAGCTGTTGAAGACGGCAAAGGCCGAACCGTGGAACTCGTTGGTGCCGGACTTGGTGACGGCGTTGATGTTACAGCCCGTGAACTGACCGTACTGCACATCGAACGGCGCGAATTCCACGGAGACTTCGCGGATGGAATCGAAGGGCAGCGGGATAACGTTCCGGCCGGCAAAGCCCGTGCCGTTGAGGCCGAAGGGGTCGGCCTGGCGCACACCGTCCACGGTGAAGGTGTTGAACCGGCTGTTGCCGCCGATACAGCTGATCTGGTCCACATCGTCGCCGGTCCGCTCCAGGCTGACGCGCGGGTCGATCCGGATGATGTCGCGGAAGTCGCGGCTGATGGACGGGAAGTCCTGGAGCGTTTCCAGGCTGAAGCTCGAGCTCGGGCCGATGGCGACGGACTGGATTTCCTGGCGCGTGCCGGTCACGACCAGGACTTCATCCGCCACGCCGGCTTCGAGGGCCGGGAGCTGGAAAGTCAGGCGGCGCTGGGCATTCAGATCCAGGAACACATTGGGAATGGCGCGGGACTGGAAACCGTCCCGGCTGACGGTCACCCGGTACGGGCCGCCGACGACCAGGTTGGTCGCCGTGAAGCGGCCGAAGTCATCGGTCCTCGTCCGCCGCGTGGCGTTGGTCCGGGTGTCGACAATGACCACCTCGGCGCCGGCCAGGGCCGCACCGCCGGGATCGGTCACGACACCGCGAATTTCAGACGTGATCTGCTGGGCATAAGCCGGAGCCGCGAGAGCCGCCGTCAGAGCGAGCGACGCGGTGCCAAGGGCGAGCTGGTTGAACAGGCGCATGCGCACGAAATCCCCACATATTGTTCATGAAGCCACGGTCGCGCCTTGGAGCCGTGGAACAGCCTGAAAGCCCCCTCGCGCGCGTCCCACGGAAAAACAGGATAAGGCAGAAATAAGACAGCCAAATGACACCCTCTGGTAACCCTTTGACCAGTGGAGCACCCGCTTGGCGTTAGCGCTCATGCCATGGGTCGCCGGTGACGATCCGGGCTGGTTCCTTTTTCAAGGGACCGCATCCGACAGGGCAGTGATGTGTAAGAAAACGCGTGGTAAGACCGATCCATGACAGCACAGCGTTCCGGCTCCGCGCCCGCCTCTCTCGGCCCCGTGCCCGATCCCGCCCTGGCGGGCCCCGGCGCCTGGCTCACCATCGACCTCGACGCGGTGGCGGCGAATTACCGTCTTATGAAGGACGCGGCCCGGGGCGCGCGGACGGCCGGCGTCGTGAAGGCCGACGGCTATGGCCTCGGTGCCGTCCCCGTGGCCCGGCGCCTCGCCCGGGAGGGCTGCGACCTCTTCTTCGTGGCCCATCTGAGTGAAGCCCTGACCCTGCGCCGGGATGGTGGGGCGCTCCTGGAGGGCTGCGCCATCGCGGTCCTGAATGGCGTGCCGCCGGGCTGCGAAGGTCTCGCCATCGGTCAGAAGATCATTCCCGTGCTGAACGCTCCCGAAGCCGTCATCGCCTGGGCCGAGGCCGCGGCCGGTCCCGCCGGACCCCACGCGCCGGCCTTTGTGCAAATCGAGACCGGCATGAATCGTCTCGGCTTGACGGGGGAGGATGTGGCGGCGGTGCGGGGGCGGATCGAGAGCCTGTCCCTGGCGGGGATCCTGTCCCATTTCGCCTGTGCCGACGATCCGGACCATCCCCTGAACGCGGTCCAGACCGATCGCTTCCGCTCAATGGCCGGGACCTTGCCTTCCGCGCCGTGGAGCCTTGCCAATTCCGCGGCCACTCTATCCCGGCCCGATGCCCTGTTCGATCTGGTGCGCCCGGGGATCGGCCTTTACGGGGCCAATCCCTTCGCCGAGCGGCCCAACCCCCTTCGACCCACCGTTGAACTGACCGCGCGAATCCTTCAAACGCGCCGAATTGACAAGGGGGATGCCGTTGGCTACGGAGCGACCTATGTCGCGGAAGGTCCGCGCCGCCTCGCCACGCTCGCCATTGGCTATGCGGATGGGTATGTGCGGGCCGGCAGCGGCCGCAACGCGGCCTATGTGCGGACACCCCAGGGGCCCGTGGCGGCGCCGGTCCTGGGCCGGATCTCCATGGATCTGGTAACGGTCGACGTGACGGATGCACCGGAAGGCCTGAGCCGCGTGGGCGATAGCGTCATCGTGATCGGCGGCCCCGCGGATGTGGATACGGTGGGCCGCGCCGCAGGCACACTTGGATATGAGATCTTGACCAGTCTCGGGCATCGCTATGCCAGGACCTATCTCGGGGCCGTTTGAAGGAGGACCCATGACCGAGGCGACGCCCGACACTCCCGCGCCCTGGAACCCGCTGGCGATCATCGGCGCCATTACACTCGCCTTTCTGGAGCAGGTGGGCCAATTTTCCCGCTTCACCGTCGAGGCGGTGACGGCCTGCGTGCGCCCGCCGATCTATCCGTCGCTGATTCTCAAGCAGATGATGCAGATTGGATATTACTCCCTCCCCGTCGTGGGTCTGACGGCGCTATTCACCGGAGCCGTCCTGGCCCTGCAGATCTTCATCGGCGGCTCGCGCTTCAACGCCGAAAGCATCGTGCCGAGCATCGTCGTCCTGGGCATCACGCGGGAGCTGGGGCCCGTGCTCGCCGGCCTGATGGTGGCGGGCCGGGTCAGTTCTGCGATCGCGGCCGAGATTGGCACCATGCGCGTGACCGAGCAGATCGACGCCCTGCGCACGCTCTCGACCAATCCGTTCCAGTATCTCGTGGCACCGCGCCTGGTGGCGGCCGTGATCTCCTTGCCCATCCTGGTGCTGATCGCGGACGTCATCGGCGTCATGGGCGGCTGGCTGGTGGGCACCCAGTCCCTGGGCTTTTCCTCCGGACCCTACCTCAAGAACACGCTCGACTTTCTGGAGTTGGGGGACGTGACCTCCGGCCTGTGGAAGGCCGCCGTGTTCGGTTTCATCATTGCGCTGATGGGCTGTTACAACGGCTATTACAGCAAGGGCGGGGCCCAGGGGGTGGGCGCGGCGACGACCTTCGCCGTGGTCACCGCCTCGATCTTCATTCTGGCGGCGAATTATCTGCTCACGTCGCTGTTGTTTTCATGACCGGCCCGCAGATCGCCCGCCGTTCCGGCGCCCCCACCGTGAAAGACTTACCCATGGTCCGTGCCGACACCGCCCTCGCCAACACGACGCCTGATATGCCCAAGATCGAGCTTAACTGCGTGTACAAGAGCTTCGGGCCGAAAAAAGTGCTGAATGGCCTCACCCTGTCGGTTGACCAGGGCCAGTCGCTGGTGGTCATCGGCGGGTCGGGCACTGGCAAATCCGTCATGCTCAAATGTGTGCTCGGGCTCCTGCGCCCGGACGGCGGGTCCATCAAGGTGGACGGTGAAGAGACGACCGCCATGGGAGAGCGCGAGCGTGGCCGGATGATGGGCAAGTTCGGCATGCTGTTCCAGGGCGCCGCCCTGTTCGACAGCCTTCCCGTCTGGCAGAATGTGGCCTTCGGGCTGATCCGTGCCCAGGGCATGAACCGGCGGGATGCCAAGGACGTGGCCGTGGACACGCTGCGCAAGGTGGGCCTGGGGCCGGAAGTGGCCGATCTTCAGCCCTCGGAACTGTCCGGCGGCATGCAAAAGCGTGTGGGCCTCGCGCGCGCGATCGCCACCCAACCGGAGATTATCTTTTTCGACGAGCCCACCACAGGCCTCGACCCGATCATGGCCGACGTGATCAACGACCTGATCGTGGAGCGCGTAAAAGAACTCGGCGCGACCACCCTGTCCATCACCCATGATATGGCCAGTGCCCGGAAGATCGCCGACGACGTCGCCATGATTTATGAGGGCCGCATTATCTGGCGTGGGCCCGCGGCGGAAATCGAAAGCTCCGGCAACGAATATGTGGACCAGTTCATCCACGGCCGCGCCGAAGGCCCCATCCGCGTGGAAGGGGTGCGGCGGTGACCCGACACGGACACTCTTTGTGCAGATAATGCCGCCGTAGGTGGATGTCGGGCTCCCGGACCACTCAACCAGACGGCTCCCAACCGGACATGGGGGCCTTTTTCGCGGCCGGCGGCGGGGTCCTGACCCTGCGCGAATCTTGACACCCTGTCATAAACCACATAGCAATTAAGGGCTATTGAGTCGCACCTCAGCGGTGCGGCTCGAGACGGCGTGGGACACCGGGTTCATCAAAATACGTTTGAAAACAACACCAAGACCAACCAAGAGGATCCCCCCATGACCCCCATCACGCGTTTTGCGGCCGCCCTGGCGGCCTTTGGTTTCGCCGCCGCCCCGGCAGGCGCCCATGATCCGCAAAGCAATGGCGGCCTTGTCGGCGACGACTTCTACGCCACCGCCTTCGTCAGCGGTCAATACGGTATGTTCGGCGCGGACAATGACGACATCTACTATCGCGGCGGCAAAGGCTTCGGTGGCGGAATTTCCGTTGGCCGCGGTTTTGAAAACGCCTTCGGCAGCGGCCTTGCTTTGCGTACGGAGCTCGAGGGGTCCATCGGCCTGGGCGAACTCGGTGCATTCGACGCAGACTATCGGTACCAGACCTATTTCGGCAATGTGTGGTGGGATCTGGACTGCGCGATCTGTGAAGGGCGGATGACGCCCTATTTCGGCGGCGGTCTCGGCTATGGCCGAATCAATTCGGACGATGCGGGCATTGAAGGCGGCGGTTTCAGCTATCAGGTCGGCGCCGGCTTCAACTACCGGATCAACGAGGACGTCTTTCTGGGCCTCGGCTACCGCTATCTCGGAACGAATTACGAAGCGGGCAGCGCCGAGGACTTCGAGGGCCACCGGCTTGACGGGCGCGTCGGCATTCCTTTCTGAAACCGGACGCAACAGGAATGGAGCGAGGCCGCACCCGGCGACCGGCCGGGTGCCTTGCTTTCTCGTCCTTTTCCTTCCCTCGCCTCCTGCAGCGCAACCGCGCCCTCCCCGGGGGACATTCTTCCCCCTTTGCGCTGCTCACCAAGCATTAAGGCAACGCGCCTAGCGTCGGGGCTGTTCCGGGAGCGGACAGCCCCCAAGCTCCGTCCAACACGCCCGGGACCTGTCTCGGCCGGCGGTCACCGCCGGTTCCGATCCCCCATGACACTGCCCTATATGGCACTGTCCCACACGACACTGTCCCACAAGGAGAACGTCTTGACCGTTCTGACTCCCTTCCCGACCCGGACCAATACCAATGAAACCTTCACCAACGACAACGTCGCGTCCCTGCGTACGGAAATCAACCGTATCGTGAACAACGCATTCGAAAACACGGCCACAGGCCAGTCCCAGATGTCCGCGAGCGCCCAGACCATCCGGACCGTGATCCTAAACCTCCAGGCGGAGATCAACCGGATCATCGGCCTGCTGATCCAATCGGTGCCGGCGGCACCGGCCGCTCCCATGGCAACCCCGGTCGCCCAGCCGGCTTTCGCACCTTTCGGCTACGGCCCTGCCCCCTTTTTCGCCACGCCCTACACCCAGGCCCCCGCTGCACCGTTCCCGGTCGTGCCCTACGGCCAGGCACAGGGCTATGGCGTGGCCCCCGCTCCGGTCCCGGGCTTTGCGGCGATGCCACCCGCCCTTTACAGCGGCTTTCCGAGTTATGCGCCGGTTGCCCCGTCCCCCTTTACGGCCGCACCGGTTCCCGCCTTCGGCGCCGTCGCCATGGCGGGCCAGCCGTTTCTGACGGCCATGGGCGCAGGGTCGATGGGCGCGGGACCAACGGCTTCAGGGTCGGCTGGCACAACCGGGTTCAACCCGGCGGCCTTCGGCGCCTTGCTCCTGACGGAGATCAACCGGGTGTTCAGCCAGCTTCTCCAGGACGTGTCCGTCGCATCGCTGTCCGGCGGAATCGCACCAACCGGATACGCCGGCACGGCTCCGTTCGGCGCCATGGCCGGCGTGCCGGGCTTTGGTGGATCGGTCGTGAACCCGAGCACCGTGGCGTTCCTTCAGAACGAGATCAACCGGGCGTTCAATACGGTCCTCCAGGACCAGGGCAGCTTCGGCGAGTCGAGCTCGAGCTTCACGCCGCGGATCAATCTGTTCGAGACCACGGACACAATCGAGATTGAGGCGGATCTTCCGGGTTTCGACGATTCGGACATCGACCTGTCCGCCAACGGCAATGTGGTGACCATCAAGGGCTGGCGCCGCCGCGCCGCCAATGAAGGCGTCCGCGAATTCCACATTCTGGAACGGGGCTTCGGCACCTTCTCCCGGTCCCTCACCCTGCCCTTCGAGGTGGATCCGCAGCTCATCCGCGCGTCCTTCAACGAAGGTGTGTTGACGGTCGAGATCACGAAGCCGGAAACGGCCCGCGAGAACACGCACCGGATCGACATCGCCCGGGCAAGCTGATCGACGCAAACTTATGCGAAAAGGTGGGGCCGTCCCGAGTGATCGGGGCGGCCCTTTTGCAGGCCTGCGGCGTTTGCCAGTTGTCAAGGGTTTTGCCGTCCAATCGCACGGTGACAACGCAAGGGATGCCATGAAGGCCTTTTCAAAACCCGCCGGCCCCGTAACCCTGGCCCGGACCGCATTCGTGGCCCAGAACGACGGCCTGCGCGCGGAAGCCTTGAGCCTGAACCGGGCCTATGCCAGCGGCGCACCGCGCCGGTCCTGCAAGACCTGCGGCGCAGATGTGGGCGCGCCGGACTTCATGTCCTTCCACGTGGCCTACTCCGTGTGCGCCCAATGCGGCCATCTCAACGGTCTTTATGACGATGCGACCCTGCTCCGGGCCGCCCAGGACAGACCGGAGGATCCGGGCCAGCGGGCGGCGATGCTGCAACGCTTCGATGCCCGGGTCGAGGAGACCTATCTGCCGAAACTCGATTTTCTCACGGGGTGCCTGGCGGAACGGGGCACCAATCGCCCGCCCCGGGTGCTCGATGTGGGCTGCGGCGGCGGTCACTTCGTGAAGGCGTGCCAGCTCCGTGACATCCCTGCCCGGGGGATCGACCCCAAGGCCGATCTCATTGCCTTGGGCCGGGAAAAGCTGGGGCCGGACAGTCTTGCCGCGATCAGCCCCGATGCGTTCGCAGACCAGATCCGCACCACGGACGCCTCCATCGTGTCCATGCTGGATGTTCTCGAATATCTGCCCGATCCCCGGGAGGCCCTCACGGCCTTTCGGGACTCCGAGGCCTCGGTGCTGTTCGTCAGTGTGCCCCTGTTCAGCTTGTCGGTGTTTCTGGAACACTGCTTTCCGCAAGTCTTCCCGCGCCAGCTCAGCGGCGCACACACCCATCTTTACACGCCGGAGTCGCTGGCATGCCTTGAACGGGATTTCGGGCTTGAACGGTTCGGGGAGTGGTGGTTCGGCGCCGACATGATCGATCTTTATCGCTCGATCAGCGTGTCCTTACGTGGCAGCGGAGCGACCCGGACCGTGGTCCGGGCCTTCGACGCCCGTTTCGGCGCCATCATCGACGACCTGCAGGCCGTGCTGGATCAGCACCAGGCCTGCTCGGAAGTGCATCTGGTCTGGGGCAAGAACGCCTGACGCCTCCTTACCGTCCGGCCATGACGCGTCCGTCCACGGGCGTCATCGTCACATATTCGTCGATCACGGCCTTCGCGTCGCTCACCGCGTCGGTCATGTTGATATCACCCGCACGGATGCCCTCGGCGAGGCCCAAAAGCTCCTGATACAGCGGTTCCGGCTCGCCCTGCACGGTCAGTCCGAAATGGCTTTGCGTTTCGGTGATCCGGTCCCAGGTGCTGCGCACGGCGGCCCAGTAGTCCGCCGTCTGATCCCAATACTCCGCGGCGACGGACGCATCGAAATCATTGGCGCGGGTGTATGTGTTGATGCCGACCTCGCGGGCCAGGATGCGCAGGCCGTTCTTCTCGTCGAGCTGAAGCTTGGTGTTGTCCTGCTCATGCACCCAGCCCATGGGCGTCAGGGCATGGCGGTTCACAGCGGAAATCACTTGATAATCGTCCCGGGTCGTCGCATCGCGGCGGGGCAGCGGACGCCAGGACCGCTCACTGGTCCAGCTCGACACGTCGCCCTCATGCACCCATCGGCCGACCCCGGAATAGCGGGGCGCATCGTCCACCTGATAGACGAGCTGGGCCCAGGCACCGGCCCGATCCTCCGGATCCACCGCCTTGCGGGCCCAGGCATTGAAGCCGGTGAAGTCCCAAACAAAGGCGGGCTCATAGATCCAGTCCTGGCGCCAATGCTTGATGGCGAATTTCTGTCCTTTCGCGACCGCGACCAGGGTGTGCTGCAGGCGGATCATCCGGCCGGTGTCCTCGATGACGCGCACCACTTCCGTGGCATTGGTCAGCTTGGGTTCCTTCAACTCATAACCGGCCCGGAAGGATACCGTTTCGGTGAAATCGAAGGTGACGCGGTAATTGCCCGCCATGGCGAGGATCGCGGCACGGTCGCGCTCGAAGCCCGTATCGGCCGGCGCCGCTGAGACAGCCAGAGCCGGAGAGCCGGTCAGCAGCAGGCTGACGAACAGCAGGCAGGTTGCCAGGACGGCCCCTGCACGCAAGGGGACTTGGACGATCGGTTTCATGGACTCCACCTCTCAAGAATGCGAATAGATTGCGATACCAACACATAGGCCAAGAAAGCGCCAAAAAGCAACCGCTGAGAATGCGAACGACTCTGACTTGCTATCTGAAAATCGCTGTGGTACCCGCTATCTCGAATGCCATTCATTCGCAACAAGATGAAAGGGGTGCGGTGCCATGGGGTGTGCGGGACGGCGTGCGGGATCGGACATCCGGCGGTTAGCGCTTTTGGGGGCGTCTGCCCTCGCCTTGGTTTGCGCCAGCGCGAGCGCACGGGCGCAGGACCAGGCCGCGGACCGGCCGGCCGATGCGCCAGAAATCGAAATGGTCGCCTTCGATGAAATCATGACGGTCACCGCCACGCGCCGGGAAACGGAGGCCTTTGTGTTTCCGGGCCAGGTCAGCGTGATTGACCGGGACACCATCAATGACTTTCTGGTCAGTTCCGTCTCGGACCTGTTCGATCTGGTTCCGGGTGCCCGGTTCGATGGCGGGCCGCGCCGCTCCGGCGAGGTGCCGACGGTGCGGGGCCAGGCGGGGGAAAGCGTCCTGGTGCTGATCGACGGTGCGCGTCAAAGCTTCATTTCGGGCCATGACGGCCGGTTTTTTATCGATCCCACGCTCCTGAAAGCCGTCGAAGTGGTCCGCGGGCCGAATTCGGCCCTTTACGGCAGCAGCGCCCTGGGCGGCGTCATTGCCCTGCGTACGGTGGACGCCGCGGACATTCTCGGTGACGGCGACACCTATGGGTTCAGCATCGACGGGTCGTTTTTCGGCGTGAACCAGGAATACAAGACGACCTCCACCTTCGCCTTCGCCTCGCCCGACGGCCGTTTCGACGCCGTTGGCAGCCTGACCTATCGCGACAGCGGCGATATCGAGCTGGGCAACGACCAGACCCTGCCGGCCGATGACGAGATCCTGTCGGGCCTTGCCAAAGTCACGTTGCGCCCCCGGGACGGCATCACCTTCTCCGGTTCCTATCTCGCGTTCCGCCAGGACGGACAGGACCCGAACAATCCGCAACTGGACAACACGGCCAACCCCGGCAACCCGCTCGTGGACCGCCGGGTGGAAGGCGACACCGTGCAAGGGCGCCTCGACATCAAACCGGCCGGAAACGCCCTGGTCGATCTGAGCGCGGTCGCCTATTACACCCGCAACAGCGTGGAGGAGGACGAGATCGGCGTGCCCCAGGTCCAGGACCGGGTGGTGGAGACCCTCGGCCTGCGGATCGACAACCGGTCCGCCTTCCGCTTCGACGGCGGCGTCGATCTCGCCTTCACCTACGGTGTCGAAATCTATGAGGACGAACAGACCGGGCTCGATACGGAGACGGAGGACGGGACACGCGGCGGCGCGCCGGATGCCTCGACCCTGTTCTATGGGGGATATGTCCAGGCCGAACTGACGCTGACCCGCCCCCTGGGCCTGCCGGGCACACTCACAGCGATCCCCGCCCTGCGCTATGACCGGTTCGAAAGTGAAAACACCATCGAAGAGGGCGTGCGGGCGGACGACCGGGTGTCGCCCAAGGTCGGCGTGTCCTACGAACCCACCGACTGGCTGCTCCTGTTCGGCAATTATGCCGAAGCCTTCCGCGCACCCTCCTTCAACGAACTGTTTGCCGACGGCATTCATTTCTCCCTGCCCGCCTTCCAATTCGGCCCAATGGGTCCGGAGGTGGTGTTCGTGAACAATCTGTTCATTCCCAACGATACCCTGGAACCGGAAATTTCGGAGAGCTGGGAGATCGGTGCCGGCCTGGATTTCGGCGGCCTTGTCTTCGACGGGGACCGCCTGACGGTCAAGGGCTCCTATTACGACTCCCGGGTCACCAATCTCATTGATCTTGAGGTCATCATCCCGCCGACCTGCAACCCCGATCCCATGTTCGGCCTGCCCCTCTCGCCACCCTGCTTCGCCGCCGGGACCAGTCAGAACATCAATACACGGAATGCCGATATCGACGGCTTCGAGCTTGATATCCGCTACGACTCGCCGCGCTTCTATGTCACGGCCAACGCCTCGGGTATCAACGGGGTCGATGCGGACACCGGAGCCTTTCTCGGCATCCTGTCGCCCAACATATATTTTTTCGACATGGGCACGCGGGTGCCTGAGATCGATGTCCGGGGCGGCGTCCGCGTGACCATCGGCGAGGAATTCACGGAGGTGAACGATCCCGCCCAGGTCCGCGACGGCTACGCCGTGCTCGATCTTTACGCCATCTGGACGCCGCTCGACGGGCCCCTGCGCGGCCTGCGTGTCGATCTGGGCGTCGACAATGTCACCGATGCCGATTTCAACGTGGTTTTTGCCGGCGTTTCCCAACCCGGGCGAAACTACAAAGCGGCCGTCCGCTGGCAGACCACCTGGTGAGGGCCTCGGCGCTGGAGCGAGCGTTGATCCGGCCTTAAGGGTCCCGCGCAATCCTGGATCCGTTCGATCCGGGAGTTTCTCAGCATGGCCAAACCCCAATCCGCATCCCGTCTGGGCGCATCCGAGGCAAAGGCGCAGGGCGTGCGCCTGCGCCGGTCGGGCGAGGCCCTGGTGCGCAAAGGCCGGTTGCGCGAGGCCATCGACCGGTTCGCCGCCGCCCTGGAGGCCCTGCCCGGCGATCTGCCTACACTCTTTCACCTGGCAAGGACGGCGGACCGTCTGGGCATGGCCGACGGGGCCATCCGCTTTTACGAGCAGATCCTGGCCCAGGCGCCCGATCAACGGGAGGCCGTGGTCAATCTTTCCCATGCCTATCGGTCGGCGGGCCGCGGTTCCGAGGCCGTCCGCCTGCTGCAGGATGCCCTCTCGCGCCGGGAGGACGACCCTTCCCTCTGGCATGCCCTGGGCAGCGCCAAGCGCGAAACCGCGGACCGGGAGGGTGCGCGCGTATGCTTTACCCGCGCCCTGGAATGCGATCCACGCCATGGGGGCGCAGCGGGGAGCCTTGCGGATCTCGATCTGGAAGAGGGGCACACGGAAGACGCCCTCACCCGATATGACGTCGCGGTGCGCAACACGGACCGGGGCACGCGGATGGGCGCCCAGATGCGCCTGTCCCATGCCCTGGCCCTGCTCCAGGCCGGCCGGCTGGCGGAAGGCTGGACAGCCTATGGCGCTCGCTTTGCCGCACAAGGCGCCCGGGAGGGTTCGGCGGCAGACCGCCGGCTGAAGCGTTGGACCGGCCAGTCCCTGAAAGGGCGCCCCCTGAAAATCCTGGCTGAACAGGGCGTGGGGGACCAGCTCATGTTCGCCGCGTGTCTGCCTGCTGTCCTTTCCGCCCCGGCGCGGGAGGCGGGCCCGGTCAGCCTGACCTGCGAGCCGCGCCTCGCCCCGCTGTTGGCCCGCAGCCTGCCCGGCGTGGACGTGCACGCGACCGGGTCGGACGATCCCGGCGGTGCGCCGGGCTATTGGAGTGCGCCGCTGGCGGACATGCCGGCCCGTTTGTGGCCTGAGAGGGCAGCGCCGCTAACAAACGATCCGTTTCTTCGGATCGACCCGGTCGAGGCAGCGCGCTGGCGGGCCTGGCTGGACAGTGCCGGACCGGGACCCCATATCGGCTTGTGCTGGCGCAGTGGCCGGCGCGACGGCCTGCGCGGCGATCAGTATGCCCCGTTCGAGGCGTGGATCGGCCTTGCAAGACGCCTGCGCGGCACCCTGGTGTGCGTGCAATATGATGCCGCCGGGGCGGAAATCGCCGCCATGGCGCAAGCCGATCTCGCGCTTCATCAGCCTCCGGATCTCGATCAGAAACAGGATATCGACCGGGCCACGGCCCTGTTATCGGTCCTCGACCGCGTGATCACGGCGCCGACCGCCGTCGCCTATCAGGCCGCCCTGGCCGGGACCCGGACCATCCGGCTTCTGCCCTTCGCCTGGTGGACCCATCTGGGAACCGGACGCGATGCCTTTGCTCCGGCCCTGGAGGACCGGGTGGCGCCGCGCCCGGGCCTGTGGGACGACACCATGGATACCCTTGCCGCCAGCCTCGCCAACACCGCTTAACCGATTTTTGAGAGCCCGGTCCCACTGTGCGGTACGATCAAGGGATGGGGCCGTTTGCGCCCCGAATGGCCGGGGCCATCATGGGATCACTGTGCATTCTCGTCTTCGGCGCCACGGGCACCCTGGGCCAGGCCCTCATGGCAGAAGGCCTTGCCCTGGGCCATGACATGCGCGGCGCCGCCCGGCGCCACGGCGAATATCCGTGCGACCTGACGGACCGCGACCGGGTGACGGATCTGTGGCGCAGCCTCGCCCCCGATGTGGTGATCAACACGGCGGCGCTGATCGATGTGGGAGCGTGCGAGGCCAACCCGGACGCGGCCTATGGCCTCCATGCCCATGGGGTGCACACCCTTGCGCGCCTCGCCCGGGAAACCCGCACCCCGCTTGTTCAGGTGTCTACGGATCAGTACTATCACGGCGATGGGATCCGTCCCCATGGGGAAGGGGAACCGGTCCATCCGCAGACGGTTTATGCCGCGAGCAAGCTCGCCGGAGAGGCCCTCGCCGCCACCGCGCCCGATCACCTCATTATCCGGACCAATTTCACGGGGATGAGGGGCTGGGAGGGCCGCCCCAGTTTCGCCGAATGGGCCATCGACGTGATCCTGAACGCGCGCCACGCCACCCTGTTCAACGACTATTTCACTTCGACCATCGACGCGCCGGCCCTGGCCCAGGCCATCATGGACCTGATCGGCGCCAAGGCACGGGGCGTGTTGAATGTCGCCGCGGCCCAGGTGTTCAGCAAGGCCGATTTCGTCGAGGCACTGGCGCGCCGGTTCGCCCGCCCTTTGCCCCATGCGATCCACGGCTCCGTCGCCGGCCTTGTCCCGGCGCGCAGTGACAGCCTTGGCCTTGACGTGACGCGGGCGGAGCGCCTCTTGGGGCGTCCCCTGCCCCGCCTCGAGGATGTGGTCCATGCTCTTCACCGGGCCTGGCAGGATCAAAAGGAGGCAGACCCATGCGGTACGACACGTCTTTCCGCGTGAATGCCCGCACCATTGCGGCCGATCAGTCCACCTATTTCATCGCCGACATCGCCGCCAATCACGACGGCGACCTGGAGCGGGCCAAGGCCTTGATCTGGCTGGCCAAGGATGCCGGCGCGGATGCCGCGAAGTTCCAGCATTTCCAGGCCGCCCGGATCGTCAGTGACCGGGGCTTTCGCCGGCTCGGGAACCAGCTCGGTCACCAGGCCGGCTGGAACAAGTCCGTCTTCGAGATCTACGAGGACTACAGCCTGAACCGGGACTGGAACGAAGTGCTGGCCGCGACCGCAGCCGAGGCCGGCATCGACTTCATGACGACGCCCTATGACCAGGAGGCGACCGACTCCATCGCCCCGCTCGTCCCCGCCTTCAAGATCGGCTCCGGCGACATCACCTGGACCGATGCCATCGCGCATATCGCGGCCAAGGGCATCCCGGTGTTCCTGGCCACCGGCGCATCCACCCTCGCGGATGTGGAACGGGCGGTCGACAGGGTGTTACGGCACAATCGCAAGCTATGCCTGATGCAGTGCAATACGAATTATACCGGCCGTATCGAGAACATCCGGCATGTGAATCTCCGTGTCTTGCAGCACTATGCCATGGTCTGGCCCGGCCTGCCCCTCGGCCTGTCGGACCACACGCCGGGTCATGCCACCGTGCTGGGCGCCGTGGCCCTCGGCGCCCGGGCCGTGGAGAAACATTTCACGGACGACTCAGGCCGGTCGGGCCCGGACCATCCCTTTTCCATGACGCCGGAGGCCTGGCGCACCATGGTCGCCCGCACGCGCGAACTTGAGGCGGCGCTGGGCGACGGCATCAAGCGCATCGAAGAGAATGAGCGCGAGACCGCCGTGATCCAGCGCCGGGCCCTCCATGCGGCCCGCGATCTCGCGCCCGGCCATGTGTTGCAGCGAGAGGATTTGGAAGCCCTGCGCCCCGCTCCGGTCGGCGCTTTTGCCCCCTATGAGGCCGAGGCGCTTCCCGGCCGTGTGCTGACGACGGCAAAGGAAAAAGGTGAGCCCCTGTTCGCCCAAGATCTGGAGAGTTCGGATGATCCGCGGTGAGCATGTCGGTCTGCGCGCCATCGAGCGCGAGGACCTGCCGACCCTCCTGACCTGGCGGAACGATCCGTCCCTGAGGCAGTATTTCCGGGAAAGCCGAGAGCTGTCCAGCGACCACCAGATGCGCTGGTATGAGGGAACGGTGCTGGGCGCACCGGACCGCACGCGGATGTTCGCCATCGAGAGTGTCTCGGGCGGCGCGCTTTTGGGGGCCTGCGGTCTCACGACCCTGGACTGGCAGCGCCGCCACGGAGAGCTCTCCCTTTATATCGGCCTCGATCGCGTTTATTGCGACAGCGTGATGGCGCCGGAGGCCGCGCGCCTGTTGCTGGGCCACGGCTTTCGGGATTTGGGGCTCCACCGCATCTGGGTGGAGGTCTACGCCCATGATCGCCCCAAACTCGCCCTCATGAAGGCCTTGGGCCTGCGCCATGAGGGCACCTTGAGGGACCATCACTTTTGGAACGGACGATTCTGGGACGCCCATCTGTTCGCCAGTCTCGCCCCGGAATGGCTTCAGCCGACCCCACCGGACAGCGGGTTGCGAAGCCCCTCCGCCGGCGCCTGACCGGTGCCGGCCTGCCGGACAGCGGAATGGGTCATGAGCGCCGGTCCGTGATGGACACGCCATCGGACAAACGCTCGCCGGGGAACAGCACCACCCGGTCGCTCAAGGCGAGACCATCGAGGATCTGGGTCCTCTCCCCATTCGTGCGGCCGGGGGTGACCGAAGTCAGACGCGCCCGACCGTCCGCCATGCGATAGACGGCCCAACCGGTTCCCTGGCGGAACAGGGCACTCGCCGGCACGTGCAGGACATCGCCCTCCTCCCACACGACGATGCGCGTCTCCACCCGGAAGCCATGGGCGAGCGACAGGCGGTCTTCCGGCGGGTCGAGGAGCTGAATGATCACATTGACCCGCTGTTCCTCCACGCCGAGGGCGGAGATCTTGGTGAAGCCGAAGGGCTCGATCCGGGACACCTCGCCCTTGAGCGGTTTCGGCCCGCCCCAGTCGTCGATCACCACCCGGGCGCCGCCCGTGACCTGGACCGCATCGGTGGAGAGCAGTTCGACCACGATTTCGAGATCGTTGCGCGGGTCGCCCACATCGACCAGCGGCGTCCCCGCAAGCACAGTCCCTTCACTTTCCTGACGCACCCGGAGGATCCGTCCGCTGACCGGCGAGCGAACCGTGACGACACCGGCCCGTTCCGCCATGTCGCCTTCGGGCCCCTGCTCCGGGTTCACAAGGCGCGCCCGGGCGCTTTCCAGTTCCGCACGCCGCACACGGACCGTCGCCTCCGCTGTGCGCAATGCGGCTTCAGCAGAGCGGATATCGAGTTCGGCCCGGTCGAGGGCTGACTGGGAAATCGTACCACGCTCACGCAGCTGCCGGGCACGGACAAGTTCGGAGCGCGCGAAATCGAGTTCGGCCTCGGCCCGTTCGCGCTCGGCTTCGGCCAGCGCGAGGGCCGCTTCCGCGCTGCGCACGGCTGCCTCCGCCTCGCCCAGGGAGCGCGCATCGAGAAAGGCCGGATCGTTGGGCAGGATGGTGGCCACGATGGTCTGTTGGGCAAGCACGGGATCGCCCGGCTCGGAGTCGATGCGCAGCAGACGGCCGGCCACGGGTGCGGAAATCACATAGATCTCACGCACTCGCGTGCGGCCCAACTCGTCCACGGTGACGACCAGCGGGCCCCGTTCCGCCGTGCCCAGATCGACGGGAACCGGCGCCGGACGGAAGGCCCAGATCAGAAAGACCAGAAGTCCCACCGTCAGAACGCCGCCAACGATCCGGCGAAATGTCTTTTTCATGGCTGTCACTCCCGTGAACCGTGGCGGCTCACTCCTTCGTCTTCAGGGCACTGACCAGGTGAATCCGCCGCACATCACGGTTGACGAGCGCGCCCGTGATCAGGGACGCGATCACGACCGTCAGGACGGCATAGCCATAGGTGGCCGGACTGATCACATACGGAATGCGGTAAAGTTCCGTCTCCAGGGACTGCACCATGGACCAGGCGAGATAACTGCCGAAACCGAGCCCAACCGCGATGCCAATGACCGTCAGCACACCAAGCTCTCCCAGGAGCACATAGGACGTCTCTCCCTGCGAAAAGCCCAGCACCCGCAGGCTCGCAAGCTCCCGCATCCGCTCCGACAGGGCCACCCGCGCACCGTTATAGACGACGCCGATGGCGATGAGCACGGCGAAGAGCGTGTTCACAAAGGTGATCGTCCCCAGATTTTGATCCAAAAGCAGCTCGAAACTGTCCCGCGCCGCCTGGCCGCGGGATACGCCGGCCACCTGGGGCATATCCTTCAGTCGCTTATAGAGGGGATCGAGATAAATCGGATCCACCTGGAGATAGACGCCGGAAATCCGCGGGCCCTCCCCCAAGACGCGGTTGAGTTCATCGAGCCGCAGATAGGCGGGCGTACCGATAAAGGCCTCGGCAATGCCCGTCACCGGCAGAACGATCGTCGGCTGACGACCCTCCAGCACCTCGACCCGCAGGGGATCGCCGGGCCCCACGCCCAGGCTCTCGGCCAGGGACGAAGACAGCAGAACCCCCCGTTCGGGCAGGATGATCTTGCGGTACCGGCTGTCGATGGGACGGGACAGGAAAGGGTCGTCCTGGAGGCCTGTGAGGCCTTGGCGCTTGCGCACGACCCCATTGATCATGCGTACGGGGACGCTCCGGAAGGCCTCGGCCCGAATCACGCCGGGCAAAGAGGCTATGTCGTGGACGACGCGCTTCTCCCGGGCGTCGACGAAGGTGACCGTCATGTCCTGGCGGTCGGCGATGGTGAAATTCACGTCCATGAGGGCGACAACGGCGTCCACCGAGAAGCGTCCCACGATCAGCACCCCCGTGGCCGCGGCAATGCCCAGAACGGTTAGCAGGGCCCGCACGGGCTGGCGCACGATCCGGCGCAGGATCATCCGTGTGGGCTGGTCCACGGTGCGTTTCATCCATGCGGGTTCGGCCAGGGCGTGGGAGTAGTCCATGGGGATCGGGGGCCGCATGGCCACGGCGGGATGGAGCGCCAGGATGCGGGACACCGCAAAACCGATGCCGAGGGCCGCAGCCCCGAGCGAGACCAGAAGGCCGATGGCCACCACGTCCCAGCCGGCCTGGAAGATCAGGAACGGGAAATTGAAATACTGGAGGTAAAGCCCGGCCATGCCGCGCCCCAGCCAGACGCCGATGAGACAGCCGAGCAGCCCGCCCAGAAAGGCCGTGGCCATCACATATTTGGCATAATGGGCGACAATCACCGGCGTGCCATAGCCGAAGGCCCGCAACAGGCCGATCTGCTCGCGTTCCAGATCGACCATCCGGGTCACGACGATATTGAGCAGAAAGGCAGCCACGGCCAGAAAAATGGGCGGCAGGATATTGCCGGTCACCCGAAGCTGATCGAGTTCGCTCGAAATGAACTGGTGGGAGATCTGCTCGTCACGGGGAAAGGCACCCGTGCCCCCGTACCGCTTCAAGATCCGGTCAATCCCGTCGATCACGGCCCGCTCCGACGCGCCGGGCCCGAGCCGCACCACCACACTGTTGAAAGCGCCATCAAGGTCGAACGCCGCCTCCAGCGCGCGGCGGCCCATCCAGATGACGCCGAAGCGAGCATCGTCCGGCACGAATTCTCCGGGGGCGATGGTATAAATGAACTCCGGAGACAGGCCGAGGCCGACGATCCGCAGGCGCCGGCGCGCGCCGTTCATGGTTGCCGCGAGGGTGTCGCCCGGCCTCAAGCCCTGGGCGCGGGCAAAGGGCTCGGACAACAGGATTTCGTCCTCGCGCAGGGGCGCCGGCAACCGGCCCTGGCGCAGGACCACGCGGTTCAGCTCGGAAAGGCCGCTGTCGGGCCGGGAAATGACCTGGCCGCGCACGGGCTCCACCAGGCCCGGCACATCGATCAGGACACCGGCAGCAATCCGCCCCTCCGCCGTCGCCACGCCCGGCAGGCCGGCGATCTCGTCCACCAGGGCCAGGGGCGCCCGGACCACGGGCGCGAAAATGTCGGCAAAGCGGTAACGCTCATAATAGGCCCGCTGAGTCTCGTCGAGGGAACGGACCATGCCGTTCGACAGCACGTAAAGCGCGATGCCGCAGGCGATGACGAGGGCAATGGCGATGGCCTGGCCGCGGGTGCGCCACAGATCCCGCAGCACTTTGCGATCGAGGGGCGGCAGAACATCCGTGGTCTTCACACCGCGGGCCATCCTACCACTCCAGCTCTTCCGGGGACTGGCGGGTCGCATTCACCTGCGTCTCGCGGATCCGCCCGTCGGCAAAATAGAGCACCCGGTGGGCCATGGCGGCGATGGTGCGGGCGTGGGTGATGACGACCGTGGTGGTGCCGAAGCGCTCATTGACATCCTGGATGGCCTTGAGCACCAGGATGCCAGTCTTGCTGTCGAGCGCGCCGGTGGGTTCGTCGCAGAACAGGACCGTCGGCCGCTTGGCGATGGCCCGGGCGATGGCCACCCGCTGCTGCTCGCCGCCGGACAGCTGGGCCGGGAAATGGCTCAGACGCTCCCCAAGGCCGACCAGGGAGAGGGCCTCGCCCGGATCCATGGGATCCGTCGCGATTTCCGTGACCAGTTCGACATTTTCAAACGCGGTCAGGCTGGGCATTAAATTGTAATGCTGGAAGACGAAGCCCACATGATCCCGGCGGAACCGGGTCAACTGGTCGGCGGTATAAGCTGTAATGTTCTGGTCGCGGAACCAGACCTCGCCGTCCGTTGCGGAATCGAGACCGCCCAGAATATTCAGCAGGGTGGATTTGCCCGATCCCGACGGGCCCAGCAGAACCACCAAATCCCCGTTGGGAACCTTTAGATCCACGCCGCGCAGGGCATGGACGGCCGCTTCGCCTTCGCCATAAACCTTGGTCACGCCGCGCGTGCGAAAGGCCGGCACATCATGGGCCTTGCGCTGTGCCTCCATCGGACTTCGCGCTCCCACCGTTCCGTCCCAATGAACTCCCGCAACCGATCCTTACCATGGGGCACGCCACTCTGGCGATGGATTTGGCCACACTCCTCAGACGGGTTTTCATTCTGCGACCTGCTACCCCTCGATGCCGGATGCATTTTGGACCCCTTTTCCCATATGTCGATCGTGGCCTTGTCCAGACATCCGAAACGGCCGCACTCTGGCTATGGATTCTGAGCGCCTTCGGAGAGAACCGCTCCATGACCGAGACCGCCTTGCCCGATATCTTCGTCTACACCTTGCGCGCCCACTCGGATGGCACGGCAGCGGCGATCACGCCCAATTGTGATCTGGGCACGGGCCCGGATGGCACCTATGACTGGGTCCATCTCCACCATACGCTCGGTGCGGACAATCCCTGGCTGCGCGATCGGGGCGGCCTCGATCCGCTCGTCGTCCAAGCGCTGCTGGCACCGGAAACGCGGCCCCGCTGCACGGCCTATGGGGACGGGGCCATCGTCAATCTGCGCGGCGTGAACCTCAATCCAGGGGCCGATCCGGAGGACATGGTGTCCATCCGCCTGTGGATCGACACCCGCAAAATCATCAGTGTACGGGTCCGCAAGCTGATTGCCGTCGAGGATATCCGGACCGCCCTTGAGACCGGTCGCGGGCCGCAATCGACGGGCGCCTTCGTCACCGAACTCGCCACCCGCCTCACCGCGCGTATGGAAACCCAGATCGTGTCCATGGCCGAGCAGCTCGACGATCTGGAGGAAATGATGCTGGCGCCGGGCCAGGACCCGACACCGGCCGAGATCGCCGATGTCCGGCGCACGGCCATCATTCTGCGCCGTTTCATCGCGCCGCAAAGGGAGGCCCTGGACCGCCTCATCGCCAGCGATCTCGCTTTCATGGGCGAGCGGGATCGCGTTCTGATGCGCGAGACGGGCGATCGGGTGACCAGGATCGTAGAGGAACTGGAGGCCGCCCGGGAACGTGCAACGGTGCTGGCCGATCAGTTGCGGGACCGCCAGGCCGCCCAGCTCAACAAGCATATGTTCATGCTCTCCATTGCAGCCGCCGTGTTCTTGCCCCTGACCTTCATCACGGGCCTGCTGGGCATGAATGTGGGCGGCCTTCCCTGGGCGAACAATACCAGCGGCTTCACCATCGTCAGCACCCTGTGCTTCAGTATGATCGCCGTGCTGCTCGCCGTCTTTCGCCGGCTCCGTTGGCTGTAGCGCCGCGGCGTCTGGTTGCTCCGGATCGATCCTCTGTACACATCTTACCGGGCGATCCCGATAAGACCCAGCAGGCCGCCGGCTTTCTTGCCGTCCTCGGCGCCCGATGCCGCCGCATCCCCTGGCTGCTGCGCTCGCGTGGTCACCGGCGGCTTGACCTCGGCCACGCAGGCCGGTCCGGCGGCCACGACAACCGTGTCCTGCGACGCGGCCTTGGAGGTCGTCTCCGGGGTTTCGACGGCACCATCGCGGTTGGCCGCCGAAGCCGCCACGTCCCGCGCCAAGGCCGAGGCGGAGGCCTCCGGCACGCCCGGACCCGAGGGGGTCTCCTGGACCGACATGCGCCCCATATCCGGCAGACCGGACCGGATGTGGATGTCGCGCTGGGGAAATGGGATCTCGACACCTGCCTCTTTCAGGCGGTCCCAGACGGCAAAGCGCAGGTCGTTCTTCACCGAAAGCAGGTAATTGTTGTCCCGCACAAAGGCCCGCAATTCGAACATCAGGGCGCTGTCGCCGTAATCGGCGAAATAGATGAAGGGCGCCGGATAGGACAGCACGCGCGGATGCTTTTCGGCCACTTCGCGCAGGATCCGTTCCACCTGCCGCACATCGGAATTGTAGGACACGCCCACCGGAATGGTCGCCCGGGCGATGCGGTCCCGGTGGCTCCAATTGGCCACCGATGCGGTGATGATTTCCGAATTCGGAACGATGATGGACTGCCGCTCGAAGGTCTCAATCTCGGTTGCGCGCACGCTGATGCGCTTGACGATGCCCTCGCCGGCCGACGTCACGATCCAGTCGCCGATCTTGATCGGCCGCTCGAACAGCAAAATCAGTCCAGAGACGAAATTGCTGACAATACTCTGGAGACCGAAACCGATGCCGACCGACAGGGCACCGGCGATAATGGCGAGATTGGACAGATCGAGGCCGGCGACGCTGATGGCCATGAGGCAGGCGGCCAGAATCCCGACATAGCCGAGCAGGGTCGTCACGGAGCTGCGGGCCCCGTAATTCAGGCTCGTCTTCGGCAAAATGCGATGTTCGAGCGTCTTCTGGATAATCCGGGTCAGGAAAATCCCGATGACAAAGATCACGATCGCGCTCAAAAGGTCCCCGAAGGAAATTGTCACGGGACCGATCTGGATTCCCGTCAGCAGGCGCAGGACCGTGGCCTTGATGTCGGGCCAGTCCACGCCCGCGATGAGGAGGACGAACGGCAACCAGAAGGCGAACAGGATACTGTCGATGGACAGCCCGACCCAAAAACCCAGAAAGGATTCCGGTTCATTTTGGTCGTCACTGGCGGGCGCCGCGGAGCCGGGCTGGCCGCCGGAACGCTCCTTCAGGGTCTTGGCGACCCAGTCATCGGCGAGGCTCTGGAAAAAGCCGCGCAGGAGCAGGAAGGTGAGGCTTAAGCCGATCAGATAGGTGGCCTTTTCGGCCGAGAACCGGGCGAGCGCCGCATAGCCGAACAGGGCGGCGATCACGATGCCAATGGAAAATACCAACCCGAAAATCGCAATGAGACGGGCCATGCCCCGCTTGGGGCCGCTGATATCCTCGACCAGGGTATCCGCGGCCGACGGATGGGCGGGCTCATCGCCGGCTTGGGCTTCGGGCGTGCGTGCCGGGATCCACAAGCGCGGCCGCGACAGGGGCAGCAGGACGACCGCAATAATGACGGAGACGATGAAACTCTGGGCGACGGCCAGATTGAGCCCCGTCTCCAGGGCCACGCTGCTGCGCCGGCCCACCAGATCGAGGGCCACGAGCACCAGAGAGACAGTGAAGGCCAGATAGACGGAATTTGCCTGCCGATTGCTCAGGGCCAGGGGGCGGATGAAGGCGCGCTTGGGTGAGAATGCCGCCTTGGCTATTTCCCGGCCGACAAAAATGATCAGCAGGGCCTCGATAACCGCCAATGCGATGTTCCGCGTCTCAATCGAAATCAGCCCCTGGAATTCGGCGATGGAATAGAGCACCGCGCCGCTTGTCGTCACCCAGAACAGACCGTTGAAAAAGCGCAACAGGGCAGCGCCATAGATCCAGACTCGATGCTTTCGCCGCTCAATGGCCAGCGCGATGATTTGCTTGTTCACCCCCGCCCGGAAGACGAGCGTGAACAGGGCAACAAGCGCAAGCCCGCCGGCAAGCAGGGACAGGGCGAGAACCCCGCGGCCTTTTTCTTGGCGCTGCGCATACCAGGCCGTCACGGCCGCGCGGGTCTCGTCGGCGGCCTTTTGCAGGCTCTTGCCCGCATCTGCCCAGACCGTCGGCGAGAGGGGCCAGGGTCCACGATCGAACACACTGTCCAGAAAGCGGGACCGGGACAGGGCCGTGAGGCGGGAGTTCAGCAGCAGGATCTGGGCATTGAGCACTTCGATGCGCTTGATAAGGCCCTCGATCCGCACCAGCCGCTCATTGAGCTGCTTGCGCTCTGTTGCGATCTCCTCCGGTTCCGGGGCCTGGCCTTCCGCCGGCACAGGCCCGAGCGCGGCAAGCTGGTCGGAGACCGTCTGGCGCAGGGCCGTGAGGGTGGGGCTCGCCGCGTTGATCTTTTCACTGATGGACCCAAGCGTGGCCCGCGTCTCGGCGATATTGATCTTCGGCGCGCCGCCGTTCTCGAACAGGGTCTCGACCGCATTGAGGGATTTCGTTCCCCCGTCGATCACGGGCTCCAGCTCCTTGGCCGTCTTGGTGACAACCGCCTGGGCGGCAGCTGGGGTGGCAGCGGCGGGCAGCGCAACGAGAACGAACAGGCACGCGACAACGCCGGCCAGGCGGGGGAAAAACCGTTTCACGACAGACCTCTTGGGGAACAGGACCGGGGGCGCTCTTGAAGGGACCGGAGCGCGTGGGGGCATGTCGGCCCTGGCCGCGAGCAGGGGCACGACCACCAGGCCCAAGGCTGTAAAGGGACCGTGTCGCTTTCGCAATCCCGGAAGGCCGCCGCAGGATATGTCGCCGGCACAACAGTCCTTGCCGGTGCTATCCTGGAACACACCGGGGCGCGAAGCCGGCCGCCGGTCAAGGCAAAGGCCAATCCAGGTCTTCTTCCTCCACGGAGAGGGCCGCGACGGCCGGGCCCTCTGCCTGTCCCGGGCCGGTGAAGGTCAACGGAACCCGGTAATCGGTGCCGCAGAAATGAACCACCCAGTCTTCCCTCCGGCCGGGGAGGTCCGGTGTCTGGGGATCGGGCGTGACCTGGCGGGTGGTGCGCACACGGATGGTGCCGCGCCCGAAACACTGATTTTCCGAGGCGTCCTCCACGGCCTTGAAGGCGATACGAGTCGCCTGCCGCCCCTGCGTGGGTCCCGCCAGGGTATCGCCGGGCAAGAGGGGCAGGAAGGCCGTCGGCTGATCGGCATAGGTGATGATCAACAGATTTTGACGGCGCGGCGCTGCGCAGCCGCCGACCGTGACGGCGGTGGTCCATGCCGCCTGAGCTCCCGTGCGCAGCAGCACGGAAAGGTCGTTGCCTTTGACACGCTCAAAATCGGGGCTTCGGCGCAGGATCCGGCGCTCCAGGCAGGGACCGAAGGCATTGGCATCGGCCTTGAGCGCCGCTTCGGCAGACTGGAAGAGATAATCGTCGAGATCGCCGGCGCCCAACACCCGGTCCGGCACCTTGTCCCGCGCCGCGCGCATGACCGCCGCCGGCGTGTCGTCCGTCGATGCCTCGGCACCGACGAGTTCGGCTCGGGCGTCATCGGCGAGCACGGCCCGCGATTCGAGCGCCCCGCCACCGCCACAGGCAGCAAGGCCGAGGGCCACGATCATTACGGCAAGTCCCCGAACGACGGCCGGGGCCGGATCCTTGGGGCCCAGATCCCTAGGGCCCAGATCCTTAGGGTACGGTCTATTTGGCCAGTTCCGGCACCTTGTTGCCGCCGGAATCGTCCGGATCGCTGCCTTCCCCGCCATTGGCATCCCCATCATCGCCTTTGTCCGGCGGCTCCGGCGCTTCGATGATTTCGAACGCCAGCGTCTTCTCCTCCGCATCTCCGTCCACACTGACAATGACGGTGCCGCCCCGGGTGAGTTTGCCGAACAGCAGTTCGTCGGCCAGCGGACGTTTGACATGGTCCTGGAGGATCCGCGCCATGGGCCGCGCGCCCATGCGGTCGTCATAGCCCCGCTCCACCAGCCAGTCGATGGCGGCGTCCGTGAGCTCGAAGGTTACGTTGCGATCCTGGAGCTGGGCCTCGAGCTGAAGCACGAACTTCTGAGCAACATGGCGCACCACATTGTGGGGAAGCGCGCTGAAGCCGATGATGGCGTCCAGACGATTGCGGAATTCCGGCGTGAACAGACGATTGATCGCCTCGGTATCCTCGCCTTCCCGCCGGCCCCGGCCGAACCCGATGCTTTCACGCTGCATGTCGGAGGCGCCCGCATTGGTGGTCATGATCAGGATCACGTTACGGAAATCGATCTGCTTGCCGTTGTGATCAGTCAGCTTGCCGTGATCCATGACCTGCAGAAGAATGTTGAAAAGGTCCGGGTGCGCCTTTTCGATTTCGTCGAGGAGCAGGACGACGCTCGGGTTCTTATCCACTCCGTCCGTGAGCAGACCACCCTGGTCGAAGCCCACATAGCCCGGCGGCGCACCAATCAAGCGGGATACTGTGTGCCGTTCCATATATTCGGACATGTCAAAGCGCAGGAGTTCCATCCCGAGGGTGGAGGCAAGCTGGCGCGCCACCTCGGTCTTGCCCACGCCCGTAGGTCCGGAGAACAGGAACGAACCGATCGGCTTTTCGGGATCCCGCAGGCCGGCACGGGCCATTTTCATGGCACTGGAGAGTTGCTCGATGGCGGTGTCCTGCCCGAACACGACCCGTTTCAGGTTCACTTCCAGATCGCGCAGCAATTCGGTTTCCGAGCGGGACACCGTCTTCGGCGGGATGCGGGCCATTTTCGAGATCACGATCTCGATTTCGGGCACATCCACCGTGTCCGAACGGTCGTCCTTGGGCAGCAGCATCTGGGCCGCGCCGGCCTCGTCGATCACGTCGATGGCCTTGTCCGGCAGCTTGCGGTCATTGATGTAGCGCGCGGACAGTTCCACCGCCGTCTTGATCGCTTCGTTCGTATAGGTCAGATCGTGGTATTCCTCGAAGCAGGGTTTCAGCCCCTTAAGGATCTCGATGCTGTCCGCCAGCGTGGGCTCGTTGACGTCGATCTTCTGGAACCGGCGCACCAGGGCCCGGTCCTTCTCGAAGTGCTGGCGATATTCCTTGTACGTGGTGGAGCCGATACAGCGCAGACTGCCATTTGCGAGGGCCGGCTTCAGCAGATTCGAAGCGTCCATGGCCCCGCCGCTGGTCGCGCCGGCGCCGATCACGGTGTGGATCTCGTCGATAAACAGGACGGAGTGCTCGAAATTCTCCAGTTCCTTGATCACTGATTTGAGGCGTTCCTCGAAATCGCCGCGATACCGCGTCCCCGCCAACAAAGAGCCCATGTCCAGGGAGAAGATCGTCGCTTCGACCAGAACCTCCGGCACCTCGCCTTTGACGATCATCCGGGCCAGGCCTTCGACGATCGCGGTCTTGCCCACGCCCGGGTCGCCGACGAGCAAGGGGTTGTTCTTGGAGCGTCGGCACAGGATCTGAATCATGCGCTCGACTTCAGCGCCGCGTCCGATCAACGGGTCGATCCGGCCGTCTCGCGCTTTGTCGTTGAGATTGACGCAGTAGGCTTCGAGGGCCTCGCTGCCGCGTTTGACATTCGCGTCCTCGCCGTCTTCCTCATCCGCGCCCCGCGGGCTGCGGCTTTCGGACAGGCCGGCGCGTTTCGCGATGCCGTGGCTGATGAAACTGACCGCGTCGTAGCGGGTCATTTCCTGTTCTTGCAGCAGATAAGCGGCGTGGCTCTCGCGTTCGTTGAAGATCGCGACCAGAACATTGGCGCCGGTCACTTCATCGCGCCCGGACTGCTGCACATGGATGACGGCGCGCTGGATCACGCGCTGGAAGCCGGCGGTCGGCTTGGCATCCTCCGTGTCGCTCGTAATCTGGCCGGCAAGGTCGTTATCGATGAAGGCGATCAGGTTCTGGCGCAGAATGGTCAGATCGACATTGCAGGCCCGCATAACCGTGGCGGCATCCTTGTCATCGATCAGGGCCAGGAGGAGATGTTCGAGAGTGGCGTATTCCTGCTGACGTTCCGTGGCATAGGCGAGGGCCCGGTGCAGCGCTTTCTCGAGGCTCGAGGAGAATGAAGGCACGCGCTACTCCTTTTCCATGGTGCATTGCAGGGGATGTTGATGGCGCCGTGCCAGTTCCATGACCTTGGTAACCTTCGTTTCCGCCACTTCGTATGTGTAGATCCCACAAATGCCGAGGCCGTTTTGATGCACCTCAAGCATGATCCGGGTGGCATCCTCGTGGTTCTTGCTGAAGACGCTTTCGAGCACGTACACGACGAATTCCATGGGTGTGTAATCGTCGTTGAGCAAAATGACCTTGTAAAGCGATGGCTTCTTGGTTTTTGGCTTGGTCCGGGTGATCAGGCCGGTGGACGGTCCGCCTTCCGCGCCGTCGTCCTCGTCCCAACGGTTTTGCGCCCGCACGCTCCCCCAGTCCCCGTTCATCGTGAGGCCCCTTTCGTCTCTTCGTCGTTCGCGCGCTCGGCCTTCCGCGCCCGGTCTATCCGGCCCCGCGCCGATCGGGTCCGACGGTGCAATGTTTAGGGGAGCGGTTGCACCATGGGATTTGTGACCGCTCCGTTAATAAAAACTCTCGTTCCTTAACTTAAGGCCGGATCGGCTCGTTACCAAGACACCGGCCTGCGACCCAGTCCACACGACAGCCACAGCGCAAGCGGGGCCACCTCGTCGTCCCGTGCCGTGTGCCAAGCCTTCGTGGCCACTGTGAGGCCTTCGGCAAGGACGGTGGGACAGCCCGCATGTCGAGCGCGGTCCGCCGAATACGGCTCCCGCGCCCACGGGCCGCCCCAAGGGCCATCGGCCTTCAGGCAACCAGCTTTTCCGAGGCGTTTTCCACGGCATTACGGAACGGTCCTTGGAAAGGCTCCCAGACTTCGTGGAGCGTGTCGGCCATCACCTCGCCGACCTTGGACGACTGGTTGACGCAGCTGTCGAGCGCTGTGCGGGCAAAGTCCGACTGGAGCGCGACATAATCCTCGACACTCTTGGCGGCCACGGTCGCTTTCAAAGCCGTCACCGCTTCGTCGACCGACTGGCGCACAAACACGAGATGCTCGCTGCTGATGGCGTGGAAGCCCTTGCGCGCCGCCGCGGCAGACTGGATCCACGCGTCCATGGCCTCTTTCGTGAGGGTCGTATAGGTGCTGTAATTCGTCATGGTCTTCTCCAGTTGGTCGCGGAAAAAGTCGGCTCCGGCAAGGATGGCCTCGGAAGGCGTGGCCGTTCCATTGGGCTGGGCCGTTCGGGTCTTGGTCACAGGGCTCGCTCCGTGGTTGGCGCATGGCGCAGGGAGGGCAGGATAGGACGCCGCCGGGCCCCGCCGCATGGTGCAGCGCAGCATGGCCGGAGCATGGCGGCACGGCTGGGCTGGAGGACCCGACTCAGGCCGCCCCATGTCCCAGTCTCGGACGTAAAGGAAGTTCGTTAACCGCAGGGTAACGAGAGACGGGTACCCAGATTACTGAGCCTGTTTCACAGACAGGGTGTCAGCCGTGATACGCTGGGTGAGTTGATGTCTTCAACACGCTCGCCAAAAGGCGATGGCCATGACCACCAGGCGACATTACAATATCGCAAAGCGATCGCGCAGGAGGGGGACTGTGCAGCTCCGGGTCGGATTTGCTACGTTGTGAGTCGGATCGTGGTGACAGTGTGATCTCCGGATGACCGTTGGGACAGATTTTCCGAATTTCGTCGGCAAGCGGGTGTGTGGCATGTGGTTTAGGCGCGGGGCCGGTCTCGTCACCGTTACGGATTGGGCATGGCGTCTCGCCACCAGGGCGGTCCTTATTTTGGTTCTATCCGCGGGCGGTGTCCTGCTGTCGATCGAAGGCACCGGCGGCGTTGCTCTCGCCAACAGCAAATATGCCTCCATCGTCATGGATGAATTGACCGGTGAGGTCCTCTACTCCCGGTCCGCGGATCTTCTGCGCCACCCGGCGTCCCTCACCAAGGTCATGACGCTTTATCTTCTGTTCGAGGAAGTCACGGCCCAGAGGCTCAAACTCACCGATTCTTTCAAGGCCTCGAAACGGGCTGCGGGCCAACCACCGTCCAAACTCGGGATCCGCGCAGGTCAGCGCATAAAGGTGCGCGATGCCATCAAAGCTTTGGTGGTCCGCTCGGCCAATGACGTCGCTGTGGTGGTCGCCGAGAATATCGCGGGCACCGAACGCAAATTCGCCCAGCGAATGAACAAACGCGCCAAGGCGCTGGGCATGAAAAAGACCCGCTTTCGCAATGCGTCCGGCCTGCCCAATCGCAGCCAGGTCACCACGGCCCGGGACATGGCCATTCTGTGCCAGCGTATCCGCAAGGACTTCCCCCAATTCATGGACTACTTCAAGGAGACGAAGTTCTCCTGGGGCGGACGGACCTGGCGGACGCACAATCACGTGCTCACGTCCTATGACGGCGCGGACGGGATGAAGACCGGTTACACTCGTGCCTCGGGCTTTAACCTCATGACCAGTGCGAGGCGCCATGGCGTCCGGGTTGTGGCCGTGGTCATGGGCGGGCGCACGGCCTCCCGCCGCGACAAGGACATGGCCCGGATCCTCGACCTGAATTATCGCCGCATCGCCGCCAACCCGAAATACAAAGCCCGCCGCCTTGCCAGCCTGCCCACCCCGGTCCTGCGCCCGGGTTCCGCCTCGGAACGCTCGCAAAGTGTCCAGGTCGCGGCTGCCGATGCGCCCCTTCCCTTTCCAGCGCCCCTTCCCCTTTCCGCGCCCATGCCCGATCAGGACGACGGTCCGGATGACGCCGGCGCCGTCCCGACGCCCATGGTGTTTGCCGCGAATGATGCGGACCTTTCAGAAAACCCGGCCGGCAGCAGCCTGACCCTCGACGTTCTGCCCGCGCCCCGTAGCGCCGATAACACCTCTACACCATCCGGTAACAACGACACCACGGGCGATGACACCATGGGCGATGACACCATGGGCGAGGTCGATGCCATCGGCCGGGAAATCTCCCGCGCCCTCACATTTCCCGTGGCCCTGAGAACCCGGACCGGCGAGGACGATCCCGAGAGGGCGCCCGACCTGACGGACGAGAACGGGATCACCGACGATATTGGCAAGGACGAAGACGCCGCCACCGCGGTCGCCGCCCTGACGGACGCGGACATGGCTGCCAGCCTGGCCGCCAGCCTGGCCGATGAGGGGGTGATGGGTGAAGGGGATGGGCGGCCAAGCGCCCATTTCGAAGAACTGGCCGAACTGGCCGCCCGTGCCGCGGGCCGGCGGGGCCCGGCCCAGATCGGCATCCAGGTCGGGGCCTTCCTGCGCCTCTCCACCGCCACACGCTATTTGGAGAACGCCATGGCCGTCGTTCCTGCCGTGCTCAAGCAGGACAATGCGGCCATCGTTCAGAGCGATACGGAGAGTGGCCCGATCTTCCGGGCCCGGTTCGGCCCCTTCAGCGCACAGGACGCGGAAGAAGCGTGCGGCCTTCTGGAGGCCAAGGGCATGGACTGTTTTGCCGTGGAAGACAACGCCTGGGACCGGGCGATCCGCCCCAACTGACTTCTTCTCCGCTGAAAGGGACGGCTTCTGCGCTGAAAGGAACGGCCGGTGCCGGACAAGCCGGCTGCGTCTTCACAGTGCCGCGATGGCGTGGTCAAGGCCAGGCAGCTTCAGTGTCGCCATCATCTCCCGCACTTCCTGGCGGGCCGCCACATGGCTCATGGTCATGCGCAATTCTGCATTCGGCTCGTGCAGGTCGAGCAGCGTGAGACCCATGGGGAACATTTCCCGGTAGATCACCCGCTCGCAAAAACCCGGCGCGATCCGAAAGCCGATGCGCGTGCTCAAGGCGTCCAGCACCTGACCCACGCGCCGCTTGTTTCGAGCATCCAGAGTCGAGATCCGGTTGCGCATCACCACCCAGTCGATGGGCGTGCGGGAGGTTTGCATCCGGATCTTCCGGCTTTCCCAGACCATTTCGCTATACAGGCTGGGGCCGAGCACCTTCATCGTGTCCGGATCGATCCGCGCAAGCAGGTCGAAATCCACGAAGCTGTCATTCATGGGCGTGATCAGGGTGTCTGCGACCGCGTGGCCGAGGCGCGAGAGATAGGTGTCCGTCCCCGGACTGTCGATGAGCACGAAATCGCAGGCGGCCCTCAGGGTGGTGAGCACGCGCTCGAAATTGGCCCGGTCTTCGTCCGTGGCGCTCTGCCGATCCTGCTCCAGGGAGCGTTCGATGACATAATGGCGCGGCATGGGCAGGCGGATGCCCCGGGACGAGGCCCAGTCCTCCCGGTTTTCGATGTACCGGCTCAAGGTCCTCTGGCGGCCGTCAAGATCGATCGCTCCCACGGTCCGGTTCATCCGCATGAGGGCCACCATGACATGCATGGCCGTGGTGGATTTGCCCGATCCCCCCTTTTCGTTGCCAAGGGTGATGACGTGGGCCCCACGCTTTCTGGGCCGCGTTTCAATGTCGGCAGTCGCCTCTGGATGCCCCTTCACGACGCGATCTCTCCTCGAATGAAGACGACGTTACGCTAACTTGAGAAAAACCGACGCGGGAGCGGGTGACAACCCGTCCGTTACACCGTCCGGGTCATATGGTCCGGACGCTCAAGGCCGGAGCGGCGGGGTGCCCGCCCTTTCCGGAAACGGCCGGCCCGAACGGGCTGCCCACGGCGCCCCATGCGCCCTGGAGCGGGGATATGCTATGACCTGCGGCATGCACGGATCGGCGTGGCCGACCCGGGTGCCGCAACAGTCCCCGGCCACCTCCCACGATGCGTCGATTCGGGGCAAAGGCAATATGGGTCCGCGGCAAAAGTCCGTGGCCGCAGCGGGCCCGGTCGCCGGTAGAGTAGGGATATCCGGCGGGACACGGATGTCCGGCAGGACATGGGCATACTGATCGTTCGGGGGTACGGGGCATGATCCACGATTTCGACATCCTGATCGTTGGCGCCGGCGTTGTCGGTCTGGCGACGGCACGGCGCCTCGCCTTGACCGGCCGCAGCGTGCTGGTCGTTGAGGGGCATCCGGGCATTGGCTGGGAAACAAGTTCGCGCAACAGCGAAGTCATCCATGCCGGCATTTATTACCCGGAGAATAGCCTGAAAGCGCGCTGCTGTGTGGCGGGAAAGCATTGGCTTTATGGCTATTGCGCCGAACGCGGCATCCCCCACCGGAACACCGGCAAATTGATCGTAGCCAGCGAGGACCGGGAGATCGAGGCCCTGCGCGGCATCATGGACAAGGCGGCACGCAACGGGGTGACCGATCTGGAGTTGCTCTCGCGCGAAGAGGCCCTGGCCATGGAACCGGCGCTGTCCTGTGTCGGGGCCGTTTGGTCGCCGTCCACCGGGATTATCGACAGCCACACCCTGATGGTCTGCCTCCAGGGGGACACGGAAGCGGCCGGGGGCGCCTTCGCATTTCATACGCGGGTCGAGGCCATCCGCCCCCTGAGCGGCGGCGGTTTCCAGGTCACGGCCCGGGATGCGGCGGGAGAGACAGCGGAGATCGGCGTGGGGACGGTCGTCAATGCCGCCGGGCTCGGCGCCCAGGCAGTGGCCGGACGGATCGACGGTCTTGAGTCGGAGCATATCCCGACCCGGTATCTTTCACGGGGCTGTTATTTCTCCATGACCGGCCGGGCGCCTTTCAGCCGGCTGATCTATCCTGCGCCGCGGCCCGAGAGTCTCGGCATTCACCTGACCATCGATCTAAGCGGGCGGTGCAAATTCGGGCCCGACCACGAATGGATCGAGGAGGAGAGATATTCCGTGGCGCCGGAACGCGGCGCGGTGTTCTACGATGCGATCCGCCGATACTTTCCGGACCTGCCCGACGGGGCACTCCAGCCGGACTATGCCGGCATCCGCCCCAAGATCCAGGCGCCCGGGGAGCCGGCCGCCGATTTCCGGATCGACGGCCCGGCCGTCCACGGACTGCCGGGCCTTGTGAACCTGTTCGGCATAGAATCGCCCGGCCTCACGGCCTCCCCCGCCGTCGCGGATCTGGTGGCGGAGGCTCTGGGGCTCTCCGCCATGCCGGATACTCAGCCCAAGGATGGCATGGTCCGTGCATCCGTGTCCTGACGGATTTGCGAGGCGAAAAGCTCCGCCTCACCGGCCCTCACGGCGTGTCCGCCCGAAAGCGAATGGCCGCGCCGCCGCCCGGCGCCAACGGCAGGGTCAGCCGGCTTTCGCCGCCAAGCCCCGGCCGGCGTTCAATGGCGATGGGATAGGGGTTCGCATCAAAGTGGGCCCCCTCCCCATCCCGGTAGATCTCGGCCGTGAAGGTTTGCCCCTTGTCCAGAAAGTCGAGGGAAATGGTCAGGGTCCGGGCATCCTCATTGGTCAGGGCACCAAGATACCAGTCGGCTCCGTCCCTCTCCTTCCGTACAATGACGACATAGTCGCCGATGGCCCCATCGAGGGCTCGGCTCTCTTCCCAGTCCACGGGCACGTCTTTGATGAACTGGAAGGCCGTCGGGCGGGCCTCGTAGTGTTCCGGCAAATCGGCAGCCATCTGAATGGGGCTGTAGAGCACTACATAAAGGGCGAGCTGTTTGGCCAGCGTGGTCTGAATACGGCTGCGCGGATCGTTGCGCATCAATTGGGGCTCGATGGGCGCCCGCTCATTGGGGCGCATATTGAAGATCCCGGGCGTAAAATCCATCGGTCCGGAGAGCATGCGCGTAAAGGGCAGAACAGCCGTGTGGGCCGGCGGATTGGGCGGCACCCCCCAGGCATTGTATTCCTGGCCCCGCGCCCCTTCCCGGGACAGCCAGTTGGGATAGGTTCGGCGCAGCCCCGTGTCTTTGACAGGCTCATGGGTGTTGATACTGATCTTCCGGGTTGCCGCCTCCCGCAGGACATGGATGTGGTGGTTCACGAGCACCTGGCCGTCATGGTACTCGTAGCGGGGGATACCATCCGCTCCTACCCGTTTCACATCGCCCGCATCGGCCACATAGCCGGTCTTGACTTGGCGCACGCCCAGCCGCTCATAGAGATCGAACGCGTCGCCGAGCTGATTTTCGTAATTTGTGATGTTCCCGGACGTCTCGTGGTGGCCAATCAGGCGCACATCTTTTTGCAGGGCATAGGCCGCGACGGCTTCGATGTCGAAATCGGGATAGGCTTTCGTGAACGAGAACACGTCGCCATTGTCGAACCAGTTTCCGTCCCAACCGATATTCCAGCCCTCGATCAGCACACCGGCGAAACCGTGCTCGGCGGCAAAATCAATATAGCGTTTGGCGTCCTCCGTCGTCGCGCAATGTTTGACGATGCTGCCCCATTCACAGTCCCGGATATGCATGGCCCACCAGATGCCCACATATTTTCCGGGCTCGACCCATGAGACATCCCCAAGGACATTGGGTTCGTTCAAATTGAGAATCAGGTTCGAATTGATCAGGCCCGCTGCATCGGCAGCGATCTGGATGGTTCGCCAGGGCGTCTTGAAGGGTCCGTCCACCCGCACTTTTCCACCGTCGAACAGGGGGGCCAGATCAGCCTCGAACACGCCGGGCCGGGTCTGACGCAGCGACATGCCGGCATAATCGACCAGCGCCGCTTCATGGATGCTGAGATGGACGCCCGCCGTATCTTGCAGGGTCATTGGCGTGTGGGCCATCACAACGTCCGCCATCGGCGTTTCCCGGTAGAGATATTCGTAGCGATTGCCGAGACGCGCCGGGATCCACCAGGCCGTTGCTTCCGCCCCGACCCGAAACTCCGTCAACTCATCAACAATCACCGCCGGGCCGTCAATGCTGGCCGCCTTACCCACCTCATAGCGGAAGGCAACGCCGTCGTTGAACACGCGGAACACCACCGTGAAGGCCCGCTCTGGCCCCTCGGTGGAGGCGAAGGTGGCGCGGAGTTCCTGATAGGCGTCCTCCATCAGCCGCCGCTCGCCCCAGGGCTGTTCCCAGGTGGCACGATGGTCCCGCGTTTCAAGGTAGTGCCCCCGGACGTAGTGTAGGACGCGTTCGCCTTTGAGGCTGCGGCGTTTTTGTTCAGCGATCCGCTTTTGGAAGGCTGAGGGTTTGAGCATCGCCGATTTTGGCGAGGCTTTCCAGGGACATGTAGCGCCGGGTTACGGCCCACTCGTCGTTCT
>JBHJGV010000030.1:0-6477 GCA_050331455.1 Alphaproteobacteria bacterium
GCTGGGGGGGCGGCGCCGGGGCGTGTGGGGGGGGGCGTGCCCAACCCCCCACCGTGGGGGGGGGCGGGCGGGCCGCCCCCCCCCCCCACCTCTCCGCGGTTTAACCTCAGCGATGGGTGGGATCCGGAGCGATCCGGGAGCCCTGTGGACCCCCGGTGTGGTGTGTACGGCCATTATGCTTTGGACCGTCACAGGACCCGTACCGCCAATGCTGGTCCTGACCATCGCCGCCGGACTTGTTGGCCTTGTCGGATTGCCCCATGGGGCCGCCGACCTGCCCCTGGGACGGGCGCTGTTCAAACGGCGCAGCGGACCGGGTTGGGTTGTTCCCTTTTTTGGATTCTATCTGGCCGCCGCCGCCGCGGTCTTGATTGTGTGGCAGACGGTGCCGCAGGCCGCCCTTATAATATTCCTTGCCCTGTCGATCTGGCACTTTGGCCAGGAAGATGCCCACGCCCATTTCGAACAGCCCGGCCCCGCCGACACTCTGTTGTTCGGGCTCCTGCCCATTGCCGTGCCATCCCTGGTCTGGACCGGACAGACGGCCGAAATCTTCCAATGGCTCGTCCAGCCCGCAACGCTTCGCGCCGATTATGTGGCACAGTTCGGATCTGTGGGGTGCGGACTGTGTGCCGTGCTCGCCATCCTGCGGGTGCGCCGGATGACGCTTACAGCGCTGGCGGAAGTGAGCGCCGTCGTACTGCTTTTTGTGGCCCTGCCGCCGCTTCTGGCATTCGCCGTCTATTTTGCGGCGATCCACAGCGTCCGCCATGCCTTTCGGGTCCACAGGGTCCTGATGACCGGCGGGCACCGCGATGCGTGGATATTCTACACGCTCACCGGGTTGGCCACCGTGGCGGTCCTGGGCACGGCTGCATTGCTCATCGCCCGGATGGCCGGCGACACGACGAGTGTCGTCTCTTTGGGGGAGGCCACCACCATTGTTATGTTCCAGGGGCTCAGTGCGCTGACAGTGCCTCACATGATCTTGATCGCCCTGCGCCAGCGATCCAATCGGGATCAGTCAGGCAGTTTCGCGCTTTCCGCCCAATAGGCTTCGTCGAATCCTGGAAGATCGAGATTGACGAGGAATTGCCGGGTGCAGGCTTCCCAACTGAAACTGAGCGCATGGTCGCGGGCCGCCGTCCGGGAGGTCCGGGTCAACGCCTCATGGCATGCCGTCGCCAGGTCTTCGTCCAGCGAGCCGACATTCGGTACGGTGATGATGTCCTTGGGTCCGTGGACCGGATAGGCGGCAACCGGCGTTCCGCAGGCGAGCGCCTCCACATTGACCAGGCCAAATGTGTCCGTTCGGCTTGGAAACACGAAGACGTCGCTGGCGCCGTAGATCCGGGCCAGATCGTCCCCGAAGCGGGCGCCAAGAAAGACTGTATCCGGGTAAAGGGTCTCGACCGACGCTTTCAATGGACCGTCGCCCACCACCACTTTCGTGCCGGGCAGATCCAGACGGAGAAAGGCTTCGATGTTTTTTTCCACGGCGATCCGGCCCACGGACAGCCAGATGGGCCGTGGATAGGGCAGGACGTCGTCCCGCCCCGCCGCCAGGGGCCTGAACTTTTCCGTATCCACGCCGCGGGACCACAGGCGCAGATTCCGAAAGCCCCGGGTTTCCATCTCGTCGCGCACGCTGGGCGCGGCCACCATGACGGCGGAAGCGGGTTTGTGGAACATGCGCAAGAACCAGTAGCCCCAGGAAATGGGAAAGCCGGTGCGGGCATGAACATATTCGGGGAACCGGGTATGCAAGGATGTGGTGAACGGATGATCCCGGCGCAGACAGAACCGCCGGGCGGCCAGGCCCAGCGGTCCCTCCGTCGCAATATGGATGGCGTGGGGCCGCATATCGTTGATCATTCGGGCCACGGGCCGGTTGGCCCACAGCGCGAGACGGATTTCCTGATAGGTCGGCAGGGCGACGGTCCGAAACATGGTGGGTGCGATGACCGCCACCTCGTTGCCCATCCGCTCCAGATGGTCCTTCAGGGCTTCGAGCGTGCGCACGACCCCGTTGACCTGGGGAGCCCAGGCGTCGGTGACGATCATGATGCGCAGGCCGGAATAGGGGTTTGGCGGAGCGGGATCGAGTTTGGCGGGCCTGCGGCGCAGGACACGCAGGCGGTTCCCGACCCGCTTGTACCATTTCTGCCGTTCCGGGTCCGGACTGTTTTCATCCGGTCCGTCCGCGCCCGTCCCGGTGCGGTCATCGCCCGCGCCCAGGGGATCTGAGGTCATGGTATTCCCCCGGCGGCCGGTGCGCCCCGCTGCGTCCGCCGTCTCATCATCGCCAAGGACTTGTCCTTTCCATGCCGAGGCCTGGTCGTCCAGGACCGTTTCGGTGCGACCACGGCCAATGCCGGCCACGCCGGGCGAAGGCCGCGGCACTCGTCATCCCATTGTGACCGGATCGAAGGGACGGCGCCAATCGACGTCACCGCGCGGTTGATTGTCGCCGGTAAGAACACGTGGGCCGAGGAGGCGAGGGGGATCGGAAGGCCGGTCGTCAGTGCTGGTTGTGCGCCAGAGCGGACGGGCTGCGCGCGGCCAGACTGCTGGCGGATAAGGTCGCCCGTGTCATGTGCTCCCAATTGATGGCTTGGGGCCCGCCCCTTTCAAAATGGGCTGCGCGGGCGAGGCGGCGTGACAGGTCGAGGCTCAGGGCCGGCGTCCGGCGCCGGGGCGCGGGCGGCAGGCGGTCCGCCAGATCCTGCTGGATCAAGGGGATCGGCACCGGCGGCGCTGCGGCAATGGCCGCGATGGGCATCACGCTGGCGAGGGCGACGGGCCGGGCCGGGCGCTCCACGACCAGCGGCAGACGCTTGCGCTCTTCGGCCATGGCCACTTCCACCTTTTTGCCGTACCGGCGATTGTGGACCTGCCGGTGGGAATGGTAGCGGCGTACGGCCTCGTCCCAATCGCCATAACGCTTTTGCAGGCGGATCAGGAATTTGGCCGCATAGGTCATGTTGGCGAGGGGGTCGAAGGCTTCTTCAAGGCTCGTGAACGCCCGCGGGTGATATTTCAGGTTCACCTGCATGCAGCCCACATCGATGCTCATATGGCCTTCGCCCCGCAGGCGGCGGGCCGCCAGGACGGCTTCGGCCTTGTTGGCATAGCGCGTGCCCCGGCCCTCGACATTGATGGTCCAGGGCCAGGGGCTCTTGGTGGCATGGCCCGCCGGGGCGATGCCCGTTTCCGTGACCGAGACCGCGGCCAGCATGTGAGGGGGCAGATCCATCATCCAGGTCAAGTCCTGCGCCGCATCCCGGCACACGGACCAATCCGGTGACTGGGGATCGAGAACCCGTTTGACGGACGATGCTTGGGAGAGGCCCGGACCCGCGACGACGGCCGCCATGGCGCAAAAGCAGGCGGTGAGGGTCTGTCCCCATGACCTTGCGGCCATAATGTTCGGCATTTTACTAACCTCGCGTCCCGCAGCGCGGTCGCCCCGTGATCTTCAGCCGGGGAGGCCGGAGCATGGAGCCCGTTGAGACGCCCTTTACTCTCCAGGATTCGCATTAAGAAAACATGGGGTCTGGCCGTGACGGGGGTTTAACCCGTCCGACGGGCCCGTGTGTGCCAATTCGACAATCGGCTGTGCAGGGGTGCCATGCATAAATGGCAAGGCTCAACCCCAAATAGAGACTTGATCGGATCGGCGCCCGATGCCACTTTGTTGCAGTGCACTATGGCATTGCGCCATGGTGTACAGCCCTTCTTGGGCGTTTCCTCCCTAGACTCAAGGCCGCCTTCGGGCGGCCTTTTTTTTATTCATCTCGGGCGGCCCTGTCGATGGGCCCGGCACACAATGGTTAGGGATTGCGCAGGATATCGGGCCGGATGCTGGTGAGCCGGGCGACCAGGCGGGTCAGATCGCTGGCCAGGGCGCCGAAGCCGCGTCCCGGCCGCACCTTCGTCTCGTTCATGTAAAGCGCGCGGTTGACTTCGATTTGCAGGGCATGGCGGCCGAGGGCCGGCGCGCCGTAATGGCTGGTGCAAAACCCCCCTGCATAAGGCGCATTGCGCCCGACCCGATAGCCCATGGACCGAAGGGTTTCGGCGGCGATCCGGGTGAGTATCGGCGAGCAGGCCGTGCCGTAGCGGTCACCCAGGACGAAGTCGCAGCGATTGAAGCCCCGGTCCTGATCCAGCGGTCCGCCCACCGATGGCATGGAGTGACAATCGATCAACACGGCGCAGCCAAAATCGAAATGGGCCCGGTCGAGCAAATCCTGGAGCGCGCGGTGATAGGGCACATAGAGAGTCGAGATCCGGTGTTCCGCCTCGGCCAGGGTCAGCGGCCCGCCATAGATATCGGTGCCGTCTCGGATGACCCGGGCGAGGGTGCCGAGGCCCGCGGCGACCTTCAGGGACCGCGTGTTGCACCAGGGCGGCAGGGGATCGGCGAACATCACCGGGTCGAGTTCCCAGGGCTCCCGGTTCACGTCCAGAAAGGCACGTGGGAAATGGGCCTTCAACAGTGGGGCGCCATAGGCCGGCGTGGCGGCGAACAGGCCGTCGACGAACGCATCTTCGGACTGGCGCAGGGTGACCGGGTCGAGCCGCGAAGCGTCCACGAAGCCCTGGGGATAGGTGCTGCCGGAATGGGGGGATGCGAACACGAAGGGGCTGGCGAGGGTGCCGGTGACCGAGACGACCGGATCGAAATCGGCCATGGGGTTGAAGCCTGCGGGCGGTTCGGGGGCCGGAAAGAAGAACCGTTCCTCGTGGAGACGCAGACCCGTGGGCGTCCAGCGCCGCTCCGCCGGGGCCTCGCCGGTTCGGCTCTTGCCATGACCGAGGATCGGGGGCTCGCGGCGGTGCACGGCGCGCGTCGTGCGGACGGAGGCAAGGCCATTGGACATGCGGTGAAACCACTCACTTGGCGTCGTGGGCGCCGTCGGGCACCGCGTGATGCGCGCCCAGCGGTATGCTCGGTTCACAGGCCGCCCCGGTGGGCGGTTGGAGCGTTCGGCGAAGCCGTTGGTCCTAATGGACCATCGGCGGTGCGGGCGTTCAACCACGCTTTATGGGGCCTCGGACGGCGCCGCCGGGCCAGCCTGGCCCATGGGGGCTAGAGCCAACAGGACCCTTGATCTTCAAACGGTTTTTACCTTTTTGGCGCTCACTGGACAGTGAGAAGGCTGGCCGGCACCGCGGCCCACCGGGTTCGGGGATCTGTTTTTGCGACACGGACGGTCGGATATCCGGCCTTGCCAGACGCAAAATCATGGCATCCTGGCGCACTGGAAAAGATCGAGACGATGCCGGCCGACCCGTCCGCCTGCCCATGGCCGCGGTGAGGCCGACCGGTCCGGCCCTTTCGCCAGATCATGCGGACGGGGGCATCCGGAAGGGGCGCCAGGGCGCCCGCATGGAACACGCGCTCAAGCGGCGCGGCCGATTGGGACACGCAAGGTGGGGAAGTATGGCAAAGATCCTGCTCGCTGAAGACGACGACGCCATGCGGCGTTTCTTGAAATCCGCCCTCGAAAAGGCCGGCCATTGGGTGACCGATTACGGCCAGGGGGACGAGGCGCTCGAAGCGCTCGAACAGGCCATGTACGACCTGCTGCTCACCGATATCGTGATGCCGGTCATGGACGGGATCGAACTGGCGCGCCGGGCGGCGGAACTCGATCCCAATCTGAAGATCATGTTTATCACCGGCTTCGCCGCCGTGGCCCTCAATCCGGACAATAACGCGCCGAAAGAGGCAAAGGTGCTCTCCAAGCCCTTCCACCTGCGTGACCTTGTGCACGAAGTCGAACGCATGGTCGCGGCCTGATCGGGATGACCCGCCATGTCGTGTCTTGAGCCCGATCTATCCGGGTACGGATGCTCACTATAGCGTCGTGACCGGCGCTTGCGCATTGGCGTGCAAGGCGTATCCCGGATTGACCATGCTGATTGTTCCTGCGGCCCGGGCCTTGCCAATGGTGCGGGTGAAGACGGCCATGGGCCCCTTTTTTTTGATGACATAAAACACGCCCATCTCCGCAGCGCACGTGTAATACCAAGCGCATTTGATCAGAACCTATGGGCCCATTCTCGTAGGCCGATGGACATGATCCTCCAAGGCTGATCAGTGAGCTTGTTCCAGGCGTCGCAGCTGAGGGCGATGATGTCTTCGGTTGAGGTGAAGACGCGGTTGGAGAGCCAGTTCTCCCTGATGAACTGCCAGATGTTCTCAACGGGATTGAGTTCGGGCGCGCGGGGCGGGAGAGGGAGAAGCGTGATGTTTTCGGGCACCTTCAGCTTTTCGGTCATATGCCAGCCGGCCTGATCAAGGAGCAGGAGCGCGTGGGCTCCCGGCTCGACATGATAGGCAATTTCGTCCAGATGCAGCTGCATCATGGCGGTGTTACAGCGGGGCAGCACAAGACCGGCCCCGACGCCCCGTTTTGGACAGATGGCGCCAAAGATATAGGCTGACTTCGTACGCTGATCATGGGG
>JBHJGV010000031.1:0-112015 GCA_050331455.1 Alphaproteobacteria bacterium
ATCGAGGATGTCGTCGGCCACCTGGTAGGCCTCGCCGATCTTCGCGCCCAGCGTCCGCCACGGCGCCGGATCCACACCGGCAGCCGCGGCACCGACCATGGTCGCGGCCGCGAACAGGGCGCCGGTCTTGGCCCGCTGATAGGTCTCGAGTTTGACGTCGGGCTCGCTTTCCCAGGCCTGACCGGCCGTGATGCCATGGGGCATACCCACGGCACCGCCGATGGTGAGCAGCAGCGGCACAAGGCGGGCGGGATCCGCGACACCGGCCCGGGCCAGGGTCTCGAAAGCCAGCACGATCAGCCCGTCACCGGCCAGAACCGCCAGGGGCTCGCCATAGGCTCGGTGTACGGACGGACGCCCGCGCCTCGTATCGGCATCGTCGAAACAGGGCAGGTCGTCATGGACGAGGGACGCGCAGTGGAGCAACTCCACGGCGCAGGCCGCCGCTTCGGACAGGTCCGGCGTGTCGTCGCCGCAAGCCTGAGCCACGGACAGACATAAAAGGGGGCGAACCCGGGCGCCGCCGGGGAACACGGCATGTCGCAGGGCGGACGCCAGTTTCGGCGGCGCATCCTTGACACTGGTATAGGCCAGTGCTGTCTCGAGGGCTGCGTTAATCCGTTTCAGACCGTCCATGGCGCCCCTCGCTGTTCCGGCGTTCTCGCGGCGTGTTTGTGCTCGCTCAGCGACCTTAAGTGTCAAATTATCTTGTCAACGATGACTGTCAATTAAAATGGACACTCGATATGCTTCTGTCAAATTCGTTGGACGGCCCATGAGGAGGAGGCAACACGCCATGGGGGCAGACCGCGTCATCATTGTCGGTGCCGGTGTCGGAGGCCTAAGCGCTGCGGCCATCCTTGCCGCCCAAGGCCTTGAGGTGACCGTGCTGGAAAAGGCGGGCGCGCCGGGCGGCAAGATCCGACAGGTTGTGGCGGGGGGACAGCCTGTGGATTCCGGTCCCACGGTGTTCACCATGCGTCCCATTTTCGAGGCGATCTTTTCCGAAGCCGGCGCCACCCTCGACGCGGAGTTGGACCTCAAACCCCTGTCCATCCTCGCGCGCCACGCCTGGCAGGGGAACCAGACCCTCGACCTGTTCGCCGACAAGGATGAATCCGCAGACGCCATATCCGCCTTTGCCGGTCCGAAGGATGGCAAGGGCTATCTCGATTTTTGCAAAAGCGCCGAACGCATTTTCAAAACCCTGGAAGACCCGTTCCTGAAGGCCCGCAAGCCCAGCATGTTCCGCCCCATCCGTCAGCGTGGCCTGAACGCCATCAGCGATCTGTGGCACCTCCAGCCCTACACCAAGCTATGGGGTGCCCTTGGCGACTTTTTTACCGATCCGCGTTTGCGCCAGCTGTTCGGCCGCTACTCCACTTACAACGGCTCCTCCCCCTATGCCGCGCCGGCCACCTTGATGCTCATCGCCCATGTGGAGCAGATGGGCGTGTGGCTTGTGGACGGGGGCATGCAGAAGATCCCCGAAGCCCTGGCCCGCGTCGCAAGCCGGCATGGCGCCGTCATGCGATGCCACGCGGAAGTCGCCTCGATCGAGCGCAGCGGCGGGCGGATCGGCGCCGTGACCCTTGCCGATGGGGAGCGCCTGGAAGCCGAGGCGATCCTGGTGAATGCCGATGCCTCCGCCCTCGGCGCAGGGTGTTTCGGACCGGCCGTCCAGGGCGCAACAACGCCGGTGCCGGCGCCCGCCCGCTCCCTCTCCGCCCTCACCTGGAGCATGACGGCGCCCGCGGAGGGTTTTCCGCTGATCCGTCACTCGGTCTTCTTTTCGAACAACTACCGGGCCGAATTCGACGATCTGTTCGACCGGAACCGGCTGCCCGAGGACCCCACCATTTACGTCTGCGCCCAGGACCGCGATGATACCGATACGGAGCGCCCCGACGGAGCCGAGCGCCTGTTCGTGCTCGTCAACGCCCCCGCCACCGCCGACCGGCACCCCTTGAGCCAAGCGGAGATCGACGCATGCGAACGTCAAACCTTCAAACGGCTGGAACAGTGCGGCCTGCGCATTCATCGGACGGAGGAGAACGCGGTGAGGACGACGCCGCAGGTCTTCAACGGGATGTTCCCGGCGACGGGGGGCGCCCTATACGGCCGGGCCTCCCACGGGTGGAGGGCCCCCTTCCTGCGACCGACGGCCCGCACGCGCCTGCCGGGTCTTTACGTGGCGGGGGGCAGCACACACCCCTCGGCGGGCGTGCCCATGGCGGCCCTGTCGGGGCAGCTTGCGGCGCACACCCTGATGGAGGACCTCGCTTCGACGTCACGGTGACGCCGGGAGGCTATGTCTGGTGGTATCTGGACGGTCTGAGTGCGGACGGACGCCACGGCATCACAATCATCGCCTTTATCGGCAGCGTCTTTTCCCCATACTATTTCTGGGCCGGCCGGCGTGATCCGCGGGACCACTGCGCCCTCAATGTGGCCCTGTACAGTCCGGGCGGGCGCTGGTGCATGACCGAACGCCGGCGCACCAGCCTGGACACGGGTCCGCGGCACCTGACCATCGGCCCCAGCGGACTGACCTGGGACGGGGATACCCTCACGGTGCGGATCGACGAGACCGGCGCGCCAGTCCCCCTGCCCCTCAAGGGCGAGGTGCGCCTGCGCCCCGATGCGCTGACCCGGGAGACCTTCGCCATCGACGGCGCCGGGCGCCACCGCTGGTCGCCCCTGGCGCCCCGGGCCCGCGTGGAGGTGGCCTTGAGCGATCCGTCCCTGTCCTGGAGCGGCTCGGGCTATTTCGACACGAATATCGGCGATGAGCCGATTGCGGACGGCTTTGAATATTGGACCTGGTCACGTGCGGATGCCGAGGACGGCGCGGCCGTGCTCTACGACGTCATCCGGAAGGACGGCTCGACCATGGATCTTGCCCTGCGTTTCGACGGCCAGGGGGGCGTGGAGCCTTTTGCCTCTCCGGCCCGGGCCGCCCTGCCCCGCACGCCCATCTGGCGCGTGCCCCGGGAGACAAGGGGAGACGATCCGACCCGGACCACGGTGCGGCGCACCCTCGAAGACACGCCGTTCTATTCCCGTTCCATGGTGGAGACATCGATCCTCGGCCGCCCCCTGCTCGCCATGCATGAGAGTCTGTGCTGCGAGCGGCTGGACACCCACTGGGTGCGCACCCTCCTGCCCTTCCGCATGCCCCGCGCCCTCTGGTAGGGCGCAGCCGATCCTCAGGACGGGTCCGACGGGTCCGGGGCGGAAGGGTCCCGATCCGAGGGGCGTGATGCACGGGCGCGATCCGCCTCCCGCCGCTTCTTGTCCTGGTGCAGACGGCGCAGTTCCCAGACGCAAAAGACGATCACCAGACCGAATGCGGCCAGAAGTTCCACCAGGACAAAAGTGCTTCCGCTCATGGGATCCTCAGACGGCGGCGGCGCGGCCGGTACGGCTGGCCAGGATGATCTTGCGGAAATGGTACAGGATCAGGCTGATCCCGAGCACCGTCGGCACGGCCCACATGACCGGGTTGAAGGCTTCCGACGGCATCAGGCGCACGGCCCCGAAGGCCAAGAATGCGGTGTAGACGGACACACCGGCCCCGATCCCCGTGCGCACATGCTCCATCAGATAGGAATGGGCCGGTGGGGCGGCCCGCCACATATAGTAGAGATTGAGCGGTCCGGACGCGAGACCGACGGCTGAAATACCCACCATGATGGGCTGGCCGAGAAGCAGACCCTGCACGGCGCAATTGGCAGCGAGCCCCATGACCACGAATTGCAGCCCCACGGCAAAGGGTGTCGCCGTGCGGGCCCGGGTCTTCTTGTGGCGGATGGTCTCGATGGCATGCCAGGCGAGGCTGACCGTGAGAATGGCGAGATAGACCATCATCCATCCGAACAGGCCCCGAATCGTCGCCGGATTGGCGATGTCGGGATCGTCCACATGGGGATGGGTCGCCATGGGTTCGACCAGGGTCGTCAGCCCCATGCCTGCCGCCAGCGTGCCCGTGATCAGCATGCTGTAGGTGAAATACCGGCCCCAGCGCCGATGCAAACGCCCGCCCTTGCGGGACAGGACGGGCAGCCAGAACACCAGGAGCCCGAACGCACCCGCCACGATATGCCCGATCAAAAAAATCTCAAAAAGCCAAACCATGGCCACCGCCTGTGGATAACGTCATTTCGCCACATGGACCCCATCACTATGGCCCCATCGACACGGCCGGGACAAGGCTTGGCACGGCTCCTGAAGCAGGGCACCGGTCCACGCAGATCCCAGGCATGTGCGGTTCGGCACGCACGATACGGATGTTTCGAAACAGGTGGGGAGCGAAACGATGCTGAAGCAGATTTTCGACGGTACCTATTACAGCTTTTTTGAACGGGGCGTTGCCTTTGTGCTCAGCCTCGGCGTGATCGGGGTGATCGTGATCGCCGGGGGGCACCTGGCGATTTCCCTTTATGAAGTGTATGCGCGGGGCCTTGCCGAATTCGACTATGTCCAGTTCCAGGGCATTTTCGAACAGATTCTCACGGTTCTGATCGCCCTGGAATTCAACCATTCCCTATCCCAGGTGGCCATCGGCGTCCAGGGCTTCATCCAGGTGCGCACCATCGTGCTGATCGCGATCCTGGCAGCCGTGCGCAAATTCATTGTGCTCGATATCGAAAAGACGCAAGGAGATTTTCTGCTCGGTCTCGGCGCGTCGGTTTTTGCTCTGGGTGCGGTCTATGTGATGCTGGTCTGGATCGACCAGAGAACCGATGAGAGGAAGCTGATCTCCGGTCCCGGCGAAACCAACGGGCATTGAGAAGGAGGCCGCTGAGCTGCGGGGCTGGGCGATCCGTCCCCGCATCATCCGTGGGTGGCCGCGATATCAGGCAGACCGCAAACGGGCCGCGGTGCGCAGCAGAACCGGCGGCGCGAAGGAACGCACAAGCGCCTTCAACCGTGTATCCCCATTGGACGGCAGCCATTTGATATAAGTCGCTTGGCTCACCGCCTCGGGATCGGCACTCCAGTAATAGACGGAGATTGACCGGCGGGAGCGGTCGGCGGGGCATTCAAGCGGTTCGGGGAAACCGTGCAAGGTTTTGTCCGTCGTCGGAAAGAGGGCGGCACGGTTGAACACGGGTGTCACCTGAGCATCGGGCTGCGCGCCGTCGGGATCGCGTAAGGTCAGCGCTCCGTTCCAGGCCGCTTCCCAGTCCCGATTGAGATAAATGATAAGATTCAGCCGGCGCACCAGGGGCAATTCGGGATGCTTCGTCCAGTCTGCATGCATGTTCAGCCAGCCGCCGCGGACGGATTCGTGCAGGCCCGCGCCGCAGAACATGGGGTCCCACACCAGACCCGTTTGGCCCGTGATGGCTTCGAGCCGGCGGATGAAGGGGTCCGAGCACAGTTGCATGAAAAGCAGTTGGGTGACGGGCGAAAGGCTGACAATGCCGCGAGACGTCTGCTTGATCTCGTTTTCCGTGTCCCAACTGATCCAGTCGCGACCGTTCGTTTTCGGGAAATCGTCCTGTACCCAATCCAGGATGCCGGCGTCGAAAAAGTCATCGAGCACGATATGGGGATAGGGCGCCGCAGCGGCATAGCGCCGGGCAAGACTGTCCTGTTCCGCATCCAAACGGTCAAGCGGCAGCATCCGCTTGGTCAGGTCCCCGAACACGGCGCGCGCAGCCTGCATCGTCGACGGCTGAAAGGTCATACCCGAACCCCCAATAGGAAACCTGATCGCGATAATTATGTCATGAGAAATACTGATACATTTTGGGTTTGGTCCGGTCAAGCACCGGCGTGTCTGATTGCATCCAAATTGCCATCGCTTTTCCTTGAGGCACCGTGGCGGTCATGCCAGAAAGCCCCATGACGTCCAAGGACATGGCGGACGGGCAGCCGACGGGCCCGAGCAAGGCCAGCGGGCGGGCGCCCAATGCATCGAGCGACACACTGTTGTCCCGCACCTTTCTGGAGGTGGTGGCCAGCGGCAGTTTCGGCCGCGCCGCGGAGGGCCTGGCGATCTCCCAGGCCGCTGTGAGCCTGCGCATCCAGACCCTGGAGACCCAATTGGGCTGCCGCCTTTTCGCCAGGGGACGCGGCGGGGCCCGCTTGACGCCCGCAGGACACACGTTCCATCGCCACGCCCAGGCCATGAAACAGGTCTGGGACCAGGCCATGTTGGACGTGGCCCTGCCCGAGGGCTTTGAAGGCCAGATCCGATTGGGCGGGCACTACTCCCTGTGGCGCCATTTTCTGGTGCGCTGGCTGGGCTGGATACGCGAACGCGGGCCCGCCTATGCCGTGCGCACGGAAGCCCATGGCAATGACGTGCTCATGCAGCATCTGGGCGAAGGCATGCTGGATATCGGCGTGATGTTCGACCCCCAACAGATGCGGGGCTTCCGGATCGAGCGGCTGTTCGACGAAACGCTGGTGCTGGTGTCAACCGCACGCGACGGACGGGGATTGACCGAGCCCGGCTATATTTTCGTGGATTGGGGCCCGGCCTTTTACCGCTTCCATCTGGACCGGTTTCCCGAGATCGCCCTGCCGGGCATCCAGACCAATCTCGGATCCTTCGCGCTTGATTTCGTGCTGGCCGAGGGCGGCGCGGGTTTCTTCCCGGAACCGGTCGTCCGTTCCCATATCGATGCGGGGCGCCTCTTCCGGGTGACCGATACGCCAGTGTTTCACACCCCCATCTATGCGGTGGTGCGGGACGAGGACACGGATCCGATGATCGACCTTGCCGTGGAGGGGCTGCGCCACGTCGCCGGCCACGGGTGAGCGAGGACGCGGGTCGCGTCAATCGCCGCCGGTAAAGCGAGCAGTGGAGCGCGAGCCGGTTGCACCCATGAAACCGTGAGATCCATGAAACCGTGAGATCCATGAAAAAAGCCGAAGACGCAAAAAAGCCCAGCAGGCAAGGCCTGCTGGGCTGATCTCAGTCCCTTGTGGACCATCCGTGGGCGGATGGATCAGACGAAGTCGAGGCTGTCCGCGTCCACCACCAGATTGTCGCCGGACGCGCCGGTGTCGAAGATGAGCGCCACTTCGCCCTCGCTGAGAGCGCTGTCAAACAGGGCGAATTCGTCGATCACGCCGTCGAAGAAGTCGATCAGGCCGCTCTCCGGCGTGAAGCCGACGCCCTTGTTGCTGGCGCCGAAGATGAAGTCTTCCATGTTGCCGGTCAGCCCGCCGGCAAAGGCATCGGACCCGATCAGGGCGCCATTGACGAAGAGCTGGAGGCCCGTATCGGCGCCGAAATTGACGACCGCATGGTTGAAGGCGCCGGCCGTTGCATGACCGCCCGTCACTTCAAAGCTCTCATCCGTGCTCTGCAGTCGGACGGACACGGAGTTGTCCGCATTGACCTGCAGGTTGAAATGGCCGCCCTCGCCGAAGAAAGCCGCATCCTTGGCCACAACCGCCTGTGTCTCGCCGAAGGGCACATCGGACTTGAACCAAACGCTGATCGCGCCGCTTTCCAGTTCGAAGGCACCCGTGTGGTCGACGGTGACGAAGTCATCGACCCCGTCGAATTCGAGTCCGGCACCCACGGGCCCTTCGTCGGTGAACACCGCGCCGTCGAGCACGCCGTTGAAGCCGCCGACCACATCGGTCAGGACGTCACCGGCATCGTCCGTGGACGGCCAATAGGACACGGGATCGAAGATCGGTGTCAGATCCACCTGGTCCGCACCGATTTCCTTGGTGTCGATCAGGAACGCCGTGCTGGCGCCAACCAGAAGCGCGCTGGAATTGTCAAAGGCCGGCGCAATGAGACCTTCGAGATCGAGCAAGACCGCATCATCCGTGTTCAGCACACCGTCGGCGAGCGCGTCCGCGATGACAACCGCATCCGCCGCGGGAGCGCGGATATCGAGCCGGTCTTCCGCAGCGTCGATGAAGATGGTCTCGGTGCCGAAATCCCGGTCCAGAACAAAGGTATCGGCCCCGGCATCCCCGATCAGTATGTCGTCTCCCATGCGGCCGTTCAAGGTGTCGTCACCGCCACCGCCGATCAGATCGTTGTCGCCGGCATCGCCGAGCAGAATATCCGAACCCACGGCCGATCCGCCGAGGGCTTCGAAATTCAAGATGGTGTTGGGACCGGCCGTGCCGGCAGCCAGGTCCGCCACGACGCCCATGCCGGCAGCGGCAAACAGCGCCAGATCGAAACCCTCGCCGCCGTCGATGACGTCCACGCCGCCGAACGGATGGATGGTGTCGTTGCCAGCACCACCCTGAATGACGTTCGTCGCGTTGTTGCCGAACAGAACATCATCGCCGGAACCGCCAATCACATTGTCGATGTTCAGCAGGACATCATTGCCCAGAGCACCAGCGGCCGTGCCTTCCGTGCTCGGCGTACCCGTCGTGTCGGAGCTGTTGACATCGAGATCGACAAACACGCCCGCCATGGCGGCGGACAGATCCAAGGTGTCGATCCCGGTGCCGCCATCGAGGATGTCGTCCCCTGTGCCAGACACCAGGATATCGTCGCCGGAGCCGGTCTCGACCACGTCACTGCCGTCGCCGTCGAAAGCGGTGTCTTCGCCCGCGCCGCCGGTCACGACATCGTCGCCCGAACCACCGTTCAATTCGTCATTGCCGCCGAGGCCGATGATCACGTCATCGCCGTCGCCGCCGCTGATGATGTCATCGCCGTCGCTGCCGATGATCACATCGTCGCCGGCCCCCGCGAAGACGGCACCGTCGCCGGCGGTCACGGTCAGGCTGTCATCGCCGGTTGTGCCGGCCACGAAATCCAGCTCCACATCGAAGACCTGGAACTGGCTGCCATCCGGGAGGACCGCCTGGGTCGGGTTAAACAGGCTGACGGAGAGAGACTGTTCGACGGATGCCGGATCGGTTTCCAGGACACCGGCGCCGAACAGATCGTCAAGAGAGGCTTCAGCCAGAACGATCGGGTCGAAGGGCACACCATCCGGCAGATTCGCGGGCGGCGTGAAAATCGCCCGGCCCTGCTCGGCAAGGCCCAGGTCACCGAAAATCTCAAAGCCCACGCCGGACGCAATGAAGGTGAAGAATGGCCCCTCGACCGCGATGGGCACCAGCGCACTCGTGGTCGTCAAGGACGCCCCGTCCGCCACGAAGGTGGCAGGCAGGACGTCGGCAAACGGATCGAACACATTGCTGGCCGCCAGATCGTCCGGGATCACCACGTCGTAGCCGAGATCCTCAAAAAGCGCGAGTTCTGACCGCCCGATGGTCACGAGATCGCTGGGGATCACGAACGGATTCATGAGGGAAACAGCAAGGTCCAGATCCCGCGGATCGAGACCGGCGTTCCCGGCGAAATGGGAGATGTCGCTGCCCGGTCCGGTGACGAATTCGAGAGGGGTCACATCCCCGAACGCGTCCACAAAGGCATCACCGTCATAAAAGGGCTGGACGAGGTCGTTGACGAAAATGTCCCGGTCGACCGTGAAGCCCAACGGCGCAACGCCGACGCCGGGAATGAAGAAAACGGGGAGGTCTTCTTCGCCCGCCTCACGGAGGCTGACAAAGCCGAGGCCATGGCCGAGTTCGTGCGTCAGCACGGACACGAAATCGAGAGCGCCGGCAGGGACTTCCCGGTTGGGATCGGTGTCTACGAAGGCATTGGGCGCGGTGAGGAAGTCAATGTTCACATTGACGAAAATGTCGGGCACGTCGCCATTGGCATCCCGACCGGTCGTGATCTCGATCAACGGGACCGGGTCGATGAAGAAGGTTCCGTTCTCGTCGAACTCCCCTTCAAAGACCGTATTGCCGTCCTCGTCCAGGCTGAAGGGCAGGCCAAATCCGGCAGAGGCGACGGCAGTGCCGCCCAGGCTCACCACGGTGACTTCAATATCCAGTTCGGCGCCTTCGACGCCCTGGATGAACTGGGTCCAGTTGGCCACGGCGGCTTCGGTCAGATCTTCGACGACAGGAAGCAGGTCCTCGAATTCCGCACCCGCCGCATTCACCGTCGTAATGTTGAGATCGATCAGGGACTCGGGCGGCGACAGAAGCGGCACGTCACCGGCATTGTTCGTAATCGCGACGTCTGTGCGGTCCTCGACGGCATCCGCCAGGACGAGGAAAGCCGGGTCGATGACTTCATCGGCCCCGTGCAGGTGCAACCCGGTGAAATAATGCGATGACAGCGGATTGATCGGCAGACCATGATCTTCGTGGTGGTGGCCGTGATCGTGGTCGTGATCGTGGTCATGATCTTGGTCGTGTCCGTGATCGTCCTCGTGATCTGACAGGTGCATGATCGCCTCCCCAAAATCCATTGGCCCGCCATTGTTCAGGCCTGGAAATCCCCAAAAAAACACAGAAGACCGCACGAGCCTTCTGCTTCTTTCACCGTGCTCTCAACGCACGCCGCCGGCCCGGTCTCAGCGTCCGCGCCAGCTTAAGTCCTTGGTTAAGATCTTGGCGGCAAATCGCCCTGAACACAATCCCTGGAACACCCCTCACGCAAAACGTGACCGGTCAAAAAGCCGCCCGTTCCCTCGCCACCTGGGCCGGGGTGACCGACGACAGCGGGGCCTCGACGTCCGGATGGCTGAGGCCTTGTCGGACATAGGTCAGAATCGCGGCGATCTCCCCATCGCTGAGCTGGGAAAAGCCCGGCATGGTATTCGCCCAAAGGCCCGGGGCTGCCGGATCCGGCGTGCCCTGGAGGGTCCATCGGATCAGGAGCTCTGGCGGTCCGGTGACGATGGCGCTGCCGATCAGGGCGGGCTGCATCATGGGCACCCCGCCGCCATTGGCCTGATGGCAGGTGAGGCAGTGCCCGGCGTAAAGGGCCTGTCCTTCGCCGAGGCCCGCCGAGGCCGGCAACGCGAGCCCGGCGTTCACCAAAGCCATAAGCGCCGCCAACGCCGCCGCCGGGCCGTCAGCCGTCATAGGTGACCTTCCAGATGCGGCCCGTCACGGAGTCGGAGATGAAGAGCGCGCCGTCCGGTCCCTCGGCAAGGCCCGTGGGGCGATAGCGGGCGTCCCGAGGGCTTTTCAGCGGGTCCTCATTGGGGAAGCCGTCCGCAAAGCTGACCCAGTCCCCCGTTGGCCGATGATCCTCGCCGAACGGCGCGAACACCACCTGATAGCCTCCTTGGGGCCGCGGTGCCCGGTTCCAGGAGCCGTGAAAGGCGATAAAGGCGCCGCCCGCCATGCCCTCCGGCAGGCCCGTACCGCTGTGGAAAAGCAGATCATTCGGAGCCCAATGGGCTGGGAAAGCGATCAGCGGATGAGGATACCGGCCTTCTTCTGCGTTCTCCCGGCCATTGCCGCCATATTCGGGCGCCACCAGGCGGACATCCGCGCGCGGATCGAAAAAGGTGTAGGGCCAGCCATACTCGCGGACCGTTTCTCCCTCAACGATGTGGAACTCCTCCGCTGGCATTTCGGCATTGTCCGTTTCGTCAAAGTAGTCCGGCCACAGGCTGCTGAGCTGGTCCCGACCGTGCTGCACGAAAAACAGTGCGTCCGCCGCACCATGCCAATCGATGGCCACCGCATGGCGCAGGCCGCGGGCGACCTGAACGCCATCCTTCATCTGGTCCTGGCCCGGCGCCTGGGCGTCGAACCGCCAGATGCCGGCCCGCTCCAGCTCGTCACAGGGCCTGCGCCCCATGGATCCGGCGGTGCGGATCTTTTCCTGGCAGGCATTGGAGGGAACGCCCACCTCGACTAAGAGGTGGCCGGCCCCGTCGAACGCGATCGGCTTGGCGGCATGGGCGCGTTGCTCGGGAAAGCCGGAGACGATCGTCACCGGGTCCCCGGTGGGCACCAAGGTGCCCGCAGGCCGGTCGAAGCGGAACACCGCATCATTCGAACTGACATAAAGCGCCTCACCGCGGAGCGCGATGCCGGTGCCGGCGATGTCCGAAAACCGTTCCTCGACATCGGCCGCCCCATCACCATCCGTGTCCCGAAGCGCGACCACACCGCGCCCGTCCGAATCGACGGACCGCAAATTCACATAGACATCGCCATTGGGCGCGACGGCGAGATGCCGGGCGCGCCCCAGCCCGTCGGCAAACACCTGGGCCGTGAAGCCGGAGGGAACGCGCAGGCCCAGGGCGTCGTCCACCGGGGCCGTCTTGTCCACCCCATAAACCGGCTGCGCCGCGGCCGGCACGGCGGCCAGCCAACCGGCAAAGGCCCATGCCGCCGCGCCTATAAGTGTCCTGTCCATCACGACCTCCCTGACTTGGGCGTGAAACTGCCCCACGGCGCTGGCGCCTTGATCCCGGCCTGTTATATCCGCCATAGGGTGGTGCCGAAACCATGGCCCGCACAAGGCCGCACCCAACGCCATGCCTGCCTCTAAAGAAAGACCGCCGATGACCGCTGCTCGCGCTCCCCGTCCCGAAAAACGCCCCCACAGCCTCCAGGGCCACGGCCGCACCCGCGAAGACGAGTTCTACTGGATGCGCGACGAGAACTGGCAGGAGGTGATGCGCGACCCCTCGCTGCTGCGCGCCGATATCCGCGCCCATCTGGAGGCGGAAAATGCCCATACGGACAGGGTCCTCGCTCCGGTCGAGGCCTTGCGCGAGACCGTGTTCCGGGAAATGAAGGGCCGCATCAAGGAGGACGACAGCAGCGTCCCGGCCCCGGACGGGCCCTGGCTGTACTGGACCCGGTTCGAGACCGGCGGGCAGCACCCGATTTTCGTGCGGGCCGCGCGGCCCTCGAACACGGACGATCCCGTAACGGCCCTGATGGACGACGGCGACGCCCTGGCAAAGGCCGATATCCTGCTCCATGGCGACCGGATGGCCGAAGCCGCCACGGAGGCAGGCCACGGCTATTTCGACCTCGCCGGCGCGGGACACAGCCCGGACCACCGGTTGATGGCCTATGCGGTCGACCTTCAAGGCTCGGAACTGTTCACGATCCGCATCCGCGACCTCGCGACCGGCAAAGACCTGCCCGACACGCTGACCGGCACCGCCGGCGACTTCGTCTGGAGCCGGGACTCCCGCGCCGTGGTCTATGTCCGCCGGGACGCCAATCTGCGCCCGTCGAGCGTTTGGTGCCACCGTCTGGGCAGCGATGGGGACACGGATGTCTGTCTCTACGAGGAAACGGACAGCCGGTTTTATGTTCATGTGAGCGAAAGCGAAAGCCGCGACCGGATCTTCATCGAAAGCGGCGACCACGATTCCTCCGAAGTGCGCATGCTCGATGCGGGCGATCCGCTGGCGCCCGCCGTGCTGATCGCCCCCCGGCGGCCGGGGCACCTTTACGACGTGACCCACCACGGCGAACGCCTGCTGATCATGACCAATCAGGGCGATGCGGAGGATTTCAAGATTGTCGCCGCACCCCTCGACCGGCCGGGAGAGGAGCATTGGCAGGATGTGGTGCCCCATGAGCGCGGACGCCTCATGCTCGGCCTCGCGGTGTTCCGGAATCATGCGGCCTGGCTGGAGCGGGTGGACGGCCTGCCGCGGATCGTGACCGCCACGATCCGGGACGGCCGGTTCGAGGACCGCAGCGCCATCGCCTTCGACGAGGAAGCCTACGACCTCAGCCTGATCGGCAGCCATGAATTCGACACCACCGCCCTTCGCCTGCGCTACGCCTCACCCACCTCCCCCGCCCAGGTGATCGATGTGGACATGGCCTCGGGCACCCGGCGGGTGCGCAAGGTGCAGGAGGTGCCGAGCGGCCATGACCCGGCGGATTATGTCACCCGGCGCCTGCAGGTGGCCGCCGACGACGGCGCCCTCATCCCCGTGACCATCCTTCATCACAAGAACCATCCCCCTGGCGCCGGAACCCCGGCCCTGCTCTACGGCTATGGCAGCTACGGCATCACCATCCCGGCCGGCTTTTCCGTGGCCCGCCTGTCCCTGGTGGACCGGGGTTTCCTGTTCGCCATCGCCCATATCCGCGGTGGCATGGATCGGGGATACCATTGGTATACGGATGGAAAGCTTTCCAATAAAACCAACACGTTCACCGATTTCATCCGGGCCGGTGAGGCCCTGGTGGAACATGGCCTGACATCGCGGGGACGACTCATCGCCCAGGGCGGCAGCGCGGGCGGTCTTCTGGTCGGGGCGGCCGTCAATCTGGCCCCGGACCTGTTTCTGGGCGCGATCGGCGAGGTGCCGTTCGTCGATGTCCTGACGACCATTTGCGATGCGGATCTGCCGCTGACGCCGCCGGAATGGACCGAATGGGGCAATCCGATTACCGACGAAGCCGCCTTTACGACCATCGCCGGCTATTCCCCCTACGACAATGTGGAGGCCAAGGCCTATCCCCATATTCTGGCCACGGCCGGCCTCACCGATCCGCGGGTGACCTATTGGGAGCCGGCGAAATGGGTGGCCCGGTTGCGCGACCGGCGTACCGACAACGGCCTGACCTTGCTGTGGACTCACATGGAGGCAGGCCATGGCGGCGCGGCGGGACGTTTCGACCGCCTGAAGGAAACCGCCAGGGTATACGCCTTCGCCATCGGCCTGGCCGAGGGTCTGCTGGCGACACCGGAGTGATGGCTGCATAAAAAACCCCGAATCCACGGGATCCGGGGTTTTCGACAAAGATGTTCGTCGTCAGACGATCAATGATTAGCCCTGGGGCGTGTCGGTGTCTTCCGCGCCATCGCCGCCCGCCGCGGCAGGCTCTTCGCCGTCTTCGGCCGGAGCAGCGTCCCCCTCTTCGGCCGGTGCCGCTTCAGCCGGCGCTCCACCGGCCTCGGCTTCTTCCGTTCCCGGCACGGGGATCATATCCACGGGCTCTTCGGGGACGGTCGGCGTCGCAGGACGGGTCCCGGTCAGTTCCTCGATAATGTCGGCCGCCTCCCGCAGATTGTTCTCCGCAATTGTCACAAGGTTGAGCCGTTCGATGATCAGCGCTTCGAGGCGCGCGATCTCATCCTTGTCGCGCTGGGGCAGTTCATCGAACCCGCGGGCAGTCGCCGCCGCTTCATCGGCCGCATCCTGGTCGTTCTGGGCATTGCTCCGCTGATCCTGCAAGCGGTTGGTCGCCTCCCGGTTCCGGATCTCATATTCGTCCAGGGCACGCTGGCGGGCGATATCGCTCGTTGCGTCCCGGGCCCGTTCGGCGGTCTCCTTGGCCTGGACGGCCACGTCGCGAATGATCTCCAAATCGGTAATCGCCGTGCGGGTCCGCCCCGCCACGTCGATGACCTCCTGGATCGCGTTCACAAGGGCATTCTGAGCCTCGATGCGGAACTGCTCTTCCAGGAACTCGATCCAAACCGAGGCGTCCTTTTCCGCTCTGGGATACCGGACGGCCCGTTTGAACGCCTCCAGCGCGAGGCGACGTTTGCCGAGATTGTTGCGCGAGTGACCGAGCAACAGCCAGGCATTGCCTTGCTGGCTGCGGGTGAGACCGCCGCGACGCAGGGCACTGAGCAGGTACCGTTCCGCGTCCCGCCAATCCTCGTCCTGGGCATAGGTGCCGGCAATCTGGAAATCCAGACGGCCGCTTCCAGCGCGCCGGCTGGCCTCGACGAGGGCCTCGCGGGCCTTTTCATATTCGCGGGACGCCAGCCAGTAATTGCCCAGCTTCTCGTAGTTTTCGGCCGTTCTCTCGACCCGGCCCCGGCCCAACTCCTCCTCGAGCAGTTTCGCTGCCTTGTACGGATAGCCGTAAAAAGAGTGCAGATCGGCGAGGGTGACGAATTCGCGGCTGCGGGTCAGGAAACCGAGCTTGTAGCGCAACTCGACAATGGCATAGGCGTCCTTCTCCCGGCCCAACTCCTGGTAACCGGCGGCGAGCTGCTGCCAATATTCATCCTTGCCCGGAAACTGAGTGATGATGGTCTCAAGCAACGGCACGGCGTTCCGCCACTGGCCGAGATTGATGTAAACGGCCACCAGCAGACGCAGATATCCCTCATTGGGATCCTCGCTCAACTCAATGGCCGTCTTGGACGGCTGCAGCGCATCACGCCAGCGTTCCTTTACGGCATAGGCCTGGGCAAGGAGATAATAGGCGCTGGCCCCCGGGGTCTCGGCGAGGCCGAAATACCGCTCCAACGCCCGGATAGCATCATCGAAGCGTTCATTGGCCAGATAAAGGCCTCCCAGAAAAAAGTAGAGTTCACCGAGCTGGGTCTCTTCGAAGGCGCCGGTCGCGACCGCCCCTTCCAGAGAGCGGATGGCCTGGGGATACTGTTCCAACTCCAGTTGGAAATTCGCCAGGGTGCGGAGCATGATCCCCCGCTCATAGGGCGTGAGATCGTCCCGGCTCAAAACCCGTTGGATGACGGCGGCTGCACCGTTGACGTCATTTTCTTCGTCATAAAGGCGCGTCGCCTCGAAATAAGCGTCGGTCACGCGCTTGCTGGTCAGCTGGCCGCTTTGGGCATAGGCCGACGGAGCGATGGATGGGCGGGACCCATCCGTGGCGCCGAAAAGACCCGCGGTGGCGATCACGCCGGCCAGCGCAAGGGCGGACACGGAGGTCTTGCTCGTGGCCATTTTCGTCCCCCGGGTCGACGGCTCAGCGCCATTGGCACCATCACCGGAACGTGATCCGGTGAAAAGACCGAACCCGCGGAGACCGGGTCCCATGTTCCGGGTTCCCCGGTGCTGCGTTTCCGAGTGCCGCATGTCCGAGCGCCCTCCTTTCCAGCGGGCCGATGCTCATCTTGCGCACCGGACCCATCACGTCCCAATCACCTGTGCCCTGCAGTGCAACGCTGCATTCTTCCAGGTCCGTCCGAACTCACTCCGTCATTACCCTGGACTTAGCCCGACCCCAGACTTGAGCCAGGCACCGCGAGGGGTCCGCCCTTGATCAGGCAATCCACCTTTTCGTCGACCGCGAAACCGTCGCTCCCACTGAGGCTACGGACGACCCGGCCAGAGCCCCGAACCACCTGTTCCGGAGGAAGCGTTTTCCGGACCCTGATCTTTTTCACCGCCTCACCCTCACCAAGCGAGGACCGGCGAAACCCGTCATGGTCGGCGAAGCCCGCCCAGAAGACCGGGGACGGACGCCCCCACTTATCGGCGGCGACGACCATCGTCCTGCAATTGGAAGTCAAGGCGAACCCGGACACCAGCCCGGTCGGCCGCCTTACCGCCACTGATCTGCGGCCGGTACTTCCAGCGCAGGATGGCCCGAATGGCTTCCCGCTCAAACACCGAGGAGGACGACTCCACCACAACAGGATCTTTCACGGATCCGTCCGCCGCAATGGTGAACTCCACCACCACATAGCCTTCCTGCCCTCTCTGGGCTGCCCGGCGCGGAAATTGAGGCGGGATCCGCACAATCGGTTGCGGATCGCGTTCGTTGATCGTGACCCCGCTGAGCCCTCCGACGGCAACATCCGGGTTCGGCAGTCCGAGGGAGCCGCCCCCCACATCGGGACGGGTCGTCTGCTGAGGGGCCGGCGGCGGCGGCGGCGGCGGCTCGTCCTGCTGCTGGGGCCGTTGCAGCTCCCGATCATTCGCCCGGATCTCTTCGTCGCGTTGGGTCCTGGTCAGCTCGATCGGCGGGGCCTCTTCAACCACCTCCTGCTCGATCTTTTCAGGAATGATGAGCGATTTCATCAGCATGAAGAGACCGATGGTCACCAGCGCGGCGAGCGGGACACCAACGATCAGTCTAACGATTCCCATGAGTCCGCCTCATTCCTGCTTGGTTGCCACGGAAACGGACGGCGCCCCGGCAAGGCGGGCCTGGTCCATCACCTGCACGACGATACCGGTCTCGGCCTTCTCATCGGCCTGGATGATCACGGGTCCTTTGGGATTATCCGTCCGCAGCCGTTCGATAAGCGAACGGACGGCTCGAACTTCGACCTCGCGTCCGTCGATAAACACACGGCTCTGATCGTCCACGGCCACGAGAACGGAAATGTTCGACTTGGCCTGGTCCGTCTCGGCATCGGGCCGCACGACCTCCGCGCCGGTCTCCCGAACGAATACCGCGGTCACGATAAAGAAGATCAGCATGATGAAGACAATGTCGAGCATGGGCGTGAGGTCGACACCGCCCTCCTCGTCACCGCCCGAGTCGCGCTTCTTGCGCGCACCGCCCGTGCGGCCCACCCACTTGTCCCGGTCTTCGGGGAAATGAATATCGAGGGAGTCTTCGACGATCTGGGTCACGCGCTTGGCCTGACGCTCCAGGATCGTGCTGACATAGAGACCGGAAATGGCCGCCACCATGCCCGCCATGGTCGGGATGGTTGCCTTGGACACGCCGGCCGCCATAGCGCGGGCGTTACTGGCGCCGGTGAAGGCCATCACGTCGAACACCTCGACCATGCCCGTCACGGTGCCCAGAAGGCCGAAAAAAGGAGCAACGGCCACCAGGATCTTGATGGTCCCGAGCCCCTGATTGCTCTCCAGATTGATCTGGGAAATGAGCTGGGTGCGGATCTGATGGGCATACCAGGAATTGTGATCCGACCGTGCCTCCCAGATACCCAGCACACGCTTTTTGGTCGCCGGGTAGGCGACCGCGAAATACCAGAACCGCTCCAGGATCATGGTCCACATCACAAATGTGACGCCCATGATCCAGAGAAGAACGGGACCACCGGTTTCCACGAAATCCCTGAGGCTCGTGAAAATGACCAGGGGATTGAGACTGGACAAGAGATCGTTCATTTCCAGCGGACCTTTCTCCACATGCTCCAGTGCCCCATGCCCCTCCGGTCGGCCGGTCATGGCTTCTCCAGCCACGCATCACAGCCATCGACCCTCTGGGAACACGCCACACCCGCTGAGCCGCTCTCGCATGTCCGGCCCGGCTTCAACCGGGATCCAGCGTCCTGGAACCGAGCACCTCGCCTCCAGCAATACTCTTAATCGAAACACCCTCCGCGCCCGGCCCCCGGAGGACCTTCGACGTCAAACGACAGCCGGCCGCGGAAGGCCCGTCCTGGATCGCGATGGATCCGGGACGGGCTTCGTTTTAGTGACGCTGCTCGGCGCGTGCCGCAACAAGACCGGCACTTTGCTCTTCGAGCATCTGAACCACCTCACGAGCCCGTCCGGCCGTGAAGGAGTGCAGCAGGAGCAGCGGGATCGCGGCGCACAGTCCGAGAACCGTGGTGATCAGGGCCTGGGAGATACCGCCGGCCATGAGCTTGGGATCGCCGGTGCCGAACAGGGTGATCTGCTGGAACACCACGATCATGCCCGTCACCGTCCCGAGCAGACCGAGAAGCGGTGCGACGGCGGCAGCGACCTTGATCGTCGCGAGGCCCCACTCAAGACGCGGACGCTCTTTGAGAAACGCTTCGTCGAGCTTCAGTTCCAGGGTCTCTTCGTCCACACGCTGGTAGAGGCTCTCATAGACCAGCAGCATGCGGCCCAGGGGATTGCCCTTTTTCGGCTTGTCCAGATTACGCATCTGGCCACGCACCTGAAGAGACACGATCGTCAGCACAAAGAAGCGATAAATGGCGAGAAGGACGCCCAGAATGCCGAGACCGATGATGATGTAACCAATGGTCTTACCCTGGTCGATGCGCTCCAGAAGGCTCGGTGTCCGAACCAGCAGGCTGAGGATCGCGCCCTGGGACGGGTCCACAGCACCCTGCGTGAGGGCATTGGGGCTGGCATCGACAAGCTGGGAGGACGCCTCGCGGAACCGGGCCGCCGGCTGACGGGCCAGCAGCTTCAAGGAGTCGGTTTCGCTTTCGTAAGCGAGGAACTCGCCCGTGTCCTGCATCATCGCCGTGAACGGACCGACACGGACCACCTGGCCTTCCGTGGAGGTCCCGTCCGTCTCCACGAGGCCACCCCGGAAGGACACGACCCGGCCCTGTTCGATCATCTCTTCAAGCAGAGTGGTGTTCAGCGTTTCCAACTGCTCGATCGTCGGCAGAACGCGGCCGCGGGTCAGCGGATCAAGCGCATCATCCCGGTTCGGCAGCTGGGCACTGACGAGGGAGGCCTGGATCTGAGCCTTCGTGTCCTGGGCGACCTGACGCACGACGCCGAACAGTTCCCCGGCTTCACCGAGCGTCTCGGTCAGTTCTTTTTGCAGATTGTCGATGTCGATTTCGTTCTGCGCGGATGTCGCCTCAAGCTGGTCGGCCCGTTCCTGTTGGGCTTTCAACTCCGCTTCCGCCTGCGCCAACAGCTCCTGCTGGCGCGACCGGTCACGGGCGAATTCACGCTCGCGGCGCCGATTTTCGGCATTCTCCTGGCGCCGCCCCTCACGAACGATGCGCAGCAGCTCGTTGAGCGAAGTCGCCGGCGCCTCGGCTTCCTGGGCGTAGGCCGGCGCGGTTCCAAGGACGCTGAGGCCCGTGGTCCCGCCGAGCATCAGACCCGTCGCAGCGACGAGCGAGATGCCAAATCCACGAAACACGTTCTTCATAAAGCGCCCCATCAATTAGCCGTTTGAGCCTGCGGACCGAACATCGGAAGGATGAGCAGTTCCGGCGGAATATATTCGCGGGCCATATCCATGGCGAGGCGCACAGGACCGGCGGCGCTGGCGTCAAGCACATCCCAGCGGCGCTCTTCCTGGTTCCAGATGCCGGTCTCGGCGCGGTCCAGGGTCTGGTAGTAGAAACCGACACGACCAATGGTCAGGAAATCAACTTCCCGGTCCGGCTTGCCGTCGACGCGCAGGATGCCCTGATAGGCTTCAATCGACCGGCCGTAGTCGTTCTCGATCTGATAGGCCTCAAGCACAACGCGGAACTTTTCCGCGATATTCACGTCCGGACGGGCCATCAGATTTTGCAACCGCTCGATCCGCTCGCTGCGTTCTTCCTCATTAAACGGAACATCCAGTTCGACGAATTCAGCGATCGTGGCGATCATGCGCTCGGTCAGCGGCACGATATCCCGCTCGATCGTTTTCACCCGTTCAATCTGCTCGCGGATCGACTCTTTCTCAGCCTCCTGGGCGGCGACGAGTTCCTCGCGCTGGCGGTTATAGGCCTTGAGATCGTCGACTTGACGCAAAACGCTGCGGTAGTTCCGCACCACTTCATCCGTGTCGTCGGAAATGGAATCGATCCGGCGCTGGGAGGCTGCACCTTGATCGGTCGTTTGTTCCACTTCGTTGGTCGCCGCATCAATCTGGGCGGCCGCTGGGCCGCTGAGGCATGCGACCGCGGCGATCACAGAAAGGATCGCCGAAATGCGCCATGACTGCATCATCGTCTCCATTCTACCCTTTTGGCCCGAAACCCCTTCAAGCCGATGGACGCTCAAGGGCCGTCCAAGACGGCTTGAACCCAAAGTCTGCCGAAACTCCGGCGATGCGGCAATGCCTTAGGCCGCCGGCCTCAACGCTGTTGTTCGAACACAAGGCGGGAGCATACGCGCAACGGTAAACCACCCGTCCTCGGGCGCCCCTCGCCGGGATAACGACGCGTAGCATGCAATGGTGTAGCTGAGGTGACGGACCTGCCCCCCGCGCCATAGCCCCTCGCGCCCCGGATCCCTGTGAAAACGCTCACACATATGAACGCGCTTTGCAAGGCATGACGCATGGTCCGGCCGGTACGGCGACGGCGAACGAGCCCGTCGAACGCGCCTTGGTGCGAAAGGGGAAGGGCCGAACAATCGGAAAGGCGGTGAACGGATAAATCGGGTGGCTGGGGCGGCAGGATTCGAACCTGCGCATGGCGGTACCAAAAACCGCTGCCTTACCGCTTGGCTACGCCCCAATCCGGGCAGCGCCCTGGATAGCGCTGATGCGGAAAGCAAGTTCATAGAGGGAAGAAACGAGCGACGCAACGGTCGAAAGGGAGGGTCTTGCACTTAAGGATCGAAATCCCCTTTCACCTGCGCCAGGCCCAGGGCGTAACGCAGGGCCGGCAGGCGGTCCTGCCCCCAGAATTTCTGGCGCCCGGCCACAAAGAAAGGCACCCCGCACACACCGTTTTCCTGGAACAGCCGGGCCTGGGCCGTCACCGCGTCCTGGGCCGCCGGATCGTCCATCGCCGCCGCGAGGACCGCCCCGTCGAGCCCCACGGACCGGCCCGCCTCTTCGATCACCGCCGGATCGCCCAGATCCGCACCATGGCCGAAACGCCGTCGGAACAGGGCGGCCATGAACGCAAAGCCGTGGCCCTGGTCCTGGGCACGCCAAAACGCCGCACTCGGGCGGATCCAGTCCGTATCGAACGCCTGGGGCAACTGCACCGGCAGGTCGAGCCGCCCGGCGATCCGGGCCACATCTTCGATGATGTAAGCGAGCCGAGGCGCGTTCGGCGTATCCTTGCCGCGGACCGCCAGGCTCTCCGGAATGCCGATGGCGGGGATCCCGTGGATGGGCAGCGGATCACGCACCAGCCGCTCCACGGCCAGCCAGGAATAGGGACTGCGGAAATGAAAGAACAGCGTGACGGGATCCGTCATGGTGCCTCCTGATCAGGGTCGCCGGGCCGCTTCCGGGGCGGGCCGAAGCGCGGGCGCAGGCCCGGCCGGAAAAAATGAATCTCCAGCGCCGTCAGCAGCAGTCCAAGGACGATAACCCCGCTGACCAGCAACGGCAGATCCGGATGGATGCGGTAAAGCCCGGTCCCCATCAAGGGCCCCACGACAACGCCGGCCGCCGTGGCCGAGCCCATGAGGCCGGCAATGGCGCCCTGGTCCCGCTCACCGACGCTGAACGAGGCAGCGGTCATGATCCCGGGATAAAGCAGGCCCATGGACAGCCCCAGGCCGCTATAGCCGATAACCATGCCCCAGAACTGGTGACTGGCGAGGAGAATCGCAAAGGTCACCGCGGCACAGATCAGGCCGAGGCGCACCAGGGTGGAGGATCGCGGGCGAAACCACTGCACGATGAGCCCCTGGGTCAGCACCATGGTCAATGCCGAGGCCGCCATGATGAGGCCGACCGCCCGCACGGTCCTTGCATCGTCCAGATTGAACAGGTCTTGGAGGTAGAAGGCGGCCGTCTGCTGGGTGGCCGAGCCTACGGTCATGACGCCGAACATGAGCAGCAAATGGGGCGCCGCCCGGCTGCTCCAGAACGGCCCCGGGTCGGAGGCGAGGCCCGAGCCGGGGCCCGACCGGGCGGGCAGCAGCACGACAAGGGCAAGCGCACTGGCCAGGGCGAGGCCGGACACGGCGAACAGGGGCGTGATAAGGCCAAAATAGCTGAGCCCGGCCCCGAAGACCGGGCCCACGACCAGACCGACTCCATAGGCGCCGCTGACCAGGGCCAAGCCGGCCGTGCGCTCGGGCCCAGTGGTCGTGTCGGCCACATAGGCGGCCGCCGTGGGCTGAATCCCCGCCGACAGCAGGGCATAGAGCACCCGCGCGCCCACCATGCCGGCAAAGGCCCAGGCAACCGGAAGATCGCCCGACAGGCCCAGCATGATTGCGAGCGCAAAAAGGAGCGTCGTCAGGGCGTAGGACACGAGGCCGAACACCATCACGGCCCGCCGCCCCACCCGGTCGCCAAGCCGGCCCCACCAGGGCGAGGCCAGGGCGATCACAAGGGCCGTCAGCGACACGAGGGCCCCCACATGGAGCTCCGTCAGGCCCATGCGGCGCGCCAGCGGGCCGAGAAGGGCGAAAAGGATGGACTGGCCCATGGCGAATGTGACGAGACCCGCCGTCAGACCGACATAGATGACGCGCCGGGGCGGTCCTTCGGGCTGTGGCCGGACCACCGGACCACCCGGCTGGGTGTCCGCCGGCGGGCCGGCTTCGGCGGGCCGCGCTGCCCCGTCTGCGTCACCGCTCATGCGTCCGGCCCACCCCGTCTCAACGACCCTCTGATGCCCTTACCTTGCACTCCTCTCGGCCAGGGTCCAGCCGCATCGCCCGCCACCGCCTGGCATTTGCCTCGCAAGCCCATCGCACCCATGCTGCCGGCAAGACATTGTTTTCGGGGGATCCGCCCATGCACCGACCCATTCGTCTCGCCGCGCCGGTTCTGGCGCTTGTGGCCGCGAGCCTCGCTGGTCCCCTGGCACACGGGGCCAGCCCGGCCGCTCAAGCACCGGCACCGGCGCGGGAGGCGACCGAGACCCTCGCCGGCGATCTGGCCATTCTCGATCTGCCCGGCGTGATCGCGGCGCTGGAATCGGGATCGGTCACGTCGGAAGCGCTGGTGGCGGCCTATCTGATGAGGATCCGCACCTATGACGATGCGGGGCCGCGCCTCAACGCCGTGCTCAGTCTCAATCCGGATGCCCTGGCCATCGCCCGCGAGCGGGATCGGGACCGGGCCGCCGGGCTGGTCCGCGGCCGGCTCCACGGTGTTCCGGTGCTTCTCAAGGACAATATCGAGACCGCCGATCCCATGCCCACCACAGCCGGGTCCCTCGCCCTTGCCCAAAACGTCAACCGGCGGGATGCGCCCCTCGCCGCGGGCTTGCGGGCGGCCGGCGCCATTATCCTGGGCAAGACCAACCTGTCCGAATGGGCCAATTTCCGCTCCACGGACTCCATCAGCGGCTGGAGCGCCGTGGGCGGGCAGACCCGCAATCCTTACGCCCTGGCCCGCTCCGCCTGCGGCTCGAGTTCGGGGAGCGGCGTGGCGGCGTCCATGGGCTTCGCCGCCGGCGCCGTTGGCACGGAAACCAACGGCTCCATCCTGTGCCCCTCGTCCATGAACGGCGTCGTCGGGGTGAAGCCGACCGTCGGCCTCGTCAGCCGCAGCCATATCGTGCCCATTTCGTCGAGCCAGGACACCGCCGGTCCCATGACCCGAACCGTCACCGGTGCGGCGATATTGCTCACCGCCATGGCGGGCAGTGACGGAAACGACCCGGCGACGGCGGAGGCCGATGCCCGGCGCACGGATTACGCCGCGGCCCTCACGGGAAAAGGCCTCCAAGGCAAGCGCCTCGGCGTCCTGCGCTTTGCCCAGGGCGACGACCCCCGGCTCATAGCCCTGTTCGACGAAGCCATCGCCGTCATGGAAGCGGCGGGGGCCGAGACCGTGGAGATCGAGGCCTTCGAGCCGCCCGATGCCCTGTGGGGCAAGGCCTTCCTGGTGCTGAAGGCCGAATTCAAGGCCACCCTCAATGCCTATCTGGCCGGCACGACCGACGCGGTGACCGTGCGCAGCCTGAACGACCTCATGGCCTTCAACACCGAGCACAGCACGCGGGAATTGGTGCTGTTCGACCAGGACATTCTGGAGCAGTCCTCCGCCGCCCCCGCGCTCGACACCGAGGACTACCGCGACGCCCTCGCCACCGTGCGCAGCGCGACCCGGACGAACGGGATTCTTGCCCTGCTGAAAGAGCATGATGTGGATCTGCTCGTGGCGCCCTCCCGCCCGCCCAGCTTCATGATCGACGTGGTGCACGGGGACCAGTACCCCGGCGGCACGGGCGCGGACTGGATGGCGGCCATGGCCGGCTATCCCAATGTCACCGTCCCCATGGGCCTGCTGGCGGGCCTGCCGGTCGGGGTTTCGTTTATGGGACCGGCCTGGTCGGAAGTCCTGCTGCTCGATGCGGCCCTGGCCTATGAGCAGGGGCGCGATGCCCTGGCTCCGCCGTCCCTGGCGCCCAGCATCGCGGTCCGGCCGGCCATCGCGGATGCCGTGGACCCGCCCCTGCCACCCCAATAAAGATCGGAGACCCTCGAAGCCGCGGCGCCTGCCCTTGGAAATGCCGACCGGGATCTTTAAGTGAGATCGCAATGCAATGAGGCGAGTCATATGGGATCGGAGCCGGTGCACCTTGCGCGGCAGCCCACGCCGAGGCGATGACACCACAGGGCGGAGCAAGGACCGTGAGCACACAAGCAGCCATGACCACCGAAACACCGGCACTGCCGAAGACCGTGACCCAGGAGACCACCCTGTCGGTCCATCATTGGACGGACACTTTGTTCTCCTTCCGGCTGACCCGGCCGTCGAGCTTCCGGTTCCGGTCCGGCGAATTCGTCATGCTGGGCCTGATGGTGGACGGCAAGCCGCTGCTGCGGGCCTATTCCGTCGCGAGCCCTGCCTGGGACGAGGCGCTCGATTTCTATTCGATCAAGGTCCAGGAAGGCCCCCTCACCTCCCGCCTGCAAAACATCAAGGAAGGCGATCCGGTCCTTTTGGGCAAAAAGCCCACGGGAACGCTGGTGCTCGATGCCCTGGTGCCGGGCAAGACGCTTTACCTGTTTTCGACCGGCACGGGCATCGCGCCCTTCGCCAGCCTGATCCGCGATCCGGAGACGTACGAGAAGTTCGACAAGGTCGTCCTCACCCACACCTGCCGTCAGATCGCAGAACTCGCCTATGGCGACGATCTCGTCGCCCAGTCGAAGGCGGATCCCCTGGTCGGGGAAGAGGTCAGCGCGAAACTCGTCCACTACACCAGCGTGACCCGCGAGTCCTTCATCCGGGAAGGGCGGATCACGACGCTGATCGAAACCGGCAAACTGTTCGACGATCTTGGGCTGCCGGTGCTCGATCCGGAAACGGATCGCGTAATGATCTGCGGCTCCATGGGCATGCTCCAGGACACGAAAGTGCTGTGTGAAAAAGCGGGGCTTACGGAAGGCTCCAACGCCGCCCCGGGCACCTTCGTGGTCGAGCGTGCCTTCGCCGAGTGATTTGGACCCCATCGACCCGCCTTTCGCCGCTCGTGTCCGTGCTTGCGGCACGCTCCCAGCTCAAGCATGGGAGCAGAATCCCTAGGCGGCGTCGTGGAAGATGATCCCGAGTGTGAACCGCTCGCCGGTGCGGATGCGGCTGACCCCATGGCGCATCCGCACCCGGAACGTCCCCCGCGTTCCCTCCACCGGCCGCTCGTTGACGGCGAAGACGACCGCATCCCCCAGCCCCAGAGGCACCACATCGACCCGCGACTGGCTTCGCGGTTTCTGCTCGGTCAGAACGAACTCCCCGCCTTGAAAGTCCTGCCCCGGATCGGAGAGCAGCACCGCCACCTGAAGGGGAAACACGAGATCACCATAAAGATCCTGGTGCAGACGATTGAAATCCCCGGGGCCATAGCGCAGGATCAGTGGCGTGGGACGGGTCTGACCGGCGTCGTGGCATCGCGCGACAAACCGGTCATGGGTCGGCGGAAAATCAGGCTCGCCCAGAGCCCGGCGCCAGCCATTGGCAACGGACACCAATCGGCCATAAAGCATCCGGCGCAGGGTATGAACCGGTTCAGGCAGTGGATAGGCAAGGTACTGATATTCGCCACTGCCGAACCCGTGGCGGGCCATCACGATGCGGGAGCGAAAGACCGATTCGTCCGCATAGAGCGCCCGCAGCGCTGCACAGGTCTCCGGCTCCACAAGCCCGGGCAGGACGCCCCAGCCCTGGCCGCCCAGATCGGCCTCAAGGCTCTCGAAAGGCGCTCCCTTTAGATCGAAGCCCGCTGCATGGTCCGTCACGCCGAGCCCGCCTCGTCTGCCTCCCGAGCAATCAAGGCCCGCTTGCGCTCCACGCCCCAGCGGTAGCCGGAAATGCCGCCATCGGTGCGCACCACCCGGTGGCAGGGAACGACGAGGCCCACGGGATTGGTGGCGCAGGCACGGGCGACGGCCCGATGGGCGGTGGGCGACCCGATGGCGTCCGCGATCTGCGTATAGCTTGCCGTCGTGCCCGCCGGGATCTTTCGCAACGCCTCCCAAACCCGCTGTTGAAAGGCCGTTCCCTGAATATCAAGGGGCAGATCGAGGGATCCGGACGGGGTCTCCACATAGGCGCACACCTGCGCCACCACCGCCGCAAAGGCCGCGTCACCGCCTTCAAGATCGGCGTGCGGAAAGCGGTCCTGGAAGCTCTCCACGAGGGCCTGGGCCTCGTCGCCCAGTTCAATGGCGCACACGCCCTTGTCGGTCGCAGCAATGAGAACCGGTCCGAGGGAGGTCTCGGCGACGGCGAAGCGGATCGCGGTGCCCTGACCGCCCTTGGCGTAGACGGACGGTTTCATGCCCAATCGTCCTTCTGCTTCGGCGTAAAATCGACTGGGGGCATTGTAGCCGGCCTCGTAGAGCGCGCCGGTGACGCTTTCGCCCGCGCCCAGCTCCTGGCGCACCCGGGCGGCCCGGGTCTGGGCGGCATAGGCTTTGGGCGTCACGCCGGTGGCGGCCTTGAAGATGCGATGGAAATGATGCCGGCTCAAGCCGACCGCTGCCGCCAGCTCCGCCAGGCGCGGCGGCGTCTCGGCCTCTTCGATCAGACGGCAGGCCTGTGCGACGGCAAGGCCGTGGCGGGCGCGTCTGGACGGCCCGTCCGGGTCGCAACGCCTGCAGGGGCGAAACCCGGCCGCGCGGGCCGCGGTTCCATCGGGAAAGAAGGCCACATTTTCGCGCCGCGCGAGGCGCGCCGGGCAGGACGGGCGGCAATAGACGCCGGTCGTCTTCACCGCATAGACGAAGCGGCCGTCGGCTGTCCCATCGCGGTGCCGCACGGCGTGCCATTGGGCGCTTTTCCGGTCCTGCAGTCGGGTCATCGTCTGGGTCATCACGTCCATGGTCGGTCTCCTGTGGTGGACAGACCTGCACCTTGAAGCCTGCGCCAGGCGTGCGCGTTCCGGAAGTTGCTTTCGAATTGGGAAAAAGAGAAGTGGAGGGTTTCTGTTGCCAGGTACCCTCCGAACCCCGCTTACCTATTAGGCAGCGAGCGCCAGTTCGTTATCATTGGCACTTGTAAAGATGGCCCGATGTCGGTGGTACCATGCCGGGAGAAGAAGTCGTCTTTACACGGTCGTCGATCCTAATTCGCCCCCATCAAAGACCCACGATGCGGCTTACAACTATGGGCCCGTGGTGGAGGCGCCGGGAGTCGCACCCGGGTCCGATCCGCTTATTACACGCTCGTTTATCCCCATAGCTGGAGCGACCAGCATCATGAATATAAGCCCAAGATCGTGAAGAAAAAAGGCAACCATCGCCTTTTGCACAAAAAAGAGGCCCGACCGCCGGCCCGATGCGAAGAGCGGGTCCGGCGGCCAGGCCACTCGGGGGTTGGGGTATCAGGTCTGAAGCATGTTCCGGGCCATTGTGACTGTGTCCCTGTCGCCCTGGTCCCCGTCGGTGCGTTTATGGGGCACGGCAAGGCCTCGCTGGATCGCCGGGCGGGCCTCGATGGCTGTCAACCAGCGCTGCAGATGGGGCAGATCGTCGATGGAAACCCCCGCCCATGTGTGGCTGCGCACCCAGGACCAGTTGGCGATATCGGCGATCGAATAGTCGCCGGCCAGGAATTCATGGTCGCTCAAGCGGGTGTCCAAGACCGTATAGAGCCGCTTGGTCTCGTTCTGGTACCGATCAATGACCGGTTGGATCTTTTCGGGAAAATAACGAAAGAAAACATGGGCCTGCCCCTGCATGGGCCCGACACCGCCCATCTGGAACATCAGCCACTGGATCACCGATGAGCGGCCCTTCACGTCCGTGGGCAGCAGAGCGCCAGCCTTCTCGGCCAGATACACCATGATCGCGCCGGACTCGAAGACCGCAAAATCATCCGCATCCCGGTCCACGATCGCGGGAATGCGCCCGTTCGGATTGATGGCGAGGTACCAGGCTTCCTTCTGCGCATTGGTTCCGATATCCACCGGATGGGTCTCATAATCGAGGCCAAGCTCTTCCAGGGTGCAGGAGGCCTTGTAGCCGTTCGGCGTCGTCCAGGTGTAAAGATCAATCATCGAATGCCCTCCAGGCTGTGCGGCGAAAACCCATGGCGGGCACGTGGGCCGCGACCCGGCGGCTTACAAGCCAAGGCCCCGCTCACGGCTTGGGGAGAATCACGCATAGGTGCTTTGTTGGCCCGCACGCGCAGGCAATGAAGGGAGTTGGCCATGCAGCAGTTCCACGACCTGATCATTCGCATTCTGGAGACGGGCAGCGACCGGCCGGACCGGACGGGCACGGGCGTGCGCGGTGTCTTCGGCCATCAAATGCGCTTCGATCTGCGCCAGGGGTTCCCCCTGCTGACGACCAAGAAGCTTTATACCCGCGCGATCGTCCACGAACTGCTCTGGTTCCTCCGTGGGGAGACCAATGTCCGTAGCCTTCAGGCGGAAGGCGTGACCATTTGGGACGAATGGGCCGACACGGACGGCGAACTGGGGCCGATCTACGGCCACCAATGGCGCTCCTGGCCCGACGCCAAGGGCGGAACCATCGACCAGATTGCCTGGGTCGTGCGGGAAATCCACACCAATCCGACGTCACGGCGCCTTGTGGTGAGCGCCTGGAACCCGGCGGACATTCCGGACATGGCCCTGCCCCCCTGCCATTGCCTATTCCAGTTCTATGTCGACGGCGACCGCCTCTCCTGCCAGCTTTACCAGCGCAGTGCGGATGTTTTTCTCGGCGTGCCCTTCAACATCGCGTCCTATGCATTGCTGACCCATATGGTGGCCCAGGTCACAGGACTCGGGGTGGGTGAGTTCGTCCACACGCTCGGGGATGCTCATCTTTATGCCAATCATATGGATCAGGCGCGCCTTATCCTGACCCGGGAGCCGCGGCCCCTGCCGACCCTGAAGCTCAACCCGGCGGTGGCGGATGTGTTCGCCTTCACCTACGACGATATTGCGATCGAAGGCTACGATCCACATCCGGCCATTCCCGCACCGATCGCGGCTTGAGGAGATTCCATGGCCTATGACGGCTGCCGTGTGGTGATGGTGGTTGCGATGGCCCGCAATCGGGTGATCGGGCGGAACGGGACCATCCCGTGGCGTATTCCTGCGGATCTCAAGCATTTCAAGGCGGCGACCATGGGCAAGCCCATGGTGATGGGCCGGAAAACCTTCGAGAGCATTGGCCGGCCCCTGGCTGGCCGAACCTCCATCGTCGTGACCCGCCAGGCGGACTGGTCCGCCGACGGCGTCCTGACCGCCTTGAGCATCGAAGCCGGCCTTGACCTTGCGGTCCGCGATGCCCGCGCCCGGGGCGTTCCGGAGATCGCCGTGGTCGGCGGCGGCGAGATCTATGCCGCCAGCCTTCCTTTTGCGGATGAAATTTCCCTGACCCGGATCGATGCCGAGATCGACGGCGATACCCGGTTTCTGCCGCTCGATCCGGAGTCCTGGGTGTTCGGACCGGCAGAGCCGTTCCCCGAGGACCCCCGCGCCAGCCACGCCGCGGACCTCGTCACCGTCACGCGCCGTCCGCCGGCCTGAAGGCCTCCCAAAACTACTCCGCAGCCTGACTGGCGCCCACCATCTGGGGTTCGGCCGGGAGATGGCAGACGACGCGGGTGCCCTTTTCAGGCTCGGACTCCAGGGTCACCCAGCCGCCATGCAGCTCCACGAAACTTTTGACCAGGGACAGGCCCAGGCCCGCCCCCCGCCGGGCGGAATCGTGGGTGGCGAACCGGTCGAACACCGTGGCCTGATATTCCGCAGGAATGCCCGACCCCGTATCGGCGACCCAGACCATGACCATGGCTTTCTGACGGGCTGCTCCGATGGTGACCGTGTCGCCCTTTTCGGTGAACCGCAGCGCATTCGAGGTCAGATTGAACAGGATCTGACGGAGGCGCTTGCCGTCGGCCACCATGGTGCCGATATCCTTGGGGCAATCCACCGTGACCGTCACCGCGCTGTCCGCGGCGCGGCTGACGGCAACGTCCCGAGCGTTTTTCAGCAGCGCGCCCACATCCACAGTGTCGAGTTCCAGGGACAGGGTGCCCGCGTCGATCATGGCGAGATCCAGAATGTCGTCGATCAGGTCCCGCAACTGGCCCGACGCCAGCAAGATGTGACCGGTATATTCCTTCTGCCGATCGTTCAGGTCGCCGACCATGCCTTCGCTGATCATCTCTGTGAAGCCGACAATGGAATTGAGCGGTGTTCGGAGCTGGTAGGACACATTGGAGACGAATTCGGATTTCAGCCGGTCCGCCGTTTCCAGGGCCTCGTTGCGTTCGCGCAAGGCATGTTCCATGCGCGCCGTGTCCGTCACATCAAGGAATGTGAGCAGGATGCGCCCGTCGGGCAGGGCCTCACCGGCGAAATCCAGGATCCGCCCGTCGAGCCGGATCAGGCGCCCCGGCTGGAGCTCCCCGTCGCTTTCGATGGCCGTCACGGCCGCCGCGATGCGCGGCCATTCCCCGTCTTCCGCGCTGTGGATGTCCTCAAGCTGGGGAGCGCAACGTTCGGTCAGGACGGAAAAATGGGGCTCGCCGCGCAACAGGGTCTGCTCAAGGCCCCATAAGCGGGCAAAGGCCGCGTTGGACAATTTCAGCCGGCCGTCCCGGCCGAACACCGCCACGGCCTCATGAAGGTGATCGAGCGTGACCCGTTGCACGCTGGTGAGTGTCTTGTAGGAGCTTTCCAGAGTGACCTGATCGGTCACGTCTTCGTAGAGATAAATCAGTCCGCCGAAGGGATGGGCCCGGCAGATCACCCTCAAGGACCGACCGTCGGGCAGGTGCCACAACTCGTCGCCGTCGGTGATCTGCTGGTACAAGGCCTGACGCTGGCGCTTCCAGGCCTGGAAGTCCGCCTGCTCGGGCAATTGCCGCTGTTCCCGAAGATATTCCAGGATCTCCCCGTCTTCCGGCTGCTGATCGAGCCAGCGCGGATCGAGCCCCCAGAGGCTCACAAAGGCTTCATTGAAGAAGACGAGCTTCGTGTCCGCGCCGAAAATGGCGACAGCCGTGCGCAGCTGGTCCAGGGTTTCACGGTGGGCACGGATATGGCTCTCCAGCTGTTGTTCCGCATCGTCGACGGCGGAGAGGTCAAGGGCGATGCCGCCCGTGCCGTTGCCGACGGGAATGGCGATCAGGTCCATGGCCCGGCGATGTCCGTCCACCACCACATAACGGCGCTTGCGCTGGACTTCCGTGGTGCGGGCGGCCAGGGCCGACAGGGAGCGTTCCGAATTGTCGAGCTCACGCCGTTCCTCCACCGCGAGGTCCGGGTTCGCACAATCCACCGCCGCCGCATAGGCGTCGTTGCACCAGACCAGGGCGTGCCCGCGCCGGCGCCACATGGGGAAAGGCGCCCGGTTCAGGAATTCGGCAAATCCCGCCCGATCCCGCTCGGCCTGCTCCAGACGCTCCGCGAGGGTCTCAATCTCCGAGCGCTCAGGCGAGATGTCGCGCAGCTTGACGGCGGACTGGGTCGCAGCCGGCCGCCCATGGGCTTCGATAATTCCGCCATTGCGGCGGGTCAGGGTCAGGTTGAACGGCTTGCCGTCGCTGCGCAGGGCGCCGAGCGCAGCGGCAAACCGCTGGCGGGCCGCGTCGTCGAGGCCTGCGATGAAGGCTTCGAACCGCCCGGCAACGGCGCCGTCCGGGTGATTGGCCCGACGCTCCCGGTCCTCCGCATCAATCACGATATCCGTGGGCTGAATATCCGCGTCGTCCCGGTCGTCCCCGTCAAGGGCGGTGCCCCGGCCCAGCACCTGATCGGGTGCCTGGAGGCCCATCGCGCCGCCGCGGGCGGCACCGGCGATGGCGGGGCCTTTGCCCTCGTCCCAGATGAGCGTAAGGTCCGGGTCGGATCGGAACAGCACATCGGCCCGGGCCATGGTGGCCTCCATGGTCCGGCGCGCTTCGATCCAAGTTCTGGCGAGGGTGCGGCGTCTCAGGCCTTCATGCACGGCCCAAAGGGCCGAAGCGAAGGCGAACAGAACCGATCCTGCCGTGATAATCCACTGGGTGGTGGCCGCTGCCATGGTTGCGCGCCCCTAACGTAGCGTTATCCGAATCATTCGAAGTATAAGGTGTTTTGCCGGGTCCTGAGGATCCTTTCGGGAGGAGCACCGTCACAATCCCTGCTTGCCATGTGATTCGGGGTCGCGGCGCCCTTGCCCCGTCCATCCGGCCGCCCCAATCCATCCCTCCAGCCCACGGGCCTGGATGATCCAGGAGTTCGGGTCTTGCCCAACCGTCCCCTCATCACGGAGCAGACCCTCGGTGTCCTGATCAGCGCCGCGGAGCAGATCCTGGGCCGCGAAAGCCCGGTGACCCAGGCCCTGTTCCTCGCCGCCGCGGATCCCGATTATCTTGATGCGGCCTGGGCGGCGGTCGAAGCCCTGCCCGATGACCAGCGGCGCAGTTTCGCGGCCTCCGTCGCGGACATGCATCCGCCCTTCGTCATTGGCGGCCGGGACATGGAATAGGCGAGGCGCGTGGCGCTTGCCGAAACCTCATTGCGCTCTTATCCTGCCGTTCTGGCTGGAGGTCCTGGCCGCTCGCGGGCTGCTCTCCTTGTGGGGACATGGGCCCATGGCGAATACCTCCGGGCGCCCGAGGGCGGGCGCTCTTTTGAACGCGGTCACCCATCCTTTTCAGGCTGCAGGCCGATGGCAAGGCGAGCCCCATCATCGATCCGCGCTGCATCGAACTGCATCGCATCGATCCGTCCTGTGGCCGGACAAGGATGAGGCTCCCCCATGACCGTTATTGTGCCTTCGATCGACCTGTTAAAGCGCGAGGCCCGGCGTTTGCGTCTGGTCCGGCGCCGCACCGGGACACCGCTCTCCCACGGCGCCGCCCTTCAGGCCGTCGCCCATGCCCATGGCTTTCGCAACTGGAACACCCTGCACGCCGTGGCGGCGCGTCAGGCGGCGGATCTGCCCTACCGAGCCGGCGCGCGGGTGTGCGGCGCCTATCTGGGGCAGGCCTTCGAAGGCAGAATTCTGACAGTCGCTCCAACGCCCGAGGGCTTTTTCCGGCTCGATCTGATCTTTGACGAGCCCGTGGATGTGGTGCGTTTTGACAGCTTTTCCGCCCTGCGCCGGCGGGTCAGCGGCCGGCTCACGCAAGCCGGTGAGAGCCCGGAGCGGACGTCGGACGGCATGCCCCACCTCACCGTGGCGTGCTTGGAGGCACAGGGCGCTGCGCGGCCCGCAGACGGGGTCCCTGTCTGATGCGCGCCGTAAGATTGGCACACTGACGAAAATCCTGTGTTCACGAAAGGCGGATCTCGGCGTCGCCGGGATCCGCCTTGCCCTCGCGCCAGCGCTGTCAAAGGCACGGCCTGTCAAAGGCGGTTTTGGATCAGCCTCGGGCACCCTCGACGATCCCCGCCGTGGGCGCCGCGGTGGTCTGGGACCAGACCCGGCCTCTTCCCTCAATCGGGACCGGGGAAAAGGGTCGCTGTGCTCCCCATCGTGCCCCAGCCCGGCGGATCCGGCCGAAACACCGCAAAGATCGGGCCCCCTGGTCAAACGCGTTGCGTCCCGTTAAGAATGGCAGCATTATGAAGGGTAACGGTTGTCCGCCACGGAGCCGGTTTACCCTGAACCGATTGCCGTCGCCCCCGGTACGATCTGCGCGCAAGAGGATCCGTGTTTTGTCCTTGGATCGATTGTTTATCCCAAATCTTTTTGTCATCGGTGCCGCCAAGGCGGCGAGTTCTTCGTTGCAGCGATGGCTGAGCGACCATCCCGACGTCATCGGCAGCCAGCCCGAGGAAACCCGCTTCCTGATGGACGCCGACGATCCTTTGAGCCAGCCCAAAGGCTATGCGGTCACCGGTCTTGAAGGATACGGGGCTTTCTTTCCCGAACGGGGCCGCCCGAGCCGGTATCAACTCGACGTGACGCCGATGTATTATTACCAGCAGGCTGCCCGGGAGATCATCCCGGCCCTGCCCGATGCGAGGGCCATTTTCCTGGCCCGCCGACCCGGTGCTCGCCTGAAATCGCTTTACGATTACGCCCGTAATAATGTGGGTGTGTTGCCGCCGAACATCACCTTCGCCGAGTTCGTATCGGAGATGGAGAAAGGTCCGGCGTCTGACGTGATCGGCAAACACCCGATGATGTGCAACGGCCTCCAGCATTCCCGCTACGCCGAGTATCTGCGGGACTGGATGACGGCCATGGGCCGGGACCGCTTGGCCGTCCTTATTTTCGAGGAATTGATCGCCGATCCGCGGTCGAACCTCATCCGGCTGGCGAACATGCTCGGCATCGACCCGGGATTTTATGATCGGTATACGTTCCCAAAGGAGAACGAGAGCTACTCGGTGTCCAATCGCCCGGCGCACCGTCTTGCAAGGCGGATGAAAGGCACGGTGCCGTCCTTCGTGCGAAAATCCCTGAAACCGGCCTATCTTTTGATCAATACAAAGCGCAGCAAGCCGGCCAAGACGTCCGACGACCTCGCCACCATGGCCTATGTCGATGAAAAACTGTCCGCATCGGAAGCCGATCTTGCATCGCTTCTTGGACGCGACCGGATCTGGGCCCCGTCACCCGCCTGATCCAGCCCAGGCCATGAATGGTGTCTTTCCATCGAGTAAGGCCATCGAAGCCTGTTCAAGACACTCCGGATCGGGAAAATCCTTTGAGTCTTTACGTGGACCGGTTTGCGGACAGGAAACCGGTGTCCCCTTTTTCCCCTAGGCGCTCTTAACCTCGGGCTGGTGAGGACGTCCCAGGGTCTCCTCGATTGCCTCGGCCAGGGCCCAAACGGCAGGCGGGCGCATCACGCCGATATGATTGGCGTCGATCTCCCGGATCGTGAGGGCAGGCCCGATCAGCCGGCGCCACTCGGGCCGGATTCTATCGCGCTTCACATTGTGACGCGCGCTGATCAACGTGACCTGCGAACCGCCGGTCCCGTTGTGCGGCAAGGGAGCGGGCACATAGCGCAGCACGGCGAGGCGGTGCAGGTCGTCGAGATCCTGCGGGGTGTCCGGACTCAAGGCTTGCAGTCCGGGAATGCCCGACAGGCCGGTCCTGGCCGACATCCACGCCCCACCCATGTTGCCCTTCAGCAGATGCCGCACGACGACCCGGGGATACCGGGCACGGTCCGCCCACCCCACAAAGGGGTCGATCACGATGAGATGGGAGGCAGGTTGGCCCCTCTCAATCAGCACACGGGCCATTTCCAGGGCGATGTAGCCGCCGAAACTGAAGCCCATGAGCCGATAAGGGCCGGGCACATTTTCCGCGGCAAGAACGTCGAGGGCGTCGGCGGCCATGTCTTCGATGGATCGCGCCGGGAGGGATCCCCGATCAAGGCCGCGCGGACGCAGACCCAGAACGGGCTGGTCCGGCGACAGGGTCTGGGCCAGGGCCAGATAATCGGACAGATGCCCGGCCGCCACCGGCAGCGCGATCAACGGCGCGCGCCGGTTGCCGGCGCGCAGCGTTACCAGACCGCCGGACGGCCGCAGGGGCGCAGACGCCGCGCCGTCGATCTGATCGGCAAGGGCCGGGATCGAGGCGCCCTTGAGGATCAAGGCATCGAGGGTTAAGCGGATGCCGAACCGCTCCTCCAGGGCCAGCAAGAGTGTCATGGCCTGGAGTGAATCTCCGCCCACGTCGAAAAAATCATCCTCATCCCCGAAATCCCCATGCCCGAGGATCAGCCGCCATGCCTCGGCGATGCCTTTGGCCGTCACCGAGCAGGCACTGCCGACCGCGCGATCGGCTTGCGCTTCGCTCGACGGCGCGAGCGGATCCGGCAGGGCCTGTTTGAGGACCTTGCCAGTGGGCCCCGTGGGCAGCGCATCGATCCGGCGGATGACGCTCGGCACCATGTAATTCGGCGCCCGCGCGGCCAGGAACGCCCGAAGCGCCTTCAGATCGGGGGCCACGTCGCCCTTCGGCACCACATAGCAGGCAAGTCGCCGGATGCCGCCAGCCCCTTCGAAGGGTGTGACGGCGGCATGTTCCACAGTCGGATGATCGCGCACCATCTGTTCGATCTCCGAAGGCCGGACATTGAAACCGCGAATCTTGACCTGGTCATCCTTGCGGCCCAGCCCATGCAGGATGCCGGCCCGGTCCTGGCGTGCCAAAAAATTCGTCCGGAACCAGAGCACCCCTTCCGCGTCCCGGAAATAGGCTTCCGCCGTGCGCTCGGGATCGTTGAGATAGTCCCCAGCCAGAGTGCCGCCCGTGACATGGATTTCGCCGGGCTCGCCCGGCTGCACGGTCTGTCCATCCTCTCGCACGATGCGAACATCGTCCGGGTTCAAAATACGCCCAAGCGGCGTCACATCGTGCTCGATCGGGTCGCCATGGCGGTGCACATTGAAGGCCAGATCGCAATGCTCCGTTGCGGCAAAGACCGTGTAAAGCGTTGCACCGGGGGGAAAGGTTCGCTCGAATGCCTCTATATCTGCCCGGGTGGCCGCCTCGCCGACGGCATTGACCGTCATGATGTGCTCGAAGGGGTCCTGCGCTGCGGCCATAATCCGTCGCAGAATTGCGAGCTGTCCGGGGAGCTCCGTGACCTCTGTTTCACGCAGCCACGGAATGAGATCTGCGATGCCCCGTTGGCGCAAATCGTAATACACGAGCGAATCGCCGCACAGCGGAATCCAGAATTCGCTCATGGCCCTGAGGTGATTGAAATGGATGTGCCGGTGGGGAACGGTGCCCGGCCGGCCGTAGAGGGTTTCGCGGCGGGCCATGCGGAATGCCAAGGGACCCGCGCGGTAAGGGACGCATTTCGGCCGGCCCGTCGAGCCGGAGGTGTTCTGGATACCGAGAATAGAGTCCGGACTGCGCTCGACCGGCGAAAAGGGCGTCACGGCCGAGGGAGACGGCGCGTCTTCCGGGATGGCGAGGGGGTCCGTGGGAAGAATGGTCCGCGCCTGGTCCATAAAGCCCGGAGCGGCCAGGATGCGCGCCGCGCCGCAGGTGGCCATCACATCGTGCAGCACAGGCCCCGGCAGGTCCGTGTTGATGTTGACCATTCCGGCTCCGGCCTTGAGGCAGGCCATATAGGCGATGGTGCGGTGCCGGGTTGGGCCACCGAGAAATCCGAACACATCGTTTCGGCCCTCACTGCGCTCGAAGATCATGGCCGCAACCTGATCCGATGCGGCGTTCAGGTCACCGAAGGTCAGGCTGCCCCGGTCATCGATAATAGCGATATCGCCGGCGCGCTCCGCCACGATCCGCTGAAAGCGATCGAAAAAGCTCTGCATATGCCACCTCCCACCCCTCCGACGACCACGGCGGGCCCGTCGTGAACCCGGCGGGTGTTTGCCCGCGACGACCGACGCGCGCCAAAGGGCTGACGCCCGGGCGCTTTCGGCCGGACAAGCGAAACCGGGGGCGTCGCGCCCGCACCGGTGCCGGATTGGGTGCTCAAAAACCGAGTGGATCACGTCGCGGCTGTCGGGACCCGCGCAATGGATCGATCCGTGTCGCAAGCGAACCACCGGCGGATCACCTCAGGTGCACTCAACCCCGTTTCGATCGGCCAAGAAACTTACCGATCCCTCATCTTCCCGCAGCGGGGGGGAGGACAGATTAAATTCACCACTTTGGGGGATCACTGCGGCATCCGCATTTCGATCACTTCGCCGATCGTTACTCGGTATCGCGGAAGAATGCATAGATGCGCTCGGCGAGGGCCTTGTTGATCCCGTCCACGGCCTCAAGATCGGCAAGACCGGCCCGGGACACGCCCTTGGCCGAGCCGAACCGGTGCAGCAACGCCTTTTTGCGCCGCGCGCCGACGCCGGGAATTTCATCCAAAGGATTCTTGGCGATGTCCTTGGTCCGACGGGCCCGGTGGGTGCCAATGGCGAATCGGTGCGCCTCGTCCCGCAGGCGCTGCAGATAGTAAAGGACCGGCGATTTCGGCTCGAGGCTGAAGGGCGCCTGGCTGGGCATGAAGAAACGCTCCCGGCCCGCATTGCGCTCCGGCCCCTTCGCAATGGCCACGAGCGGCACCTCGGTTTCAAGACCGAGATCGGCGAGGACGTCGAGGGCGGAGCTGAGCTGTCCCGGACCGCCGTCGATGACCACCAGATCAGGCCAGGGAACGGCCTCGCCCGTCTCCGCCTCCGGATCATCGCCGGCGCTTGTCCCATCCCGGGGCGATTCCTTCAGCAGGCGTTCGAACCGACGGCGCAACACCTGGCGCATCATGCCGTAATCGTCGCCGGGCGTCAGGCTGTCCATCTTGATGTTGAATTTGCGGTATTGGGATTTCATGAGGCCCTCGGGACCGGCAACGATCATCCCGCCGACGGCATTCGTGCCCTGAATATGACTGTTGTCATAGACCTCGATGCGCCGGGGGGGGCCGTCGAGGCCGAAGGCGTCCGCAACCCCGTTGAGCAGCTTCTGCTGGGAGGCGCTCTCGGCAAGACGGCGGGCCAGGGCCTCGCGCGCATTGGTCACGGCATGTTCCACAAGGGCTCTCTTTTCCGCCCGCCGCGGTGTGGTGACCTGCACCTTGTGCCCGGCCTTGATGGTGAGGGCCGCTTGCAAAAGATCTGCACCGGGAATGGTCTCGGAAAGCAGGACCTGGCGCGGCGGCGGCTTGTCGTCATAGAACTGGGACAGGAAGGCTTCCAGAATCTCCTCTGATGTCTGATCCTTGTCGTGGCGCGGGTAATAGGCCCGGTTGCCCCAGTTCTGGCCCGACCGGATAAAGAACACCTGAATACAGACCTGGCCGCCGTCCTTGCCGCCTTCCCGGTGGGCGCCAACGACATCGGCCTCCTCCACCGTGTCCGGATTGATACCCTGATGGGCCCGGATGGCCGAAAGGGCGCGGATGCGGTCGCGCAAGGCAGCGGCACGTTCGAACGCCAAAGCCTCGGACGCCTGCTCCATGGCGGATGCCAGCGCGTCCTGGACCTGGGAGGACTGCCCCTTCAGGAAGCGCACCGCATCGTCCACCAGGGCGTCATACCCCGCTTCCGAAATCTCGCCCGTGCAGGGCGCACTACACCGCTTGATCTGATGGAGCAGACACGGGCGCGTGCGGCTTTCATAGACACTGTCCGTACACGAGCGAAGCAGAAAGGCCCGTTGCAAGGTGTTAAGCGTATGGTTCACCGCCCCGGCCGAGGCGAAGGGTCCAAAATAATCGCCCCGGACGGTGCGCGCGCCCCGGTGTTTGGTCAGCCGGGGGACGGCATGCTCCCGGTCGATCAGGATATAGGGGAACGACTTGTCGTCCCTCAGGATGACATTGAACCGGGGCTTCAGCCGCTTGATGAGATTGGCCTCCAGCAGCAGGGCCTCGGTCTCCGTATGGGTGGTGATGATTTCCATGGACGCGGTCGACAGGATCATCCGTGCGATCCGGTTCGTGTGGCCGGTCAGGTTGGTGTAGGACGTCACCCGTTTTTTCAGCTCCCGTGCCTTGCCCACATAAAGGACATTGCCCTCCCCATCCAGCATGCGGTAAACGCCCGGCGCATTGGGCAGGGTGCGGACAACCTGGCGGATGACCTCGGTGCCCGTCGGGGCCGAGGGCCCGGCGTTTTCCTCCCGTCCACCGGCGGCGTCGGGCGCGCAGGCGTGATCCGCACCGGGCTCAGCTTGCGTATCGTCTTCTGGGTCTTGCGCGGCTGGTGCCTGCTGGCGCGTTTTCACGGCGCGCTCCTTCGCTGCCTGGTTGAAGCGCATAAACATCTGGCAAGGGCTCGGTGCATGGCATGCCGGTCCACGGATCTTCTAACCCTCATTATCCCCCAGTCCTGTGGGCAAGCCTGTGAATATCCATGTGGATGGCGTGCCACGGCCCTTGATTTGACCACTTTCGAGCGTGATGCCCATTTTTTAAGCACCCTATAAGCAATTGTTTCCACGGTGTTTTTTCATCCGCTTTTGGCCGGCTTTCCAGACTTTGACACCGGTGTGACACCCAATTCCTGTTTGTTGCCTTTTTGCAACAACCGTGGATCTCACCCCCTCCTGCGAACACAGGTTTCGGGGCAACGCTTGTTTTGCGACACCAGATGTTGAGCCATTACGGCACAGTCATGTCCTGGACAACGGTGCGAATCCATGAACGCGCCGATCATAGGGTGGCACTGTATTCCGATTGGTGGCGTTCGATGGCAATTCCCACGGCCTCCGCTTCCGGAATGGCATCGAGTTTTTCCAGGGAGACCCGCACGGCCAGGACCCTTTTATCCTCAAGGCAGGCTCCGGCGATCCGCTCGGCCAAGGTTTCCATCAGGCTCACATGACCGCGATCGACACTGTTTCGGACCAGCGCGACCACATCATCGTAGCGTACGAGATCGGCGATGCCGGCATGGCCGGCCGTTCCGGGATCGGGCACGGCGAGATCGACACACACTCGTAACGGCTGGGGCCGTTCTTTCTCGTGTGAGAAGATGCCGATCAGGGCCGGGATCACGAGATTGCGAACGAAAACATGGCGAATGCCCAGGGCCGGTTTGGCAGGATCCGGCAAAGGAAGGGACCGGGGGCCGCCGGCAGATTGATCGGTCTCGGGAGGAACAGGGGACATGACAGCCTGGGCCTTTCTGGTCGTCCTGACATGACCGCGGGCGCGGCACCCCGCTGCGCCGGACATCCGTGATACAGACCGCCTTCAGGCTTCACAAAACCATCGGCCCGGCCCAAGAGACAGAGGAAAAGAGCCATGACGCAAGGGGATCGGAAAGCCGCCATCGTGACCGGCGGCGCGAAACGAATCGGCGAAGCGGTCTCCCGGGCTCTCGCCGAGGACGGATATTTCGTGTTCGTCCATTACAACACGTCCGACCGCGATGCGAAGGCCCTTGTGGAAGAGCTTCAGACGTCGGGGGCCGGCGCCGCCGCCGTCGGCGCGGATCTGTCGAACCCGGACAGCGCTTCCGGCCTCATTGCCGCTTGCCGGGCCCAGGGGCCGGCTCCGCGGGTCCTTGTCAACAGTGCCTCCGTCTTCGAGGCCGATCACGCCCCAACGGTCACGCTGGAGAGCTGGCAGAAACACCTGATGGTCAATCTGACCGCGCCCATGCTGATGATGCGTGATTTCGCCGCCCAGATCCCTGAGGAAGAACGGGGCATCGTGATCAACTTCCTCGACTACAAGCTTTTCAATCTCAATCCGGACTTCTTCTCCTACACCATCAGCAAATACGCCCTGAAGGGTGTAACGGAAATGATGGCCATGGCGCTGGCGCCGAAGGTGCGGGTCTGCGGCCTTGCACCCGGCCTGACGCTGGCGAGCCCGTACCAAAGCGAGGAGACCTTCCGCCGCCTGCACAACCGAAATCCCCTCCAGAAAGGGCCCACGGTGGAGGATCACATCCGCGCCATTCGCTTCATGATCGCAACGCCGAGCTATTCGGGGCAGATGATGGCCGTGGACGGGGGGCAGCACTTTGATGCGCTGGCCAAGGACGTCAGTTATCTCGACGGATGATCGGGGGGAAGCCGGCGGTTCAGGGCCAGATCTGCTCCGTGTCCAGACGGAAAGTCGCACTTTCGAAACAGGTCGGGCGCGACACGGTCACGGACCGCAGGCGCGGATAATTGTCGAGCAGCCGGCCGGCGATCCACATGGCAAGGCTCTCCAGCGCCGGCGTCTCCAGGCCCTCGATCTCGTTCAGGAGCCGGTGATCAAGCGTGTCCCGCAACCGGTCAAGATCGCCGGCGAGCGCTCCCAGATCGACGATCCAGCCGCTGCGCGGATCGGGCTGGCCCTCGACGACGACTTCCACCCGGAAACTGTGTCCGTGGATCCGCGCATTGGGGTGCCCGTCCGGCCGGTGGTTGAAGTAGTGGGCTGCTTCGAAGGTAAAGGCTTTGCAGACTTCCAGGCTGCCGCGGCCTTGGATGTCGTTGGGGGTCATGGGGTTAAGCCGTGATGTCGGAACAGGGCCACGATGAACAGCACATAGGCCCCAAGGAACAAAACGCCGGAAACCCGCCCCATTTTCAGGTGCAGGAAGCTGTACGGCACGAGGACGAACGTGGCCGCGAGCATAATCCACAGTTCGGTGATCAGGAACCGGCCTTCGACAATCAGAGGCTGCGGGGCAACAAGGGCCGTAACGCCCATGATCCCCAGGATATTGAACAGGTTGGAGCCGATGACATTGCCCAGCGCCACGGCCGAATGGCGATGGACCGCCGCAATCACCGTGGTGGCCAGTTCCGGCAGGGACGTGCCAATGGCGATGATGCTGAGCCCGATGACGGTGGCGGAGATGCCGGCATTCATGGCAAGGCCCACGGCCCCGCTGACGATGAAATTGGAACCGAGTGGCAGACCGATCATGGCGATGCCGATGAAGAAGATGATGGCGCCGGTGCTTTCGGGAAGGCCGGACATTTCCTCCAGCTCTTCGGTCAGATCCGCCACGAGCCCTTCGCCCGGCATGGCGCGGGCCCGGTAAACCGCATAGCCCATGAACGCCATCATCCCGGCGAACAGGATGGCGCCGTCGATCTTGGTCAGGGTGTGCGCCCCATCCAGACACAGCCAGATGAACAACAAGGTCGCGCCGATCATGATGGTCGTGTTGCGCCGAATCAGGGGCTGTTTGCAGCAGGTCGGATAAATGAGCGCCGGCACACCGAGCACCAGAAACACATTGGCGATATTGCTGCCCACGATATTGCCAATCGCGAGCCCGCCCGCCTCCCCGCCGATCAGGACCGCGTTGACGCCGATGACGAGTTCGGGCGCCGAGGTCCCGAAAGCCACGATCGTCAGACCAATGAGCATTGGAGGGATGCGCACGCGCTGGGCCAGCGCGACGGATCCGCGAACCAGAAGGTCGCCGCTCAACAGCAGAATGGCAAGGCCGAGGCCGATCCAGAACAAGTGGAGCAACATCGGTGTCAGGGTGGGTGTCACATGGCGCCTCCCGACGCTGGTTGATGCTCTCGACCGGCCTTTGTGGGATACCGGAAAAGACAGGAAACCGGGCCGAATCCGGTCTTGGCTAAAATCCCTAATTTAAACGAGACATCGCGGCGGTACAGTGGCTTGTGGGCGGCGCAGCAGCGCGGCATGGACGCGCCCCGGCGTGTTGGCCCGCGATGGCTGGGATGCACACTCTGAGGCAGGTCAGGAAAGGGGCACAGCATGGATGCGGGCCATGGCGTGACAGGGATTCCGGGATGGACCGATGTGGCCCTGGTGCTGGGCCTGTCGGCCTCCATCAGTCCGCTGTTCCAGCGCCTCAAGATCAGTCCGGTCTTCGGCTTCCTGGCCGCGGGCTCCATTGTGGGCCCCTATGGCCTTGGCGCCACCACCAATGTGGACGGGGTCCATGTGCTGGCGGAGCTCGGCGTCGTTTTTCTATTGTTCACCATTGGTCTTGAACTGTCCTTTGAACGCCTGCGCGCCATGCGCCGGCTGGTTTTCGGGCTGGGGACCACCCAGGTGGTGGCCAGCGCCGTGGTGATCGGCCTCACGGCGTTTGCCTGGGGCAATTCGGCCAAGGCGTCCATGGTTATCGGCCTCAGCCTCGCCCTTTCCTCCACCGCCATCGTCGTTCAATTGCTCATCGAGCGGGGCGAGATGGCCCAGCGCCATGGCCGCACCAGCTTCGCCATTCTCTTGTTCCAAGATCTCGCCGTGGTGCCGATCCTGATGCTGGTGTCGGTCCTTGCCCAGGACAACACCCAGGCCCTGGCGGGCGAGCTTGTTCTCGCTGTTGTGAAGGCCGTTGCCGCGGTGGTGATCATCATCCTGATCGGGCGTCTCATCCTGCGACGGCTCTATCGCCTGGTGGCCGAGGCCAACAATCGCGAGGCCCTCCTGGCCATGAGCCTGCTCGTCGTTCTCGCCACGGCCTGGGCCACCGCCCAGGCGGGCCTGTCCATGGCGCTGGGGGCCTTCCTGGCGGGTCTCCTGCTCGCGGAGACCGAGTACCGGCATCAGGTGGAAGGCGATATCGAGCCATTCAAGGGGCTCCTGCTGGGCCTGTTCTTCATCAGTGTGGGCATGAATCTGAATTTCGCCCAGGTCGCCGACTGGGCCTTCTGGCTGGCCCTGTCGGTGGTGGGGATCGTCGTCCTGAAGGCCGGTGTGGCCTTTGTGGCCTGCCGTCTCTTCGCCGTGCCCCTCGATGTCTCGATCCGATCGGCCCTGATGCTGGCCACGGGCGGGGAGTTCGCGTTCGTGATCCTGGGCGTCGCGATGACGCCGGGCAGCGTGGTGCCGCCCGATGTTGGTCAGTTCATGATCATTGTGGCGACCCTGTCCATGGTGCTGACCCCTTTCTTGGCTGCCCTGGGGACCCGGCTCGCCCCCCAGTTCGCGCCGCCGGCCAAGGGTCCTGCCGCCATGGACACCCAGATGGAGGGGCTCGACGGCCATGTCATCATCGCCGGGTTCGGCCGGGTGGGTCAGACGGCCGCACGCTTGCTCAACCGCGAAAAGCAGCCTTATCTGGCGCTGGACATGAACGCCGCGCGGGTTGGCGAGTTCCGGCGGACCGGCGTGCCGGCCTTTTACGGCGATGCCACCCGCCGCGAGGTCCTGGCGCGGGTCCATCCGGAGCGGGCCTCGGCGGTCCTGCTGACCCTCGATGATCCGGATGCGGCCGGCCGGGCGGTGAGGGCCATCCGCACCGAGTGGGCCGATGTGCCGATCATCGCCCGGGCTAGCGACAATGAGCATGCGGAGGAGTTGCGCCAGCTCGGCGCCGATGCGGTCATACCCGAGACCCTGGAAGCCAGCCTCCAACTCACCGGCGCCCTGTTGCGCCTGACCGGGATGACCCGCGAAGCCGTCGACGCCCTGCTGGAGCGCATTCGCAGCGAGGCCTATGCGCCCATAACCGATCCCCGGCCCCTATCGGCCGTGGCCGGACCATCGGGCACCACGGCCCGGCAGGAAAGCGACAATTCGAGTTAGTCTCGCCCGGTCCTCTTTGCACCACGAAAATCTGCGAGCGCTAGGCTTGTCAATGCGACCGATGGGATGGCGCGGGTGAGGAGATCGGCACATGGCATTGAAAGCAGCCGAGCGCGGCGAAGCCCGCCTCGAGGACATTCTGGGCGTGCGCATGGCGGAGCGCCGCCTTGTGGGCCGGGTCATGGCCTATTGGCACGACCGGTGCGACGGCGGGGTCATGCCCCGCTTCGAGGCCATCGACGGTGCAGCCATGGGCTCCGACTGGGACCACTGCTTCCTGATCGATGTCCGCCCGCAATTTGCCGCCCCGGCGACGGTCCATCTGGGCGCAGCCCTGCAACGGCTGAGCGGCGTCCTGATCAGCAGGCGGATGCGGGTCGTGATCGATGTCTTGACCCTGGTGCAGGTGAAGATCGACGAGGTCTGCCGCATCGCCGGGCCTGTTCTGGTGGAGGCGGAGTTTCCGGTCTCGGATCATGAACGGCTGTTGACGCGCGGGGTGTTCCTGCCCATCGGCGAGGACGACGACGAGATCGCATTCATTCTGGGGGCCGCCAATGGCAAATTGGCGCCGTCCGTGCCCGGGATGTGACAGCGCCTCGCGCCCGCCGATGGCCCTATGGCGTGATGCACCAGGCCTCCCGCCGGCCCTTGTAAGGGCGTGAATGCCCTGATCGTCCCGCGGCGTCCAGCATGCGGGCCGTCAAATCCTGGCTGCCCGGCTGGAGGATCACCCGGGCATTCACCCGGCCCCCATATTTGTCTGCCTCAATATCGCTCAAGAGAATGGTGGCCGCACCCGTTAGGATACGGCTCAAATCCCTCTTGGCGCGCAGCGCCAGCATGCGTTCCCGGTCGCACCGCCCCCTCAGTTCGGCACTGTCGTAGCCACGGGGGCGAACCGTCACCGTGGTCTCCTGATCGATCCAGGTCCGGGCCTTGACGATGAAGCTGTCGCCGTCGATGACCCGCACGAGTGCCGCGGGGATCGGACCAGGCAGGCGGTCGCGGGCCCCTGCCCCATCGGCACCGAACACTCCGAGGCCCACAATCACAATCATGTATAGTCGCGGATGCACTCTCATATCGCGCACTTAAGTGCGTGCAAGAAGAGAAACAACCAATCTGAGGGTGTATTTGTCATCGACCCGGATTTTTCGCCGCCGCCATCGGTTAAAGGTTGGATCCCGCCGGAACCCTGGAGGCCACCACAATGAAAGGCGCGATGCATGGCTGATGTCTTAAGAACCGCTTGCTTTATTGAGGGACGCTGGGTCGATGGGGCCGAGACCATCGCCGTCACGGACCCGGCGACGGGGGAGACCCTTGGGAGCGTGCCCGATTTGGGCCGCGGCGGCGCCGATACCGCCATTGACGCGGCCGCCCGGGCCCTGCCCGGCTGGCGCAGCCTGGGCGCGGACGCCCGGGCCGACCAGCTGCTCGCCATCCACGCCGCCATGATGCGGCACCGGGAGACTTTGGCCCGCCTGCTCACCCGGGAAATGGGCAAACCATTGGCCGAAGCCGAGGGCGAGGTCGCCTATGCGGCCGGGTTCTTCCGATGGTTCGGGGAGGAGGCGCGTCGAGTCTACGGCGAGGTCATTCCCAGTCCGTGGCCGGACAAACGGATCCTGGTGACCCGGGAGCCCGTGGGGGTGGTGGGCGCCATCACGCCCTGGAATTTTCCCACCGCCATGATCGCCCGCAAGGCGGCCGCCGCCCTCGCCGCCGGTTGCCCCATCGTGATCAAACCGTCCGAACTCACGCCCTTTTCGGCGTTGGCCTATGGCATGATCGCCGAAGAGATCGGTCTGCCGCCCGGTGTGCTGAACATCGTGACCGGTGCACCCGAGCCCATTGCCGAGGCGTTCTGCCAGCGCCCGGAGGTGCGCAAGATCAGTTTCACCGGATCGACCCGGGTGGGACGGATGCTCGCGTCGAACGCCATGGCGACCATGACCCGGGTGTCCATGGAACTCGGGGGCAATGCGCCCTTCATCGTCTTCGGGGACGCCGATCTCGATGCGGCTGTGGCCGGTGCCATGGCATCCAAATTCCGGGCGTCGGGCCAGACCTGCGTCTGTGCCAATCGCTTTTTGGTGGAATCCTCCGTCTACGATGCCTTTTGTTCCCGGCTGACCGAGGCCGTCTCCGCCTTGCGCGTGGGCCCCGGTCTTGAGGAAGGCGTGACCATCGGCCCCCTGATCAGCGAGGCGGGCGTCGAAAAGGTCCTTGCCCATATCGAGGATGCCCTGGCCCAGGGCGGCGCGCTGCTCGCGGGCGGCGGGCGCCACGCACGGGGCGGCCCTTTTGTCGAGCCCACGGTGATCCGCGATGCCGTGCCCGCTATGCGCTGCGCCCGGGAGGAGACCTTCGGCCCCCTTGCGCCGGTGTTCCGGTTCGAGGACGAGGCCCATGCCATCGCCCTGGCCAACGATACCGAGGCGGGTCTTGCGTCCTATGTTTACACCTCCGATCTAGGCCGGGCCTGGCGCATGATGGAGGCCCTGGACTGCGGCATTGTCGGCATCAATGAGGGGCTCATTTCAACACCGGTGGCGCCTTTCGGCGGCGTCAAACAGTCCGGAGTCGGACGGGAAGGCGCCCGTCAGGGCCTCGAAGACTATCTCGACACGAAATATGCCCTTCTCGGAGGCCTCCACTAAGAGGCGGCAGGCCCGCCATCCGTCAGCGCAACGCATAGCCGCGGCGGCGCACCTCGACCGGCGTCATGCCCAGAAACTGGCGAAAGTCCCGCCCCATATGGGCCTGATCCGCATAACCGTGGGTGACGGCGATTTCGGCGAAGGCCCCCCGCTCGGCGGCGGCGCAGGATCGGGCAGCGCTCTGGCAGCGGATGATGCGGGCATAGCGTTTCGGCGACAGTCCGATCTCGGCCCGGAAACACCGTTCAAACTGGCGCCGCCCCAGGCCGAGCAGCGCGGCCGTCGTCTCCAACGGCGCCTCTCCCCCTGCCTCCCACAACCGGCGCAAGGCGGGTGTCAGCCGGCACCGGGGCGTGCGCGGCAGCGTCCGAACAAGCCAGTCAGCCAGAAAAGCCGGCGCCTCCTCCACGGGCATGACCTCCAGCCGGTCATAAAGATCCCCGGCCTTCGCCCCCAAGAGCGTTTCCAGCGCGGTCCGCCGGTCCGAAAACGCCTTCAGCGGGGCCTTCCCAGCGAGGGCCACGGCGGCAGCCGCCTCCAGCTCGACGACGAGGGTCGCGACGGGCCCAGGGCGGAACTGGCAGGACAGGGCCCGCGACAATTGGCCGATAAAGCCCAACCGGGCCGACCATCCGTCCGCGTTGCACAAGGGGAAGGGGTCATGGGGCATCGCACCGAAATGCACGTCGATCCGGGCAAAGCCCGTCGCCGTGATCGGCTCGCTCACGGGCCCGCGAATCCACAGGGCCCGGTGCACCGGCCCGTCGGGCGCCACCGGCAGGGTCACGATCGGTGCCCGGCCCGCCTCCATCCCATCGTTTTCGACTTTGTCCATCACAGCGTGCCCCCGAACCGTCGCTTTCGTTCAAGAACGCCCGCATCCTTCTCCGTAATCGTAAATAGCAGACTTTGCGATGCAGGAAAGGTGTGCCACATGCTGCTTCTCCCATCGCGCCAGCTGCCGGAATGGACCGGCATGAACCATGGAGAGTTCAATGGACGCTGCACTTTCGCTCATTCTGGGGACCCGCGGGGATGATCGCCTCGTCGGATCCCTGAACGACGACATGATCTACGGTTTTTCGGGCCGTGACAGTCTGGCGGGGGGCCTGGGTGCCGACACCCTGCTGGGCGGCGGAGGGGACGACGTCCTGGTCGGCGGCCAGGGCGATGACCGGCTGTTGGGTGGTCGGGGCGCTGACCGGTTCGTGTTCGATCCGTCCGATCTCAACCTCGGCGACGACGTGATCGGCGATTTCAGCGTTGCCGAAGGCGACGCCATCGTCCTGAATGCCGCCGACATCTTCCGCTCGGACCAGGACATACTGGGCTCGGATCAAGCCTTCCAGGCAACGGATCTCGATACGGCGGGCAGTTACGATCTCGTTGCCTCGCCGGGCGGATTTCTGACGGTTCTGCATCCGGGCGGCACCATCACCGTGCGCGGTGTCCCCTTTTCTCCAGACCTCACCTTCGGCGCCCTTGCCGGGCTCGGCGCCGTCGCAATCACAGGCCTTATCGCCGACCCGAATGAGGCGGGTCTCCTCGTCAGCCAGTCGGGCGATGATCTGCTGGTCGGCACCAATGGCGCGGCCGACTCCTTCCTGTTCGATCCCTCCAATCCGCAGCTCGGCGACGACATCATCGCAAATTTCGAGGTGGGCTCGGACCAGATCGTGCTCAATGCCGCCGATGTTCTGCGCTCGGCCCCGGACATCCTGGGCGAGGACGGCGTTCTGTCTCCGGAGGATTTCGATCAGAGCGATGCGTTCGATCTTGCCGCATCGGAGCGGGGCAATCTTACGGTTCTGCATCCCGGCGGTACAATCGAAATCGCCGGCGTGCCCTTTTCGGAAGAGTTCACTTTCGCAAGCCTCGCGGAATTGGGCGCCATCGGGCTCAGCGGGCTCATCACTCCGGTCGCTTTGAGCGAAACGGATGTGCTCCTCAACGCCCGGGCTTTCCTGCCGCCGGATTTCCCAGTCCTCGTCTCGGGCGTCAATGACGACCTGATCCTCGCCGACGCGGCCATGACGGCCCCGGATCTTGCGTTTTTCGACATCTCACAACGCGGCCTGGGAGACGACATCCTGGCCAATTTCGACGTGACCCAGGATTTGGTGGTGTTCGACGCGGCCGACCTGTTCCGTGCCCTGGGCAATGGGTCCCTGTCCGATGACGGCGCCATCACGGCGTCCGATCTCGACGAGAGCGAGGCTTTCGACCTGATCGAGTCCGACCGGGGCAACCTGACCATCGTCCATCCCAACGGGTCCATCGAATTGCTGGATATTCCGTTCTTGGACGGACTCGATTTCAGCTTCGTGGCCCAGAATGTCCTCGGCCTTGCCGGCTTTGTCACGCCGGATGCGGACGGCGTCACGCCGTCGGGCTCGGGCGACGAGTTCCTGCAAGGAGTATCCGGTCTGGCACAGGCCTTCGTGTTCGACCCGTCGAACCCGCAACTCGGCGACGATGTCATTGGTGAACTGATCGTCGGCGAGGATCAGATCGTCCTCGACCTCGACGGTGTTCTGGCCGTCGATCCCCATATCGCGGGCCCCGACGGCGTTCTGACAGCGGAGGATTTCGACGCCAGCGACGCGTTCGATCTTGCCGCATCGGACCGGGGCAATCTCACGGTGCTGCATCCGGGCGGGACGATCGAGATCGCGAATTTTGCCTTCTCCGAGGACTTGACCTTCGCGGCCCTTGCCGACGCGGGGGCCCTCGCGGTGCAGGATTTCGGCGACGAGGCCACCGTCCAGACCGGAGCCGCTGAGCCGGCCTTGGCGAGCAGTGCCATCGAGGCATCCTGGGACGACATGTTCGTTTTGCTCTGAGAAGCGGCTGTCCCGGCCGTACCCGGGACGGCCGAACGCATGACAGACTTGGGGCGCAGTCCAAAGGGCTGCGCCCTCTTTGTGTCTGGCCCTGGATTGACGCCGATCCCCCCGGCCGCCGACACTGGGCGGCGCGCAGAACATGCCAGCCCAAAGAGTCCAAGGAGGAAAGCCATGAGAATCAGCAACCGGGTCACGGATGTCCTGGGCACCGACTATCCGATCGTTCAGGCGCCCATGGGCTGGATTGCGCGGGCACGGCTCGCCTCCGCGGTCTCCAATGCGGGCGGCATGGGCATTATCGAAACATCCTCGGGAGAACTCGACCAGATCCGCGAAGAGATCAAAATGATGCGCCGTCTGACGGACAAACCCTTTGGCGTCAATATCGCCCAGGCCTTTGTCCGCGATCCGGGCATCGTCAATTTCGTAATCGACGAGGGCGTGCGCTTCGTGACGACGTCCGCGGGGGACCCGACCCGCTACTGCGCGGACCTGAAAGAGGCCGGACTGACGGTTTTTCACGTGGTGCCCACGCTGGCCGGCGCGCTCAAGGCCGTCGAGGCAGGCGTTGACGGCCTCGTGGTCGAGGGCGGTGAAGGAGGCGGCTTCAAGAATCCCCAAGAAGTGGCCAGCATGGTCCTCCTGCCGCTTGTCTGCTCCCAGGTCGGCGTACCCGTCATCGCGGCCGGCGGCTTCGTGGACGGACGGACCATGGCGGCGGCTTTCGCGCTGGGCGCCGAGGGCATCCAGATGGGCACACGGATGGTCTCGGCGTTGGAGTCGCCGGTCCATGAGAACTGGAAACTCGCGGTGGTGGATGCCAAGGAAACGGACACGGTGTTCCTCAACCGGTTCGGCCGGCCGGCCCTGCGGGCCCTGCGCACCGAACGCACCAGCCGCCTGGAGCGGGAGGCGCCAGAGAACATCATGGGAGAGTTCCGCACGGCCCTCGATCTTTATTTCGGCGGCGACATGGAAGCCTCGATCGCCCTGTCAGGCCAAGTCTGCGGGCGCATCGATTCGATCAAGCCCGTGGCCGAAATCCTGCGGGAAACCATGACCGAGTTCCACGAAACCCTGCGCAGCCTCTCCGCCCGCTACCCGTCCGCGTGAGGATGATGGGTATCACCGTCATTGTTTGCAGGGCGGGCCGAAACCTGCCCCGCAGACTTTACCGGTGAGATCATACGCTTGCGTCACAAAAGGCCCAATTCGCGCAGTTCGGCCTTGAGAGCGGCGGGCATAGCCGCTTCCCCGGATCCGGGCTTGACGTCGGCCGGGGCGTCCTCCGGCTTCAAATAGCGCCACCCCTGGAACGGCCGGCGCGGCACCGTGTCGACGGCCACAAGTTCCGGGTCCATGAGCAGATCACAGCGGCCGATCCCGGCCTCGTCCGTAAAGGGACGGATATCCACGAGCCGCTGGCGCACCTGGATGAAGCCCTTGATCACCCAATAGATCGATCCGCCGTCCAGCACCTCGTCCCGGCGTTTTGGCACCATGCGCGTGGTATGGGCGATCTCGCCCACAAGGCGCAGGCGGCCCTTCTGCCAGCGGGAGAGGTCATCGATGCTGTCCGCACCGACACATAATTTCAGCAGGTGTATGGTCATGGCTCGGCGGAAAACTGTAGGCAGGGAAACACAAAGAGTTGCGGCAGGCTGGACCGTCGACGGTTCGCACGCCCACGGCCCCGTCCCGGATCGCAAAACAGGCTCAGGCTGCGGAAGCGCCCATGAATGAGCCCGCCACGGCGCCGGCCATGAGGAAGAGAGCCACAAGACCCACCGTCCACACCAGCGACCGCACGACCGGAATGCCGGTGATGTAAGCCGGCAGATAGATCAACCGGGCAATGACGAAGATTTGAGCACCAAGCAGGCCCATGGCGGGGATTTCGGGACGGGCGTTCAGCAGCAGGGCCAGGGGCAGGAAAATCAACAGGGCTTCCTGCATATTTGCGTGGGCTCGCTCCGAGCGGGCGCCATAGACACTGGTTTCCGGCGGATTGTCCCGGGGCCCCATGGGCACGCTCAAATCGGCATCGGGGCGCAGGAAATAGCGGAAAGCGGGAGGCAGCAGGGTCTGCACGAGATAAAGGCCGAGGGCCGCAAGGATCAAAAGCTCCATCGTCGTCTCCTATGTCGTCCTAAGGGATCTGCACGGAGTCGTTACGCGCCGGCGGGGCAAGCGGTTCGGCTTCGATAATGCGCACCGTGACACTCTCTTCGAAATCCCGGAAAAGGGCGCTGCCGGACACGGCCGTCCGGCTTTCGGTCAGCAGGGGAAGGCCGTCGCGCAGGTCATAGGTCGCGGTCTGCTCGAAGGAGGCGATGCGCGCCGAGAAATTCGGCTTGAAGGGCTCCGGCGAGAAGAGGCGCACGGTTCGGATCCAGGGCCTGGTGCCCTCCGCCCCCGCTCCAGTCTGGCGCACTGTCAGTTCGCCGTGCAGCTTTTCCAGAAAGCCGGCCGCCCGTCCTCGGGGTTGGCCTTTCGGCGGCGCCGTGGGCTGGAAGCGGTAAACCATCGCCTCGGCCTCTTCGCGCACCAGCGTGACATCATTGCCCAGCACCGTGGAGAGGTTTTCATAGCCCAGGAGTTCTGAACCACGCTTGGCGTCCCGGACGCCCTCAAACAGCCTGATCACCTCCTTGGACGCCGTCTCCGGTGAGGGCGACAGCAGGGTCCAGGCCTCCCCCGGCTCGCGAGGGTCGTAACGCAGCAGGACTTCATTGCCGTCGCTGGACAGGGACTGGGTGAAGGCCCAAGCCTGGGCCGACACGGCCGCTCCGGACTCAAGCGCCTGCGAGATCAGCGCGGGCCGGGGCGCAGGTCCCGGCGCGGCATCGGATTGCGGCTGGGCCGGGGCAACGGATGGACTCATCAGCAGCAAGACGAGCGCAGCCCCGGCGGCGAGAAGGGCGTGGCCCGGCAATTGGCCTCCCGGCATGGACAGGCTCCTTTCAAACGGTCTCAGGATCCGACGCTCAAGGTGGCGAGGACGGCGCCCTCCTCCACCTGATCGCCCGGTGCAACGGTCAGGCTTTCCACGGTGCCGTCGGCGCCGGCGCTCAAGGTGTGTTCCATTTTCATGGCCTCCAGTACGACCAGGGCCTGCCCCCGGCGAACCGAATCGCCCTCGGCGGCATGCACGGCGATGATCTTGCCGGGCATGGGCGCGGCAATGCGTGCCGCCGCATCGGTATCGCTGACCGACCGCTCCAGCGGATCCTCGAGAACCACCTCGTGGGCATGCCCCTCCGTCATGATCACGATTCGCCGCCCAAGGCGCAGCACGCCGATGCAGTCATGGCGTCCATTGAGCACAACCGACAGGCGTTCGGCCTCGACCATGCTGGCCTGGCCTTCGAACATCCGCCCATCGATGTCCAGCGCCCGCAACGGCGCCCCGTGACCGACCGTGACCGTGAACGGATGGTCCCCGCCGAAGCGCAGGACCTCCCGGGCCCGCGCACCAACCCGCCAGCCGTCCAGCGCATGCCAGGGCGAGTGGGGATCTGCGGACCGCGCTCGGGCGTGGGCCGCGGCCGCGTCCCGTTCGGCGAGGACATAGAGCGCCGCGAGGGCCTTGATGTCGTCCGCCGGCGGGCCGGGATCGGGGATCAGGTCCTCCAGATGCCGGTCGATGAAGCCGGTGTCGATGGCCGCGTCCCGGAAAGCCGGGTGGCCGGCGATCTCGGCAAGGAAGCCCGCATTGGTCTGCACGCCGGCCACCTCGCTTGCCCGCAGCGCCTGGCCGAGCCGGCGCAGGGCCGCGTCCCGGGTCTCGCCCCAGGCAATGATCTTGGCGATCATCGGGTCGTAATGGATCGTCACCGCATCGCCCTGGCGCACGCCCGTATCGATGCGCAGGCGGTCGTCCGGTTCCGGCAGGGCCAGCCGGTGCAGGGTGCCCGTGGAGGGCAGAAACCCCTTGGACGGATTTTCTGCATAAAGACGGGCTTCGATGGCATGGCCGGTCAGCGGGATCTGCTCCTGGGTCCGCGGCAAGGGCTCGCCCATGGCGACGCGGATCTGCCATTCCACCAGATCGAGCCCGGTGATCATTTCCGTGACCGGATGCTCCACCTGCAGCCGCGTGTTCATCTCCATGAAGAAGAAGCCGTTCTCGCGCAGCCCCTGGGAGCCGTCGGCGATGAACTCCACGGTGCCGGCCCCCCGATAGCCGATCGCGCGGGCCGCCTCCACCGCCGCCCGGCCCATAGCCGTGCGCACGGGTTCTGTCATGCCCGGCGCCGGGGCCTCCTCAATAACTTTCTGGTGGCGCCGCTGGAGGGAGCAGTCCCGCTCGAACAGATGCACGACCCCGCCATGGGCGTCCGCGAAGACCTGGATCTCCACATGGCGCGGACGGGTCACGAAACGCTCGATCAGCACGCGGTCATCGCCGAAAGCATTGGCCGATTCGCGCTTGGCGGAGGCCAGGGCCGCCTCGAAATCCTCCCGCCGGTCCACCCGGCGCATGCCCTTGCCGCCGCCGCCTGCGACGGCCTTGATCAGCACGGGAAAGCCCACCGCATGGGCCGCGTCCACCAGATGGGCCGGGTCCTGATTGGCGCCGTGATAGCCCGGCACGATTGGCACACCGGCCTTTTCCATCAGGGCCTTGGCCTGGTCCTTGAGGCCCATGGCCCGAATCGCGGCCGGCGGGGGGCCGACAAAGATAAGGCCCGCCGCAGCAACGGCCTCGGCGAACGCGGCGTTCTCGGACAAAAAGCCGTAACCGGGATGGATGGCCTGGGCTCCCGAGCACTGGGCCGCCTCGATAAGGGCCTCGCCCCGCAAATAGCTCTCGGCGGCCGGCGCGGGGCCGATGGCGAGGGCCGAATCGGCCAGCGCGACATGGGCCGCATGGCCATCGGCCTCCGAATAGACCGCCAGCGTTTCGATGCCCATCCGCCGCGCCGTCCGGATAATCCGGCACGCGATCTCGCCGCGATTGGCGATCAAGAGCCGATCCACCATGCAAGCCTCGCTCCCATATGGCGCAGAACGCCCTCACCCACTCTTTCAGGTCATAGCATGGGGCGACGGCTCAGGTCAGGGCGTGGAGGTCTGGAATTGCCGGAACGCTGCCGTGGTCGGGATACTTCCACGGACCGTTGGCCCGGTTGAGCCAGCAGGCATCGAAGCCGAAGCGCGCAGCGCCGGCGGCATCCCAGGCACTGGAGCACACAAAGCGGACGGCGCCGGGGAGGCTTCTCACCGCGAAGCTGGCCGGGCCTGTGCCAGCGATCACAGCTGCAACGGAAAAGCGGGGGCCTCTACTGGCCGGCCGCCATCAGCAAGGCCGGCTCCCGGGCCACGTCCCGCATCGGCCGCGCGGTCGCGGCGGCGACCGACAGGGCGGGCCGGACGGCCTGCGCGCGTCCCCCGGGCTCTGGCCCGTCCAGGACGATGCCGTCCTCCGGACCGGCCGGCTCCAGAAGCCCCATGAGAGCCCGCTGCAGTTCCGGCGTCATGAGACCGGCGAAGGTGTCCTCGACGCGGATCCAGGCACGCCCCTGCAGAATCGACCACAGCGGCCCCGGAACGCCGACCGACTCAAGCAGCAGGGGCAGCACGGGACGCCCGAAGCGCCGGGCGGCCAGGAGTTCGCGGAACACCCGTTCCGACCGGAAGGTCCCGGCGGTGCCCAAAAGCACGATGGCATTGGAGCCCTGCACGGCACGCAGACTGTCGGCAGTCCACCGGACATCGCCGCTGCCCTGGGCCGGATTGGGCGTGACGGAAAGCCCCAGGCGGTGCAGGTCGAGCGCCAGAATGTCCGCTTCGCGGCCGTCACCGGGTCCATGGATGACGCCGACGTCCCGGATCGTCGTTTCGCGGGTCGCCAAGTCATCTTCCCTCCGCCGTGCCGGGTCGGGACGGTCGCTGCCCAGGGGCCGCACGCTGAGCAGTCCGGCGCCGGCGAACAGGCCGATGGCGGCGAACCAGCCGGCGATGCCGAACAGGACCGCCGCCCCCAGGGCGAACAGGACCGGGATCCAGGCTTCCGGTCCGCCCGCCATCAGGTCTTCGGCCCAGACCCGGCTGCCCGCATGCGCGCCAATCAGGCCCGACGCGGCAATCCCCGCCATAGCGAACAGGCTGAACAGGCCACCGGTCACCACGGCGAGCGCGTTCCACAGATCCGTGTGGCCGGCGGGGGCAACGGCCGCGCTCGTGCCTTTCACGGAGGGAGCGTCTTCCCCGCTGAGTGCGCCGCAGGCCAGACTGAGGTCTTGGAGCGGCCCTTCATCGGCATGATCCTCGCCGGACCGGGCCCAACGGCTGAGATCGATCGCGGGCAGGTCCCGAAAGCCAAAGGGCAGGCTGTGGCCCGGCACCCCTTTTCCCTGCAGACCATGATTTGCGTCGCCCGTTCCGTCGAGCGTGGCAAGCACACAGCGGCCCGCTGCGAGGGCGTCCAGGCTGGTCTCGATCAACGCCTTCACGTCGCCGCGGTCTTCATGGGCAAGGTCGGCACTGGCGCGGGACCACAGGGCCACGGTTACGGGCAAATCTGGCACAGGTAAATCCGGCACAGGCGAGTCAGGCCCACGCGGGTCGGTCCCGGGCGAATCAGGCTTTAGCGACGCAGGGTCGGCGGAGGGGCCATTGCCGTGCGCCTCGAACCGGCAGTCCAGCCCCTGACGACGCAGGGCCGCGGCGAGGCGCTGGCCCGCATCGGCATCCCTGGCCGCGGACCGGATCACAATGACACCCATGGGGGACCTCCGAATCGGATCTCTAACGAACGCCAGACTAACGTGCAGTCCGCTAGATAATCCTTAATCTGAGAGACCCGTTTGGCGGTTCTGTGGCCGGTTCGAGGCTGTCCGCCGCGACAGGGCAGCGGACAGGCCGCAGTCGGAGTATTGCCGAGCAGTCATGACGCCCAGGCACCTTTTCGATGCGTCAACCGCCCCAGGACGGGCTGCGCCGTTCCAGAAAGGCGGCGAGCCCTTCCTGCCCTTCCGTGCTCGCCCGGCGGTCGGCGATCCGCTTGGCCGTTTCCGAGCGCAGGCCCGTGTCGATTTCCCGCCACATGACATCCGGCACAAGCTTTTTCGCCGCCCGCACAGCGCCCGGCGCGCCCTTGAAAATCTGGGCGACGATGCGCTCTTCCTCCTCGGCGAGCGCCGTTTCGTCTTCGACAACAAAGTGAACAAGGCCCATGCGCTCGGCATAGTCCGCATCGAAACTTTCACCGGTGACGAACAGGGCGCGGGCCCAGCGCGGACCGACGGCTTCGACGATATAGGGCGAAATCGTCGCCGGCGTGAGGCCGAGATGGACCTCGGAAAAGCGGAACATGGCGGCCTTGCACGCGATGGCGATGTCGCAGGCGGCCACAAGCCCCAGCCCGCCGCCCACGGCGGCCCCGTTGACAAGGGCAATGGTCGGCATGGGCAGGGTGTAGAGCCGGTGCAGCATCTCGGCGAGCGCCGATGCGTCCTCGACATTATCCGCATGGGTATAATGGGCGGCCGCCTTCATCCACTCAAGGTCCGCGCCCGCGGAGAAGCTGCGCCCGGAACCCTTGATCAGGACACAGCGCAACCCGTCCTGCCCCTTCAATTCCGCGAACAGATCGCTTAAGTGGGCGATCACATCATTGTTAAAGGCGTTATGACGCTCCGGCCGGTTGAGCGTGATGATGCCGACGCCGGCCCGCGTGGCATCGAACAGGATGGGCGTGTCTTCACTCATGCTGTGGCGTCCTTGTGTTGGGCCCGGGTGTCCTTAACATGGTCGATGAGCTGCAAGGCCATGGCGAGGCATCCGGGCGTGATTTTCGGCACGTCGCGAATCTTATCCGGATCGACGCGGAGGAGTTCTCCTTCGGAACAGACGATATCCTCCTCGGACACATTGATGACCCCGAAACTATAGATCCGGATGGTCACGCCGCCCCGGAAGCGGCGCTCGCGATCCTCCAGCCGGATCAGATCGCCGGCGCGCAGATCGATGTTCAGCTCTTCCTTGATCTCCCGGATGGCCGCTTCCTCGGGCGTCTCGCCCTCATGGCCGCCGCCGCCGAAGGTGCCCACCATGCCGGGATTGACGATGCCGGGAATGTCATCGCGCTGCTGGACCAGCAATTTGCCGGACCGGCCCCACAGGATCACACCGGAATAGAAGGGGGGAACCTCTTTCGGCAACGGCGCAAGGGTCGTGTCGTCGGACTGGGACGCATTTTCGCTCAGGGATGGGCGGGACGGTGACGGTGTGGACATGGGGAAAATCCTTTTCTCCGGTCGGGCCGTGGGATCAGGCTTCTGGCGGCGCGGCGTTCGACAACCGGCGCGCGCCACGGCGCCAGGGATGCTTCACCCTTTTAGCGCCAAGGTCCTGAAAAGACCCATGGTTCAATTTTCACTTTGTTTTTTAAACCTGTCGCTTTGGTGACACCCGGGCGCTGAGGTAAGGTTCACCGCATCCGGCGGCGTGATCGGTCACCGATCGTCCCGCCCCACCGGATCGATACACCATATAAAGGGAGAACTGAGCATGCACCGCACGATGCGGGCGCTCCTCGCCGGAGCCGCCTTGTGTTTGGGCCTCGGCGCGCCGGTCGCACCGGACGCGTCTTGGACACTGGCCCCCGCTGCCCAGGCCGCCGATGTCGACATCAATTTTGAGAAATTCACCTTGCCCAACGGCCTGCGCGTCGTCGTCCACGAGGACCGCAAGGCACCGGTCGTGGCCGTGAGCGTCTGGTACCACGTGGGCGCCAAGGACGAGCCCAAGGGCAAGTCGGGCTTTGCCCACCTGTTCGAGCATCTGATGTTCAATGGCTCGGAGAATTACGACGGGGAGTGGTTCACACCCTTAGAGGAAGTCGGCGCGACCGATCTCAATGGGACCACCTGGTACGACCGCACAAATTACTTCCAAACCGTGCCCACAACGGCCCTGGACCGGGTCCTGTGGATGGAATCGGACCGCATGGGGCACCTTCTGGGCGCCGTCACCCAGGACAAGCTCGACGAGCAGCGCGACGTGGTGAAGAACGAAAAGCGCCAGGGCGAGAACCAGCCCTATGGCCGCGCGTTCTACCGCATCGTGGAGCGCCTTTTCCCCTATGACCATCCGTACAACAACAATGTCATCGGCTCCATGGAGGACTTGAACGCCGCCAGCCTTGAGGACGTCAAGGACTGGTTCCGGACCTATTACGGCCCCAACAATGCGGTTCTCGTGTTGGCGGGCGACATCGACGCCAAGTCCGCGCGTCCCCTGGTCGAGAAATATTTCGGCGACATCGAAGCCGGTCCGCCATTGACCCGCACGACCGCTATGGTGCCGGACCGCGGCGCCAACGCTTATGAGGTGATGGAAGACCGGGTGCCGCAAACTCGCCTCTACCGCGTTTGGGCCGTCCCCGGACAGACGACCCGCACCGCGCGGGAGCTGGAGGTCGCGGGCAACATCCTCGGCGGCGGCAAAAATTCCCGCCTCTACAAGCGGCTCGTCTATGACCTCCAGATCGCCACACGGGTCAGTCTGTACATGTACGATCTGGAGCTGACCAATCTCGTCGGCATCCAGATCGACGTGAAGCCCGGTGAGAGCGTTGAGCGGGCACGTGCGGAACTCGATATGATCCTGGAGACCTTCCGGGACAAGGGCCCGACCCGGGCCGAAGTCGAACTGGTCAAGACCAAGACGACCGCGGACATGATCCGTGGGCTGGAAAAGGTTGGCGGCTTCGGTGGCAAGGCGGTGACGCTGGCCCGGGGCGAGCTCTATGCGGGCGATCCCGGCTTCTATCAACAACGTCTGGACTGGATCGATGCCGCGACGCCGGCCTCCACGAAAGCGGCTGCGCGCCGCTGGATGGGCGATGGTTTCTTTGAACTGACGGTCGAGCCCTTTGACAAATTTTCGGCCGCGGACGAAGGCGCGGATCGCTCGGCGCTGCCGTCCGTGGACGATGCGCCCGGTCTGACATTCCCGGCCGTTGAGCAGGCCACGCTGTCAAACGGCATGAAGGTCGTGTTCGCCCGCCGCGATACGATCCCCGTGGTGGAGATGTCCGTACAATTCGACGCAGGCTATGCGGCGGACAAGAGCGTCAAGCTCGGCACGGCCTCCTACACCATGGCGATGCTGGAAGAAGGCACCGAGAAGAAGAACGCCCTTGAGGTCGTTGCCGAGGCAGAACGTCTCGGTGCGGAGCTGTCGGCCGGATCCAATGTGGACGTTTCGTCGGTCAGCCTGTCGGCCCTGAAGGAAAACCTCGATCCCTCCATCGAGTTGATGGCGGAAGTCATCCGGCAACCGGGCTTCCGGGACGAGGACATCGAGCGGCTGCGTCAGCGCTGGCTAGCCCGCATCTCCCAGGAGAAAGCCAATCCGGTCCCCCTCGCCCTGCGGCTGCTTCCGTCGCTGATGTATGGCGAGGACCATGCCTATGGCGTGCCCTTGACGGGCTCGGGGACGGAAGCGTCCATCAAGTCCCTGTCCGCCACGGATCTGTCCACGTTCCACAAGACCTGGCTGCGGCCGGACAATGCGACCGTGTTCGTCGTCGGCGATACGACCCTTGACGCGATCACGCCGCTTCTTGAGAAGCATCTGGGCGACTGGAAGGCACCGGGTACGGACAAGCCGTCCAAGAATATCGCGGATGTGACGGTGCCCGATGAGCCGCGCATCTTCATCGTGGATCGTCCGGGCTCGCCCCAATCGCTCATCCTCGCCGGCCATGTGGCGCCGCCGAGCGGTGCCGAAAACAATGTCGCCATCGAAGCCCTGAATGACATTCTGGGCGGCGAGTTCTCCGCCCGCGTCAACATGAACCTGCGGGAGACCAAGGGTTGGGCCTATGGGGCGTACACCTTCCTGTTCGATGCCGAAGCGCAGCGGCCCTTCCTCGCCTACGCGCCGGTGCAGACGGACAAGACAGCCGAATCAATCAATGAGCTGATTACCGAGTTCAATGCGATTCGGAAAAACCGTCCGGCGACCCAGGAGGAATTGACTCGGGTGGTCCTCAACAGCACCCGTTCCTTGCCGGGCAGCTATGAGACCTCCGGTTCGGTCCTCGGCTCCTTGATCTCAAGTCACCGCTTCGGCCGGCCCTACGACTATCCGTCCACCTTGCCGGCGGCTTACAAGGCTCTGGATCTTAAGGCCATAAACAAGACCGCGCAGGAGCTGATTCGTCCCGGCGGTATTGTGTGGCTGGTGATCGGCGACCGTGCACAGATCGAGGACAAGATCCGGGCCTTGGATCTGGCGCCCGTGGCTCTGATGGACACGGATGGCACCATTATAGACTGATAGAGCCCTAGGCTGGCTGTATCCGGAGCCCGCCCGGGGCGGGCTCCGGTCGTCGCGATTTCAGGGCAGGCGACGATCAAGCGTCCTCGGCGACCCGCAGGTCGGCCACGGGATGGGACGCATTCTGCCCCCGATCCCAAGCCACCGTTGCCACATCGCCTTCGACCTTCACGACACGGCCGGTATCGAAGTCATCCGAGCCCGGCGTACCGGTTTCAACGCGGGTATCAACGGCGATTTCCTGACGATCGGTCATGGAACTGTCTCCTTCATGTTTCCGTGCCCAAATGATAAGGGCGCGCAAAAAGCCGACCTGTCGGCACACACGATCATCCGTGCGCGCAGTCATCAACCGGTCAGCGCGCGCATTGGCGCAAAGCCTCTAAAGGAGATCAAGTTACCGTAAAGGAACCTTTATGAGAACTCGGTAAAGGAGCTTTCCCATTTCAGTGTCCACAAAAGGGCCTTAGTCGAGGGTATCCTTTATAGAATCAAGGTCCAGCCTGTACCCACGCCAAGTCTCATTCCTAACCGACTGTATTCATTCAGATGTCACCTCGGGCCGTGACTGGACCACGCTTACGCCTTGCGATGGGCAGTCTGGTCTTGGCACCGCGCCCCGGCATCCGCCTCACATTGATCCGCCGCCATAAATCTGCGAACACCCTTTCAAGATCCGTTAACCAAGACTGGCAAGATCCGTTAACTAAGAACGGCAAGATCCGATAACCAAAAAGGGGATGTTCCATGAACCGGCCCGTCGACCCAGACCCCGTTCACCCGCAGACCGGAACGGCTCCGATGGCGGAGGGCCCCGTACCGCCCGAGGACCTGCGCACGGCCGACGCGCTTCTCGCCATCATGGGTCATTTGCGGCATCCGGACTATGGCTGCCAGTGGGACCGGGAGCAGACCTATGCCTCCATTGCGCATTACACGGTGGAAGAAGCCTTCGAAGTGGACGATGCCATCCGCCAGGGCGACATTCCGGGGCTTCGGGACGAGTTGGGAGACCTGCTTCTCCAGGTGGCCTTCCATTCGACCATCGCCCAGGAGCGAGGCGATTTCACGTTCGCCGATGTGGCCGAGGCCATCTGCACAAAAATGATCCGCCGTCATCCCCATGTCTTCGGCTCGGCCGAGCAACGGGCGGCTGGGGTCCAGCACGGCGCGTGGGAAACGCAAAAGGCCGAAGAGCGGGCCGCGGCGGCCGCCCGGCGGGGCGCCACGGCCAGCGGCGTGCTCGATGACGTGCCCCTCGCCCTTCCCGCCCTGATGAGAGCGCAAAAACTCCAGAAACGCGTTGCCCGGGTCGGCTTTGACTGGGAGCACACCGACGGCGTTCTGGACAAGATTGTCGAGGAGGCCGGTGAGTTGACCGAAGCGGTCATCCTCGGCCAATCGAAAGAGCGGATTGCGGAAGAATTTGGCGACCTTTTGTTCACCGTGGTCTGTCTCGCCCGCCACTTCGATCTCGATGCGGAGGAGACGCTGCGCGCCGCCAATGCCAAATTCGAACGCCGCTTCCGCGCCATGGAGCACCAGGCCCGGGCCGAAGGGGCCCCCCTCGCCGAGGGGACGGATGGCGACCGCCTCGACGCGCTGTGGCAGGCGGCCAAGGCCGGGGAAAAAGCCGTCTGAGCCGCCCACACCGCGCATCGGCATCGCGGTGTTCGGGCGCCGCGCCGCTTTAGGGGATCTTAGGGACAGTTGGTCAATGCTCTGTGCGCAGGAAGCGCGGTCATGAGACGGCGCCCACGAGACTCGGAGCGACCCGGTGGCCCCTTCGTTCGATACGGATGACCATTACCTGGAGCGTGAGCTTTACGCCAAAATCCGTTCCGATCCCGCCCTTTTTGACTTTCTGCAAAACGGATGCCTCGACGGGCTGTGGTATTGGGATCTGGAAAATCCCGACCAGGAATGGCTCAGCCCGCGGTTCAAGGCCGTGTTCGGATACGGGGCCGACGAAATGGCCAACTCCCCGGACTGGTGGAAGGCCAATATCCATCCCGACGATCTTGAACGCGTGTTGGACAATTTCGAGCGCCACAAGAATGATCCGTCCCATCCCTATGATCAGGTGGTCCGCTACCGTCACAAATCGGGACGGATGATCTGGATCCGCTGCCGCGGTCTGATCATAAGGGACGAGACCGGCCGGCCCATTCGAATGCTGGGCGCCCATACGGACGTTACGGATTTCAAGCAGACGGAGCTGCGCCTGCTTGCCAGCGAACAGCAGCACCAGGAACAGCTGGAAATGCTGCACGCAGCCGAAGAACTTGGCCTCGTCGGGCACTGGCATTTCAATCCGCGGACCGAAACCCTCTACTGGTCGAAGCAGGTCTTCCGCATTCACGGCCTCGACCCGGACGGTTCTGAGCCCAGTGTGGAAGACGCCATCAATTTTTATCACCCCGAGGACCGCGACCGGGTCTCGGCCGCCGTGGCACGGGCCGTCGAGACATCCGAACCCTACGATATCGAAGCCCGGATTATCCGGCCCGACGGGTCCATTCGCGATGTCATCAGCCGAGGGATGTGCGCGCGTGCGGGTGACGGCTCCGCCGACCACATGTTCGGCATTTTTCTTGATGTGACAGACCGAAAGGCCGCCGAACGGCGCACCGCCTATCTGGCCTATCACGACGCCTTGACGGGCCTGTCCAACCGCACCGGGTTCCAGGATGCCCTGAAAAGCATCGCCGATGGGGGTGACTGGACCGGCGACACCCTTGCCCTCCTGGTCATCGATCTGGACCGCTTCAAGGAAATCAATGACACCTTCGGCCATCCGGCGGGAGACGATTTTCTGGAGGCCATCGCCCGTCGCATTGCATCGGCGGTCAAGGAGGCCGACATGGTGGCCCGCCTCGGCGGCGACGAGTTCGCGGTGATCCTCAAAGATCCGCACACGCCTGAAGATGCCGAGGCCGTGGCCGATCGGATCATTAAGAGTGTCGAGGCCCCCCTGGCCCTTTCATCCTGCGGATCCGCGCCCCTTTGGCCCGGATGCAGCATCGGCGTGCGGTTTGCGCGAAAGGCAGAAGGTCTGTCCTCCATTCAGTTCATGGCCGATGCCGATATCGCCCTCTATGAAGCCAAGTCCGCCGGGCGGCGTCAGGCATGCCTCTATCGGCCCGCCCTGCGTCAGGATCTGGAGCGCACACGGATTGAAGGGCAGACCTTGAAACGGGCTCTGGAGGCCGGCGAACTGTTGTTGCACTGGCAACCCTTCGTGTCCTCGCGCACCGGAGGATATGAAGGCGCCGAAGCGCTGTTGCGCTGGCAGCATCCCGAGCTGGGCCTGATCGGTCCGGACCGGTTCGCCCTGTCCCTCCAGGACGATGGGCTCATGCGGGAGATCGATCTCTGGGTGCTGCGCACTGCCCTGCAACAGACCCAACGCTGCGATACAAAGACGATCACCCGGGGGCTGCTCGCGGTCAATATCGCCGGGGAGCGCCTGGCGAACAACCGGACCCGGGATGCCCTCGTCGAGACCATCGGTGGGTCAAAGGCCGGGGCGCGCCGCCTGATCCTTGAGATCAGCGAGGACGTGGTGCTCAGTCGGCAGGCCGACCAGATCTTCGATGCGCTCGGGCGCCTGAGATCCATGGGCGTACGGATCGCCCTGGACGATTTCGGGACCGGCAAGGCCACGCTGGCCCATTTGAAAGACCTGCCGGTGGATTTCATCAAAATCGCCCGGTCCTTCGTGGAACAGGTGCACACGCGGGACCATAACAAGGTGATCGTCCAGGCCATTATCGGCCTGGCCCATGGGCTTGGGGCACGGACCATTGGCGAAGGGGTAGAGCGTCATGAAGAAGCGGATCTGCTGCGCCAAATGGGTTGCGATTCCCTCCAGGGCTACCTGATCGGCCGCCCCATGGCGCTGGAGGCACTCGGAGCATGCGCGCGCAAGCTGGCAGCCTGAGGGGCCGTCAGGCCGGCGCGCCGTCCCACAAGATATCGCGGACCATGAGCCAGGTTTCGTCCTGGGCCGTCGCAAGCAGTCCGGTACGGCCCTTGATGTCCGGCCGGTAGGGCGTGTTGTCCAGAAAGGCAACCCGACCGCCCGCTTCCGTGACGATCAGGGCACCCATGGCGTGGTCCCAGCATTTTGTGCGCCAGAACAGGGCATGGTCGAGATCGCCGCGAGCCATATGCACATAGGTGTGGCCCGCACAGTAGAATTCCTTGTTGGACCGGAACGAGGACAGGCGTGGCCTGACGAATCGCCCCTTTTCCTTCGGCATATAGCGCACATGGACGGAACCGCGCATGCGGTGGGGGTCGGTCTCGGCGGAGGGTTCAAAGGGCACGCCGTCCAGGACGGCGCCGGAGCCCCGTTCGGCGAGCGCCATCTGGTCGTCCACGGGCAGATAGATCCATGCCGCCACCGTTTCACCGGCCTTGACCAGGGCCACCATCACACAAAACACGTCCGTACCCCGAGCGAAATTGGCGGTACCGTCGACGGGATCGATGATCCAGACCGCGCCCGGATCGTTCAGATGGCCAAGGATCGCCTCGTCGGCCGCGACGGCCTCCTCCCCCACGACGAGGGAACCGGGGATGAGGGCCGCAAGCCCCTCCGTCAGCCGACGCTCCGTGGCGAGATCGGCATCCGTCACCTGATCGCCCGGGCCCTTCTCATGGATCTCGTGGCGCTTCAGATTGCGCCAGCGCGGCATGATCTCCTCGGCGGCCACGCTCCGGATCAGGTCCGAAACCCGGTCAAGCTCCAATCGTCCCGATACCATCGCAAGGCCCCTTCCCTCTCAATCCGCCGCCAGGCTGACGATCCGCGGTCCCACTTCCGTGCCCCCGGCCGGATCTTCCAGGCGCCGGCGCAGCCGTCCCAGGGCCTGATCGCTCAGGCCCGCCCGGACCCGGATCCGGCCGTCTTCCAGGTCATGCCGGTCCAGAACATCCGCATTCTCGTGCAGCCAGGCGAGACCCGCCCCGTCCGCCGGCGAAAGCTCCAGGTCAAGCACGGTCTGCCGGTCCCCCAGCAACCCGTCGAGCAGGGCGATGAAATCCTCGACACCCTCGCCGGTCAGGGCGGACAATACGCACACGTCACGCCGGGGCAGTCCCCCTCGCTCGGTAAGGGCGGCACGCTGGACCAGGGCGTCGTGTTCTTCTTCGGGCAGAAGATCGATCTTGTTGTGCACGGTGATACGCGGGCGCTCATCGTCCTCGCCGATCCCCAGATCGGCCAGCACCGCCATCACGTCTTCGGCTTCCGTCTCGCCATGGGGACTGGCCGCGTTGCGGACATGGACCACCACATCCGCCTCAAGGACCTCTTCGAGGGTCGCGCGGAAGGCTGCCACAAGGGTGGTCGGCAGTTCGGAGATAAAGCCCACCGTGTCCGACAGGATCACCTGGCGCCCCGAGGGCAGCGTCAGGGCACGCATGGTCGGATCGAGGGTGGCGAACAGCATGTCCTTGGCCAGAACATCCGCCTGCGTCACGGTATTGAACAGGGTTGATTTTCCCGCATTGGTGTAGCCGACCAATGCGATGATCGGATAGGGCACTTTCTTGCGGCCGGCCCGGTGGAGCTGGCGCGTGCGGGTCACGGTCTCGAGCTGGCGACGGATCTTGGTGATCCGATCCTGGAGGACCCTTCGGTCGGATTCGATCTGGGTCTCGCCGGGCCCACCCAGAAAGCCGCGCCCGCCGCGCTGACGCTCCAGGTGAGTCCAGGAGCGCACAAGCCGGCTTTTCTGGTAGAGCATATGGGCGAGTTCGACCTGGAGCCGGCCTTCCCGGGTGCGGGCGCGATCCCCGAAGATTTCCAGAATCAGCCCCGTGCGGTCCAGCACTTTGGCCTGCCAGGCCCGTTCCAGATTGCGCTGCTGGGTCGGCGTTACAGCGCTGTCGACGATGACGAGGGCAATGTCTTCATCCGCGACGCGGGCGCCAATCGCTTCCACCTGCCCTGCCCCGAAAAGGCTCGCGGAGCGCTGGCCGTTCAGGATCATGGTTTGTGCGCCAATAATCTGGAGGGAGATCGCTTCGGCGAGGCCGACCGCTTCCTGCAAGCGGCTCTCGGGGTCGCGGGGACTGATGTCCGTACCCTTGACGACGGGCTCGAAAACAAGCGCGCGGACAGGCGCCTGATCCCGCGCAGCGCTATAGCGGTGGGACGCCTTGCGCGAGAACTCAGGACCCTCTTCGGGCAACAGGCTATCGTCCGTGTTGAGGGTGTCTTTGGTCACTCCGTAACCGTCGGTTCGGGATCAGCTTCGAAAAGCTGAACGGGCTGGGACGGCATCACCGTCGAGATGGCATGTTTATAGACCAGTTGGGAATGGCCGTCGCGGCGCAAAAGCACACAGAAATTGTCGAACCATGTGATCACGCCCTGGAGCTTCACGCCATTGACGAGAAAGATCGTGAGCGGAACCTTTTGCTTCCGGCAATGATTGAGAAATGTATCCTGGAGATTCTGGGGCTTTTCGACTGACATGGGTGTGGTCCACCTCTTTGATATTAAGCTCGGTCCGTGCCGCCGGTGTCAGTGCCCCTGCCTTCCGGAGCACCGGTCCGTCGGTCCCGATAGGGTTCCCGGCTCAAAGGACCGGCAACAGCCGCGTGGATGCCGGTTTTCGACGATCTCAACCCGGCTTAAGGACGTTATGCTGCATCTGCGAAAAAGACAAGCTTCCCCGAGGACTCGTTCAGTCGGATCCGCCGGTCCCGCCACCGTCCGCGGGCATCTGCGCCCCGACCGCCTGCTGATAAAGGCGCCGCAGGGTCAGGCTAACCGATCCGGGCCGGCCATTGCCCAGCACCGCCTCGTCGATGCGGACAACGGGCACCACCATGGCGCTGGCGGACGTCATGAAGGCCTCCCGGGCCGCCTTCGCCTCTTCGACGGAAAAGGCCCGCTCCTCGACCCGGTACCCCTGGCGCACCGCCACATCATAAAGGGTCTGGCGCGTGATGCCGGGCAGGATGTGGCGATCCAGATAGCGCGTTACGAGGGTGCCGTCCTGGGTCACGATCCACGCGCTGGAGCGGGAGCTTTCGGTCACGTTGCCGTCCCCGTCAAAGAGCCAGGCATCGTCCGCCCCCTGTTCGCGGGCCCCCTGGATCGCCAGCACATTGGCCAGCAGGGAGACGGATTTGATGTCGCAGCGGCCCCAGCGCAGGTCTTCCGTGGTTACCACGCTGACGCCCTTCAAGGCGGCATCTTCCTGGCGTTCGGGACGGATGGACCGGGCCGTGACGATCAGGGACGGGCGCACTGGTTTCGTCGGGAACGGATGATCCCGGCGGGCGACTCCCCTCGTGATCTGGATATAGACGATGCCGTCGCGCACCCGATTGCGCCGCACCACCTCTCCCATCACGACGGACAGGGCGCGGATCGGCATGGGCGCGGCCATGGACATTTCGCGCAAGGATCGTTCAAGGCGGGTCATATGGCCTTCGAAATCCAGAAACAGGCCTCCGGACAGGGCGCATACTTCGTATATTCCATCCGAGAACTGAAAGCCGCGATCCTCCACATGGACCATCGCCTGGGCATGGGGGACGTAGCGCCCGTTGACATAGGCCAGTCTCGACATCCCGCGATTCTCCCTTGACACCCTGGAGGGACCGACGGTCCGGTCCCCTCTCACCGGCGCCAGTATGCAGGGTTCAGGAGGCTCAGCAAGGCCAAAACCTCCACCCGGCCCAGCACCATTCCGACGCACAAAAGCACCTTTGCCCCTGCGGGCAGGTCCGCATAACCGGTCTGCCCCCCGGTGGCGAGCTGAAAGGCCGGACCGGTATTGCTCAGTACAGAGAGGCTGGCCGAAATCGCTTCCATGAAGGGCACGCCATGGGCTGAGACCGCCAGCGTCAACGCGCCCGCCGTCAGGATGAGTGCCATGAACAGGGCACCGATCCGGTTCGACACACCCTCATCGATCCGCATACCGGCGAGCTTCACCCGGGCGACGCCATGGGGGTGGGCGAGACGTTCCAGCTCCCGATTGGCCTGCTTGAACAACAGCACCACCCGAATGAGCTTGATCCCGCCGGCTGTGGACAGGGCCATGGCCCCCATGGCCGGTAGCGCGAGGATCAGGGGCACCGGTAAACCGTGGGTGAACGCGGTGCCGTCGAAGGTCCAGCCCGATGTGGTGACCAGCGAGACCGCCAGAAAAGCCGCCTGCCAGGGTGACGGGGTCTGCCCCTCCACCGGAGGCGCCGCGAGCGCGAGGCCCATGGCGATCAGGCTCGCCACCGCCAGCACCGCGATGAAAAACCGAAGCTCCGCATCCGCCAGAACCGGCCCGATGCGGCGGTGCATCCAGTACCAGTGGATCAGGATGCTGGAGGCGCCCAGAATGCCCGCAAGACTGACCACGCCCGGCACGAACGGCGACCCGAAGCCCGCGAACCCGGTTGCCGTCGGGGACAGACCGCCCGTCGCGACGGCGCTGAGAGCCGTGCAGAACGCATTTGGAAAGGGCAGACCACAGATCAGCAGCACCAGGAAGACCCCCGCCGTCAGCATGGTGTAGACGGGCAGGATCAGGCGGGTCATCGTGCCCAACCGATCGAGAAGGCTGGTCGGCGTGCGCGGCAGGGGCACGGCGGTGAGCGGCACGCCGGCCCACAGGATCGGCGCAAAAACACCGGTCGCCACCGACAGCGCGCCGGCCCCGCCGAGCCATTGCAGCACGGCCAGCCAGACCAGCACCCCGCCGGTCTTCAACTGCTCTTCTGCGAGCCCGCCGGCCCCTGTGGTGGTGAGCGCCGCCATGGCCGCGAAATAGGCGTCGAGGGGCGAAAGGCCGGACACGGCGTCGAGGATGGGCAGGGCCGCAAAGACGGGCAGAATGATCCAGGCCGCCGTGACAAATACGACGGCGGCCCAGCCGCTGCGGGGCGGTGTTTCGTGGCGGAAGGCCGCGATGAGCCCAACACCGACAAACAAGGTCACGAAGGCGCCGCGCAGGAAGGGCAGCGCGGCCACGGCCGTGACCTCCACAACGCTTTGCAGCACGGGCAGGATCATGAAGGCCGCCAGCATCACCAGCAGCCAGCCCATGCGATAGGCGATGCAAACCGCCGTCATGGTTCGCTCCTTTTCCTGCCGGCGCAGCAATGGTTTCAAGCACGCCAGGTCCGGCCGGCGCACCAGCCTTTGCGCGAACCGATGGGCCGCCCGATCCACACCATGCGCGTCTTTCGCCGGTTCTGGCCCATGCTGTCAAACGGGATCGGAAATGGACGGCTCCGCCAGCCTCGGCAAACCGCCGCAGGGCTTGGGCCCAGCGCCAAAGCGGGCGTATCATCGCCGGCGGATGCAAGACCCCTTGGGCCCCGCCTGGGCGCCCCGTGATAAGGACGTGCAAGATGGTCAGGACTCTTTGCCGGATGCGAGCGCGGCCGATGATCTCTCCGGTTGTCGCAGCCGTGATGGCGGGCTTTGCGGCCCTTCTCGGCCTGACCACCCATGCCCTGGCCGGCGAGGAAGAGGTCTCCTTCGCCGGATCCGGCGGCTTGCCCCTCAGGGGCACCTGGACACTGGCGGACGGTGATGGGGGCCGGGACGGGGCACCGGCCGTCCTTCTCCTCCAGGGCAGCGGCGCCACGGACCGGAACGGCAACCAGGCGGACCGGCCGCGGGGTGACCTCATGGCGGAACTGGCCGAGGCCCTCGCCGATGAGGGGGTCGCGAGCCTGCGCTTCGACAAACGGGGCATGCACGCCAATGCGGCCCAGCGCCCGGTGGTGGTGACAGGCCGGGCCGGGAGCGGACCCGACACGGGCGCGCTCGCCGCGTTTTTCGCCTGGGAGGCCATGGCCGGCGATGCGGCCCGGGCACTGGCCTATGTGGCCGGTCGGGAGGACAGCGATCCGGCACGCCTGGGGATCGTTGGCCACAGCCAGGGCGCCACACTCGCCCTCGCCGCCCTGACGGCTGCGGACACCCCGACGCCGCCGGTCAAGGCGCTGGGCCTGCTGGCCAGCCCCTCCCGTCCCGCCACGGCCGTGATCCGGCGTCAGGTGGTCCGCCGGCTCGACCGGTGGGGCCTTGACGGGGAAGCCCGGGACAGCCTGCTGACCATCAATGACAAGATCACCGCGGAGATCATCGAGACCGGCCGGGTGCCCAGGGGGGTTCCGCCCCTGTTCGATCATATGTACCCGTCCTATGCCGGGCCCTTCCTCAAGGGCTGGCTGACCTTCGAACCCCTGGCAGCGGTGATGGCGGTGGCGCGCCCGACGCTGGTCGTCATCGGCGGCGCAGACACCCAGGTCTCGGCCCGCGACGACGGCGCCCGGTTTCTCCGTGTGCTCCAGGACCGCAATGACGGCAGCGTGATCCTCCTGCCCGAGCGGGTCGGCCACGCCCTTCAGCGCATGGGCGCGGGAGCAACGGACAATCCCGATCCGGAGGACGGCCAGACACTCCGGAAAACGCCGTGGACGCCGGACGATGAGCTTCTGGAGACCGTTGCCGAGTGGGTCGCGGCCGCGCTCTGACCGGCGCCCGGCCGGGCCGGCGATCAAAAGCGGAATGCCGGTTTGAGTTGTTCCACGTCGTCCCGGACCGACGGGACCTCCATGGCCAGATGGAGCAGGGCCATCTCCATCACCCAGATCAGGAAATGAAGCCGGTGGCGAACGCCTTCCTGGTGCAGATAACCGAGATGACGGACGATCGCGGCGGCATCCTCCGGGCTCAGCGCCGCAGACCTGTCCCCCCGATTTCCGTTCCCCCGATTTCCGTTCCCCAGATTTCCGTTCTCCCGGTCGCGGCCCCCCCGGTCGTGTACGGTGCCATTCTTGGGTTGCTTTCGGGACGCGGCAGGCCTCTGGGCAGCGGGGGTCATGGCGCACCGTCCCGGTCAGATCCGCACGCAACAGTGGCCGTCGCCGGCAAAACGCCGGCCGTTGCGGCGCCGTTCGCCGCATGAAGGCGGCCGGGACCGCTCAAGGATCCTTTAGAGTCTTCCAGCACGCCCGGCCGGTCCCAGGCCCCTTCGGGACGGATGAGGGTATAGCCGTCCGTGGCGAGATCGATGGCATCGGGATCCGGAGCAAGATCGATGACCATCTCCAGATAGTCCTCGCCGGAAAAGCTGAGGTCGCCTCCGCCGGGCTTGGGCCGTGCGCCGAAGAAGCGCCAGAACTTGATCAATTCCCGGCGCGCATGGCCGTAGACGGTACGATAGCCCTTGCGCCGCGCAAGCTCCAGCCCGGCTCGCACGATCCGAAAAGCGATCCGTGTGTTGCGGAACTCCCGGCGCACGGCGAGGCGCTCCAGCTTCACGAAATCGGCGAAATAGCGGATGCGCAGGCATGCGGCCGGCTCCCCGTCCACCCGGGCAAGAAGGTGACCGCCGGCAAAATCATTGCCGTCGAACTCCTCCCGATACGGACAGGCCTGCTCGCTCATATAGACCGAGGCCCGTACAGCCACGACCTGCATGAAATCCTCAAATCCCGTGGCGAGCACGATATCCACCTGAGGGACCGGTTTTCCCACCGCCTCCGGCGCCGGCCTTTCGGACACGGACGGCCCGGCCGGCGACCGATCCTCGATGGCACATTTGGGCTCCATTGCGCTATCCTTTCCACTGCTGATCCGTTCCGGTTTCATTCCGCCAACACCTACTTATGAGTGCATTTTCATGTCATCTCCCGCTCAACCAAGCCTCTAGCATCGCGAGTTGACACTGTCTATGCACGTTTAACTTGAACTGTCCGGAAATGGCCGGAATACACGTCAGAGTAGGCAGGTCAGGGGAGACCAGGGGAGACCAGATGTCGAACAGGGGTGTCACGAAAACTGGACACGCGCCGTCGAGCCCGCTGCTGAGGCCGCTTTCGGAGCGGGTCGGGTGGGACGATCTGCGTTACTTCCTGGCGGTTGCAGAACATGGCAGCCTCCGCGCCGCCGCCCTGGCGCTCGGTACAACCGTCACCACGGTGGGCCGTCGGGTGGAGGATCTGGAGACCGCCCTCGGCGAGCCGCTGGTGAACCGGCTGCGCCAGGGCATCACCCTCACGGCGCTCGGCCGGGAGATCGTGGCGGATGTGCGGGACGTTTCGCTCCTGGTGGGGAGGATCGGCGACAAGGCCGTTTCATCCGCAGGCGCCCTGTCCGGCCGGGTGCGCCTTGCCGTGACGGAAGGGCTCGCCACCTACTGGCTCGGGCCGCGGCTTGTGGAGTTGCAGAGCCGCTTTCCCTTTCTGACCATCGATTTGATCAGCACCATGGGCTTTGCGGACCTGTCCCGCGACGAGGCGGATATCGCCATCCAGCTCCAGCGGCCCTCGGACCCGGACATGAAGGCCGTGCGACTCGGCAGACTGCATGTGTGCTTTTACATGGCCGAGGGGTATCGCCGGCGTTATGGCGTCCCCGTCGCGCCGGCGGACCTCAAGGCCCACAAGCTCATTCTTCAAGGGGCGGACCAGCTCGACACCCAGCTCCTGCTCGACGTGGCGGGGATCGAGCGGCTGGAAGGACGCATCGCCTTCACGACGAACACAAGTTCCGTGCACTATATGCTGATCGCCAAGGGCGCCGGCATCGGCATCCTGCCGACCTATGCCAATGCACTGGGTGCGGATCTTCTGCCTATCGATATCGGCCTGCGCCACGCCTATGACATCTGGATGTGCTTTCACAAGGACACCCGGCGCTCCAAGGCCAAGGCCCAGGTGGTCAACTGGCTGAAGGACTGTTTTGACCCGGACCGTTTTCCCTGGTTCGCCGACACCTACCAGGACCCCGACACCCTTGCCCGCCTGCCGAGCGACGCCTGGCGCATCAACATGCTCCCCCCGCTACGGTCCATCGACTGACCCCGGCCGGCGACGCAAACCCGTCTTTGTAGGGCGGGTTTCAACCCGCCATCCTGCACCCTCCGAACGGTCTTGCGCATACGGAAGGCGGGTTTCAACCCGCCCTACGGTGGGGGAAACGGGGCGTGGCGTCCTGTCCCATGGATCGATCGGGCCGTGTACCGTTTTCGACAAGGACTGTTTTGACCCGGGCCGTTTCCCCTGGTTCGCCGACACCGACCAGGACCCCGACACCCTTGCCCGCCTGCCGAGCGACGCCTGGCGCGTCACCATGCTCCCCCCGCTACGGTCCATCGACTGACCCCGGGCCGGCGACGCAAACCCGTCTTTGTAGGGCGGGTTGAAACCCGCCATCCTGCACCCTCCGAACGGTCTTGCGCACACGAAAGGCCGGTTTCAACCCGCCCTACGGTGCGGGAAACGGGGCGTGGCGTCCTGTCCCATGGATCGATTGGGCCGTGTACCGTTTTCGACACAGTGCTGCCCAAAGTCATTCAGCCTGGAAACGTTCTGAAATCGTCATCATTACGTCATTGACCCCCCACGGACGAAAGCGGATAACGCACTCCGTTGGGCTGGGCGGGGCCTTCGACGAAGGGGTGAAATCCCAGTGGGATCAACACTCTTGTCGTTTGTACACGTGGAGTAGCGTCATGCAAGGCCAGACGGGCGGCATTTTTTCCCAAGGAACGGACCAGGATGATACCATCACCGGCAGCGCCGGCGCCGATGTGCTGCGGGGCGGTTACGGCAATGACCGGCTCGAAGGGGCGGACGGCAACGACGTGCTCGACGGCGAGCGCGGCTCGGATCTGCTCATCGGCGGCGCGGGTAACGATGTTCTGATCGCGGCGTCCGACGGCGGCGAACCAGTGGTGGCCCAGAATTACAATCCGAACCAGGGCCGCAATGGGGAGATCGATCCGACCACCAACACGCTCTACCCCAACCAGCCCTTTATCGCCGACGACATGCTCGTCGGCGGGGCCGGCGCGGACCTCTTCCTGATCAAGCCGCAAATCAACGCCAAGGCGGACATCATCGCCAAGCATACGGACGATGACGGCCGGATTGACTGGGCGGATGTGGCCGGCGAGAACGGCAATATCCACGACCATTGGGTGGACCGGATCGCCACGGACACGATTGTCGATTTTTCCAGGGCCGAAGGCGACCAGATCTTCGTTTATGGCCACACCGCAGCGATTTCCGTCACCCATGACGACGTGGACGGAGACGGTGACCAGGAATCCATTATCGAGGTCATCTCCGACCAGCCCAATGGCGGCGCCCACGACAATGACAAGCTGGGCTATGTCATCGTGAACGGCGACCGCATAACCGAAGACGATGTGGAGGTCAATCGTCCGCCCACCTATGGTGTTGTTGAGACCATTGGCGAGATCCTGGAGGCGGTGAACCCGTCGGGCGTGACCGATCCGACGCCGGAGTCGACGCAAACCGACAACCCTTTTGTCAATCAGGTCACAAAAGCACCGGCCGGCGTCGAACCGGTCTTCACCGAAAACGTCCAGCCCGTTGTGAAGGTCGCCGGCGAGGATGAAACCGTCTCGGGCACGGGCCGTGCAGACAGCCTGATCGAGGATGCCGGTGTGGAGGCCGCCGCATCCCTCGGTAAGCCGATCTCCTTCTGGTCCTTGAGCGACGGCGAGAACGGCGTGTTCGCGGACGCAGGCGGCGTCGCCAATGCGTTTTATTACATTCAGGACAATGGCGAGGCATCCCTCCAGACCGGGTTCATCCCCGTCATGCCGGGACCGGACGGTCAGCTTGCCCCCCTGTTCGGCGTGCAAGAGGACAGCTTTGCTTACGTGGCCCACAACGAGGCCTATGAGGTCCTGAACGGGACCGTCACAGCCTGGTTCAATTCCGTCGATCTCGGCGGCACCCAGACGATTTTTGCCAAAGACGGCTCCGGCCCCCAGGGCGGCGGTCATTTCAAGGCCGTCGTGAACAGCGATGGGACCCTGGAGATCCGCTTTGCGGAAGGCGACAATCGCGGGAGCAGCGGCTACAACCACGAATGGGAAACAAAGGAGCCGGTGGTCGAGGAAGGCGTCTGGCACCATGTCGCCTTGAGCTTCACCGAAACAGGGCTTGCGGTTTATCTGGACGGGGAACGCCTGGACGACAACGCCTTCAAGCAGATCGGCGGATCCCAGAATGTGGCCCTCAGCGACTATCAGAAGGCCTACATAATCGGTAATGACAAGCCCATGTTGATCGGCGCGGGCTCAAGCCGGGTGCAGCTTGACGACACGGCAGAGGCCCTGGGCATCGACGACCGGCTGGACGATTTCTTCGAAGGCGGCATCACGCAGGTGGGTTTCTGGGGCGGCGACACGCCGGCGGCCGCGCTCACAGACGCCCAAATCCAAGAGCTTGTCCAAAACGGCCCCGGCGATCTGTCCGAGGCCGGACCGGGCCTTGGGACGGTGTATACGGTCAGTGACGAGATCATCAACGGCAATGGCGGCAACGACACCCTCGATGGCGGCGCCGGAGACGACAGCCTGAACGGCGGCGATGGGAACGATGTCCTGATGGGCGGCTATGGCGACGATGCCGTCAATGGTGAAAGCGGCAACGACACCGTCCAGGGCGGCCATGGCAATGATACCGTGATGGGCGGCGACGGCAACGACCTGGTCCTCAGCCGGTCCGACGGACGCGAACCGCTGATTGCCCAGTCCATCAACCGAGACGATGACCCGGATTACGACATCGATTTCGATGCGCGGCTGCTTTATCCGTCCCAGGCCGCCATGCCGTCCAATGACGTGCTGACTGGCGGTGCGGGGGCGGATGATTTCCGGATCGAGACCCTAATCAATGCCAAGGAAGACATCATCAACCGCCATGTAAACGATGATCGCACCATCAACTGGCAGGGTGTCGCCGGTGAAAACACCGACGTTCACGACCACTGGGTGGATCGGATCGGCGACGATACGATTACGGATCTGAATCTCGCGGAAGGCGACAGCCTGACCATCGCCGGCCACACGACGGAGGTCTTCGACATCGAATACGCCCTCACGGACGGCAACGACCGGCTCGATACGGTCCTGCACCTGCGCTCCAACCAGGGCAATAGCGGCGCCCACAACAAGGACCTGCTCGGCACCCTGACGGTGCTCGATGTGGAACTGGACGAGGATGACTTCACCGTCGATCGGGCCCCGTTCTACGGTATCGTGGACACGATCGATCAGTATAAGGAGGCGATCACTCCCCTCATTCTGCCGGACGAGACCATCCCGACCGAGCCGGGTGCCCCCCTGCCGGACGAGGAGACGCCGGACCGGCCCGATCCGGATCCGTCGGACACACCGTCCGGCACGCGACGTAACGATGTGCTCACGGGGACCGAGGAGGGTGAGACCCTGAACGCTCTGGCCGGAAACGATACCGTGTCGGGCCAGGGGGGCGATGACACCCTGCTCGGCGCCAATGGCCGGGACTCCCTCGAGGGCGGCTCGGGCAATGACGATCTGCAGGGTGGGAATGGCCGCGACACCCTGGAGGGCGGCGGCGACAACGACACCCTCGACGGCGGCATCGGCGTGGACCAGCTGAACGGCGGCGACGGCGATGATAGCCTTGATGGGGCCGGCGGCAGCGACACCCTTGAGGGTGGAGACGGAAACGACACGCTGCTCGGCGACCGGGGCTCGGATGCCATGGCGGGCGGCGGCGGCGAGGATGCCCTGACCGGCGGTGCCGGTCGGGACACCTTGGATGGCGGCACCGGCGATGACACGCTCGAAGGCGGTCGCGGCGGTGACCGGCTCATCGGCGGTGATGGCGTCGACACCTTCGTTCTTGCCGATCGATTTGGCCGGGACGTTTTGGTTGACTTCTCCGACGGCGACCTGATCGACGCCCAGGGCACAACCGCCGGCTTCGCGGATTTCGACCTCAACGGCGACGGTCTGATCGATGCGGACGATGTCGGGCGCACGGTCCGTTTGGTCGAAAACGACCTGATCCTGCGCTTTGACGGCGGCGCACGCCTCACCATCGAAGACACTGAGGCGCTTCAAAGCGAAGACATCCTCTTCTAACGGGGCGGTGTCACCACGCGGGTGATCGGGGCCGGCCGGAACCATCCGGACCGGCCCCTTCCGTCTTGGTGTTGCCTGTCGCCCCCGTTAGATTAAGCAAACCGCATCGTTGAGGGACAGGACATCGGGAGCCGCTTGATCATGACACCCACGAACAAGACCATGGGCCGGCTCGCGGGCCTTGCCTATTTCGGCGTCGTTGCCGCGGGGATGTTTTCCCTCGCCTATGTGCCCTCACAGCTCATCACCATGGCGGATCCGGCGGCGACCCTGGAGGCCATCTCGGGCTCGGAACTCTTGTTCCGGGCGGGCGTGGCGGCAGGGTTTGCCTGTTATGTGTGCTTTTTGATCCTGCCGTTCCTGTTGCATTGGATTTTCGCGCCCTTCGGCCCGGTATCGGCTGCCCTGATGGTCGGCTTCGCTGCCGTCAGTGTGCCGATCTCCATGCTGGCTCTGTCCCATCAATTTGCGATCATACGTCTGCTGAACGGCGAGCCCGGTGCCATGGACCCGGCAGGCATGGCTGTCACCGTCATACGGCACCTGGAGGATTATCGCCTCGATATCTCCGTCGCGGGGCTGTTCTGGGGGCTGTGGCTCATCCCGCTCGGCTATCTCGTGCTGAAGTCGGGCGCCATTCCCCGCGTGCTGGGCGCGTTTCTGGTGTTGGGCGGCCTCGGCTACGTGCTGGAGTTTTTCGGGCCCATCGTCTTCGCAGGGTATCGGGACAGCATCGTCAACAGTTACGACACGGCTGCCTCGTCCATCGGCGAACTCGGCACGTGTTTCTGGCTGTTGATCATGGGCGCACGGGAGATGATGCCGCCGGCCTTTCTGGCCACGCAGACGGTGGACGGCGAACCCCACGGCGCGGGGTGATCACGCCTGCTGGGCGGCCAGCTTTGCCTCCTTGCGCGCGATGGCTTTGACCTGCGTGCCGGCCCCCCAGCGGAAGGGAAAGAAAATCGTCGCAAAGACCAACAGCGCCGTGACAATCACCACGCCCGTGATCAGGCCGGGGTCGATGTCGCCCATCATGGCCCAAAAACGTGCCGGATTGATCCCGCTGTCTGGCTCCATCCGCTCCGCAATAAGCAGGGCGGCAACCAGCGAGGCCAGGCTGAGGACAAAACTCACGACAGTTGCCGCGATCGAGAACCCGAACCGTTCGCTCAAGGTCGGCAGCCGTTTCGTGCGCGACGCGAAGGTGGTGCCGGCGACAAAGGCCGCCCCGATCGTGGTCCCGATATGCGCCCCGGACCCCAGGTCGATCCCCGTCAGATAGGGGAAGGCCGTCACAACGAGGCCCAGCCCCAGGGAGATGACAAAAAAGACAAGAACGGATGTAACAACGGATGCTCTGCCGATCACGGCTCCACTCCTCAACGATTGGCGTGGTCGTAGGGCCAGCGAGCCCGCCCTTGCGGTCGGCACAGTCCGAGCCCCACGCGAATTCCCTTAATGTTAAGCTACCACGAAACCAACCGCGGACGAAGGCCGGGAGGGGGCGTTCGGGCCCTCAGGGGAGGGCACAAGACCGGCCGATCATCCGTTCACCGAAAGCCGCCGCCAGCCTCAAGATAGGCTTGTTCACCGGACGTCGTCTCCCGGCCCAGAATGGCGTTGCGGTGAGGAAAGCGGCCGAATTCGGCGATCACGTCCCGGTGCAGGCGGGCATAGCGCGCGGCCGAGTGCCCGGCGAGGCGGGCCTCGGTCAACCGCACGCCCTCCTCCTGGGCCGCCAGGTCTTCCTGGTGGGTATACGGACTGTAAAAGAACTGGCGGCGGTCAGGATCCTCCTCCTCCAGGTCGAAGCCATCGCCTATGGCCCGCCGCGCCACGACCAGCGCGCGCCCGTCGCCAGCAAAGGCCCGGGGCGTGCCCCGGAACATGTTGCGGGTGAACTGGTCCAGCAGCAGAAGCAAGGCCAATGCGCCTGGGCGGTTGTCCCGCCAATCCGCCAGCTCGCCCGCCAGCGCCCGGTCGACCAACGCGCCGAACCGTTCGCCCACCGCGGCATCGAAGGCCGGCGTGGCGTTGAACCAGGTCCGCGGCGCCGTTTCCTCGAACCAGAAGGCCAGCACGGACCGGGCCGTGTCACCGGTCTCAAACAATCCCATGGGGTCGCCCTGCTCTGTTGCCACCGCCATCGACGCTCTTGTGCGCAAGGGTCGGACGGGCCGATCATGGATGTCGGAGGATACGGCCATGCCATTCACCCCCCAAGCCCGATCGGACCTCGACTGCCTCTACCGGCCCCGGTCCGTCGCCGTCATCGGCGCCTCCGACCGGGAGGATAGCATTGCCGGCGCCCTCACCCGCAATCTGGTGGACGGTTTCATGGGCACCGTCACCCTGGTCAATCCGGCGCGTTCGAATGTGCTCGGTCGGCCCTGCCTGCCCTCGATCGAGGCGCTCGGCGAGACCTTTGCCGAGCCGCCCGATCTCGCGGTCATCGTGACGCCGGCCGATGCGGTGCTGGCGAGTGTGGAAGCCCTGGCGCCAATCGGCGTGAAGGCGGCCGTGGTGATCACGGATCCCAAACGGGGCCGGATGGCGGCGGCAGAGCTGCGCCAGCGCCTGCTGGATGTGGCGCGCAGCACGGGCTTGCGCATCAACGGGCCGAACTGCCTTGGCATCGCGACCCCGGCCCTCGGGCTCCACGCCACCATGTCCCGCTTCCGCGCGGCAGACGGGGACATCGCCTTTTTCGGCCAGTCCGCCACCGCCGCCGGGCCCATGGTGGACTGGGCTCACCAGGAAGGCCTCGGCTTTTCCCATATCATTTCGCTTGGTGACATGGCGGATGTGGACTATGCGGACGTGCTGTTCTACCTCGCCGACGATCCGCACACCCGGGTCATCGTTCTTTATACCGAACGGCTGCCTTCGGCGCGGGCTTTTCTGTCGGCGGCCCGCCATGCGGCGCGCAGCAAACCCGTCATTGTGCTGAAGGCTGGCGTCCTGGCCGACGGCGGCGGTCAGGACGATATTCCCCAGGACTGCGTCTACGAGGCGGTCTTCCGCCGGGCCGGCATCCTGCGCGTGCGGACACTGGAGACCCTGTTCAACGCGGTGGAAGCGCTGTCCATGCGTCTGCCCGGCGACGCACCCACGGCCAGGGGCGAGCGCCTCGCCATCCTCGCAAATGGCGAAAGCATGGGCACCCTCGCCCTTGACACCCTGCGTGAGCGGGGCGGCATGCCGGCGAGCCTGTCATCCGAGACCATCGCCAGGCTGGGCGCGATCCTGCCACCGGGACGCCCGCGGACCAATCCCATCGACATCCTGCCGGACGCCGATGGGGAGCGCTATGCCGAGGCCCTGGAAATCCTGATGGAGGACACCGGGATTGACGGCGTGCTGGTGCTTGCCGGGCCGACGGGGATCGCCTCCGGCATGGACATGGCCCAGGCGGTGGCCGGCGTCGTGGAGGCGGCGCGGGCCAAACCGGGCCGCCGGCGGCCCTGGATCGGCACGTCCTGGCCCGGGGGCACGCAGGCCAGGCCCGCCCGGGCCCTGTTCGCCGAGGCGCATATCCCGACCTTCGAGACGCCCTCGGCCGCCGTCAATGTGTTCCATGTGCTGAACGAACACCGCCGGGTGCGTGAGGCCCTGCAGGAGACCCCGGCCTCGATTCCCGAGGCCTTCGCCGTCGATCCAAGCATGGCGCGCAGCGTGCTGGACGCGGCCCGGGACAAGGGCGAGCGGCTGCTCGGCCCCATGGACCGGGTCACGGTCCTCTCCGCCTTTGGCTTGCACCGGGAGCCGCCGCGCGGCCAGGCGTTTCCCGCCACAGCCGGAGCGCCGAACCCGGTGCCCTGGCGCATCGCCAGCCTGTTCGATGAAGAGTTCGGCCCCCTGATCGCCCTCGGCCTCGGCGGGCCCGTCGCCCCGCTGATCGATCGCCCCGTCGTCGCCCTGCCGCCCCTCAATCAGACGCTGGCGCGGGACGCTGTCCTGTCCCACGCGGCCGGAGCCCGGCTCCACCGCACCCCCGACGGCAATCTTCAAAACCGGGAGGACCTCGATGCCCTGGTCTTCGCGCTGATGCAGGTCAGCCAGATGCTGGTCGATCTGGAAGACCTGGCGGGGGTGGTGCTCGACCCGGTCCATGTCTGGCCCGGCCCGGCCTTCCTCACAGGCTCCCCCTTCGCGACGGGGCCGGGGCGCGGCGGAGCGCGTTGGGGCCGGGCGCAGATCCGGGTCCGCGCCGTGGGGGAGGCATACCGGTCCGGCGCCCGGGCCCTGGCCATCCAGCCCTATCCCCGCGAGCTTGAGCAGGCCATCACCCTGCGGAACGGCATGACCGGCCAGTTGCGGCCCATCCGGCCCGAGGATGAGCCGGCCCTCGGCGCCTTCCAACTCCATTTGAGCGATGAGGACATCCGCCTGCGGTTCTTCCGCATGATCCGCAAGAACGACCATGCCCTCCTCGCGACCCTCACCCAGATCGACTATGCGTGGCACATGGCTTTTGTGGTGACCGGCGAAGGTCTTCCGGGCACGGCGGACATTTTCGGGGTGGCCCGGCTGATCCGGGATCACAAGGACAATACGGGCGAATATGCCGTCATCGTGCGTTCGGACATGAAGGGCCGGGGTCTGGGAGGGCTGTTGATGGACCGCCTGATCAGCTATGCGCGCCGGATCGGCCTGTCGAGTCTGTACGGTCTTGTCCTTTCGGACAATGAGGGCATGCTGAGGGTCAACCGCAAGCTGGGCTTCACCCTGCAACGGGAGCCGGACGATCCCGGCATCATCCGTGTGACCCTCGATCTGACCTGAAGACCCGTCGGAAAACCCGTGCCATCACCGGTGCGACCCGCCGGAGAACACGACCGGGGCCGTGAGTCCCCCGTCGCCCCGTTTTGCGCTGCACAGGGCGGTCTGTATAGTCCGGCGCGAAACAGCAGACCTTTGTGCCCGCGATCCGTCAGATCGGTCCCGGCGGGCCCTGAGACTGGACCAGCGCCGAGGACGCCCCCGCCCCATGACCCTTCGCAATATTGCGATTATCGCTCACGTCGACCACGGAAAGACGACCCTGGTCGATCAACTGCTCAAGCAAAGCGGCACGTTTCGCCAGAATCAGGCCGTGGCCGAACGGGCCATGGATTCGAACGACCTGGAGCGGGAGCGGGGCATTACAATCCTCGCCAAATGCACGAGCGTGATCTGGGAACCACCGGGCGGCGGCGAGCCTGTGCGCATCAATATTGTCGACACCCCGGGCCATGCGGATTTCGGCGGCGAAGTGGAGCGCATCCTCTCCATGGTCGACGGCGTGGTGCTGCTGGTCGATGCCGCCGAAGGGCCCATGCCCCAGACCAAATTCGTGACCTCCAAGGCCTTGGGCCTCGGCCTGCGCCCCATCGTGGTCGTGAACAAGATCGACCGGTCCGATGCCCGCCCCGACGAGGTGCACGAAGAAGTCTTCGATCTGTTTGCCAGCCTGGACGCCAATGAGGAACAGCTCGACTTTCCCATGCTGTACGCCTCGGGGCGCGACGGATGGGCCGTGACGGATCTGTCCGAGCCGCGGGACTCCCTACACCCCCTCTTTGAACGGATCGTCGCCCATGTGGGCGTCCCCGCGGTCGCCGCGAACGCAACCGAAGACAAGCCCTTCATCATGCTCGCGACCACCTTGCAGTCGGACCAGTATCTGGGCCGGCTCCTGACGGGGCGGATCGAAAGCGGGATCGCCACGGCGAACCAGTCCGTCAAGGTGCTCAATCGAAACGGCGAGGAGGTCGAACGCTTTCGTCTGTCGAAGATTCTTTCCTTCCGTGGCCTGACGAAAGAACCTGTCGAGAGGGCCCAGGCCGGTGACATCGTCGCCATTGCCGGACTGACGAAAGGCACCGTCGCGGACACCATCTGCGATCCCCAGGTCAGCGAGCCGATCGCCGCGCCCGGCATCGACCCCCCGACGATTTCCGTCACCTTCGGCGTGAACGATTCGCCCCTGGCCGGCCGGGAGGGTGACAAGGTCCAATCGCGGGTGATCCGCAACCGCCTGATGGCCGAAGCCGAAGGCAACATCGCCCTTCAAGTGCGCGACACGGAAGACAAGGACAGTTTCGAGGTCTCCGGCCGGGGCGAACTGCAACTGGGCGTGTTGATCGAAACCATGCGCCGGGAAGGCTTCGAATTGTCGATCAGCCGCCCACAAGTTGTCATGAAGACCGATCCCGACACGGGCGAGAAGCTGGAGCCCGTCGAGGAAGTCGTTATTGATGTGGACGAAGAATATTCGGGTACGGTCATCGAGAAGCTGTCCATGCGCAAAGGCGATCTCGTGGACATGAAAACATCCGCCGGCGGCAAATCCCGCATCGTGATGCATTGCCCGTCCCGCGCACTGATCGGCTATCACGGCGAATTCCTGACGGACACGCGGGGCACCGGCGTGCTCAACCGGCTGTTCCATGGCTATGCCCCTTTCCGCGGTGCCATCGAAGGCCGACGCAACGGCGTGCTGATTTCCACCGAACAAGGCGATGCGGTGGGTTACGCGCTGTTCAATCTGGAGGACCGGGGCCATCTGTTCATTCCACCCGGCATTCCCGTCTATCAGGGAATGATCATCGGGGAGCACTCCCGCGACAACGATCTCGACGTGAACCCGCTCAAAGGCAAGCAGCTGACGAATGTCCGGGCGTCCGGCAAGGACGAAGCCATCAAGCTGTCGCCGCCACGGGCCCTGAAACTCGAAGACGCCATCGCCTATATCGAAGACGATGAACTCGTGGAGGTCACGCCGGACAGCATCCGTCTGCGCAAACGGGCCCTCTTGCCGCACGAGAGGAAGCGGCGGGCCAAAGATGCCGCAGGTTGATTGAATTCACAAAATCTTGATGTCTTACTGACCAGTCGGTTAGGAGAACGAGACGTTTTTTTTCGCGCGGCATGTCGGTTGCAAGTGTTAGCGTGTCCGGCCGGCATGACGTTGAGCGAAAGGAGAACGCGTGCGTTCGTCAGCCTGTTTCACCGGACTGGTGGGTGCCGAAGGAGAGGGGCGGCACAGTCTCCCGCGCCAGGCAGCACCATTCGAAGGCCATTCGTGTTTGCACGAGGCGGCACTCGATTTTGCGCATGACGCACAGTCTGTACGTTAACCGGAGTAAGGTGGAGTCCCCGACCATGAAACATCCTGTCGACCTGCATGTGGGCCAACGCCTGCGTCACCGCCGTTGGCTTGTCGGCATGACCCAGCAGCAGCTGGCGAGTGCCGTGGGTATCAAGTTTCAGCAGATCCAGAAATACGAGAGCGGCGCGAACCGCATCAGTGCGAGCCGCCTGTTCGATCTGGCCAACGCGCTGCAAGTCCCGGTCTCGTTTTTCTTCGACGGCCTCGATTCCACGGCGGCCCAGGATGGCCCTGGCGAGACCATCGATCCGGCCGTGCTGGCCGACAAGGAAACCATGGACCTGATCCGCGCCTATTACGGCCTGGAAGAAGGCCCGCGGCGCCGGCTCCTGGAACTCGCCAAGGCGCTCAATCATTCGGGTAAGGAAGAAGCGGACCAGAACGCGGCCTGACCCGGACGGCCGCCGGGCCCCGCGCCCGGCTGTTGCCGCTCACCCATCCCGGGGTATGGAAAGGGCACCGCCCTTTCCGTCCCCGGAGATCCAGCCCCATGATGACGCCGATCCCCGCCGATCCTTCCCCCAGCCCGCTCGCACTCACGCCCCGCCAGCGGGCCGATTTTGCCGCGACCTTGATGGCGGCCGCCGATGCGGCGCGCGAGGCCATCCGCCCCCATTTCCGCACCACCGGTCCGGTCGAGAACAAGGCCGGTGACGGACGGTTCGATCCGGTCACCGAGGCCGACCGGGCGGCCGAACAGGCGATCCGCGCCGTGATCTCGTCCCGGCATCCGGACCACAGCATCATCGGGGAGGAATTCGGCACGGCCGGCGGCAGGGGCGATTTCACCTGGGTCATCGATCCCATCGACGGCACCCGCGCGTTCATCGCCGGCGCAGCCACTTGGGGCACCCTGATCGGCATGGGCACCGGCACGCGGCCGGTCCTGGGATTGATGGATCAAGCCCATGTGGGTGAGCGTTTCCTGGGCCTCGCGGGGGTATCCCTGTCCCAGGGGCCGGGAGGGACCCGGGTCCTCAGCACCTCCGCCGTCACGCAGGTCGGTCAGGCCATTCTGGCCGCCACGGCGCCGGACATGTTCACGGCGGCCGAGTTTGCCGCCTTTTCCCGCCTGTCTCAAACGGCCCGGCTGACCCGATACGGGCTCGATTGCACAGCCTATTGCCTGCTCGCCGCCGGTCATGTGGACCTGGTGGTCGAAAGCGACCTGAAGATCTACGACATCTATCCCCTGATCCCGATCATCGAGGGGGCCGGCGGCGTGGTCACGGACTGGCAGGGGGCCCGCCTGACCGGGGGCGGCCATGTCATCGCTGCGGCGACGCCGGCGCTCCATGCCGAGGCCCTGGCGATCCTGTCAGCCGTGGGAGGACGGGCCGTGTGAGATCGGGCCCGTTCGGGTCGTGTCGGCCGCGTCAAAGCCCGCATCCTCAGCGGCCGTCTGACCGTCGTCGGACACGGGCTTTGACTCGGGCTGGGGCGCCGGAGGCGAAATGGAGCCTGATGGGGCCAGCGGGTCGGTTACGGGTGCGGCGGCTGCCCCCGCGCCCACGGCACCTTCGCCTGCCAGACCTGCTGGAGCCGCCGCCTGGGACCGCGACGGGCTTGCCCCTTCGGCGACAAAGGCGTCGAAGGCTGTCCAAAACTGGGTCCGGATGGCGTCCCGTTCCTGGAGGATCTCGTGTTCCGCTTCGGCAATCGTGACGTGGCGCACGGTGGGTGCCAGCGCCGCAAAGCGGGCATGGCTGTTCCCATCGACAATTTTTTCGCCGGCCGCGCTGGCCAGCAGGATCGGGATCGAAAGGGTCTGCGCCTGCTCAAGATCCATCACCCGGTCACAGCTCACCAGCGCCTCCCGCAACCAGCGCCAGGTGATGCCGTTCAGCCCAAGGGCCGGCTCGGCCTCCAGAAGACGGATGGTGCGGCGGAACCGGTCCGCATCGCTTGTGACCCGATTGCCCTTGAAGGCCTCCTGGCGGGGATGTTTGCCCCCGCTGCGGGAGACGAAGGCCGTGGCCCGGCCGGCCAGGATCATGCCGATGGCAATACCGCGGGTCACCAGCCCGGGAACCGGCGCGGTGCGGATGCCGGTCATGGGGGCGCACAGGACCGCGCGGGAGAAGCGCACGGGATTTTCCTGGATGAAGCGCAGGGCGATATTGCCGCCCATGGAATGGGCCATCAGGACATGCGGTGTAGGCAAATCATCGGTCAGAAGATGATCGATAATGGCCCGTGCGTCATCGACATAATCGCAGAACCGGTCCACATGGCCTTTGAGAGGATGAGTCAGCAGGCGGCTCGACAGGCCCTGTCCCCGCCAATCGAAGGTCAGCACGGCGAACCCGCGCGCCTGAAGCTCTCCGATCACCTCGTAGTATTTTTCGATGAATTCCGTGCGCCCATGGAACAGGACAACGGTCCCGGCAGGCTCCGTGTTCGCCGGCACGGGCCAGACGGCGGTGCGAATTTCCGTCCCGTCGACCATGCGCAGGACCTGCACCCTTGCCCCCTCCGGCGCCTGCACCTGATCCGTGACGACGAGCTTTTCACGATTGACGGCCATCTGTGCCTCCGTCCGAATATGCCAGTGTGCGAGCGCTCCGACGCTATCCACCGGGCCGCGGCAGATCTGCGCGCCTCAACGCGCCCGTTCAAGGGGAAAAGTTAACACAGAGTCCGCCCGACGGGCCCGTTTTCGCGTCCGCCCGCTTGGGACCCTCAATAGTCCCAGCGCCAGCGCAGGCCCACGACACTCTCGGAGGCCTGGGACACGTCCGTATGTATAATGAGATTGCGGGTGATTTCGAGTTCCACCGTCACGGCGCTGCTGCCGGGCAAAGACCCCTGCTTCACCCCGACATAGATGTCGTCGGTGACATATTTTCCGACCGTGACGCTGACCCCCGTCTCGCCGCTCGCGCCGTCCTCCAGACCGAATTTCAGCACATCGATTCCAAGGGCGGATTTGGCCGCGCCGATGGGGTCGGGCCCACCGCCCCCGCCGGAAAGCGAGGCCACGGCCTCGCCGAGCTGCAACAGCTCGAATGTGGTGAGTTCTGATGGATTCTTGCCGAACAGGACCTGGGCCAGGATCGCATCCTGGGGCAGCGGCGGTTCGGAGGACAGGGCGATTTCCGGCTTGGACGCCGGTCCCGTGATGGTCACGATGGCCGTCACGTCCGGCCCCTCATTGCGGGCGATGATCCGCAGACGCGGATCGACTTCGAGACCGCCGTCGAAACTGACCAGCCCCTGCTCCAGGTCGAAATTCCGGCCCAGGAGTTCCAGCTTACCCCGGCGCAGCCGGATCTGTCCCCCAAGGCGCGATGATCCGTCCGCGGCGCTGCGCAGGGTCAGGTCACCGCCCCAACGCGAGTCGAGCCCCTTGCCGACGACGGTAATGGTGTCCTTGGCCCGGACATCAATGGCGAGCCGGACGGGCAGCGGCGGCTGCGGCGCCGTGTCGGGCTGCTTCGCCCGGGTCAGGTCCTCGACCCCATGGACCTCCACCACCTCCAGATCGACAACATTGGGCGGCACCTGGTCCGGGATCGTCACATCCACATCGTCCAGGGTCACAGTGCCGGCCACATCGAACCCCTTGGTGAGATCACCGGTCACATCGATCGCACCGCTGGCCACGGCGAGGACGTCGTCCGTCGCCGTCAACCGCATTTTGCGCAAGGTGACATCGAGATCGGCGGTCACGCCATCCGGTCCGGCGAGCTTGACCGTTCCGTCCGTTGACAGACGGCCCTCGTCCGGATCGGTGGCCATGAAAGTCAGCGCCCCGGTGCCCGTCTCGAAATCGAGCACCATGTTCTCCAGCACAGTGCCGGTGGACAGGTTTTCATAGCGCCCGTCCTCCAGCCCGAGAAGGCCCGAGATCGTGGGCGTGGACACGCTTCCCCCGAGGGTCAGGTCGGCCCGGGCGAGGCCGGCGATCCGGTGCTCGTCCGTGGGCAGAAGGGGCAATAGCTTTTCAAGGCGCCCCACGGCCTCGATCCGGCCCCCGATCTGCGGATCGGCCGGCGGCTCGGGAAGCCCCTCGGCCGAAAGACCGAGGGGGAGTGTCGCGGTCACGTCGATCCGCTGCTCAGGCCCGGTGCCAAGATCAAATGTCGTCTCGAGGGTCCGGCCGTCCCAGTCGGCTCGCCAGTTGAGATCCGCACCCGACTCATCGCCGTCGCCGGTCGCGACGGCCTGGCTTTTATTCCGCTTACGGTTCTTCCGGGAGCGTACCGCCTCGACCCGGGCCGTCCTCAGGCCCCGGCCCGTGACGCGCAGTTCCGCCTTGCCTGTCTTCGGGCTCGATGTGAGGGACAGGGTCCCGTCCAGTCGGCCTTCGAAGGGCTCGAGCCCGGGCACCAGACCACTGATCCCCGCCGGCACATCCTCCATGACGAGATCGGCCGAGACTGCCTTGTTCCCCTGCCGGGCCTTGAGGATCAGGGCGCCGGCCCGGTCCCCTTTGGAGAGGGCGAAGCGAGTCTCGGGCAGCCCCAATCCGTCCTCGGACAGATTGATCTGTACGGGATCGCTGAGACGCAGGGCCATGTCGGAGCGCCGGGCTTCCAGAGAAGCCAGAGTGACACCCAGGGGAATGCCTTCTTCTTCCTTGGCCAGGGACAGGGCGGCTCCCAGATCGACCTTCAGGCCATCGCTGCCGGGCTCCTTCAGGGACGCCGAAATGGCGAGCCCGGACAGAGGGCCTTCTGCCTTCAGTGTTATGTTTTCAAGGCGCAAGGATGCTCGCTCGAGAGTCTGGAGCGTGAGGGTGGCGCTCACACCGGGCAGATCGTCGAAGGCCTGCTGGGCGGCGGACAGCCGCGCCGAGCGTATGCTGAGGGGCGGTCCGCCCGGCTGCACAACGGCCAGATTCTCCGCCTCGAATTCAAGGGACGGCTCCGCGCTCAATCTCAGGAGCGCATTGAACGATCCGCCTGCGGGCAACGGCGTTTCTGGGCCGAGAGCCGCCTTGATCAGGGTGCCGAGCGGTGCCAGGGACTGGGTGGACAATGCGATCGCATCGCCCGAGCGGGCAATGCGCGGCGCGATCGCCGCGAGCTCTCCGTCCGCTGTGGTGATTGTCACGCCGCCCGCCCCATCGAGCAGCGCACCGAGGGTCAGCCCGTGGGTCATGGTGCCCGACGGCGTTTCACTGTTGACGGCGAGCCGGGTGTCGGCGCGCCAGCCATCCCCGTCCGGCCGCGCTGCCGCCGTCAGGGCAAGATCCGTCAGGATCAAATCGCTCAAAGCAATTCGCGGGGCGCGCACGGCCGCATCCACGGCCGGCCCGTCAAGGGGGCCAGTCACATCCGCGTCAAGGGCCAGCGACCCGGTCAAGGGCTGTCCGATCAGTTCCCCGAGAAATGTCAGCCCTGAGAGGGCCAGATCGGCGTGTCCCTTAACAAGGGCCGGGTCCTGTCCGGCGGCGGGGCGCAGGGCGCCCGTGGCATCCATGGCGAGGTGCCCGGAGCCCGTCCGCAGGGACAGGGATTTCAGGGACACCGCCGACGTGGCGAGGTCCACACTCGCCTGTCCGTCGAGCCGGGCCGAGGGGCCAATGAGCTTACCGAAGGCCGGGTTGGATGCTTTGAGCGCGCTGAGCCGGCTCTCCAGGTCCACCGAGGCCGTCTCCCCGGCGAGACGCGCGGTGACCGTTGTCTCGAAGCCGGCGCCGGCGATCAGGTCCGGGACCAGACGTTCGAGTGCGGAGACCGTGAGGCGCAGACGGCCCGTGCCCTCCATCGAAGCCCAGGATCCGGAGGCCTCGCCGGTCAGCAGGGCACCATCAAGGGCTGCCCGAAACATTTCCAGGCGAACGGCCTCGGCGGCCGGATCGATCTCGGCGGCGAGCGCGAGGGCAAGATCCCGACCCAAAGGCCAGTCATTTTCCGCTGTGCCCGGATCAAAGCCGGTCAAGGCCCCCTGCCCTTCCAGGCTGTAAAGCGCTCCTTCCGGATGCAGATCGAAGGAAAGGGACAGAAGATCCGCATGGGCACCGGCCGCCGAGGGTCCGTCGGCATCGACCGCAAGGCCGAGGGACGGCGACGCGACCGGCCCCGCCACGGTGACATCGACCGTGCCGTTCTCCACTGCAAAGGGCGCCTCCTCCCCGAGCAGGGCGACAAGATCGCCCAGAGCCACGGACAGACTGCCGTCAAGGTGGCCTCCGCCCGGCACCCGGGCATCGGACGCCAGACCGAACCGCCCGGTCACGGCGAGGCGGCCAAGGCCCGCATAAAAGGCGTCTACGGACAGACCCGGCGCACCGTCCAGGCTGTGGGCAATATCGATCGAGCCGCCCAGGGCGATTTCCCGGCCCAGAATGCGGCGGGCGTCGGCGGGCACCGTGTCTCCCGGCACCACGACGGCCTGGAGATCGAGGACATGGCCGCTGGCCCAGCCGCCGTCGAAACTGAGGCCCAGATCCCCGAAGGCGCCGCCTCGCACCTGTCCGCCTCCGGACCAGTCATCGCCGGTCCCCTGACCGCGAAAGGCGATCCGTACAGGGCCGAGATCGGGTATGCCGGCAAGGTGGGAGACGAGCCCGCCGTCGCGGTCGCCGGCGCGCAGGCGCATGCGGAAGCGGTCCCGGGCCACATTGCGTTCCAGCTTGGCCGCCAAGTGCACCCCTTGGCTGTCCGTCTGTCGCAGATCGAGCGTGACCATGGCCCCATCCTGGGTCATTGATGCGGCCCCGGTCAGGTCGAAGGCCGCCGCCCGGCCCATGACCGCTTCGCCGAGCCGCAGATCGGTGATCGACAGATCCTCCACGACGACCGCGATGGGTAGGGTGGGAATGGACGGCACCTCCAGGGGCTTGGGCGGCGCCGGTTCGGCCGTCGGCACCTCCGGCAGCCGCCGGAGCGCCGGACGGTGCACGCGAAGCCATTTGACCGTGAGCTGCCCCGTCAGCAGGGCGGCCGGATCGAGCCGCAGGTCCAGCCGATCAAGGGACGCATAAACCCCCTGCCCGTCGGCGACGGTGACGTCCTCCAGCCCGATGCGCCAGGGCCATGCTCCGAATGTTCTGCCCACGGATATTTCAAGCTTGCCCGGCGTGTTGACGAAGGACAAACCCGTGTTCAGCAGGACGCGCCGGGCCCCCTCTCCCCCCAGGCCCAGGGAGGCCACCAGGAAAACCACGACGACAAAGCCGACAAGCCCCAGCAGCCCGAGCCGGAACCAGGCTGGCCAGCCCATGCCCCGGCGGCGGATCGCCGGCCGCTGCGCGCCGCGGCCGGGCTGATCGGAGGGGGACGGATCGGAAGGGGTGTGGGTCATGGCATGGGGTCTTTGACCGGAAAATGGGGTCTCAAAATGACTGTCCGAGGCTCAAATAGATCTGAAACGCATCGTCGATGCCCGGCCGCCCATTAAAGGGCACTCCCACGTCGAGGCGAAACGGACCGGCCGGTGTCAGGTAATAGGCGCCGAGGCCGCCACCCACCAGGAAGGTTTCGTTGAAGGAGGGCACGCTTTCGTCGAACACGGTGCCGCCTTCCACGAACGGGGCGATGCCCAGGGCGTCCGTGATCTTGATCCGCAATTCCGCGCCCACCTCCAACGCGCTGCGTCCGCCTGCAGGGCCGCCATCACTGTCGAGGGGGCCGGCGAACTGGAACTCGATGGGGCGTACCGATCCTCCGCCCCCGGCGTAAAGCCGGCGGTTCGAGGGGATGATGTCCGTGCTTTCCCCGACAATGGAGGCAAGGCGCATCCGGCCGGCGGCGACCCAGCGGTCGGTGCCGCCCAGGGCCTTGTAGGCGGACAGGCGCAGATCGTTCTTCACGAAGCTGATGAACCGGTCGTTGACGCCGGCCGTCGGGGCGATCGTGATACTGACACGCTGGCCTTTTGTGGGGTTGAGCAGATCGTTCGTCGAGTCCCACCGGGCGCTCAAGGGCACCGCGACCAGATAGGAATTCGTGGTCAGTCCCGCATCTTCCGTACGGGCATATTCTCCCTCGACGCCCAGACCGACGGTCAGGCGCGGCGTGCGCACCCGCTCCACACCGGCCGACGCCGTCACCGTCGTCGCGCGGAAAGCGTCCGTATCGTCAATGGCACCGCCGAGGGACAGGCGCAGGGACTGATTGAAGCGCAGAAAACGCGGCTGTTCATAGGTCAGGCGCCCGGCCTGGCGGATCTGGGCCACCTCCAGGTCGGCACGCAGCTTCTGGCCCCGGCGTCCGACATTCCGGTTCTCCCAGAACAGCGATGCGCCCGGCCCGGTATTGGTGGCAAACTCGACACCGCCGCCGATGGTTCTCCGGTCCCGTTCGCTGACGGCCACAAGGATCGGCAAGCGGCCCTGGTCATCGGCCTCCTCGGCGGCGCGCACCTGGGCACTGGAGAACAACCCCGTACCCTGGAGCCGCTCTGCGAAGGTCTTGACGAGATCGGGATCGTAGAGATCGCCATCTTCCCACGGACGGTATTCCTCAAGGAACCGACGATCGACCCGCTCCAGCCCGGTGATCTCCAGGGGCCCGAACCGCACCCGCTCGCCCAGGCGCAAGGTCACGGTGACATCGACCCGCTTGTCCCGCAGGTCCACGGCGATCCGCCGGTCTTCCACGCGCACGAACGCAAAGCCGAGCCGTCGGGCCACCGCGATGGCACGGCCCTGGGCACTGAGAATCGCCGTGCCGGTCGCCGGACTGCCCGGCGCGAAAGCGAGGGCCCGGCCGTTGCGGGGAATCTCCCCTGCCCCGTCCGGGACCGGATCATCGGCAATGACCACATCGAAAGAGCGGACCGGAAAGGAGGGCCCGGTCTCGACCTGAAGCGTCACCCCTACCGGGTCTTCGTCCGTGTCTATGGCGAAGCGGACACGGCCCTCGTAATAGGCCTCGGATTTCAGCGCCGTCTCGAGTCGCGTCACGTCGCCCTGGGCCCGCCGGCGCAGCGCGGCGAGACTGAGGGGACGCACATCCTTTTGTGTGAAGAGTTGCGCGCTCGCTTCGAGCAGCTTTTTCAACGCGCCGCCATCCACGCCTTCGAGCCGGGGACGATAGGCAATGCCGTCTTCCGAGGCCGCAATCAATGGTGCAATGCAGCAGAGTGCAACCGAAAAAAGAACCCACGGGACCCGCCCGAGGCCGGTCCCGGTCCACAATATCGATGAGAATGCCGTCACAGCCTGGGGCTCGCCTCACTGTCCACTTCACACAGCCCTGACTTGTAGGGGGTTTTGAGGGGGAATCAAAACCGTGAAACGGACGCGGGCAGGCACACCGGCGCCCTGGAGGACGCAACGACGCCCTCCAGGGCCGATGCACTCAGTCCGGCAATGCCGAGCCAAGGACCGCGGGCAGTTCATAGGGCGCCACATGCATCAGATCGCGCTGGACCTCCGCCGCGACCCGCTGGCGCAAACCGATGGGCAGGCACCCGGAAAGGTCCGCCAGGACCATCGGCGGTGCGACCAGGACCAGCCGGTCGAACCGGTTCTCGCCCAGACTGGCGTCAAGGGCGCGCACAAGGGCCTGGGCGAAGGCCCGTTTCGGGCAGTCCGCACCCGGCGTCTTGGGCGCTTTGACATGGGCAAGGGCCGCCGGATCGAAGGTCCGCCGGTCCGGAGCGATGCCGAAGCCCTGACTGCCGAAATAAAAGTCCGTGCCGAAGGCCAGGCCGATGCCGGACTGGCGCCCGAGGCTTTCAAAGACCTTGGCCCGGCACCCGTCCGTGATGACGATCCAGGTGCGCGTGCCCGGGACAGGGGAGGCTTCGAGGGGTGAAGGATAAACCGCTTCTTGGAACACGTTTGTCCGCTCCCGACTTTGTTTTTTTGGGATTGAGGACCGTGCGACCGGTGCCGGCGGAAACCAGCGGCACGGGTCTGTCGGTCCCGTCGAATGACGCGGCGACGGATCTGTTCAGGGATCGGAGGACGTCGCCCTCCGCCGACCTGCCCTCACCATCGGACCGGAACACTAACATGGTGTTGACAGCGCCGGGTCCCCTGATGGTATCCACCGCTTCACTTTTTTCGCGGGCGTCTTACAATCCGTGTGGTGCACTGCGATCCGTTTGATGCGGTGCAGCGCGGGCGCGGGCCCCGTCCTCAGGAGCGCGCGGCGCCAGACGATTGTCTGCTTACGGATCGGGCAAGGTCGAGGAACCGGTCGACGGCATCCGCCTCGGTCGCAAAAGAGGTCACCAGACGGACCATGCGCCCGCCCGCCGGGTCACCGGGCACGACCCAGGGATAGAACCGGGCGCCCGCGTCGAGCAGGGGCTGCGCAAAACCGTCGGGGAAGACGGCGAAGACTTCGTTGGCCTGCGTCGGATAGGCGAGTGTGACGCCAGGCACGGCGGCAAGACCCTGGGAGAGCGCTTTGGCGCGCGCGTTGGCCTTCGCGGCGAGGTCCAGCCACAGGCCGTCCGCCAGATAGGCCTGCCACTGGGCCCCCAGGAACCGGCCCTTGGATAGGAGGTGGCCGGAGCGCTTGCGGGCGAAATTTGTCTGACACGCCAGATCCGGATCGAAAAACAACACGGCTTCGGCAGCCAGAGCCCCGTTTTTCGTGGCGCCGAGGGACAGAACGTCGACGCCCGCCCGCCAGGTCAGGTCCGCCGGCGCGCAGTCCAGGCCGACCAGCGCATTCGCAAATCGTGCGCCGTCCATATGAACGCGCAAACCCGCCGCCTTGGCGACCCGGGCCAGGGCGGATACTTCCGTGGGCGTATAGACCGTGCCGCATTCGCTCGCCTGGGTGAGGCTGAGGGCATGGGCCTGGACATGGTGCACGACACCCCTGGGCAAGAAGGTCAAAGCGCGATCCACCGTATCGGGATCGAGCTTCGCCCCATCGCCGGCCAGGGGGATCAGCTTGGCGCCATGGGTGAAAAACTCCGGGGCGCCGCATTCATCCGTTTGGATATGGCTGGCTTCGTGGCACAGCACCGCACCGTGCGGCGGCGTCAGGGCGGCCAGGGCCAGGGCATTGGCCGCACTGCCCGTCGCGACGAAAAAAACCGCCATCTGCGGACATTCGAAAAGGCCGCGCAGCGCTTCGATGGCCGCCAGGGACCAGGGGTCGGCGCCGTAGCTCGGCGCCGGGTCCGCATTGGCCGCTGCGATGGCGGCAATGATTTCCGGAGCCGCCCCGACGGCGTTGTCGCTCGTGAAATCCATGGTGCCCGCTAACGTCATTGGCGCGTCTCCCCAAAAAGCGGCGGCGGCACGTGCCTTGTGGCTCAGCGCCGGTGCACCACAAGCCGGTTGATCGGCATGTCGAACCGGGCGGACCCGCCTTGCGCCTCCCGCGCAAAGAAGTCCTCCAACTCCGCCAGCATAAGCCGGTGGGACGGCGGGGACAGCACAAAGGCTGCGTAGAAGAATCCGGCCGCCTCACGCGCAACCATATCCGGCGGCCCGGAGAGGCTGAAGACCGAGGAGTCCACGGTCACGGTCGCGGCGTGGAAGGTCGCCTCGGACAGGCAGGCAAGGCTTCCCCCGTCCCGGACCCGCGCATCGCCCAGATCGACCCGACCGAAACAGGGAAACTCCCTCTGTACCCAGCCGTAAATGACATGGTGGACGGCCTCGTAACCCGGGGAAAGGGCCATGTCGCCGTCGATGACAGCGGCGAAGGTCCCGCCCGGGCGCAGCACGCGATTGGCCTCCTCCAGAACAGGCGCGACCGGATCCATCAGGGTCAGGGCCCAATGGCACAGCATCACATCGACGCCCCCGTCGGGCACGAAACCAAGATCGTCAGCGAGGCTCCGGTGCAGTGATGCAGCACCGTGCGGCAGGCGGCGCCGGGCCAGATCCAGCTCCTCATGGCTCATATCGATGCCCGTCAATTCCAGGGCACCGCCGAAACGCCGATGGCACAGCTCCAGCAGAGGCCCGCTGCCGCAGGCGAGGTCGACCACATGGGCATGTTCGTCGGGCCGTACGAGATCGACCAGCCATTCATAGCTGGTGCGGCCCTCGTCATCGCGACAGCGCATTGCGCAGGATTCGGTGAAACCGGGATGTTCGCGATGCACTGCCAGCAAATGCTCCCGCAGGCTTTCATGGCTCGGTGGATCGCCGGCACCGAGACTGCGCATCCAGTCGGTGTCCAGGGCTTGGCTCTGTTTCATGGCGTATGGAGACTTTCTGTCTGGAGAAAAAGGCGGGCTGTCTGGAGAAACAAGGCGGGCCGGTTCCCGGCGCGTTGAGCGGGCGCCGTCAGCCTTCGATGAACATCAACAGGACCCGCTGGCGAAAGCGCCAGGCACTGCCGGAGCGGCAGGACGCGAGATAGTCTCCGGTGACGGCATTCTGGAGCAGGGCATCGAGCGAAACGGTATCGTCGAAGACGCAGCGCTGCAGGAAGCCCTCGATGGGCCCTGCCGCCTCGTCGGGCGCGCCGTTCTCGTAGACGATTTCCTGGGTCTGCACCCGCGCCCCGAGGCTTTCAAGACCGGCCAGCACATCTTCGCCCGCAAGATATGGGGCGCCCTGACCGTTCCGAAAGGCCTCAAGAAACAGACGATAGAAGTGCAGGTAGTGGGCATCCCGGCAGGCATGGGCAATGAACCCCACGCCGCCCTCCATGGCCCGGAGAAACCGCTTGAGCCCCTCCTCCAGGGCCGCCGGCGGCAGGGCGTAGAGGGCATGGGTGGCCCAGACAATGTCGAAGCGCTCGGCGGGCACGTCGAAGTCCTCAAGCGTCGTCTCATAGCCCGTGTCCGGAACGAACGGCGAGCGCAGTGCCGCCCGGGCCTCGGCGACCGAGAATGCGGACGGGTCCAGCAAGCCCGTCCGGATCGGTTCGATCGCCGCCTCCCCCACCCGGCCATGGGCGACAAGCGCCGCCGGAAACTTGCCCGATCCGCAGGCCACGTCGAGCAGGCGCAAGGACCGCTCGCCGGCCGCCGCCTGACGCGCTTCGAGCCAGGCTTTCCAGTCGATGGCTTCGGCCAGGTGCCGGTAATCGGCAGTGGCGAGGGCGTAGAAGGCGTCCATGCCGGCCCGCTTGTCTTCGCTCCAGTGTTCCAGGCTGCGCTGCGCCGTATCAGACATGTCCAAGGCCTTTCACGCCGGCCACCGCAAGCGCCGCCAAGGCATCGGACGGGGGCCAGCAAATGGGATTGAGCGGACTCGCCACCACGGCGCCGGGCTGTGTTCCCGGAATGAATTTCTGCCAGTCGCCGGAGACCATGGTGGGCTGGTCCACCACCCGCGCCCCATCGGCGAAATAGGTGTTGGCCAGGACGATCCGGCTACGGTCGGTCCGATTTGCCGCGGCGGTGTGGAAACTGAGATTGTGGTGGAAACTGACTTCCCCGATCTCGAAGGGCCCGTCCTCCACCGCAACGCCTTTGGCGCGGAAGCTTTCGGCAACCTCGCGGTCATAGCTCGTGTCGTGCTTGTTGAAGGTCAGATCCTCGACATACTTGTAGGCGTCGATGGGCTTGGCGAAGGCAAGCGGACCCATGGCGCGGGGAATGGCCTGGGCCGGGATCCACGCGGTCACGACGTCATGGGTGGCAAGCGGGAAATGGTGATCGTCATAGTGCCAGGGCGTTCGGCCACAGCCCGGCTCCTTCGAGAGCACATTGTCATGATAGAGACGAACCCGCGGCACATCGAGCAGTCCGGCACAAATGCCGGCGATCCGGGGACTGAGCACAAAAGCCCGGATGATCGCATGGTCGAGCCAGACCATATCCAGGCTGAAGAACCGGTCCCGTGCGCCGCCGTCCAAAGTGACCGCGAAGGCCTGCTCGAGAAGACTCACGAGATCACGCCGCAGGCGGAGCATCACGTCAGGCGCGATCACGCCCTTGATCTTGACGAAACCGTTTTCGGCAAAGAAGGCAACATCATCCGGTGACAGATCGAATGGCTCCGTCAAGTGCCGCTTCACGGTCATCTCCGACGCCGGCTCGACCGAGGGGAGCACCGGGCCGGCGTCGATCAAGGAATCGATCGCCTCACCGTCATTTTCGGCGAGGCTCACATACCAGTCCCACCACGCCTGATTGTCCTGTTCCCAGGGCTGATAGACATCCGCTTCGACCGCGTTTCGCCCGGTCAGGATCGGATTGGGCCGCGCCAACCTATCCGTCATATCGGTTTCCTCCTTGGCGGGATCACCCACACCCAACGTCCATAGGAGGTCATACACGGATTTCAGCGCGATGCACCACTATCCGGCGGCGGATTGACATGATTTGCCGCAGTGGCCTATTGAGAAGGCTACAACCCGGATTTCGGCGCCGCCCCTCGGGTCGGAGGCTTTGCACAGCGGGCCCGGCAGGCCATCGCCCTACTGATCGCGATCGGCACCCACTTCGACATCCTCAAGCTTGTCTTTCCTGAGAATGCGTACGGAATGGGCATTCTCCAGGTGGATCAACCCTTCCTTGCCCAGCTTGGTCAGGGTACGACTGACCGTCTCGATCGTGAGCCCCAGGAAATCGGCGATATCGGCGCGGGACATGGGCAGCGCAACCGGGTCGCCCTGCTCACCCCTGCCATTGGCCATGCGGCTGAGTTTCAGGATGAATGAGGCGAGGCGTTCCCGGGCCGTCTTGCGCCCCAAAAGCAGGATCTGTTCCTGGGCGGAGGACAACTCATCCGTGGCCATGGCCAAGAGCTTGCGCTCCATTTCCGGGCTTTCCTCGAAGAGCGACATGAGGCGATCCCGCGGGAACCGGCACAGGTCCACATCCGTGACGGCCTCCACGGAGTAGCCATAAGCGTCCTTATGCGTCAGGCCCATGAAATCACCGGGAAACAGGAAACCCGTGATCTGGCGGCGCCCGTCGGGCAGCATCTTGGTGACCCGCACCACGCCGGAGCATAGATTGTAGGCGTGTTCTGCCGAGTCGTCCTCATAAATGATCGTCTGGGGCGCCCGGAAGCGCATCTCCGTGGTCATGGCCGAGAGGCGAATCAGCGCCTCGTCGTTCAGCGCACCGCAAAAGGCGTGGAAGCGGGCCGAACAGGCATGACAATGGGCGGCCGGATCGATATCGGGCGGGGTGGAAACGCGGTAAGCATGAAGCGGTGTATCGGTGATGGTTTGATCATTCATCGCGTCCAACCCATTAAGCTGGCGGTTGACTGTTTTAAAATGACAAAACCATGTTCAACAGTCATCCATTTGATTTAGATCAGCGTAACCCTTCATTCGGCATCCGGCTATACCGCGGCCTTGAATTGCTACCTTGGACTGTGTCTCCGGCCCGATCACTGCATCAATACTCGCAAAAGATGTTCGAAAGTGAAAAGCCCTCTAGAATGTAGGCTCATCGAGACTGATCGGGGGTTGACCACGATGCGTTGCGAGCCGGCGCACGCTCTTTTTCCCCATCCCGGGATCCACAGTCGCGAAGGGATTAGGTCCGAAAGGGTTCGGCGGGGGGCCCTCAAAAAACGGCCCATCGAGCAGGGGATCGCCGGTTTGCGACCCACAAGGGCAGGCTGCAACGCGGTAGGACACCCGGTAGCGCAGCCGTCCGGCACCCTGCCCGTCGGCGCCGCGGGGGGCAGCCAGGACCGTTTGCTCGGCGTCCACATGCGCCTCCGAAACACGCAGCACCGTGTAGCCATAGGCGGCGCTGTCCACAAAACGCAGATGGGGATTCTGGGCCGGGTTTCGGAACAGGCGTGCCAGCCCCGGCAGACGCGTCAGCGTGGCCGTCACCGCCGCCTTGATCCCATAGAGCAGGGTCGTGTTCAGATTGACCCGGTCGCGCGGCCCATCGGGCCCCGGCCCGGCGGTCTTCACCATATCGGCCAGTTCCCGGTACCAGACCAGGGGCCGTGAGCGCTCGTCCCGGGACCGGCGTGCCAGATCGAACATGGAGACCGAACTGATCCCCGGTGTGCAGATTTCCACCGCGACGGGCCCCTCCGGCCCTTCGGGATCGGCACCGATCACGCCGGCCATGGCGGCATGGTGGTCGCCCGACAGAACGATCACATTGGCAACGGACCGATCCCGGAGGAATTTCGTCAGTTCACGGCGCTCGGCCGGATAGCCTTCCCAGCTGTCGGTCGTGAGAACCGTATCCCCAAGAGCGCGGAGCAGACTCCCTGTATCGAGCCGCAAGGGCATGACGGGCACGGAGGATGCCCAGACCCGCCACGTGGCCGTGGAGGCCGCCATGCTGTCCTTCCACCAGGCTTTCTGGCCGGCGCCCAGCATGGTGCCCGGCGGGCTGGTTCGGCGGAGATTGGGGATGTGGTGCCCGAGAAGATCAACCGTTTCCGGAGGATTTCCGCCTTCCGCGTCCCGGCCCGCATCGAAGGTCTTGACCACAGTGACAGGAATGCCGCTCCGCCCGCCGGACATCAGGGGATTGAGGCGCTCCGGAACCGGATGATCGGAGCGGTAGGCCCTCGTATCCGTGACGATGAGGTCGAGATGGCGTCCCAGGGCAAGGGACCGGTAAATCCGCAAGGACCCGGCGGCCGCGCAGTTGTTGGGCTCGCCGCGCAGGCCCGTCGGCGGCACGGGCGCATCCTCGACCGGAGACGCCGGCGCCCGGAAATCATGGGCCTGGGCCGGGACACCGCCCACACCCCGCGCGCCGGTCAGCAAGGCTGGCACGAACTCGAACCAGGCCTGGTTGGCGGCGAGCCGGCTGCTCTGGGCCGGGCTGCCGCCCCCGTTAACCGTGGTGTGGCTCTGCCAGGCGTCATTGGCAAACTCGTGGTCGTCCCAGGTACACACAAAGGGCCAGCGGGCCCGGGCGGCCTGGAGATCGGGATCTTGCAGATAGACTTTGTAGAGATGCCGGTAATCCGCAAGCGTGCGGGCATAGGGGCCAAGATCGCTCTCGCCGCCGCCGCTCGGCAGCGGCGGCAGGGAGCGGACAGAGATCGGCTCGGGATCGTCCGGTTCCGGCGCACGATAAAGGGTCTCGTAGACGAAATCGCCCAGATGGAGCACGAGGCGGATCCGGTCCTCCGGCGGGCGGGCCTCATCCTCCTCGATCATGCGCCGATAGGCGGCGAATGTCCCCGCTTGATAGTTCTGACAGGAGACCGAGGCAATTCTGATCGGGCGCGGATCATCCGGATCCGGTGCAGTGAAGGTGCGGCCCACAGGCGCAGAGATATCGGCGCCGGCGACGAAGCGGAAGAAATAGTCTGTCCCCGGTTCAAGCTGGCAGACGAAGAGGCGAACCGTGTGATCACTCGCGGCGGTCGCCTCCACGGGGACCGAGAGCACCACATTACGGAAATCGGAATGCTTTGAAACCTGCGCCAGAAGGGGGACCGGCTCGGCGCCGCCTTCGGCAGGTACCGCGCGGGTCCACAGCACCACGCCGTCCGGCTGCGGATCGCCTGAGGCGACACCCTGGGGAAAGCGTACGCCGCCGGGCGGCAAGCCGCCCCGGCTCGAAGCCGGGTCCGGAGGGGTCACGGTTCCGGCCGCCGCCGTGAAACAGCCGGCCCCCGCCAGAAGGCCGAGCAGAACGCTCCGCCGTGTCGGGATCGCGGCGGCTGCGCGCATATCGGAGACTATCATGGAGGCATCATCCGCACGCCGGCGCCGGTCCACGGACGGGCCGACCGATGGGTCACGTCATTCGGCGCCGGTGGCATCCGCTTCGGCTCGCTCCGCCGGAGCCGGACCGCGGGCATCCGATCCAGGCCTCTGCGCGCCGGTCTTGTCGGCGCCGCCGGCGTCGTCGGGGGGCTCGGGCGGTGGCATCTTGACGTCGGGCTCGCCGTCCCGCCGGCCGACCCAGCGCCCGGTCTCGCCGGTATAGCGCAGGTATTTCTCGCCGAATTCCCGAGCGAGGTAGGTTTCCTCTTCCGCGATCACGCCCCAACGCAGAATGATCACCGCGATGCCCGTCGCGATCAGCATCAAGGGGGCATCGACCATGAAGGACAGCCCCATGCCGACCATGATCAATGCGAGATACATGGGATTGCGTGTGAAGCGGTAGAGGCCACCGGTCACAAGGGCATTGGCGGGCTTGGTCGGCTCCACGGTGGTGCCTTCGAGACGAAATTGCAGGATGGCGCCGGCCCCCACGATGAGGCCGCCGATCACGAGGACAGGTCCGAAAAAGGACAGAAGCGCAGCAAAAACATTGCCGAGGGTTGCGCCCGTCAGCCAGTCGAGCAGAAAGCCGACCACCCAGGCGATCCCGAACAGGACCGGCGGCAGAACCATCACCTGCGGCCCGCTGCGCGGATGCGGATAGTCCTCCCGGCCTGTGCCGAAGCCCAGATTGCCCATTCCCATGTCCCACATGCACATGCCAATGCCCCCGATGGTCCCGTTACGGCAGACACGCTAAGTCGGCAAACACCTCAATTGCGCAGGGCACGGCCCACGACCGTCGCGCCTGTTTTGCATTGGCACAACAAGGCCAACCCGCAGGCATGTCAAGGGCGGGAACGTGCGAAACCCGGGCAGGTCAACCCCAGGGGCCCCGTCGGCCGCCATATCCCCTGCCCCGGCCATAACCGCTGCCCCGGGAAGGGGTCGCCTGGGCGCCGAACACCCGGTGGAGCAGGACACCGGCCGCAAAGCCGCCGATATGCGCCCAAAACGCCACGCCGGGCACGTCGGGCGGGGTCAGGACGCCGCTCGCGAGCTGCATGGCGAACCAGACGCCCAGAACCACCATGGCAGGAATGGGCAGAATGGTGATGAAGCCGAAAAACACCAGCACGTCGACCCGGGCCGTTGGGTAGAGGAAGAGATACGCGCCCAGAATGCCGGAAATGGCGCCGCTGGCCCCGATCATGGGGATCGTGCTGTCGGGTGTGAGCAGGGCCTGGGCCATGGCCGCCGCAATACCGCAGCTAATGTAGAACAGCAGGAACGCCACAGAACCCATGGCGTCCTCCACATTGTCCCCGAAGATCCAGAGAAACAGCATGTTGCCGCCCAGATGGAACAGGCCGCCATGGAGAAACATGGACGTGATCACGGTGAGTTCCGCGGGCACTTTTTCCAAATCCGCCGGCAGGGTCGCGTAGCCGAACAGATGAGCCGGGATCATCCCATAGCTGAAAACGAAGGCTCGCTGCGCATTCTCCCCCACCAGCGTGAGCTGGTAGGCGAACACGGCGACACAGCACGCCAGCAGCGCCAGGGTGACGACAGGCGTGCGGGCCGCCGGATTATGGTCGCGTAGTGGAAACATGAGCGGCGCTCCCCGTTTGGCTCCAGACCGGACCGGGCAGTGCCATGGCCGGCGCGGCGAGACGCGTTACCATGCATGGGCCAGGCCCCACGCCCCATGCGTCATGGCCCCCCGCCCTTCGCTGTTGAACCGTCGCGGCGGCACCGGCGTTCCCGAACGGGATCCCACAGGGCCAAAACACCTGGGTTAAAGCCCCGGTGCTCGCGCCGGGAGGCAGGGCGCAGCGAGCTCAACTCTCGCGCCAGGCCCGGCTCATGCTGTGTTGGATCGGTTCGACCAAATAGTCGAAAGGGGTGCGGGCCCCGGTCTGAATATAGACCTCGGCCAGCATGCCCGGCTGGAGCTTGCGGTCTTCCCCGAGCCGGGCGACCTCTTCTTCCGAGACCGAGATATTCGCCGTGTAATAGGGCATGCCGGTGCGCTCATCCATCAGGGCATCGGCGGCCACATAGGTCAGTTCGCCGAGGAGCCGCGGTGTCGTGCGCTGGGAAAAGGCCGTCAGCTGAACATCCGCACGCAGCCCTTCATAGACATTGTCGATGTCCTTGGGAAACACCCGCGCCTCGATGATCAGCGTATCGTCGTCGGGGACCAGTTCCAGAACCACCTCGCCCGGCGCGATAACTTGGCCCGTGGAATTGACCTGTTTGTTGACCACCACACCGCTTTCAGGCGCGCGGATTTCCGTGTGCTCCAGGGTGAAGGCCGCTTTTTCCAGGGTTTCGGCGAAATCGAAGGCCTCGGTCTGACGCTCGCGCAGCTCGGCGACGATCTGCTCCTGGGCGTTTTTCTGGACTTGGAGCATTTCGAGTTCCGCTTCGCCGATCTGGACCCTGGCCTGGGCCATGCGCGCGATGTGGCTGCCCCGCTCGCCGCGCAGCTCTGCGCCGGCCCGCTCCAGAGCCAGGATCCGCGTCTTGGGCGCATAGCCCTTCTGGTGCAACTCGCGCAGGCCGTCAAGTTCCGAGTTTAACAGAGACATCTGTTCGCTCTTGGCCTCGATCTGGGCTTGCAGGCCCACGATCTCCTCATTGAGCTGATTGACCCGCTCAGACACCATGCTCACCTGGCCATCGATCGAGGCTTTGCGCGCCTCGAACAGCTTTTTCTGGCCGTTGATGGCCTCGAGCACGCTGGGCTCGCTGTCCTTCCGGGCCAGCATGTCCTCCGGGAAGGTGATCACGTCCGCACCATCCCGTTCGGCGATCAGCCGGGCCACGGCGGCGCGGGCCTGGTCGTACTGAGTCTGAACCCGGCGGCGGTCGGCCACGGCCCGGGTTTCATCCAGGCGAACCAGCACTTCGCCTTTCTGCACCACATCGCCATTGGCCACCAGGACCTCGGCCACGATGCCGCCTTCCAGGTGCTGAATTTTCTTCCGGCTACTGAACACTTTGACCGTGCCCGGCGCGATCACGGCGCTGTTCAGGGGCGCCAGGGCCGCCCAGGCGCTGAAGCCGCCGAACATGAACACGACAATAAAGAACCCGATCAGCACATAGCTGCGGGTGCTGGTCGGGACCTCGCCCGAGGTCGAGACGTCCTCCAGGGCCAGATCCTGTTCCTGTTTCGGGGCCTGCTTGGCTCCGCCCGCGTCCTTTTTCCCGCTGACATTCGCGAGGCGTCCGAGCTTTTCGGAAAGAGTCATCCCATCATTCCCTGACACTGATTGTCTTTTCACGGAGCGGCGCCATCACGAGGCGACCGGACGGATCGAGGGTGCCGGCGGCTGCTCCGGCCGTCCGCCGGACGGCGCATTGCGCCGGGTGACCTTGGGCAGCACTTCGCCGATGGGGCCGAATTCATCCACGGCGCCATCCTTGATCACCAGAAGTTTGTCGAGGACCTGAACGATCGAGGGGCGGTGCGCGACGACCACCAGCGTTGTGCCGCGAGACTTGAGGGTCATCATGGCCTTTTTGAGAGCCTGTTCCCCCTCCCCGTCCAGATTGGCGTTGGGCTCGTCGAGCACCACAAGGGCCGGCGTTTTGTAAACGGCGCGGGCCAGACCGAGCCGCTGGCGCTGGCCGCCAGACAGATTGGCGCCACTCTCGCCGATGCGCGTGTCATAGCCGTTGTCGAAGCGCAGGATCATGTCGTGGACACCGGCGAGCTGGGCGGCCTCCACGACGGCCTCGGGATCCGGCTCCGTGAAGCGCGCGATGTTCTCCGCGATGGTGCCGTCGAAAAGTTCCACGTCCTGGGGAAGATAGCCGAGATAGGGACCAAGCTCGTTATGGTCCCAGGTGGCGATATCGACGCTGTCGAGCCGGACATGGCCGCTCGCCGGACGCCACACACCCACCAGCAGACGGGCCAGGGTGGATTTTCCGGCCGCGCTTGGGCCGATAATGCCCAGGGCCTCCCCGGCATTGATGTCGAAACTGATGCCCTTCAGCAAAGGTTTCTTGCCGTCCGGCGCCACGGCGACGACCCGGTCCACGGCGAGGGCGCCGGTCGGGCGCGGCAGGGGCATGGATTTACGCTCCTCCCAGTCCGCGAGGAAGGATTTGAGTCGCTCGTGGGCATTGCGGGCCAGCACCACACCGCGCCAGTTGCCCACTGCCATTTCGACGGGCGCCAGGGCGCGCCCCATAATAATGGAAGCGGCGATCATGACGCCCGGCGTGATTTCCTGGCCCACCACGAGCCAGGCGCCGACCCCAAGCATGGCAATCTGCAACACCGGCCGGACAAATTTCACCAGGCTCTTGACCGTCGCGCTGCGGTCATTGGCCTCCGACTGGAGCGCCAGGGATTTGCGGTGGTGGTCGTTCCAACGGCGCTTGATGCCCTCAAGCATGCCCATGGCCTCGATCACCTCCGCGTTGCGCAGGCTGCTTTCCGCAAAATTCGTGGCCAGGATGCCGTGGCCCGAGGCGGTTTTCAGGGACTTGCGGGTCAAAAGTTCGCTACTGATGGCCAGGAGGAACAGCGCCACGGCCCCCGCGAGGGCCACCCCGCCCAGGATCGGGTGCATCAGAAAGATGAACAGCAGGAAGACCGGCGTCCAGGGTGCATCGAAAAAGACGATCAAGCCGTTGCCGCCCAGGAAATTGCGGACAGTGTCCATGTCCCGCAGGGGCTGGGCGCGGCCGGAGGTGCGGCTGACCAGGGATTTGGCCAAAAGCTGGCTGAACAGCGGGGTGGTCAGTTTCAGATCCAGTCCGCTCGACATGCGATGCAGAACGACCATCCGCACAAACTCAAGCATTGCACCGATCAGGATCAAAAAGACGGCGGCAATGGTCAAATAAATCAACGTATCGATGCTCTGGGAAACCAGGACGCGGTCATAGACCTGCATCATATACATAGGTCCGACCAGCATCAGCAAATTGATGAAAAGACTGAAAAAGCCGACATAGAGGAAGATCGACCGGGCACCCTTTAACAAAACTTCAATAGGATTTTTTGAGGCCTGATGGAGATTAACAATGCTCACGCTTCACCTGTCCTGTTCAATCCTGAAGAGTTCCGAAACCCGCACCTGATGGCCCAATCTTGGAAAGCCCAATCTTCGAAGGGAAGCCTGCCACTCGACACGCTGGCCCAATGACAGGGCCCCCCGGGGAAAGTCCGGCGCTTTACCACTGGCACCGCCCCGTCGCGCCAGCACCATACCGCAAGAGAGGTTCACAGGGGCCCACAAATTCGTTGCGGTCCCGCCCCGGAAACACGGCCGAGGCGTCGCGGCACGCCAAAGAGCCGGGGGCACGCCAAAGAAAAGGCCCCGACCAACCGGGCGGGGCCCGCAACGCCCCAGGGCCGGCGTCGCATCATCGTCATCCGCAATCGACAACCCTTGCAAACCAAGGGGCGGCAGACCAAGACAGTTCAGGCCAGGGCAAGGCTCAACAGCGCGTCCCCATTGGGGAAAACACCGCCGATGCCGAAATCGAAACTGAATTCCAGAAGATCGGCCAAGAGGATCTCATCGACCTCGGTCGTCTCGGCCGCCTCCGGAATGTCGCCCGTCGCCATGGCCGCCGTCACATCCACTGCCATGGCCTCCACTGTCAGGACATCGCCGGCACCGAAAGATGCACCGCCGAGCCCTTCGAATGTGAGAGTCTCGCCCGTTTCGACATCGGTGTAGACGAGATCGCCGCCCTGGCTGGCAAGACCGGCGGTGAAGGTCGCCAAATCGCGGCCGCCATGGAAATCGGTCAGGTCGAACACATCCTCGCCGCTCTCGAAATCCTGGATGACGTCATTGCCCTCGGTCCAGACAAACCGGTCCGCGCCATCGCCGCCCGTGAGGACATCGTTGCCGAGACCGCCATTGATCCAGTCATCGCCGCCATCGCCGGTGACCGTGTCCGCGCCGGAACTGCCGAGCAGGGCGTCGCTGCCGTCCGTGCCGAGAACGAAGTCGTCGCCGGTTCCCCCGACCAGGGTGTCCGCCCCCTGGCCGCCGCGGATCCGGTCGAAACCGCCATAGCCAATCACCAGATCGTCACCGTCGCGGGCCCGGACCACATCGTCCATTTCGCTGCCGCCGATATCGTCTCCGGCCTGCTCGCCAAAGCGGGCCACGACCTGCGGCGCTTCCAGCGGATCGGTCACGCCGTCGACCCGCCGCGTCGTGATCTGGATTCCCTCGTCCAGGGCAACCGGATCGTCGGCATCGTTAAAGGCCACATCGGGGGTCGCATGATTGGCCACGATGAATTCGGCCAGGGCATCCTGCTGGCTCCCGGCGGCAAAGGCCTCGTTCTGGCCTGCGCCGGTCACGAGACTGTCGACCAGGATGGGATCGCGACCCTCATTCATGGTCAGGAACGGCTCGACACCGAGGGCCGCATCCCCTTCCAGCAGGGCGGTGGGCACCACGGCACGAATGCCGTCTTCGAGGAGACCCGGCACGATATCGCCATCAATGATCAGCGGCACGGGCCCGGTGGCCGTGGTCACGACCACATTCATGACCCGTTCCATGGCGGGCGCCGTGGGATCAAAGCTGAAAGTGAAGCCGGCGGTCTGGACGAATTGCGGTGGCAGACCGGCATCGGCGACCCCGCTGTCCGCCACGGCCCTTTCGAGCACCATGAGCAGATCCAGCGGGGACAAGGTCACGAGGCTCAAGGAGTCGGCCTCGGTTCCCAGCGTGTCCTGAATGTCGCCGACGGTGATTTCTCCAGGCAGGCGGCCCGTCACGTCATCGGGCTGGGGCGCAAGGCGGGTGCCGTCTTCCGCGACCTCACCGATTGAGGCGTCAATGCCCCCCGCCAGGGTCAGGGAGACGAGCACGGTGCTGTCGAGATCCTGGGCGAAGGCAAGATTGGCCGTGGCGATCAGGTCGCCCAGATTGGTCTGTTCGGTCGTCACTTCCGCGGCCAAGCCGTTCAGATAGACATCCGTGAAACCCAGGATGGCGCGCGGGTCCGGCATGGGATCCGGGTCCGGCGCCGGCATCGGGGCGGGTACCGGCGCGGGCATCGGATCGGGATCCGTCATCGGGTCGGGATCCGGCGCGGGCATGGGATCGGGATCCGGCATCGGGTCGGGATCCGGCGCGGGCATGGGATCGGGATCCGGCATCGGGTCGGGATCCGGCCCGGGCATGGGATCCGGCGCCGGCATGTCGTCGGGCTCCGGGATCGGATAGGGATC
>JBHJGV010000032.1:0-62587 GCA_050331455.1 Alphaproteobacteria bacterium
CCAAGCCCCAAGCCCCCGTCTTCCGTGTCTGTCTTGCGTGTCCGATTTTTGCCAGGGTGCGGCTTTCGCGCTATGGCTGACGCTCGGTTTTATCGGGTGGCGCCGGGCACAGCCCGGCGGGAAAGGAGCGGCAGGTGGCGGACAGCAATCGGGTCCTGGGGATCATCGGCGGCAGCGGGCTCTACCAGATGGATGCGGTCCGCAACCCGGAATGGCGCCGCGTGGACAGTCCCTGGGGCCGCCCCTCCGACGACCTTCTATTCGGCGCCATCGGGGACCTGCCCGTCGTCTTTCTGCCGCGCCACGGCCGCAGCCACGACCAGGCGCCCAGCACCATCAATTACCGCGCCAATATCGACGCGCTGAAACGGGCGGGGGTGACCGATCTGATCTCCCTCTCGGCGGTCGGGTCTCTGCGCGAGGAGCATGCCCCAGGCTCCTTTGTCCTGGTGGACCAGTTCATCGACCGGACCTTCGCCCGCGAGAAAAGCTTTTTCGGCCAGGGCTTCGTGGCCCATGTCTCCATGGCCCACCCGGTCTGTCCCAATCTGCTGGACGCCCTCGCCGCGGCCGGTGAGGGGGCCGGCATCCCGCTCCACCGGGGCGGCACCTATCTGGTCATGGAGGGTCCGCAATTCTCGTCCCTTGCGGAGTCCAATCTCTACCGGTCCTGGGGCTGCACGGTGATCGGCATGACCAACATGCCCGAGGCCAAACTCGCCCGGGAAGCTGAGCTTCCCTATGCCAGCGTGGCCATGGTGACCGATTACGACTGCTGGCACGAAGACCACGAGCATGTGGATGTGGCCTCGGTGGTGGCGGTTCTCCATGCCAATGCCGACAAGGCGCGTTCCCTGGTTGCGGCCGTCGCCGGCGTTCTGGGCCCGACCCGCAAGGCTTGTTCCCTGGGCATCGAGACCGCCCTCGACACCGCCGTCATCACGCCGCGCGAGGCCTGGGACCCGGCCCTGGTGGCCAAGCTCGACGCCGTCGCCGGCCGGGTGATCGGGCCCAAGGCTCGCTGAGCGCCCGCAGTCCCCGGCCCCATGCCGCCTGCCACTCCGTTTGTTGTTCCGCCTACTGACAAGAAACCTCTCGAGAGACCGTTGCCCATGATTGACCTGAAGTCGAAGATCCGCACGATCCCGGATTATCCCAAGCCCGGTATCATGTTCCGGGACATCACGACGCTGATCGGCGATGCCGAGGCTTTCAGCGCCTGCGTGGATCAGCTCCTGGGTGTGACGGACGGGATTCCGTTCGATCACGTGGCCGGTATCGAGGCCCGGGGCTTCATTTTCGGCGGCGCCATGGCCCATCGGCTCAGTTGCGGTTTCATCCCCATCCGCAAAAAGGGAAAATTGCCGTGGGATGTCATTTCGCACGAGTATGACCTCGAATATGGTACGGATGTCGTCGAGGTACACCGGGATGCGGTACGCTCGGGGGATCGGGTCTTGCTGGTCGACGACCTGCTGGCCACGGGCGGCACGGCAGAAGCGGGCATTGCGCTCCTTGAAAAACTCGGCGGCGCGGTGGTGGGCTGCGGCTTCATCGTCGATCTGCCGGATCTTGGAGGGCGGCGCCGGCTCGAGGCCATCGGCAAGACCGTCCATACCCTGATCGAATTCGATGGTGAATAAGAAACGCTCCGCCTGCGCCGGAGACACTGTGGGAGCCCCGCCATGAAGGTGGACGGCGTGCATTACAGGGCCATCTGGCCCGCCGAGGACGGACGGTCCGTCCGGATCATCGATCAGACCCGTCTGCCCCATGAGTTTATGACGGTCGATCTCACCAGTGTGGAGGCGGCCGCGGAGGCGATCTCCACCATGCGCGTGCGGGGTGCGCCGCTGATCGGCGTGACCGCGGCCTATGGTATGGCCCTGGCGGCGGCGAGCGATCCGTCCGACGGTAATCTGGAGCGGGCCTTCGGCCTGCTGATCCAGACGCGGCCCACGGCGGTCAATCTGCAATGGGCCCTCGGCGAGATGATGGACGCCCTGCGCAACCGTCCGCATGGAGAGCGGGCCGCGGCCGCCTATGCCCGGGCCGCCCTCATGGCCGACGAAGACGTGGCCACCTGCGAGGCCATCGGGGGCCATGGTCTGGAGATCATTCGCGCGGCCCATGGCCGGAACCCGGACCGGCCCGTGAAGATTCTGACCCATTGCAATGCCGGCTGGATTGCGACCGTGGACTGGGGCACGGCACTCGCGCCCATCTACCGGGCCCATGACGACGGTATTCCAGTGCATGTCTGGGTGGATGAGACCCGCCCCCGCAACCAGGGCGCCGCCCTCACCGCGTGGGAATTGGGCAGCCACGGCGTGCCCCACACTATCATTGCCGACAATGCGGGCGGTCATCTGATGCAGATCGGTGAGGTGGATTTGTGCCTTGTGGGGACGGACCGGACCACCGCAAACGGCGACGTGGCCAACAAGATCGGCACCTATCTGAAGGCGGTGGCGGCCTTCGACCAAGGGATTCCCTTTTATGTTGCGCTTCCCCATGCCACCATCGACTGGAGCCTCGAGCGCGGCGCCGACATTCCCATCGAGCTGCGCTCCGAGGAAGAACTGACTCACATGATCGGCCGCGCCGACACAGGGGAGATGGTCCGGGTGCGGACGGCTGCACCGGGAAGCCATGCGGAAAACTATGCTTTCGATGTCACACCTGCGCGGCTTGTTACCGCGCTCATCACAGAACGCGGTGTCACAGACGCTTCCCGGGAGGGCCTATTCCGGCTCTATCCCGAGCGGGCCGGGGATGGCTGATCGCTTCCCCATGGGGTACGGCGCAGGGGCGGGCGATCGCATGCTGGAAGAACGATACGGGGAGGATTACGCCCCCCGTCTTGCCGTGGTGGAAACGGCCCAGGCGATGGCTGAGTCCGGCTTGTCCCCGGGCACATCCGGCAATGTGTCGGCCCGGGCTGACGAGTCCGGCGCGATGCTGATCACGCCCACGGGCGTGCCCTATGCCGATCTCAGCGTCGAGACCATCGTGCGGGTCGAAGCCGATGGCACCGTTGATGAGGAGCAGTTGCGCCCCTCCAGCGAATGGCATTTCCACCACGCCATCTACCGCGCCCATCCGGATGCGGGCGGCATCGTCCACACCCATTCCCTGTCGGCCACGGCCCTGTCCTGCACCCGCCATGCCATCCCGGCCTTCCACTATATGGTTGCCATAGCGGGTGGACGGAGCATCCGCTGCGCCGACTACGCCACTTTCGGGACCGAGGCCCTGGCCCAATCGGTGCTCCGGGCCCTTGAAGGCCGGCGCGCCTGCCTCATGGCGAATCACGGCCAGGTGGCCCTCGGTCTCTCTCCCCAGCTTGCCCTGGCGCTTGCCCACGAGGTGGAGGTGCTGGCGGCTCAATATGTCCAGGTCTTGAGCATGGGCGGCGGCTATGTGCTCAGCGACGAGGAAATGGACCGGGTCATCGAGAAGTTCCACAGCTACGGGCAGCAGGGAGAAGAAGGCACCGGCGATGATGAGGACCGAGCCCGGGGTGGTGACGCCGCCGCCGGTCCGCTTCCGGACGATGACTTCTCCGATGTCGAGATGGGCTTTTAGCGCTAGCTGCCCGGATTTGGTTCCGGCGCACGGGAGCGGGCCGCGACCGCACCGATCGGGGTACCGCCGATGGGGGCCGATGGAGTCGGCGTTCCGGCGGAGTCATCCGCATGCCGCTGTTTTACGGGCCGTAGCCTGAATTCTGCCCGGGAAATGCCCTACTCCCGACGGGAGAATGACGGGACTGAGGGAGACGAGCCCGGGGGCATTCGGGCTCACAATGGGGTGTGCCGTCGACAGTGGCGGACGGGTTTGCTAGGGTCCGCGCCGAAATCGGGGGATAGAGCCGGGTATGGGCGGGCTCCGGCAGCCTTCAAAACAGAGGTTTTGCGGCTATGGATATCGAGTTGAGTACACTCGACGGGCAAGACGGCTTTTTACTGAACGGATCCGACACCTTCGGCTATGCCGGGACCTCCGTGTCCGGCCTGGGCGATCTGAATAGCGACGGATTCGACGATTTTATCATTGGTGCACCCGGCGATGGTGCCGGGCGCACTGGTTCGGCAAATGCTGCGTTTATCGTGTTCGGTTCGCCCGATCTTGACATCGCGCGTGTTGTCGCGGCGCTCGATCTTGGGGATCTCGATGGGCGTGACGGCTTTACGCTCGTGTCCGACGATCCGGCGGCCCGGGCGGGATTGGCCGTCTCCGGCGCCGGCGATGTCAATGGGGATGGCATTGCCGATCTTGTGATCGGAGCCCCCGATGCGGACAGCGCTGGTGAAACATTCGTCGTGTTCGGGGCCACGGATTTCGGTGTGAGCGGCGCCGATGAGACCGTTGATCTGTCCGCCCTGGACGGCACCAACGGATTTGTTCTGACCGGCGTCTCACCCGGTGACGCCAGCGGCACGGCGCTCTCCGATGCCGGCGACATCAATGGCGACGGCATTGGAGATATCCTGATCGATGTGCCGGGCGCCGCCGCCAATGGCGATCCTCTCGCCGGCCAGACCTATGTTGCTTTCGGCAGCACGGATTTCGGAACGGGCGCGCCCTCCGCGGCCTTTGCGCTGTCATCCCTCGACGGGCGCAACGGTTTCGTTCTGGACGGTCCCGCCGGCGTCGCGGACACCCAGCGGTCCGTGTCCGGAGCGGGCGATATCAACGCAGATGGTATCGACGATGTGATCGTCGGTATCAGTGCCACCGCCGGCAGTGCCGCGGGCGCAAGTTATGTGGTCTTCGGCTCCACAGGCTTCGGCGCGACGGGCAGCGCCGCTGCGATCGACCTCTCGGCGCTCGACGGGGTCAACGGTTTCGTGCTGACCGGAGCCAATGGCGGCGATGCCAGTGGTTTTTCCGTGTCCGGTGCAGGCGATGTCAACAATGATGGGACGGACGATCTCATCATTGGTGCACCTTCTGCCGATCCCGGGACCCGCGACGGAGCCGGCGAAAGTTATGTCGTGTTCGGGGGGACGGGCCTCGGCCCGACGGTGGATCTGTCGGCCCTCGACGGGGTTAATGGTTTTGTGGTGGCCGGTGCCGACACCGGCGACGGAAGTGGTGGGGCTGTATCGGGCGCCGGCGACGTCAATGGCGACGGCATCGACGACATTATCATCGGCGGCGACTCGGTCGGCGGTACTGTACTTTTCGGATCCTCCGCCTTCGGCTCCACGGGAGCCGCTCCGGTGATCGATCTGTCCGGTCTGCCGGCGACTGACGGGTTCAAGATTGCCGGTGTGAGTGAATTCGACGGCACGGGCACGTCCGTGTCCGGCGCCGGCGATGTCAATGGGGACGGGGTTGCCGATGTGCTGCTCGGCGCGCCGCTCACCAATGTGGACAGTGTCGTGGACGCCGGGTCCGCGGCCCTCGTGTTCGGCACGGAGCCCGCGCCCGAACCGGGCAGCGAAACCGTTGGGACCGATGGCGAGGACACGCTGACCGGCGGCACCGGGGATGACACGCTCGACGGCGGCGCCGGAAACGATGCGATCAATGGCCAGTTCGGCAATGACAGCGTGCTTGGCGGAGCCGGTGACGACAATCTGGACGGCGCAGGCGGTGAAGACACCATGGCGGGCGGGGCCGGTGACGACACGCTCGATGGGTCCGCCGGCTCCGACCTCCTGCTGGGGGGGTCGGGCAATGACAGTCTGAATGGCGACCGGGAGGAAGACACCATTCTGGGCAATGCGGGTGATGACCTGATCGAGGGGGGCACCGGCGGTGACAGCCTGATCGGCGGCACCGGAAATGACACCATTACCGATTCATCGGGCCAGGATTTCCTCTCGGGCGGCGCCGGTGACGATGTGCTCAATGGCGGCTTCAGCGACGATACGCTGGACGGCGGTACTGGCAATGATCTGCTTTTGGGCGACCCGGGGACGGACAGTCTCGACGGCGGCTCCGGAGATGACACCCTCGACGGCGGCAATGGCGACGATCAATTGATCGGCGGCACGGGCAACGACTCCCTTGAAGGCGGCATTGGCGAGGATGGGCTCAACGGCGGCGACAACAACGACACTCTGGATGGGGGCGACGGTGAAGACAGCCTCGAGGGCGGCCGAGGGGCCGACAGTCTGATCGGCGGTGACGGGGCCGACAGGCTCAACGGGGGCGGCGGCAATGATACGCTCACCGGTGGTCTGCGCGACGACGTGTTCCGCGTCGAAGGTGTGTTCGACGATGATCTGTTGACGGATTTCACGGGCGGTGAAGACATTTTCGATGCCCAGGGTACGGGCGAGACCTTCGATACGTTCGATGTTACGAATGACGGTGTCGTGGATGCCGCCGATGTGGGGGCCACTGTTGCTATCGCCGGGGGGACGTCCTTGGTGCTGACCTTCAGCGAAGGAACGGTGACGTTCGAGAATGTCCTCAGCCTTGCCGAGGCTGACGCCCTCTTTTGATAGGTTGGGCTTCCTGATCTCGCGCTTCAGGACACTACGGCCCGGTTGTTGCCGTGGTGTCCTCTTGCCCAGGGAAAACAAAAGCTTTTTGGGCGCCGCGCCGCTTTCTGCCTTCTGCTTCACCATCGCTCTGCATGACCATTAAGGAAGGTCGGGGCCGCCTTTCTGTCAGCACACGGTGAACCCCTGGCACCTCGTCCTCTTACCTCCCCCCACGCCCGACACCATGGGGTGGTGATACCCCGGAAACCTCCCCTGCCACCGACAAACCTCGCCCGGTGCTTGCCTGCTGCCACGCACGACGACGCGCCCGACGGTTTGGAAGACGATCCGGGCACGGATGGCACCGAGATTGTCATTACGCCGCCCGACGGCAGTTTCGTCTTCGTGGACCGCCGATTCGGTGGCAATGGGGCGGCCGGGTGACCGTGACCAACCACGCCAATATCCAGACGGAAGGTGAAGCGGCTGCCGGGCACGTCGATTCGAGATGCGGCGTGCCGACGGGGACGGTATGATTGGAACACGTGCCGTACCCGGTGTTCACATGTTCACGTGCGGCGCGTCCCGTAACGCTGGATGCAGGGGGCCGCCATGTCGCTCTGGATTGATCTGATCGACGCGTACAAAGTCGCGGATATTGAGTTTCCGCACCTGAAACCGATAACCCTGGCGCAATGGGCCTATCATTCGGATTTCGGCGACAGTGCCCTGGCCAAAGAACATCTGAATTTCGGAGGCCTTCTGTTCCGGGAGGAATTGCGGGGCCTCGCCGAGCCCGTGACCTTCACGGCTTATGGCGGCCAGGAGACGTACTGCCACTTCAATTCTCTCGAAGATTTCATCCGCGGCTATTGGAGTTTCATCGACCGCGCGCCCTATTACGGCTGGCGCGTCGTGGCGAATGATCCCTTCGACTTCATCAATTACATTGGGCCGATTTACAACCCGCAGCCCTATTATGTGAGCCGGGTCACCAGCCTGATTGATTACACCGAAGATGCCCTGGGCATTTACTTTGAGGAAGAGGACCGCCCGTCCCGGAGCGAACGCCCGGACGTGTCGCCGCCGCTCTATGACGTGGTGGACAGCGTGACCATGACGGTCAAAGGCACCCGGCCGCAGAATCTGGAAGGGCTGATCGTCCATTACGATGCGGCCCGGATCAAATCCGCCCGGGCGCTGCCGCCTGCGGAGCAGGACGAATGGGCCCGGCGCACGCTCGTCTATGGCGGCGGTCAGGGTCTGCAATATGCCACCATGAGCCGCAGCGGGCGGATCTTCCTGCCCCGGAATTATTCCTGGGACGAGTGGGGTTACCATGCCGGGCGCAGTCTGTGTCCGGTGACTGGGCGCTCAAGCGTGTCGCGCTATTATGGCGGCCTGGAGATCAACAATCCCGGGCTTGTCCATCCGGACAATCAGTATGGCGTGTTCTGCCCTTGGTTCAACGCCATCCGGGACCAGAATGGTGCCGTGATCCTGGACGGGCAGGGCCGCTGCACCGTGCGCAGCCTGAATGACGAGCACTACACCCGGGACCAGGTGCGCTACTCGGACGGCACGGCCAATATAACGCCTGGCTGGTATGTGCCCTTCACACGGGAGCAGATGGAAGCCCTGGTCCAGTCCATCCGTTTCCTGATGGAAGTGAGCCCAAGTTTCCAGCTCGACCTGGTGCTGGGTCATGACGAGGTCTCGCCGGGCCGCAAGTCGGATCCGGGCGGCGCCATGGACTGGGACGGCAGGCCGATCACCATGCCGGATTTCCGGCGCGAATTGCGGGACATGTTCGGCCTGTGAGGGGCGTTCGGCGGGCGGTCCGGCGGCGGTTCACATCATGACGCGGAAGGTGGCGAGGACGCCGCCATAGGTCAGGTCCAGAAAGCCGCTGAAGTCCGGGAGGTCCACATCGGCGTCCACACGGACAAAATTATAACCAAGGCCGACGCCTGTGTTGCGGGTTACGTCGAGGTCGATGCCCACCATCGTGTCCCAAACCAGCCCGGACACCTGATCGCCGGAATAGGTGAAGACATCCGTGGCGCTGCGCAGCTTGATCCGCGGCGTGACGTGCACCTGGCTGCGCAGGCCGATGGTGGGCAGGGGAACCGGGGCGCCCGCCGCCTCGTCGATGCCGAGATCGGGTGCCGTGAGGGCCACATCCACATCGGAGGCCTGGAGCCCGACCGTGATCCCCGCCTCGTGGCGGGCGCCGCTCAGCACCATGAATGTGTAGTGAAATCGGGCGATATCGGCGGCGAAGCGGGAGGAGACGGGCGTTTCCGCCGTCACGGTTTCTTCGCCGAATCGGATCTGCGAGGTGACGGTCGTGTCGGCCTCCCGGTCCAGGGTGAAATAGCTGGCTTCGACCACATGGCGCCGGCGCGCACCGAAGCGCACGGCTGCGCCCACGCGCAGCGCCTGTCCGTCCCGCGGCAGACCCAGATCCTCCTCGCCGTCGATGGGCGTACCGTCGCCGAGGGTCTCGGAGTCCACCTGGAACCGCGTATCCGTCCCGGTAAAGAACACCCCGCCCCAGGCTTCGAAGCGCGGGCGGTGCGGCGGCTCGTTCCCACCTGCCAGGGCGGGGGTGGAGGCGGTCACCAGGACAAGAAGGAAGACCAAAGGTGTCCGCACACGACGCACGTTGTTCTTCCCCTTTACCCTGACCCCGTTGGTCAGTATGGCGGATCCGGGTTAGCGGGACCCTAAACCGGTAAGGCGGGGGAAGGGGCGGCCAAAGGGAGGGTCCGCAGGGCGGATCCTCATCCGCCGCTGGGCATCCCCGCGGTGCGGCACCTGTGATGGGGCACGGCCCATCCTGCGGGTTTCATGATTTTGAAAGATCTGTATAAAGATGGGGTGGGTGGGCCTTGGCCCGCCGGCGGTGCCTTCCGCCGGGTACGGCGGGTGTGGGTGATCCCGGCGGCGGATTGAAATCCGCCCTACGGATGGCACGGCCCATCCTGCGGGTTTCATGATACCGCGCGGGCCCGTCGTCTCATCGCGATCCGAGCAGGGCGCCGGCGCAGGCATCGAGGATGGCTTCGGCGTCGAGGCGGTAGGTGCGGTAAAGGTCCGGCAGGTTGCCGGTCTGGCCGAACCGGTCCAGGCCCAGGGAGGCGACTTTCTGGCCCCGGACGGCACCGAGCCAGGTGAGCGCCTGGGGGGAGCCGTCCTGCACCGTCACCAGGGCGGCATGGGGGGCAAGGGGGGACAGCAGGCGGGCAATGGTGCTCTGCGCCGGGCCCGCCCCGGTCCAACGCCCCTCCTGGGCGGTGCGCCAGTTTGTGTAAAGACGGTCCGGCGAGGTCACCGCCAGCAGGCCGGCGCCGGGCGCGTCCTCCATCAGGGCGTCATGGGCCTCGATGGCTTCCGGCAGCAGCGCGCCGCAGGCGGCGATGGCGAGATCGGCCCCCGGTGCGGGCGGGCGCAGCCAATAGGCGCCTTCCACGATGCCTGCCTCACGCGCCGGATCGGGCCCTATGGAAGGCTGAACCAGGGGCCGGGTCGACAGGCGCAGATAAACCGATCCCCCGTCCTCGGCCTGCATATGATCGAATGCCCAGGCCATGATGGTGGCCAGTTCATGGGCGAAGGCCGGTTCAAAATAGGTCAGCCCCGGCTGACCCATGCCGATGAGCGGCGTGCTGACGGATTGGTGGGCGCCGCCCTCGGGCCCCAGCGTGATGCCGGACGGGGTGGCGACCAGCAGGAAGCGCGCGTCCTGGTAACAGGCATAGTTCAGGGCATCGAGGCCGCGCGCGATGAAGGGATCATAGAGCGTGCCGATGGGCAACAATCGCTCTCCGAACAGCGGGCCCGTGAGACCGAGGGCCGCCAGCAAAATGAACAGATTGTTCTCCGCAATGCCGAGTTCGATGTGCTGTCCGTCGGGCGCCGCCCGCCAACGCTGGGGTGAGGCGATCTTCCGGTCCCGGAAGACATCGGGGCGTTCCTTGCGGGCGAAAATCCCCCGTGTGTTGACCCACGGCCCCAGATTGGTCGACACGGTGACATCGGGCGATGTGGTGACAATGCGCCGGGCCAGATCCGTGTCGCTCCGGGCGATGTCATGCAAAATGCGCCCGAAGGCCGCCTGGGTGGACAGGGTCTCGGGAAAGGCGGTGTCGAAGCGACCGGGTATGCTTACGTCGGCCGCGGGCCGGCGCCGGTCCCGTTCCGCGGCGAAGGGCACGGCGTCCAGAAAGGCTTCCACATGGCGCCGCTCAGTGTCGGACAGGCCGGCAAAGGGCTCCCACTCCCGGCCCTCGGGCACGTTCATCTGGGTGCGGTAGACCGACATCTGGTCGGGCGTCATCAGGCCGGCGTGATTGTCCTTGTGGCCCTGGAAGGGCAGGCCATACCCCTTGATGGTGTAGCACACGAACAGATGGGGGGCGTCGTCCGGTACGCTGTTGAACACATCGAGCAGGGTGCGCAGGCAGTGGCCGCCCAGATTGGTCATGAGCGTGTGGAGCCGGTCGTCCCCCAGCCCGTTGATCAGGGGCCAGATCAGACTGTCGGGATGGAGATCCTGGCGCAGGGCATCGCGCCAGGCCGTGCCGCCCTCGTAAGCCAGGGCGGCATACAGATCGTTCGGGCACCGCGTGATCCAGCGGCGCAGATCCTCACCGCCCGGTTCCTCGAAGGCCGCCTGGAGCATGCGCCCCCAGCGGATCGGCACAACCCGCCAGCCCGTGGCCGTGAAGATGCCCTCATAGCGGTCGATCATGCGTTCCGGCGTGACGGCATCGAGGCTCTGGCGGTTATAGTCGACGATCCACCAGGTATTGCGAATGTCGTGCTTGGCGCATTCGAGCAGCGCTTCGTAGATGTTGCCCTCGTCCAGTTCCGCGTCGCCGAGCAGCGAGATCATCCGTCCCCGATCCATGGGCCCGCGCCAGCCCTGGCCCTCCAGATAGTCCTGGGCCAGCGACGCGAAGGCGGAAATGGCGACGCCGAGCCCGACGGATCCCGTGGAGAAATCCACATCGTCCACGTCCTTGGTGCGGGAGGGATAGGACTGGGCGCCGCCGAGGGCCCGAAAGCGCTGGAGCTGATCCGCGGTCTGATGGCCGAGCAGATATTGCACGGCGTGGAAGACCGGCGAGGCGTGGGGTTTGACGGCCACGCGGTCGGCCGGGTTCAGCACGTTGAAGTAGAGCGCGGCCATGATGGATGTCATGGAGGCGCAGGACGCCTGGTGTCCGCCGACCTTCAGGCCGTCGCGGCTTTCACGCACATGGTTGGCGTGATGAATGGTCCAGGTGGAAAGCCATCGCAGGCGCCGCTCCAGCAGATCGAGACACATAATGTCATGGTCGCTGACGGCGGACCGGGGCGTCGTCGTGGTGGCGTCTGGGGTCGCGCGGGGGGCTGTCGACATGGAACTCTCCGGGAAGCGGCTCATAAGACAGTGTATCAAAAGTGGGGCGCGGGAACCGGAACCGACTGGCGGGGAGCGCGGGCGAATATGCGCCGGCCAGATGTCACACGCATTCAGGGCAGGTTTGTTCGGTAAACCGGCACCGTACGCCGCGATCTGTGGATAAAACTGGGGGCAAAACCATTGACGCCCTGTCATGGTCCCCTTTTTGCCCCTATGACCTGAGATCCATCTTCACAAATTCGTTCCGGGTCGGCACACTGCGCTGGTTTGTGGGACGCGCTGGTCATGTGGATATCTGGCATCGCGTGACTTCGGTCGGCAATCTGCCGCCATTTTCAGGGGTGTCGATTCATGAGCGCTGGTCCTGGCAGGCGTGGAGCACAGGTCCAGGATCGGTGTGCGCCGTCCATGGCCTATTGGGTGGATGCGCCGCGGAACAGGGTTCGCGGGGGCGGGTCGGATTCTCGCCGGAACTCGAAAAGAGCGCGCCCGGCCCTGCCGTGAACGCCGTGCGGTGCATGCCGTGTGATGAACGCCGCGTGATGAACGGGGACAAGACATCCAGGCGCCGTCATAGATGGCGGCCGGCCTCAATCGCTGGACAGCGCGGTGTTATCCCGCTGCTGGGCCGGAGACGGGGCTCCTGGATGCAGGGGGCAGAATGCGGAAGACAGAGGACAAAGCGATTACTCGCCAAACACACTCTCCAAAGGCGTTTCACGCCTTCCGGCCCATCGGCCTCAGCGCGGCCCGGTCCGGGCCGCTTCTTTCCCGCCTGGGTGGGACCGGGCGCCTTTTGGCGTGCGCCGCCTGTTTCAGCCTGCCGGCCTGCGCGGCCGGCCATATCGAGCCCTTGTCCCAGCCGGTGAAGTCCGTGACCATCGGTCTGAGCGATGCCCAGGTGGATTTGCGGGCGATGGCGGAAAAGGCGCGCCGGACACCCTGGACCGCCGTGACGGGTAATGCGCCCGCTTTTTCGGCATCCACGGTCCTGACGGTGCTCCTCGATGGCCTCGGCGCCCTGGTGGATGATGAAGACGGGAGTGTCGAAACCGCTCCGCCGGCCCGGACGGTCCTGTCCGCCAATGCGCAATCCTATCTGTCCTCCCTGTCGGATCGGTCCGAGGCGAGCCTGCGCATGGCCTCCCTTCAGGACGATGTGTCCGAGCGGATCCGGATTACCCGATCCTTCATGGGGGCCGCGAGCACGGTGCTCGCGGGACATCGGCTCGAAGCGGGCGCAGGCGGCGCGCCGGTCGACAGAGAAGCCGCCGGCCGGGACGCCTCCGACCGGGAGGCGGATGACCGGGATGTGATCGCGGCGACGATCGAGGCCCTCAAAGAACAGCATGCCGTGTTTGCTGAAGTCTCCGGCGCGCTCTTTGCCAACGGGGCGTCCGGCACGCTGGTTTTCCGAGCGCTCGGCGTCTGGCATCAGGATCTCGCGGCTCTCGAGCGCCTCCAGCGCTCCTTGAGTGACAGTGCCGCCTGACGGTTTCGATGGGCGAATGGCGCGACGGTCGCCGTGCCCACAGATGTCTGGAATCCCTAAATCTTGTGGCATTCGGCCACAGAACTGGGAAATGTCGAGCATCGTGCCAAAGGGGGACTTACAGACCCGTGGGATCTGTTAAGCTTTCAGGGTGGGATGTGGGCCAAAGGCCCTGTCGCCCCGTAAAGCTTGGACGTCGCCGCGACGACTCGCGGTCGGCGTGCGGGATCCACAGGGGGCGGCACGGGTTTATAGTGGCTCCATCGGAAAAACCGTTCGGCAACCGCTGACAGGGGACGGGGTAATGGACCGCTTTATCGCTCTTTTCTACGCCTTGGATCACCACGGTACGGTGGCTTACACCGAAGCGAAGACAAGCAGCATCAGCCCCATCGAAGATCCAACCGATTTCAGCGAGTGGCTCGTCGGCCAGTTCGCCAGCCTGTCGGACACCCATTCGAATATGGGCTTCGCCGGCGTGTACCCGGAAACCGACGGGCAGGTGCTGGACGTGGCCGGCATCATGGGCCGGGTCGTGACCTTTGAAGAAGGCGCCGACTCCTCCTTCTTTCAGCGCCATGACCACAATGCCGATTTTCTGGCCGGCCTGTCCCAGCGCCGGTCCCTTGAGATGATCGTTGAAACGGCTGCCGAGGAAGGCCTCGACCTCTGGTACGAATCCGAAGCGGAAATCCCCGACAATGCCCGCGATTTCTTCGCGGCCTATACCCTGGTTTACGTCGATTATGACGACGAGAGCGTCATCGCCGCCCCGGTCTATCTGTATGAAGACTTCGATGCGTCGCTGACCAAATTCCTGGTGGATGAGATCTTCGGCGTGATCGGCCCGGTGGCCCTGTTCGAAGGGCTGGTCGATCCCATTGTCACCGGCGACGTTTTCGAGCGTTCCGAAGCCTTCAAGGTGCTCAACATGGCCCGCAAGCAGGACGACCAGGACACCGTCGCGCTGGTGAACACGACGCGTGGCGGCTCCCTGGTCTCCGCAACCCAGGGTCGGACCGTCCCGGAAATCCTGGCCGAATTCCTGACCCGCAAGGCCGTGGTCGATTTCAGCGAAAACGATACCGGCGACCTGGCCCGGCGCATCAAGGACAGTGCCGAGGAACCCTATGAGGCCTTCCTGGACATCCTGCACGAAAAGCGGCCGCTGGTTCTCTTCGAGACCCAGTACTGGGAAATAGCCGAGCATGTGGCCCGCTTCGTCGCCAACAGCCTCAATCTCGATTTCATTTCGGCCAATTCCTATTACGAGCCCTATGAGACCAAGCGCTTCAATTCGACGGATCGGGTCATTTTCTATGATGATCAGCTGTTCGCGGGCGACTACGAGCTCGACCGCTCGTCCGTCCGTGCCATGATCAAGGATTTGGTCACCAGCCGGGATGTGGGCATCGTCGTTGTGTCGAACCCGCGCGCCGTGCCGCTGACCTTCCAGAACTACATGGACATGGAGATGATCCTGCCCGCCATGGTCGGGCCCGTGCGCGATCAGGTGTTCCAGGCGATCCTCGGCGAGTCGGCCCTGAAGACCCCCGAACTCGATAGCTGGACGCGCTATCTTCTGCCTTATGACTTCGACAAGGTGCTGGCCGCTGGTTTCACGGGTGCGCGGGCGGTTTCCGAATTGCGCGAGCGGGTCGAACGGCGCCTGTCGCGCCGGGCCGCCAACAATGCCCCAAGCCTGTCCGAGATCCATGGTCTCGGCGAAGCCAAGGAAGTCGCCGATCAGCTCGTCTCGGACATCCGCCTCGCCGTTGCGGGGGAGATCGACTGGACGGAAGTGGACCGCGGCATGCTGCTCGTGGGCCCGCCGGGCACGGGGAAGACCATGCTGGCCAAGGCGATTTCCAAGGAGTCCGGCATTCGCTTTATCGCCGGCTCGGCCCTGGAATGGCAGGCCTCGGGGGCGCTGGACTCCCACCTCGCGGCGATCCGTGAATTCTTCGCCGAAGCGCGCCGTTATGCACCGACCATTGTGTTCATTGACGAATTCGACTCGATCGGGAACCGTCAGCATCACCAGGGACGCAACGACTATTACACGACCGCCGTCGTGAACTGCGTCCTGGAGGAACTGCAGGGCTTCCATGACCGGGACGGGGTGATCGTGATCGCGGCCACCAACGAATCCGCCAAGATCGACCCGGCTCTGAAGCGGGCCGGCCGCCTCGACCAGACCGTGACGGTCCGCCGGCCGAATGTCCCGAGTCTGGCTAAGATCTATGACTACCATATCGGCAAGTTGCGCCGGAAAGACCAGGTCGAGGATCCGATCGACACGGAAGAACTCGCTAAGCTGACCTTCGGCCAGACCGGAGCGGATGTCGAATTCTATGTGCGGGGCGGGCGCCGCCGGGCCCGCAAGGAGCGCCGGCCCGCGACCCAGGGCGATTTTATCGCCGAGATCATGCGACGCCCCCTGGGCGCAACGGGCTTGCCGCGCATGACCGCCGACGAGATCCGCCGCACAGCAGTCCATGAGGCGGGCCACGCCATGGTTCAGCTTCTGGGCGAAACACGCGGTTCGGACATTTCCTTCGTGTCCATCATTCCGCGCCCGGACGGCACGCTCGGGTTCGTTGCGTCCTATAGCGAACGGGTCGACGTGAAAAAGGCCGATGTGCTCGATCAGGTCCGAATCTTCCTCGGTGGGCGTGCTGCGGAGGAAGTCGTCTATGGCAAGGACAATGTGGGCGCCGGCGCCGGTGGCAGCGGTTCGTCCGACCTTGCCCAGGCCACGCGCCTGCTGATCCGCATGTTCATGCAGCACGGTTATTCCGAACGCGGCGGTCTGGTCTGGTTCGATATCGATCAGCGGGAAAACATGGATCTGCCGGCGGAAGTCCGCGATGAGGTGCGCCAGACCCTGGATCGCCAGTATCGCGAGACCGTCCGCATGCTGCGGGAAAATCGCGCCGCGCTCGACCGCATCGTCAAGGTGCTCCTGGAGAAACAGGAAATCACCGGCGGAGAATTGCGGGATATGTTCTCGCGCCGGGGGGGCCTGTTCGGTTGGCTCGGCGGCAAGGGGCGTGAAAACGGCGACAGTGATCCAGCTGCGGACGATCCGGCGAGCGGCTGACCGGGAGGCGGGCCTTGGCTCAGCGGGTAGCCCTCATCACGGGCGCGTCCGCCGGCATCGGCGCAGCCTTCGCCCGTTCACTCGCCGAACAGGGCCATGACCTTGTGTTGACCGCCCGCCGTGCGGACCGTCTTGAGGCACGCGCGGCCACTCTGAAGGCCAGCCATGGAATCCGTGTCCTGATCGTTCCCGCGGATCTGTTCCGGCCCGGGGCGGCTTCCCGTATCCATGAGGCGGCCCTTGCGGCGGGTATGGCGCCGGATATCCTCATCAACAATGCGGGCTACGGCATCTCGGATGCCTTTTCCGACCGGCCTTGGACGGATCATGGGGCCTTTATCCAGGTGATGGTTACCGCGGTGTGCGAAATGACCCACGCCGCTCTTCCGCATATGGTTGCGCAGGGGTTCGGGCGCATCGTCAATGTGGCGTCCGTGGCGGGTCTGTTGCCCGGCAGCCGCGGTCATACGCTTTACGGCGCATCGAAAGCGTTCCTGATCCGCTTCTCCGAGGCCCTCGCGCTGGAGACCGAGGGTCGGAACATCCATGTCCAGGCTTTGTGCCCCGGTTTCACCTACAGCGAGTTCCACGATGTGATTGGCGCCCGCGCGGAGGTGTCGACCTATCCGTCCTATATGTGGATGACAGCGGAGGATCTGGTGGCGCGGAGTTTGCGTGCCGTCGAGGTCGGCGAACCGGTGCTGTTGGTGCCCGGACGCTTCAACGGCCTCGTCACGACCCTCGCCAAGATCCTGCCCCATGGCGCCCTTATGGCTTTGTCCCGCAACCGGGCCCGTCGATCGGAGGCCTACAAGGCCGCCAGGAAAGGGGAGGCGTGATCCATGACACTGCGATCTTCCCGTTTCCTTGTGACGGCGGTGGCGCTGCTCGCCGGCTGCACCATGGCGGCCGATCCCCAAACGGTCACCTGGGTGCCCGATCAACCGGTCGAGACGCCGGTGTCCGGATCCGTCCCCGTGCCTGAGCCACTTTACGTGCCGCAGATCGCCTTCGAGGAGAGGTGTCCGAAAACCCTGCGGACCATCCGGGCCCAATTGCAGGACCCGGACCATCCGCCCCACTATCTCAGCGAACCGGTCGCCGAGGTCATCTCTGACTGGGGCTCCAAGGAACAAGCGGCGGCTGCGCTCCGCTCCGAGATCGACGCCCTGCGCCGCGCTGCGGCCGATGCCCTTGAGCGCCGTTCCGTGCGGGATCTGGCCCAGCGCCGCCAGGTCGACGAGGCCATGGGCACTCTGTTCGACCGGCACCTGGCCGCCCAGGCCATGCTGGCCGCAGTGATCTGTACTCCGGAACCGGCCCCGGACAAACCTGCAACCGGAACCCGCTCCTCGCGCCGGTAAAGGATCACTCCAGGCCCTGGCGCCGGCGGCTCGCAGCGTTGTCGCCCGCCTGGGCACAGCCCATACCCATCAGCACCGAGAACAACAAGGCATTGGCGGGAATCTCGAGACTGAAATCCACGAAGCCGTGAAGGGCCGCGAGGGTCATCACGACCGCAGGCGCCAGCACATAGTGGAGCCGGCGGCTGCGCATCAGCACGCCGTGGAGGCAAATCCCGTATATCCGGGCCAGCGCCGCGAACCACAGCACCGTTGCCGGAAGGCCGAGGGCGACGGCCGTGTCGAGATATTCGTTGTGGGCCTGATGGAAATGCAGGCGGGCCGGTCCCCCTTCGCTGTAGAGCGGATGCAGATCGGCGAAGCTCTCAAGGCCCGCTCCGAGCACCGGCGCATCGCCGATCATGCGCAGCGATTGTTCCCACACGATGAAGCGCAGCGCGAGGAAGTCCTCTCCGGTCAGCGTGCGGCTGAGCTCCTCGGACACCCGCTCGCCGCTGAGCTGCAGCACCAGCAGAAGGGTCGGAAGGACCAGAACCAGCGCGCCCGCCGCGAGGACCGGCCGGCCCCGACGTGACAGCTTAAACCAGAACGCCGTGCCCAGAAGGACCACACTCCCCAGCAGCATGAGCAGTCCGGCGCGCGAAGCGCCCAGCACCACGGCCGATATCAGCATAAAGATCACCGCCAGCACGGGCAGGCCATGGCCCATCACCGCCTCGATGCCCTGGCCGAGGCGCATTTGCCAGCGGCCTTCGAAGCGCACCCGCCGGGCCCGCTGAACGAACAGGGCACCGGCACAGGTCAGACCCATGATGAGATAGAAGGCGAAATGGCCGGAATTCGCGAAGGGGCCGGGCAGGCCGAAGGCTTCGGTGTTGAGGTTCAGGTGATCGAGGCTCGGGGGCAGGGGACTGTGAACAAGCCCAAAGGTCTTCAGAACCAGTCCGTAGGCGCCATAGGCGGCCGGGCACAAAATGCACAGGAGCAAAACGCGGCGTGCGGCCGTGTTGTCGAGGCACACCATGAAGGCCGCCACGAAAACGACGAGGTAGGACAGATTGAGCATGGCCTTGAACCATGCCATGTCAGGCCGGACGGCGATGGCGCCGTCGATCCGTGTGGTGAGAGCCTCGCCGGCCAGCGCCCAGACCGGATGGTGCAGGCCGGACGGTGTCCAGGAAACGGTCTGAACAAGGCACCAGACGACCACGAGGCCCGCCAGGATGAGTGCGGATCGCAGGGGTGTGAAATAGGGAAGATAGCTTTTCGGGTCCCGCACCAGCGTGATGGCAATGCCCGCCGCAAGCATAGCGGCAGCGATCTGGATCGCGGCCATGGACCAGGGACGGTTGCCGCCATATTGGAGGGGCGACAGGACAAGGAGCAGGCAGAGTCCGGCGAAGAGGAACTGCCGCCCCGTCATGTCGTGTAGTACTTGTTATAATCTTTGTACTTATAATAGCCGTAATTGTAGATCGCATGGCGGCGCACGTGAGTCCGGGTCAGAACGGTTCCGGCCATGGAGGCCTGGAGCACCTGAAGCTCGTGGATCCCGTTCAGCACGGCCTCCCGCGGCGTCTGTTCCCAGCGTACCACGAAGACGAACTTGTCCACGAGCCGGACGATCTGCTTGGTATCGTTGACCGGCAGGATCGGCGCCGTATCCAGGATCACCAGATCATACATGTTCCGCAGGCGTTCGATCATATGGGCCATGCGCTGGGAATTGAGCAGGTCCGGCGGATTGATGGCCTTGCCCGCCACGGGCAGGATATCGAGCTCCGTCAGGTCGTCCCGGCGGATCACGGCCTCAAGCTCGCAGTCGTCGCTCAAATGCTCCACGATGCCCGTGTCCACGTCCCCGAAGCCGAGAAGCTTCGTCACGCTGGGGTGGCGCAGATCCGTGTCTACCAGAATGGTCCGCTGGCCCCGTTTGACCGCGAGGCGGGCCGTGGTGGCGGCAAAGGTGGTCTTGCCTTCCGACGGCACCGAAGACGTGATGCCGATCACCTTGGGCGGCATGTCCACATCGGACATTTTGATGGCCGTCAAAAATCCGCGCACGGATTCCGCATAGGCCGATAGGGGTCTGTCCAGGGCGAAATCGACCGGGTTCACGCCGCTGCGCTTGATCTTGTTGCCCACCTCCGTGATGACGGCGAGATTGGGCAGTTTGGTTGCCGCTTCGATCTGCTCGCTGGTGCGGAAGCCGTTGTCGAGCCGCTCGGCCGTGAAGGCGAACAGAAGGCCGGTGAGAAAGGCGACGGGGCCGGCGAAGGCGAGAACAAGATTCGTGCGGGGAAAGCTTGGGCTGCTCGGCACCGGTGCCCGGGACAGGATTCGCGCGTCCGGCGTCTGGATGCCTTCCTGGTCCTGGGTTTCCTTGAAACGGGCAAGATAGGCCTCGTAAAGCTGGCGACTGGAATTGGCGGCCCGTTCCAACTCCCGTAGACGGATCTGGGCCTGGCGCTGGCCGGCGGCATTCATCTCGATCGCATTCATGTTCGACTGAAGGGCCTGAACGCGGGCTTCCGTCACGGCCACATCGTTGCGCATCTGCTGGATGATGCGCCGGACTTCCTCGTCGATCTTACCGGAAAGATTCTGTTGCTCCGCCTCGATATCAATCATGCGCGGGTGGCGCGCGCCGTACCGATTGCGCAGTTCGGCCCCCCGGCGCACCAATTCGGCTTCCTGATTGCGAAGCTGGCGGATCAGGGGCGAGTTCACCACCTGGCTGATGGAATCGATCTTCTGGCCCGACGCATAAAGGCTGTTGGCCTGGTTGAGCTTGGCCTGGCTTTCGGCAAGCTCCGCCTGGGCCAGGGTCAACTGGGCATTGATGTCCGCAAGCTGGTCATTGATTAGGAAAGAGCCGTCGCTGGTTTCCGTCAGATTGTTGGCGATCTTGTATTGCTCGACCGCCCGTTCCGCCTGAACCAACTGCTGGCCGAGTTCCTCAAGCCGGCCCGACAGCCAGTTCGTGGCCTGACGGGTGGCCTCGAATTTCGCTTCCAATTGATCGTTGACGTATTTTTCCGCCAGCGTGTTGGCCACGCGGGCCGCCTTGGCCGGATCTTCGGAAACGAAATTGATCTGCAGGGCCGTGGACTTGCCGCGGATGCGCACGGAGAGATTGCTGAGGAACCGGTTGATCACTTCGTCGGCCTCGATGCCCGGTTCACGCTGGGGCGTCTCGGCCGCGGCCGTATCGCTTGAGAACCAGGACAGTGGATTCAGCGCGGCGAACACGGACGGTTTGCCGGCCGGCGGATTGAATTCCGAGTCCTGGAGCAGATTCAGATCCTGCACCACCCGCTCGACCAGGGATCGGGAGCGGATGATTTCAAGCTGGTTTTCGATGGTGGCCTGGTCGGTGCCGAGGCCGGCGAGCACGGCTTCGGAATCCACGACCTGGTTCGTGCGGGGATCCACCATGACCAGGGCAGACGCTGTGTAGCGCGGCGTCATCTGGAACAGGATCACGATGGCGAGGATCACCAGGGAAATGGTCGTGCCGATGATGATGCGCTGGCGCGCGTGCACCACGCGCATCAGCTCGGTCAGGGCCGGCACGCTGTCGCTAAGGCCGCCGGACGGGCGGCCCGATAGACCGGTCCGCGCCGTCGGGGCCCGCATGGCGGGGCCATGCGTGGGAAATTGGGGAGAGATCGCTCTGTCGCTCATGGTTTTACCAAGTCAGGGGCGTGCGGATGGGCGACCCACCCGGTCGCTGGCGATCGAGGCGCGCGTGAACCGGATCTGTCGGAGAATGTCGGGGCTGTCGGCGAAGGCCTCGTCCACCCAGATCTTGCCTTGTCGATGCCCCGCCAATGAGACAAGAAAAGGGCGCAGGCGCCGGTACTCCAGGAGCTGACGCACATCGCGCCGCACCCGCGCCGCAAGATCATCATCCAGCGAACCGGTTACCCGTTTGGCAACATCTAAACGCTGCTCAATATAGTTGAGTCGGCGCGGCCCGAGGAGATAGGCCAGCCGGAGACCCTCGACTTGGGTATGAGGCTCAAGGCCTTGCATCTGGAGCGCCTCGCTGAGATAGGCCCAGTACTGGCCGTCGAGGGGCGCATCGGCAAGGCCGGTTTTGAGCCAGTGAGTGGCGGCAGCCAGCGTGCGGTCTCGGTTCGGCCCGTCCGGCTGACGATTGGCGAGGAGGACGGTCCAGGCGCCGCGCTCGGCCCGGCGGCGGGCGTCCAGCAGGGCCAGGGGACCGGTCTCGGCAATGGCAGTCTGGAGTGGGCCGGGACCGACGGCGTCCCCGGCATCCAGGGCCCGAATCGCCGACGCCCCGGCGAGAGCCCGGCTTTCCGCCATCAAGCGGGGCAGGCCCGAGGCCAAAAGAAGCCCCCCCACCAGGCCGGCAAGGCCCAGTGCCACGAGCGAGCGTCCGGTATCCGGCGTCTCCAGAGCACGCGACAGGGCGCTGGTTTGAGCGTGGGTGGTGAGCCGGCGGGGTCGGGGCATGGGAATGCGGTGTCCAGGGTCGGGAAGTGTCCAGGGTCGGGAGAGACGAACCGATCGACACGGGCTTTCCTTGCGGAAAATGCATGCTTTGAGAGCTATTGCGTGCCGGCGTCGCTGTCCATCCGAAAAGCCTGCCTGGCACGTGTCCATTGAGGCTTTATGACGGTGCGTGAGAGCGGGCCAGCCCTCGCCCATATCACGAAAACACCAGTTCACGGAAAGGGCAGGCCATAAAAAAAGGCGCTGCCGGTTTCGGCTGCGCCCCTCTTTTCCGCCTCCGACCTGCCCTCACTCACGGGCTGATCGCGCAAGGCCGCCGCGCTTCACTGCGCGGTCGGCACATCATTTTGAGGACCCCGGTCGAGGGACCCCGTGGAGTTGTTGTTGAATGCACCGCCGCCGGTGCCACCCGCCGGGTTGCTGGTGCTGGCTGTCGGCTGATCGCCCGCCGAGGTCGGGATATCATCCCCCAGTTCGGCGCGCACGCTGCTGCAGATATCCTCGCTGAATTCTGCGCAGACGCTGTCCGTCGTCATCTCGGGCGCGAGGACGATCGTGGCCGCCACGATGGACCGCACGGAGGCATCGAAGCCCTGTGCATCGAGGCGGTCGGCCAAGGCCACCAGGATCGGTGCCGTGAACGTGGAGTCCGCGCCGGCGGTTGCATCGAGCACGGCCTGGACGGCCTCCGCCGGCTTGACTTCGCCGCGACGCAACTCGCTGAGCACCGATTCGGCCAGTTGATTGGCAATCACGGAAGAACTTTGGCCCTGGCTGGACAGGGTTGCGATCTCGCTGGCGATCTGCGCGGCGAGGGAACGGGCCGCCGCGGACAGCGTCAGGATCGGTTGGGCAGTCGCCACGGAAACGGCGGTCACGGACACCGTGGCAGCCAGGACACCGGCGACAGCCGCGCGGACCAGTCGTTTGGAAGACGAGCGTGTGAACATGAACCTACCCATACCTTCAGAATTACGCATACCGAGCGGTTCAAACCGATTCGGTTCCGGGTCAGGAACCGCCTTTCAAGGTTCGGACCACCGAACGGATCCTTTGGGGACCGGAGAATGCAGCCCCCGGCCTCTTCATAACACAAGCAGCTACCACAGGGGACCGGCATTCGCAATCTGCGCGATGGGGTCAAGACCGCTTCAATCGGCGATCACCGGAGCGGGCGGGAATTTACCGCAAATTCTCATTGAACTCATCGAAAGTGCGAGGAAAAGTCCAGTCAAATCAATATAGAGTATTACAGCCGCCTTTTCCGGAATAGAAAAAGTATTGGGAAATAATCACGACATCTTCGAATTGGGGGTGTTGTGATGAAAAGACTGATCTCTGCTTGTGTTATTTCGTTTTCTCTGGCCGGTATCGCAGGATGCGCCGCTGTTCCCCTGCCGTCGGGCGCGCCGCTGCTGGTGACGAGTGTCCATCGCCCGCCCAGCGGCCTCGTGAACTTCTGCCGGGCCAATAAGGAGCAGTGCAGCCGCGACCGGGCCACCGCGCCGGCCACCGCGCCGGCCGCCGCCGCCTGGGCCGCCGCTCCTGCCGCCATTGACGCAACAGCCGTTGCGGCGGCTCCGGTGGACGAGCGCATCGTGACACTGACTCATGAGCGGCTGGACGAGTTGCGGCGGGTGAATACTGAGATCAACCACCGTATTCGTCCCGGCAGCGATCTCGAAGTCTTCGGGCGGATCGACCACTGGACCGACAGCACGGATGTGGGCGACTGCGACGACTATGTGATGACCAAGCGGGCCGCATTGATCGCCAGGGGCTGGCCCCCGCGCAGCCTGCTGATCCTGCTGGCCGATACCGAGCGCGGCGAGCGCCATGTGGTGCTGCTGGCCGTCACGGACCGGGGCGACATGGTCCTCGACAATCGCTTTGACGTGGTGCTGCCCTGGGACCGGGTCGGTTATCACTGGATTGCCCGTCAGTCGCCGGATGATCTGTTGAAGTGGCACCGGGTGGCCCGTCCGTCCAAGCGCAAGGGCCGGGACCGCGCCACGGTGCTCGCCCGGCGCTTTCCCTGATCGCCGACTCTGGTTGGGATTGGCCGCCTGGTTGCTCCGATTGAAAGGGAGATCCGCCGCCTCGGTCCTCCGGGGCGGCATGTTTGCCGGACTTGCGCCAAGGGTGCTACGTTCAAAGGTGCGAATCGGGCCGCGCCCTGCGGCCCGCGGCCTTTTTTCCTCCCGCGCGCCGCACCGGCGCTTGCGCCTTCAAAAACCCGGGCGCCGCGTCCGCACCAGCGCCGTTCAAAACGAAGTCCTTGCCCCGTGTCCGACACCACTGACAATCAAAACCCCGCCGACGGCGCGCCGCCGGGCGGGGGAGACGACATCCGACCCATCGCCATCGAACAGGAAATGCGCACGGCCTATCTCGATTATGCCATGAGCGTGATCGTCTCCCGGGCCCTTCCGGACGCGCGGGACGGCCTGAAGCCGGTGCACCGGCGCATCCTCTATTCGATGCACGAAAACGGCTATGACTGGAACAAGCCCTACCGCAAATGCGCGCGCATCGTGGGCGACGTCATGGGTAAGTATCACCCCCATGGCGACCAGGCGATTTATGACGCGCTGGTGCGCATGGCCCAGGACTTTTCCATGCGCCTGCCGCTGCTCGACGGCCAGGGCAATTTCGGCTCCGTGGACGGCGATAAGCCCGCAGCCATGCGCTACACGGAGGTGCGTCTCGGCAAGCCGGCCCATTCCCTGCTCGAGGACATTGATAAGGATACGGTCAATTTCCGGGACAACTACGACAATTCCGAGCGGGAGCCCGAAGTCCTGCCGGCCCGGTTCCCCAATCTGCTCGTCAACGGCGCCGGCGGCATCGCCGTCGGCATGGCCACCAATGTCCCGCCACACAATCTGGGCGAAGTGATCGACGCCTGCATCGCGCTGATCGAAAATCCCGAACTGCCCGACGATGAGTTGCTGACGATCGTGCCGGGCCCGGATTTTCCGACCGGCGGTCTGATGATCGGCCGCGGCGGGGCGCGGGCCGGCATGTTGCGCGGGCGCGGCTCGGTGATGGTCCGGGCACGGATCCACCAGGAGACCATCCGGAAGGACCGTGAGGCCCTGGTGGTCACGGAAATCCCGTATCAGGTGAACAAGGCCGCGATGATCGAGAAGATCGCCGACCTCGTCCGCGCCAAGCGCATTGAAGGCATCAGCGATATTCGAGACGAGTCCAATCGTGAAGGCATGCGGGTCGTTGTCGAGCTGAAGCGCGATGCCATGGCCGATGTGGTACTCAATCAGCTTTACCGGTTCTCACCGCTGCAATCGAGCTTCGGGGTCAATATGCTTGCGCTGAACGGGGGGCGTCCGGAGCTTTTGACCCTCCGTGAACTGATCCACGCCTTCATCGCCTTCCGCGAAGAGGTCGTCACCCGGCGCACCCGGCACGACCTGAACAAGGCCCGGGACCGGGCCCATATTCTTGTGGGTCTGGCCATCGCGGTCGCCAATATCGACGACGTGATTGCCGTGATCCGCTCGTCGCCGGATCCTGCGACAGCGCGTGAGCGCCTTTTGGAACGGGACTGGCCGGCGGCGGACGTCCTGCCGCTCCTGGCCCTGATCGACGATCCCCGTGCCATCCGTGTCGGCGAGGACCGCATCCGGCTCTCCGACGCCCAGGCCCGCGCCATTCTGGACCTGCGCCTGCAACGCCTGACCGCGCTCGGACGCGAGGAGATCGACGGTGAGTTGAAGGAGCTGGCCTCCAAGATCGAGTATTACCTTGAAGTGCTCCGCTCCCGGATCAAGCTGATGGAAATCATCCGGGACGAGTTGGCGGCCGTGCGCGACGAGTTCGCCACGCCCCGCCGCACGGAAATCGTCGAAGCTGACCTCGACATGGATGACGAAGACCTGATCCAGCAGGAAGACGTCGTCGTCACCGTCACCCATACGGGCTATATCAAGCGTGTGCCCTTGAGCCTTTACCGGACCCAGCGGCGCGGCGGCAAGGGCCGCTCGGGCATGGCCACAAAGGAAGAGGATTTCGTCACGCGGGTGTTTGTCGCCAACACCCACACACCGGTGTTGTTCTTCTCTTCCACCGGCATGGTTTATCGGTTGAAGGTGTGGAAGCTGCCGGAGGGCTCGCCCACGTCCCGCGGCAAGGCCATGGTCAATCTGTTGCCGCTTGCCGAAGGCGAGACCATCACCAGCGTCTTGCCCATACCCCAGGAAGAACACACGGCCCGCCAGTTTCTGATGTTCGCGACCCGCAGCGGCAGCGTCCGGCGCAACAGCCTTGGCGATTTCGAGCGGATCAATGCCAACGGCAAGATCGCCATGAAGCCGGAAGACGACGACGGCATTGTCAGTGTTCAGTTATGCACCGAGGACGACGACCTTGTGCTCACCGCCCGCGGCGGCAAATCCATCCGTTTCCCCATCACCGATGTGCGTGTGTTCAAGGGGCGCGAGTCGACGGGTGTCCGTGGGATCAAGCTGGCTTCGGACGATCATGTGGTGGCCCTGTCGATTCTGCGCCATGTGGATGTCACGCCCGCGGAGGCGCGCGCCTATCTGCGTCAGGCGAGCGCCATGCGCCGGGCTGCCGCGGGTGAGGACGCCAGCGTCGCCGAAGAACCGGTGATCGAGGATGCGGGCGAGGAAGGGGCCGAGGAGACCACCCTGTCGCCGGAACGCTATGCGGCCCTGGGGGCCCGGGAGCAGTTCCTCCTGACCGTGACGGAAAACGGTTTCGGCAAGCGCACTTCGGCTTACGAATTCCGCGTCTCGGGCCGGGGCGGCCAGGGCGTGACGGCCATCGCCATCAATGCCCGCAATGGCGGGATCGTCTCGTCCTTCCCGGTGGAGGACAATGACCAGATCATGCTCGTCACCAATGGCGGTCAGCTCATCCGGTGCCCGGTGGATGGTGTACGCGTTGCCGGCCGGGCGACCCAGGGCGTGACGATCTTCCGTACAGCGAGCGATGAGCGCGTGGTCTCGGTCGAGCATCTGGGCGATACGGGCGGCGAAGGCGGCGCGGAGAATGGCGCCGATGACGGCGAAAACCCTGATGGTCCAGAAGATGGTCCGGATCCGGATGAAGAATGATTGCTTTGCCAGGGAGCCTGCATCGGGGTTTCCTGGCTGCCCGTTGCGATATCCCGGCGATCCGGGCTCATCATTCACATCACCAAGGGCACTTCCAACCGTCACATGGGGAGGAAACTGCGCCGGTATTTGCGTCGCAGCCGGATCTGCCAGGCAAGCAGAAGCGGCACGACCCCCAATTCAATGACGAGACCCACAAGCAAAGCCGGATCCGTGGGCGGACCGAGAGCCACGATTGAAAAAACACGGCCCACGCCCCCGGCCATGATGGCCAGGCCCACGATTCGGAAAGGCACCATCCGGTCTTCGATATTGCCGAGGGTCCACCAAGCCGCGAATGTGGCCGCCAGATAGACGCCTGAGAGATAGCGGAACTGATTGTCCAGATCGACGCTCACCGGAGCGCCTTCCGGCAGGAAAAAGACAATGCCCGGGCCGGCCGCAATGGCGGCATTGGCCAACGGAACCAAGCTCAAAAGCCCGATAATGAGTTGAAACAGGCGCCGTTCCATCCCTGACTGCCCCCAATACGCTGTCCAGCAAAATGCACGGTCCGCGCCGGGCAACCCGACAGTGCCCGAACGAAGATTACAAACAATGCGTGTAAGTCTTGAGCTGTTCGACGGGGCGGAGAATACCCCAACGCCCAGGGCTTGGAACCCCCAAGGGACGCCGAAGCGCCTATACGCCATTGCGATGTTGCAAGACCGCATCAAACACGGCGTTGAACATGTCCGGCGTCAGTCTCCCGGTATTGGTGTTGTAGCGGGAGCAATGGTAGCTGTCGTGGAGGTGGAGGGGACGCCCATCCGGTCCGGTGAGACCATGATGTGCCCCATGTCCGAAGGGGACCTGGGCAGGCCGGGCGCCCAAAGCCGTGACGGTGCTTTCATGGGCGACCCGTCCCAACGCGACAATGGCGCGTAAAGCGGGGAGGGCCGTGATCCGGGCCTTCAGGAAAGGCCGGCACGTGGCGATTTCCGCACCGGTGGGTTTGTTTTTGGGGGGCACACAGCGGACCGCATTGGTGATCATGGTGCCGCGGAGCACCAGCCCATCATCGGGGCGGGCGTCGTAAACCCCCTCCGCCAGGCCCTTTGCGCACAGCGTGCCGTAAAGCAGATCGCCTGCATAATCGCCGGTAAAGGGCCGTCCCGTGCGGTTGGCCCCGGACAGACCCGGCGCCAGGCCGACAATCAGCAGCCATGCGTCGGGATCGCCGAAGGACGGGACGGCGCCGTTGAACCACGTCGGTTCCGCCGCCGTCTGGTCCTCGCGGAACGCGACAAGACGAGCGCACAGGGCGCAGTCCCGGGGCGGTTCGGGGGGCAGCATCTCACGGGGCGGGGCGCACGCCCCTGCTGCGATCACGGCAGCGCTTTGTTGATGTCCGGTCCGAGATCTTCATCGTCCTCGTCCCCATCATCCAAATCCTCGTCATCGCTTTGGTAGTCATCGCCGAAGCGCACGGCAGAGGCCTGGGCCGGCGTGGGGCGAGAGCCGCCACCGCCCCGGTTGGAATGCTCCCGGGAGATGGCTGACGAAAGCTGTTCCAGTTCAATGAAGTTGTCGGCCTGCCGACGCAGTTCGTCGGCCAGCATGGGCGGCTGGGAGCGAACCGTCGAGACGACGGTCATGCGCTTGCCTTTGCGCTGCACGGCCTCTGCGAGCCGGCGAAAATCACCGTCGCCGGAAAACAGCACCACATGATCCACGTGGTCCGCCATTTCCATGACATCAACGGCCAGTTCGATGTCCATATTGCCTTTGATTTTGCGGCGACCCTGGGAGTCCGTGAACTCCTTCGTCGGCTTCGTGACCAGTGTGTATCCATTGTAATCGAGCCAGTCGACGAGGGGCCGGATCGGTGAATATTCCTGATCCTCGACCAGAGCCGTGTAATAAAAAGCTCGAACGAGCACGCCAAGGTTGCGGAAGTGCTCCAGCAAACGTTTGTAGTCGATATCGAAATTCAGCGACCGCGCCGCAGCATACAAATTCGAACCGTCGATGAATAAGGCAAGTCGTTCTTCTTCGTAAAACATCCTGTCCGTGGTCCCTACCGTTGCACAAGCGCCTATTTCATATTGAGTTCATAGGCAAATTTGGATTTGAAAGCAGACACTGTTTCCGTATCGACCGAGAACAAACGAGAGCGCGAAAGACTTTCAGAATACACGTGGAAATGATCCACGGCCGGGCTTTAAAACGCCCCAATGACCCGTGTCAGATGGCGTGAGAAACCTGGTCTCACAATGCAAATATGTAAACTCACACGCGCTTGAAACGCCTGCGTCCCATTGGATCGCCCAACAGTGTAAAAAGTCTTAACCTTATTTGGCGGAAAAAAGCGCCCACCATGCCTTGATCCGTGTATTCAGTCTTTTTCTACCATTCAAAGGGCTCTCATTTGTCTCAAAACGATTTCAGGCTTCAAAAGCACACCAAATCAAAATGGTCTGACGAATGGCATGTCCCGTTCAATCGGAGCGCGTCACCCTCGCCGCAACCGTGCAACTCCGCTTTCGCACCACGGCGTGATCGATGATTCTTGTCGCCCTCGGCTCCAACCTCCCCAGCATTGCCGGTGAGTCACGTTCGACCTTAGAAGCGGCGACCGCCTCCCTCGATACCGGCCCGACCAATGTCGTGGCCCGATCGAGGGTTTACCGCAGTGCGCCGGTTCCACCCTCGGGCCAACCCGACTTTATGAACGCGGTCATTGCGCTGTCTTCCACACTGGCACCAGAGAGCCTCATGGACCGCTTGCATACCGTGGAAACCCAGTTCGGTCGCCGCCGTCGGGATCGATGGGAGGCACGCACGCTCGATCTTGATCTTATTGACTATCATCAATTTGTCACAATTGGGGCGAGCCACCCGGAAACCCCAGACTGGCCCGTCGGAGCGCTTGTTTTGCCGCACCCCAGAATGCACCAGCGCGCCTTCGTTCTGCGCCCACTCCTGGACATCGTCCCGAACTGGGTGCACCCGCTGCTGCAGGTCTCGGCCCGTGCCCTTCTGGACACCCTTGGTGACGATCAAATTTGCGAACCCATTCCATGAGATCCCGGCCCATCGGGACAAAACGGGTTGTCAAGGGAATTCAAGCAGCGTAGGAAGAAGAGTTACGGGAGATGCACCCGGCCGCTGACCACCCCGCATTCGCTTTGATTTCGGTCGCCGTCCGGTGTGGCGGTCGACCCTGACGAACGGACCTTGTACCTGCTGGGCGAAGGCGGCTTCGTAGGTCGACACTCAATCGTTCGATGACCGAGCAACGGTTCCATGACCGAGGCCGGCCGGCCCCATTGATCACCGGCTTCCCGAATCACTGGTTTTCCGATCACTGGTTTTCCAAGGAGTCCTGAATGGCACGCGTCACCGTCGAAGACTGCGTCGACAAGATTTCAAACCGGTTCGACCTCGTTCTGTTGGCTGCCCAGAGGGCACGCGCCTTATCCGCCGGTGAACAGATCACCGTGGAACGGGACAATGACAAGAACCCCGTGGTCGCCTTGCGGGAAATCGCCGAACAAAGCGTGACGTCCGGCTCCCTTCGGGAAGATCTGATCCATTCGATGCAGCGTCATGTGGAGGTGGACGAGCCCGAAGAGGAAACCGTGCCCCAGATTGCGGCAACCCCGGATCAGCCGGAAGCCATTCCGATGACCGAGGAACAGTATCTCAAGGCCATGCAGCAGGAGACCCAAAGCCGGGCCGAAGCCGCCAGTGCCGCCGAGCGCGAGAACATGGAGTATTGAGCCTCGCGCCGACGCATCCCGTCCCCCACATCTCGGAGCATGGCCATGCTGCGGCAATTCGAGCTTGTTGAACGGGTATGCCATTACGATCCCGATGCGGATGAAGCCCTGCTGAACCGGGCCTATGTGTTTGCCGTCAATGCCCACGGCAAACAGACCCGCGCCTCCGGCGACCCTTACTATTCACACCCTGTCGAGGTCGCCGGGATCCTGACCGATCTGCGCCTCGACACCTGCACCATCGCCACGGCTCTGCTCCACGACACCGTGGAAGACACCGATGTCACGACCGATGACATTGAGGAGCATTTCGGCGCGGAGATCGCCGAACTGGTCGACGGGGTGACGAAGCTGTCCAAGCTTGAACTGAACTCCGAGGAAACAAAGCAGGCGGAGAATTTCCGCAAGCTGCTCCTCGCCATGTCGAAAGACGTGCGCGTGCTCTTGGTGAAGCTGGCGGATCGGCTGCACAATATGCGCACGTTGCATCACATCTCGAAACCGGAAAAACGGGTGCGGATTTCCCAGGAAACCATGGAGATCTATGCGCCGCTGGCCGGCCTAATCGGCATGCAGGATTTTCGCGACGAATTGGAAGACCTCGCCTTCATGCACATCAATCCGGCCGCCCGCGAAAGCATCGTGAAGCGGCTGGATTTCCTGGCGGCCCATGCCGGCGACGTGATCGAGCGGATCACCGCGCGCCTGGAGGCGCTGCTGATCCACCATGGCATCGAGGCCTCAATCAAGGGACGGGCCAAGCGCCCCTATTCCATCTGGCGCAAGATGGAAGGCAAACAGATCTCTTTTGAACAGCTTGCGGATGTTTTCGGGTTTCGCGTCGTCGTCAGGACCCTCGAGGACTGCTACCGGGGCCTCGGCGTGTTCCACACCGAATGGTCCTTCGTACCCGGACGGTTCAAGGACTATATCTCCACGCCCAAACGCAACGACTACCAGTCCATTCATACGACCGTCATCGGGCCCGAGCGTCAGCGCGTGGAAATCCAGATCCGCACCGCCGAAATGGACGCGATTGCCGAGCGGGGCGTCGCCGCCCATTGGGCTTATAAGGACGCGGGCGGCCGGGGGTTCTCCCGTGCCTCGGAAACCCGGGGCTTTAAGACCCTGCGCAATATCGCATCCCTGATCGAGCACGGCGCCGGTCCGGAGGAACTGCTCGAAAACACCAAGCTGGAGATGTTCAGCGATCAGGTGTTCTGCTTTACGCCCAAGGGCACGCTGATCGCCCTGCCGCGCGGCGCGACGGTGGTGGATTTTGCTTATGCGGTGCACACCGATCTCGGCGATACCTGTGTCGGTGCCAAGATCAACGGTCACCACCGGCCCCTGCGGACCCGCCTCCAGAACGGCGACATGGTGGAGATCGTCCGCTCCGAGGCACAGACGCCCCATGCGGACTGGGATCGATTTGTCGTCACCGGCAAGGCCAAGGCCTCGATCCGTCGCTTTGTCCGCCAGAGCCGGCGGGAGCAGTTCATCCGTCTCGGTCGTTCGCTCACGGAGCGGTATTTCCAGACTTACGAGCGCGACCTGACCGACAAGGGCGTCGAGCAGGCCCTTTCGAAGCTCAAGCGCTCGCGCATCGACGATGTGTTTGCCGATGTGGGCATGGCCGAACTGGCGCCTGAACTGGTCTTTCGCGCCGTCTATCCCGGCGTGGAGATCGAAGTCACCGAGGAGGGGGCCAAGGCGATCACGGCCAAGAAGGCACCGGCGCGCGTCGGCCATGGCTCGCCGTCCGGGCCCATGCCGATCAAGGGGCTTATCCCGGGTATCGCCGTTCATTTGGGCCAGTGCTGCCATCCGCTGCCGGGCGACCGCATCGTGGGGATCATGAGCGCCGGCGAAGGCATGGTGGTGCACACGATCGATTGCGAGGTGTTGGGCCTTTACCATGAGGCGCCGGAACGCTGGGTGGACCTGGCCTGGGATCCGGCGCCGACGGACGGCAGTGAGACCCATGTGCCCGTGGCTCGGCTCGATGTGCTGATCACCCACACGCCGGGCGCCCTGGGGGCCCTGTCCACCATCATCGCCCAGCATGGCGGAAACATCAGCAATCTGCGGATTACAGATCGCACGCCGCTCTATTTCGAGATCATTCTTGATGTGGATGTGGAGGACGTGAAGCACCTGACCCAGATCATGGCGGCCTTGCGGGCCAGCGATCTTGTGGAAAGTGTTGACCGTCCGCGAGGCTGAGGGGGGCCATGACAAAGATTGGATACGGAACGATTTTGCCGGGTGTTGCATTGGCCATCCTGGCAAGTCTGGCTGGCTTTGAGGTGCGGGCCGAGGCGGTCGAGGCTCTCGCGGCGTCGGCGCGCCCCATCCAATGGGTCGACGTGAAAGGCGGTTGCTTTCGCCTCGGCGAAGACGGGGTCTATCCGGAGGAAGGGCCGCCCACAGAGGTTTGCGTGGAGCCATTCTCGCTGGCGACCCATGAGATCACGGTCGCGCAATTCGCAGCTTTCGTCGCCGCAACGGGCCACGTCACGGCGGCCGAAAAGGGGTGGTCCGACAAGACCCCGCGCGGTGAGACGGTCGACGTGCCCGCCGGCTCCTTCATTTTCGAGCCTCGAGGGCGCATGCGCACGCTGGTCGACTGGTGGCAGTACCGGGAGGGGGCCTTTTGGCTGAGCCCCCTGGGCGAGACATCGCTCGGTCCGGCCGAGGCTCAGAACCCGGTCGTCCATGTCGCCTATGGGGACGCGGAGGCCTTTGCGCGCTGGGCGGGAGGACGGTTGCCGACCGAGGCGGAATGGGAATGGGCCGCGGTCTCCGGCGCCAAGGCCGATGAAGCGAAGACGGATGATCCGCAGGCCAATACATGGCAGGGGATCTTCCCGGTCCAGAATACCAAAGCCGACGGTTATGCCGGCGTTGCCCCGGTCGGCAGCTTCGGTCCGGATGCATTGGGCCTCCATGACATGATCGGCAATGTCTGGGAGTGGACCGCGTCTATCTATTATCCCCGCCACGGTCTCGCCCATGAATCCGCGGCGGAAGGACCCGGCGCGCATCATCCGGATGGTTTCGACCCGGGTAATCCGGGCCGGCCGGTCCGGGTGCTGAAGGGCGGCTCCTATCTATGCGCCCGGTCCTATTGTTACCGGTTCCGTCCGGCAGCCCGCCAGGCCCAGGACCGGGACCTCGCCACGTCCCATATCGGTTTTCGGATCGTGGCGAACCAGGCCTCCGTCAAACCGTCTCGTTGAGCGCGAGGGAGGCGGGCCGGGCGCCGCCGCTGCGCCGGCCGGCGTCCTTGCCGTATCCCTTCAGGGCCGGGCTGCGGGACTGGGCCTGTTCGGCCACGGATTTCAACAGGCCCTCGCTGACGCTGCGCATGGCGCCGAGCATGGTGTCGTGGCGCGCCAGTGCCTGCCGGAAGCGCCCTGTGACGGCCTTGAGATTGGACAGGAGGGAGGGGCCGGCCCCATCGATCAGGCTGCGATCCTGCCGGATCAGGGTCATCTCCCGGGCATAAATGGCGGCCAGCTTGTCGCGCTCGGCGGTGTGGCTTGCGAGTTCGCTCGGCCGGCGGGATTTGAGATAGTCGATCTCCGATTCCACAAGCCCCATCAGGCGTTCTGTCAGGATCGTGAGCTGTTCGACGCGGTCGGACGCATCGCGGGCGGCAATGGGCATGGTCAAACCTCCTGATAGCGTTGCAGTTCACTGACGATTTTATCGGCAAGGCCGATCCCGCCCTGGGCGGTCATGGCCTTGGCATATTCCTGGGTCAGCAGGGAACGGAACATGGCCTCTCCCGGACCGCCGCCGAAGGGCCCGTCCGTCGCGATGCCCTGCTGCAGGGTCTCGAAAACGCTGGCCAGGAACACTGTTTCGTAGTCTTCGGCCGCCGCGCGAACGGCCTCCTTGTCGAGGCCGCCGCCCTTCCGGGCCGCCTGCGCCATGGCGGCGAGGCTCTCCTGGGGCCCCGAAGGCTGCCTCGCCGCGAGGCGTGCGGCGGGGGCGGTCAGGTCGGTCATCATGGGCAGTCTCCCTGTCTTGGCCCAGCGCCCGGCGCCTCACTTGAACGATCCGGCGCGGTCCTCGCCTCGTTGCCACAATCTACTGCACCACAAGATCCGCATGAAGAGCACCCGCCTGCTTGATGCTTTGCAGGATTTCCATCATGTCCCGGGGGCCGATGCCGAGGGCGTTGAGGCCGTCGACCAGCGATTGCAGCGTCACTTCCGTTTTCAGGACCGTGAGTTTCTTGTCGGCGCTCGTGTCGATGTCGATGGATGTTCGCGGCACGATCTCGGTCTGGCCTTCCGAAAACGGCCCCGGCTGGCTGACCTGGGGGCTCTCCGTCACGCGGATGGTCAGATTGCCTTGCGCGATGGCGACGGTGCTGACCCGCACGCTGTCGCTCATGACGATGGTGCCGGACTGTTCGTTGATCACCACCCGGGCCATCAGGTCCGGCGTCACGGTGAGCTGCTCGATATCCGTGATCAGAGCGACCATGTCTCCCTGATAGCTGTCGGGCAGGGTCAGACGCACATTGCTGGGATCCTCGGCGACGGCGGCCCGCTGGCCCAGAAAATCGTTGATGGCCTTGCCCATGCGCCGGGCCGTCGTGAAGTCCGGATTGCGCAGCGAGATTCTCAAGGAGCGCTGGGTCTTCAACTCGTATTGGATCTCCCGTTCCACGATGGCGCCGTTCGAGATGCGCCCGCTCGTCGTCACGTTCGACTTCACGCTGGTCGCTTCTCCGCTGACGGAAAATCCGCCAACGGTGACCGCCCCCTGGGCGACGGCATAGATTTCCCCGTCAGCACCGCGCAGGGGCGTCACGAGGAGCTGTCCGCCAAGGAGGTTGGAGGAATCCCCCAGGGTGGAGATGGTCACGTCGATCCGGGTGCCCTGGGCGGCAAACGCCGGCAATTGGGCCGTCACCAGCACGGCTGCGGTGTTCCGTGTATTGATGTTTTGGCCACGGGTGTTGACACCGAGTTGTTCCAGGACCGATTCGAGGCTTTGGCGCGTGAAGGGACTGTTGCGCAAGGAATCCCCGGTGCCGTCGAGCCCGACCACGAGGCCGTAGCCGATCAAATGGTTGGTTCGCATCCCTTCGAAATCAGCCAGATCCTTGATCCGGGAGGCCGCTGCGGCGGGCGCGGCGAGGCTGCCGAGGAGCGCAGCCGCGGTCAAAGCCAGGCGAAGTGCCGTAAAGCTCCGTATAAAGATCGGTGCGGCGAGCCAAGCCATGACGTCTCCCAGGTCCGATAAACATGCCGCCAGCGTGGATGCGAGCCCTGTGCCAGGGCCCAAGCCCCGGATTTCCGCAGGCTCAGCCGGCCGGCCCGGCAGGACATGCCCGGTCGAAAGGCGCCGGGGCGGTCAGGATCTGCCGAGCCGGGACGTCATTAGCGGCGCCTTAAGCCGCCCGGGGGCACTGTGCCGTCTGGGATGGCGGAAAGACGAAGGGGTGATCCATGAAAGTCGGTGGTCCGGGACGGATCTCAACGCCCGGTGTCAGGGCCGGCGGGTCCAAAAAGGCTGCCGGCGGGTTCCGTGTGGACCAGGGCGGCCGGGCCGGCGGCGTATCCGCGGCCGGGCCGACCAATGCCATGGCCTCGATCGATGCGCTGGTCGCGCTCCAGGGGGCCGGCGCCGTTGAAGACGCAACCACCGGCAAGCGGCGCGCGGTAAAGCGGGCCTCCAAGCTGTTGGACCTGCTGGACGAGTTGCGTGTGGCGCTGCTCGAAGGCCGGATTCCCACCCATCACCTGAATGCGCTCATGACTGTGATCGAGAGCCAGAGACACGCATCGGACGATCCGAAGCTGGCAGCCCTTCTCGAGGAGATTGAATTGCGAGCCCAGGTTGAGCTTGCAAAGGTCCAAAGCCACCTCAAAAGTGCAGCCAGCACCCCGCCGTCGCCCTGACCAAGTCTCTGAAAGGTCTAAGGCCGAAATCCGCATTGCCCCGGAGCATTGGCCTCCCGTATACTCCGCACGCGTGAATGGGTGGTGGTTCAGGTTAAAGGGAGGTGCGGTCGTGAGCGTCGATCTTCCGGACGATTACGAGCCGAAAGAAAACGAACCGTTCATGAACGAACGGCACCAGGAATTTTTCCGTCGGAAACTCCTGGCATGGAAAGAAGAAATTCTTCGGGAAAGCAGGGAAACGCTGTCTCAGCTTCAATTGGAGCATAATCAGCATCCCGACCTTGTGGATCGGGCAAGTTCCGAGACGGAGCGGTCGCTTGAGCTGCGGACACGGGATCGTCAGCGTAAGCTGATTTCCAAAATCGACTCCGCGTTGCGTCGGCTTGAAGAGGGCACTTACGGCTATTGCGAGGAGACAGGTGATCCTATTTCTCTGAGCCGGCTCAATGCCAGACCGACGGCGACCTTGAGCATCGAAGCGCAGGAGCGCCACGAACGCCGGGAAAAAGTCTATCGGGACGACTAAGTCCTGACCCCGTGCCCCGCATCCTATGGTGTTGATGCGGGCACTTTGTCCACCGAAAGACGGGGGCCCGCGGTGGCCCGCGGTCCCAAGGACGGCGGGCCTTTGCCCATGTGTGTGCGGAGTCCGGTCGCGTGTGCCGGGTCCGGCGGGGCGTTCAGGTCAGATCGACGCGGATGCCGCCGATCCGAAGGGGGTGGGGCTGGTGGCCTTGCGTCCTGTCCACCCGCTCCATGGTCAAAGCGCACAATCCGGGCTGCTCTCCGGCAGGATCCTCGACAAAACGCAGCGTGGCATTGGCCAGGCCGATCTCAAGACCCCGATGGGTCGTCTCAATCGGCAGGTTGAGCACGCGGGACCAGGTCATGGCCACGGCGGACGGGTCGGCCGAGGCGAGGTCCGCGCCCGTGATACCGGAGACGAGGGGGGCCGGGGTGCGGTAGTGCTGCCAGATCAGACCATTGGCCGGCGCCCAGTGGCCTTCGGGCTCGTTCCGCTCGTCCCAATCGGCCTCAAGGAAGCTGCCACCCATATCGCCGGGGTGCAGCTGCAGAAAATGGTGACCCTGAATGGTGGTCTCCAGGACCGCGCGGATCCCCATGGCCTTGGCCCGGGCCCTCAGGGCCGCCTGTTCCGCAGCGTCCGTCAACTGACAGATCACCATGTAACCGCCATCGCCGCCCCTGCGCTTCAAAAAGCGATGGGCGGGTGCGTCCGCGGTGACCGGCGCGACGACCTCCAGAAACTGGCTGCCGACAGACAAAAGCGCGTTTTCCAGGCCGAATTGAGCGACGTGGGGATCGCGGTAGCAGACCTTCAGGCCCAGATCCTCGGCGAGGGCCCCAGTGACGGGCGCAAGCTCCTGGGCCACAAGGCAAATCTGGCGCAAAATGACGGCCATGGACACCTTCCACACGCGGCGGCAAGAGGTTCGGAAAGGGCGTTCAGTCCGGTTTCCCGCACCCTATTCCCCAATGTCTTCTCACCCGCCGAAGCCTAACGCCGCGCCACTGCGCCAGCAAGCGGATCCCTTGCCCACAATAAGCCTGCGCCTGAGCACTGCCCCGGGAGGCCTGTCTCGGGAGGCCTGTCTCGGGAGGCCTGCCTCGGGCGGCCTGGGCCGGGGGAGCGGGCCGCCCGACGGGTCGGCCTTGGCAAGGCGCCTCACAATGCTCCGAAGACTGCGCTCGGCATGAGTATGGCGCGAGCGACAACACCCATTTTCTGCTTGTGGCCGATGGTGTCAGGTCCTAGCCTTTTCCGCAGACGGTGTTTTTTTTGAGGGGAGGCTTCCATGGCGCTCACATCTGGCTTTTTCCGGTCTGGCTGTTTCCGGACGGTTGGCCGTTCCGTCGCCGTATCGGCGGCTGCGCTGGTCCTTCATGTCGGGTTCGCCGCGGCCCACGACGGACAGCCGGCGCCGCAACAGCCCTCGCCGAGCGACGTCATTCCCCGCAATCCGGGGCCGCAGGCCAGCCGGCCCCAACAACCGGCCCAGCCGCAACAGCCCCAGCAGCCCGCACCGGCCCAACGCCAGCCCCAACAGCCTGCACAACCGCAACAGCCCACCAAGCCCGAGCAAGGCCAACAGCCCCAAATCATAAACGGGTTCACGGGCGGCTTCCTGCGTGAGGCGGCCGATGTCTTTTTCGATCAGGCGGTCCTGCGCACGAGTTCCAACGGCCTGCCGATCGTGATCGCCCGCCAGGGGAACAACACCTATATCCTGGCCAGCCAGTCATGCGATACGCGCGGTGCCCAGCCGGTCTGCCGTTCCCTGACGATGGTGTCCATTTACCGGGGGCCGTATCAGTCCAATGCCCTGCTGAACGTCAATCGCTTCGCCCAGGAAACCGTGTTCGGTAACGGCTATCTCGATGGGGACCGTGATCTGATCCTTGAGTTTTCCTTCCGCATGCGGGGCGTGACCCCGGGTTATGTGCGCGACAACATGATCCTGTTCCGGGATGTGATTGTGTCTTCTTTCCGGGAACGGGTGGTGCGCGCCGCCCCGCGGGTCGAAGGGGGCGGTCAGCCCATCGCTTTTGACTCTCGCGTGAGCGGCGGTGAGGGATCCATCGGCGCGCCCAGCGATCCCGAGGCCCTGGCCCAACGCCAGGAGTGGAAGCGGCTCCACGCCGAAGCCGTGGCGGCCGCTGCGCGCACCCCGCTCGCCGTTCCCTTCGAGCAACGCTGACGGGGCAGCGTCAGAACGGCGCGATGATGTCGTAGATCTGTTTCAGGTATCGGTCCTGCTGCAGATCGGTGATGTGGCCCTTGCCGCCATAGGACACCCGCGCTTCGGCAATCTGGGTATGGGCGATCGTGTTGTTGTTGGAGATGTCCTCCGGCCGCACGACACCCATGATCTGGAGCTCCCGCACCTCGAAATTCACCCGCACCTCCTGACGTCCGAAAATCACCAGATTGCCGTTCGGCAGCCGCTGGATGACGATCGCCGCCACGGTCAGATCGACTGTCTCCTGACGGTCGATCGCACCGGTGCCCGAACTCGCCGTCGTGCTTCCGAAACTCGCCAGGGACGCCGGATTGACCCCCTCGGGCAGAACCTGGGCCAGGTTGCCCTCAATGCCGAAAGCGTTGGTCAGATTGGCGTCCTCCTGACTGGTGCGGTTGCGGGTGGTGGTGTTGGCCAGGCTGGCCCGATCCGTGATATCGATCCGCACCGTGAGCAGATCGCCGACCTGGGAGGCGCGCTGATCCTGGAAGAACGCCGTCGCTCCTGCCCGCCACAAGGAATTGGGGGCATAGCGAGCCTGGTCCGGTGCCGGCATGGGCAGTGCGACCGGCTGAAAGGTCGGTTCCGAAACCGGGTTCGCGATGGGCGACAGGGCAGGGGGCCGACCCACATGATCCAGCCGGGCAAGGCTGCCGCAGCCGCCCAGCATCAGCACCGCGGTCAGTACAGACAGGGATTTCATCATGGGCCGGACCTTTCCTCGGTGTGCCGCTGCGCGTGGGTTATCGGGCTGCGGTGCGGATGACCGCCACCACGGCATCGGCCGTACCCCGCCCGGTCACCCGGGCATCGACGATCCGCATGGAATTCGTGTTGCGAACCGGGATGACCTCGTCGAGCGTGCCGGCCTTTAAGGCACGGCCCGTCGCCGTCAATTCCATGCCAGGGCGGCGCACCGACAGGGTGACGAGGTCGCCCCGGTCGATCAGGGCCGGGCGTTCCAGGTCGGTCGCGCGCAGCACGGTTCCGGCACGGACCGTCCGCCGAAGGGCCATGCCTTCCACCTGGGTCGGATCGATCACCGCACTGCGGGATAGCCGATCCGCCCTTGTGTCGAGCCACTCCCAGTCCCGCGGGCCGATCGTGCTGCCCACGGACATGGTCTGGGCCAGAACCGGCACGGGGATCATCACATGGGCCTGACCGGCGACATTATGGCCGTTCGCGCCGGCGGCTTCGGCGGGCACGGTGATCCGGACCCGGAATCGGCCGGTTGTCGGATCGAGGGTCAGGATCTCGATCCCAATGGTGGGTACGGCGCCGGGCAAGGCATGGAAGGCGCCAAGCCGCCCGTGGATCTGGATGTCCAGGGGCTGGCCGTCCATCGCCGGCGACAGGGCCTCGGCGAGGGCGGCGCGGATCCTGGTCGGCGGCACGATCTGGCTGGCCCGGGTCACGACGATCCGGCGAAGCCCTTGGGGATTGGCCCAGTGCAGACCGTGGCGGGCGGCAAGCGCCGCGACCTGTGCGGCCTCGAGACCCAGGCGGCGGCCCGGGGCCGGGGCCATGGCCACGGTGACCGCGCCCGCATCGCCCGTATCGTCGAACAGGTCGCCAAGCGTGATCTCCTCGGCATCGACGACCGGGTCGGCCCGCAGGTGCACATCCCGCGAGACTGAGACGGCGTGGGCCGGGCCGCCAATCAGCAGGCAGATCATCAAAATGACGGCGAAGCCGACATCGAGACGGGCGAGGCGTGTCATGGCAGATGTCCCCCTTAACGCAGGTTGCTGGTGGTCGACAGCATTTCGTCCGATGCCGTGATGACCTTGGCATTCATTTCATAAGCCCTTTGGGCCGTGATCAGCGACGTGATTTCCTGTACGGAATTGACGTTCGAGGTCTCGAGGAAGCCCTGCATGATGGAGCCGTAGCCGTTCGTGCCCGGAGTTCCCAGCGTGGCTGGGCCCGAGGCCTCGGATTCTACCAGGAGATTGCCGCCGATGGCTTCGAGGCCCGCTTCGTTGAAGAACGTGGCGAGGGACACCTGGCCCACCGCCTGGGCATTCACCTGGCCGGGCAGCTTGGCCTGCACGGCGCCTTGCGCATTGATGGACACATCCACGGCACCCGCGGGGATCGCGATGCCCGGCTGGACCAAATAGCCGTCATTGGTGACGAGCTGTCCGTCCTGGCTGACCGAGAATGAGCCCGCGCGGGTATAGGCTTCCTGGCCGTCCGGCAGCAGAATCTGGAAATAGCCCCGGCCCTGGATCGCAAGGTCATAGGTGTTCTGGGTGGTGACGAGATTGCCCTGTTCGGTAATTCGGTAGACGCCGGCCGTGCGCACACCCACACCGATCTGGATGCCGCTGGGGCTCAAGGTGCCCTGGTCCGAGGTGGCGGAGCCGACCCGCTCCAGGTTCTGGTAGATCAGGTCTTGAAATTCCGCACGCTGACGCTTGAAACCCGTCGTGTTCATGTTGGAAATGTTATTGGAAATGACTTCCACATTGGTCTGCTGGGCCAACATGCCCGTCGCGGCAATGCTTAAGGCTTTCATTTCTGGCTCCCTCGGTCTCGCTTCACACTGGTCCGGTCAGGCGTGTTGGCCTTATGCCTGGACCCGGCCCAGTCGCTCGATGGCCTTGGATGTCATTTCGTGGCTCTTTTCGCCGGATTTGGTCGCGGATTGATAGGCACGCATGGTCTCGATCATCCGCGTCATTTCTCCGATGGCCGAAACATTGGACTTCTCCAGCATGCCCTGGAGGATTTTGGCCTCCTCGGCAGGCAGTGGGTCCTGGTCGGTCTTGAACAGGCTGCCGCCGACTTTCTCCAGAGCCTGGACCGTGTCGAAGCGGACCATCATGAGACGGACCGGTTCCTCCAGGTCTTCCAGATCGCCGCCGATGCGGATGGTGCCGTTCTCCGAAATGGCGATGGGTCCATTGTTCCGGTCTAAAAAAATCTCACGGCCGTTCTCGTCCAGGACCGGGTGGCCGTCATGGGTGACCAGGCGGCTTTCGGTGTCGGTCCCCAGATGGCCGTTTCGGGTGTAGCGTTCCCCGTCCGGCGTGCGGACGGTCAGGAAGCCGTCGCCGCTGATGGCAAGGTCCAGGGAATTGCCGGTGGCCACCATCTGACCTTCCTCGAAACTGCGGGTCAGGCCGTAATCCATCACGAAACGGACGGTATCATGGGGCCGGTCCGCCTTCGGCAGGGCCTCTCCATGCTCGCGGAACAGGACCGTTTCGGCCTTGAAGGCCGTGGTGTTCATATTGGCCAGATTGTTGGCGATCACATCCATGGTCCGCCGCATGGCCATCTGGCGGGATAGATTCACCAGAACAACATTTTCCATGCCTCGCTCCCCATACCCGCGATGTCAGCCGCCAATGCCGGAAGCCGTCATCGCACAGGCCGTGCCAGGGTCTGTTTCGGGAGCAAGCCGCGCTTTTGTGGCCGCCGGCGTTCCGCTGCCGGAAGGATCGTCCCGGCAAGGATTGCCGTGGCTCCCATCCCCTGCCGCGATCTGTTGGATTGGATCAACGGGGGTTTAACCCTGGCGTCTTAGGCTAGCTCACGGTGGCGATGGGGTTGGACGGAAACGGGTGGAACGGGGGAGGGGTGTCATGGCGGGCGATGAGGCCGAAGCCGCGGCTGCGGACGCAGAGGGCGGCGGCAGTCCCAAACCCAAGCGCATGCCGGGCAAGATCCTGGTACTGCTGGTGGGCGGACCCGTGCTGCTCCTTATCGTGCTGGTGGCTGCCTTTTTCCTCTTCTCCGGCGGGGATAAGCCGAAGGAAACGGCGGACGCCCATGGCGAGGACCATGGCGAGGACCATGGTGAGGGTCACGGTAAGGACGAAAAAGCGAAGGATCTTGACGGTGAAGGCCATGGGGACCACGGCGACCACGACAGCCATGGCGAAGGGCATGCGGCCATCAAACCGCTGAAACCGGAGGATGCCATCTTTTTCGAACTGCCGGACATTCTGGTCAATCTGAACGCGACCGGCACCCGCCAAACCTATCTGAAGCTCAAGGTGGCTCTCGAACTGCACAAGGATGCGGACACGACCACGCTGGATGGCCTGCTGCCGCGCGTGATCGACAAGTTCCAGGTCTATCTGCGGGAAATGCGCGTGGAAGATCTGAGCGGTTCGGCCGGCCTGTTCCGCCTGAAGGAGGAGTTGCTCCGCCGGGTGAATGCAGCGAGCCATCCGGTGCACGTCTACAATATTCTGTTCAAGGAAATGCTGATCCAATAGGGACGCGGACCACATGGCGGACACACCCGAAGAGGACGTCGACCAGGACGCCATGGCGGCGGAATGGGCGGCGGCGGCCGAGGAGGGAGATCCCGCTCCGCCCGCCACCGGCGACGGCGGCAATGACGACCCCATGGCGGATGAATGGGCCGCCATGGGCGAGGAAGGCGACCAGTCGGGCAGCGGCCCGTCCGAACGTGTTCTGGACCAGGACGAAATCGACAGTCTTCTTGGCTTCGATGTGGGTGAGGGCGGCGCGGGCGACCGTAGCGGCATCCGCGCGATCATCAATTCGGCGCTCGTGTCCTATGAGCGTCTGCCGATGCTCGAGATCATTTTCGACCGCCTCGTGCGGCTGATGACGACGTCCTTGCGCAATTTCACGTCCGACAATGTGGAGGTCAGCCTCGACAATATCTCCTCGATCCGCTTCGGGGACTATCTGAATTCCATTCCTCTGCCGGCGATCCTGGCGGTGTTCCGGGCGGAGGAGTTGGACAATTATGGTCTGTTTACGGTGGAATCCAATCTGATCTATTCCATCGTGGACGTGTTGCTCGGCGGACGGCGCGGTACCGCGGCGATGCGCATCGAGGGGCGGCCCTACACGACCATCGAGCGCAATCTCGTGCAGCGCATGATCGAGGTGATCCTGGCCGATCTCCAGGCGGCCTTCGAGCCCCTGTCCAAGGTCCAGTTCGTGCTTGACCGCATGGAGACGAACCCGCGTTTCGCCGTAATCGCACGGCCGGCCAATGCGGTGATCCTCACTAAGCTGCGGGTCGATATGGAGGATCGGGGCGGGCGCATCGAACTGATGATTCCCTATGCCACCCTGGAACCGATCCGGAAACTGCTCCTCCAGATGTTCATGGGGGAGAAGTTCGGCCGCGACTCCATTTGGGAAAGCCATCTGGCAACGGAATTGTGGTCCACCCGGGTCGAGATCGAAGCGGTGCTCGACCAGCTCAACATGGGTCTCAAGGATGTCATGGACCTGGAGGTTGGCCAGACCATTCTGCTGAACAACACCGTGGACAGCCAGGTGGAACTGCGCTGCGGGCCGGTATCCCTGCTGCGCGGCCATATGGGCCGGGTCGGTCAGAATGTGGCCGTCCGTGTGGACAAGACCATCCCGCGGCGCACGAGCGGAGGACTGCTCCAATGAGCCTGCCCATTGACCTGATCCTGGAGGCCATGCTCGCCGCGCTGCTGGTCATCACGGCGGCCTATTGCGTTATCCTGGACCGTAAGCTGCGTCAGTTGCGGTCCGGCCAGGACGGCCTGCGCGACATCATCAAGGGACTGAACGGCGCGACCGAGCGGGCCCAGAGTGCGATCAGTCAGCTGAAGGTCGCCGGAGAAGCCCACGCCCGGGACCTGAAGACTCAGATCGCCCATGCCAAGGCCCTGACGGATGAATTGGGCTTGATGATCGAAAGCGGCAACAGCCTCGCCGATCGGCTGGAGGGCGGGCGCAACGGACTTGAAAACGCCCGGCGGCGCGGCACCGATGCCGGCGCCGGGGTCGAGCCGCTCTGGGCGGCGCGGGAGGCTGGTGCGAATGGGCGGGAAACGCCGCCGGGTTCGCCCCAGCATGCCTTCGAGGACCGCTTGCGCCGGGCACTGAGGGATGCCCGGTGACGTGCGGTATCGTGGGCGTGTGAATGGTGGGGCCTCTTGCGGAACCGATGGCTGAGGATGAACGGTGATGGATGAACGTCTGAAGATCCTACCCATGGTGGCGCTCGCGGCATTGGCCCTGTTCACGGTCAAGGCCGTCGATCTGTGGACGGGGCTTCAAGGCAGTGTCATCGGCATTTCCGAGGCCCGGGCCGGTGCGGCGCCCGCCGAGAAGGCGCAGCCGACTGACGAGTCCGGGGCGGAGAAGGCAAACAAGGACAAAGCTAAACCCAAGACGATCGAGCACACGCCGGGCCTTGGCTATGCCGAGTTCAAGGACATGCGGGATCCTGCCCTGATCAGCGAATCGGAAGTCCGGGTGCTGGAAAGCCTGTCGGAGCGGCGCACCCAGATCGACGCGCGGGAAAAGGAACTCGCACTCAAAATGACGCTTCTGGAGGCGACCGAAAAGCGTGTTCAACAGCGCATTGATGACCTCAAAGTCATGGAAGGTCGAATCGAAGCGCTTCTGGAACAGCGGGACGAACAGGCCGAGGCCCAGATTGCCAGCCTCGTGAAGGTCTATGAGAATATGAAAGCCAAGGACGCGGCGCGGATCTTTGAAAACCTGGAGAGCAACATTCTGCTGTCCGTCGCCGGACGGATGCGGGAACAGAAGATTGCAGCGATCCTGGCGCAGATGCGCCCCGAATCGGCTCAGGCTTTGACGGTCATGCTGGCCCGGCGGTTTACGGCGCTGGAGACGGGTCTTGACGGATGATCTGCCACCGGGACCACGTCCTTTCTTAATCTTTTGGAAAGAAAAGGGCCGGCATGATGAAAGAAAAAAGGACATCGGCTTGCCTCGACCCGGTCCTTATTTTGCCCGACCGCCGGCGATACTTCCATGAGACCGGCAAGTCGGCCATGAGTTCGTTTGTGTCCTTGTATCTGGTAATGCTTGCGTTTTTTGTCGTGATAACCGCCGCCGCCAGTTTCGACCGCACCCGCGGCACCACGGTCTTGCGGGCCGTCAGCGGAGCCTTTTCCTCCGTCATGCCCGTGGGCGCGGATTGGAGCAGGGGCTTTCCAGTGCGCCCGGGTGCTGTTGCCGGGACCGTCCTCCAGGACCTCGATCGTCTGCTGTCGGAGGGCGGCTTCACAGCGAACGAAAAACAAGACTTGCAGGGAGACATCGCCATGACTGCTCAAACCACCGCGCTTTTTCAGGACCAGGATGTGCGCTTCAAGCCGGAGCGGCGCGCGATGCTGGACCGACTCGCCCAGGCCCTGGCCAAGGTGCCGGGCGCGCAAGTGACCTTTCTCATCGGCGATCAGGACCCGCTGGCGCGCAAGCGGGCCGTTTTCCTGGACGACCACTGGCCGCTCATCGCACCGCGCACGCCGGCGGCCATCGGCATTGTGCCCGGCGAGACGGGGCTGACGATCCGGGTGCGTGTCCCGGACGCAGCCTGACCCGTTCACCCTTGGTCCGGCCCGCGCCCGTCGAGGCCGTCCCGGCCGGGCCCTTGGGCCACCGCGGATGGATGGTCACCTTCGCGGATCTGCTGGCGCTCCTGCTCGCGCTCTTTGTCCTCTTGCAGACCTTCCGGGCCGGCGCCCCGTCCGGCCCTCGCCCCATGGGCGAGATCCGCCTTGCGGGCCCGACGGCCGCGCCGGATGGACCCCGGCTCCGCCTCCAGGCCCCCGCGCAAACGGATTATTTGGGAACGGTCCTGTTTACTGCCCTGCGTAACGGTCCTGCCGGTCGCTTGATCGATCTGCGGCTGGTGCCCGGGGCCCTGCTGCTGCGTGCCCCCCTGGCGGTGTGGACGGGCACACGGGGCGGGCGTGAGCCGCTGCGCGATGTGGCCGGCGTCCTTCAGCGGGTGGTGGACGGGCTGACGGTCCGGGTTCATCTGCCCACGGCCCTGCGCGGACCGGGTCTTGACCGGCGCCTGCGCCTTGAGGCTTTGGAGGTGGGGGAACGGTTCGCCGGTCGTTTGCGCGCGGCGGGCTTCCGGGGGCGGATCGCCGTGGTGCTGGGGCCGCCCGGGGGAGCGGCTGGCTGGACACTGGATATCTTGGTGGATCGCGATGGCAAGGGGTGATCGCCTCTTTTGGGGGGCAGGGCGATCTGTGGTCGGATGGGTGGTTCTCGGCCTGTTCGCGGCATCGCTCGCGCTTGCTATGCGCCCAGCATGGGCCCAAAATCCGATTGACCGGGCCGATGAGACTGTGCGCGTGGCCGCCGAATGGTTCGGCCCCGTGGCGCACATCACTTTCGACTGGCCTGCGGTCGTCAATGTGCGCAGCCAGGTGCGCAACCGCGTTCTGGTCCTGCGCTTCGACCGTCCGCTCATGGGCGATGTGGAGGTGATCGGCCGTATTCTGAGGGCCTATGTGGCCCTGGCCCAGCTCGATCCGGACCGGCAAACCCTGCGTCTTGCCCTGACCCGAACGCTGGAGCCGAGAGTGCGCCGGGCGGGACGCCGCCTCGTCTTGGATTTGCGTCCCCCGGGGTCGGAGGCGCCCCTTCCATCCGTGGCGGTTCTGGCGCCCCGGTCCGGTCTGGCGCCGCCCCCCACTCCACCTGTTACACCGCAGGCGGACGAAAGACCGCCGGCGCCGCCACCCTTTACCGCACGTCCCCTGCCGCGCCCGGAAGCCCTTGCGCCGCCGCCGCCGGCACCGCCGCCGCCTGTTGCCGTCGCGTTCGCGGTGACCCGGGAGCCCGGCCTGACCCGGTTGACCTTCGACTGGCCGGCGCCCACCGCCTATCGCATTGCCCGGGATGGGACCATCAGCCGCCTGCGGTTCGACCGGGCGGGCATCCTCGATCTTGCGCCGTTGACGGAGGATCTGCCGCCACGGATCGCCAAGGTGGAGCGCGGCGCGGGCGAGGGGCCCCTGTCCCTCACGATCACCGGGGCCACAGGCACGGAGCTGCGCCATTTCCGTTCCGGCAATCGCGTGGTGATCGAGGTGCTTGGCGGTCCGGACGATCCCCCGCCGGAGGGCCCGTTGCCCGATGTGGTTCTGCCGGACGAGTTGCGTGCCATGGTGGAGGCGGACGATCGCGCCAAAACGGTGCGTGAAGAGGAACGGCGGACCGTGGCTGCCCCGGAGGCCTCGCCGGTGCCGGCCATGTCCGTCCCGTTTTCGATTGCGGCGCGGGACGACCATGTGGTGTTGAGCTTCGACTGGCCCCGCTCCGTCGGGGCTGCCGTATTCCGCCGCGGCGATTTCGTCTGGATCGTTTTCGATACGCCCGCCCGCTTCGATCTGTCTCCGGCCCAGGGCCGTTATCGCGATGTCATCGTTACCCTTGAGGCCGTGCCCCATGGGCAGGCCAGCCTGGTGCGGGTCGGTGTGCGGGGCCGCACCCTCGTTTCGGTGGAACGCCGGGACATGGTCTGGGATATTGCCTTGGGCGATTCAGTGACCGTGCCCTCAAAGCCATTGGCCCTAAACCGGATCCGGATCGAGGGAGCGGGGGGCGGGCTCGCGGTGCCGCTGCCGGGCCCCGGCCGCATGGTGGACTTTCAGGACCCGGAGGTCGGCGACGCCCTGGCCGCGGCCACCCTGGATGCGTCGCCCCACGGTTTCGTCACGCGGCGCAGTTTCGTGGATGTGACAGTTCTGGAGAGTGCCCACGGGGTCGCCGTCGATCCGGTGTCCGACGATCTGGCGCTTGAGATCGCGGATGGGGCGCTGCGCATCGGCCGGCCCGAGGGGCTGCGTTTGTCCGGGCCGGACACACGGCCCACGCGGCCGAGCCTGGAGAGCCGGGATCTGGGGCCGGGCTTTATGGATTTCACAGGGTGGAAAAGGGGCGGCGTGCCGCGCTTCTCCCAGAACCTCCATGATCTGCAGACGGCGGTTGAAACGGCGGAGGAGCTGGCCGCACGCAGTCACGCCCGCCTGGAGCTCGCCCGTTTCTATGCCGCCAACGGCTTTTTGCCGGAAGCCGCGGGCGTTATGGATCTGATCGCTGCGGACGATGTGGAAGCGGCCAGCGATGCGGCGTTCCGGGCCCTGAGGGGTGTGGTGCGCCTGTCGCTGGGTCGCCCGCGGGACGCCCTGGAGGATCTCGACCACCACAGTCTGCGGTTCGATCCGAGTGCGGCACTGTGGCGGGCCGTTGCCTTCAGCGCGCAGGAAGACTGGGCCCGGGCCCGCCGGGCCTTCGCGACCGGCCAGGGCGCCCTCGCGGCCCATGATCCGGTGCAGCAGGCCCGCTTCTTCCTGGCCGAAGCGAAGGCCTCCCTCGGCGTCAACGATCTGGGCGGCGCGTTACGGGCCCTCGACCGGATCGACCGGGCCAGCGTCCCCTCGGCTCTGGCCGCGGAGGCCGCGTTCGTTTCAGGGGCCGTCCATGATGCCATGGGCGCCCCGGACCGGGCCCTGGCTTTTTATGCCGAAGCGGGGAAAACCGGACGTCTTCCGGCCCAGGTCAAAGCCACATTCCGCACCCTGATGCTGCAGCGCCGGCTGGACCGGGTCTCCCTCGACGATGCCATCGAGGCCCTGGAGCGCCTGCGCTACCGGTGGCGGGGGGATGCCTTGGAACTGGAGATCCTGCACGCGCTTGGCAAACTTCATGTGGAGAAGGGCGATCTGCGGCAAGGGTTGACGGTGATGCGGCTCGCCGTTCAGAGCTTTCCGGGTAAGGAGCAGGCGCGGGCGGTGGCCGATACCATGGCCGATATTTTCGCCGGCCTGTACCTCGACGGCGGGGCCGATGCCATGACCCCGGTTCAGGCGCTGGCCCTGTTCTATGATTTTCCGGAACTGGTGCCGGTGGGAATGCGGGGCGACCAGATGATCCGCCGGCTGTCGGACCGTCTGGTGGATGTGGACCTTCTGGAGCAGGCGGCCGAGCTTCTGGACCACCAGGTCAAGTTCCGCCTGCGCGGTGTCGCGCGCAGCCAGGTGGCGACCCGTCTTGCCATGATCTTCCTCATGGATCGCAAGCCCTCCAAGGCCCTCCAGATCGTCCATGCGACCCGTCAGACCCGGCTGCCGGAACGGCTGAACCGCCAGCGCCGGCTTCTCGAGGCGCGCGCCCTCGGTGATCTGAAGCGCTATGACCATGCCCTGGAAGTCATCGAAGGCTACAACACGCCCGAAGCCCAGGCCCTGCGCGGCGACCTCCTGTGGCAGGCGCAGGATTGGCCCGGTGCCGCCCGTGTTCTGGAGGCCCTGGCCACGGACCTGACCCGGGACGGCGTGTTGGAAACCGGCGACCGGCTCCAGATCATGCGGGCGGCCATCGCCCATGCCCTTGCCGAGGATGCGCCCGGTCTGGCCCGTTTGCGGCAGCGCTTCTCCCGTCTGATGGCCGATACCCCCGACGCGCAGGCCTTCGACATCGTCACCCAGGAGATCGAGAGCCAGGGTGTCGCCTTTCGCGAACTGGTGGGCCGCATTGCGGCGACCGATACGCTGGAGGCGTTCATGTCGTCCTTCGAAGCCGACCCGATTCAGCCGCCGGCGGATGGCTGAGCGGGTCTGTCAGGAGCCGTAGCTTTTCACGAGGCTGCCCGCGACCAGATACCAGCCGTCCACCAGGACGAAGAAAATCAGCTTGAAGGGTAATGAGATGATCACGGGGGGAAGCATCATCATGCCCATGGCCATCAGCACCGAGGCCACGACCATGTCGATGACCAGGAATGGGATGAAGAGGAGAAAACCGATCTCGAAGGCGCGGCGCAATTCGGAAATCATGAAGGCGGGGATCAGGATTTGAAACGGGGTGGCTTCGGGCGTTTCCGGGGGCTCGGCCCGGGCCATGTCGATGAACAGGCCGAGATCCTTCTCGCGCACATGGCTCAGCATGAACCCGCGAAAGGGCTCGGCGGCCTCTTCCAGGGCGGCCATGGTGTCGATTTCCCGGGCCATCAGGGGCGCAATGCCGCCTTCGTAGGCCTGGGTGAAGACCGGTGCCATGATGAAGGCGGTCAGGAACAGGGCCAGACTGATCAATACGGTGTTCGGCGGGCTCTGCTGCATGCCGAGTGCCGTGCGCAGGATCGACAGCACCACGACGATCCGCGTGAAAGAGGTCACCATCACAAGGATGGAGGGCGCAAGGGAGAGGACCGTGACGAGGGCGATGATCTGGACAATGCGTTCCGTCAGGCCGCCTTCTGTCCCCAGATCGATGCTGACGGTCTGGGCCAGGGCCTCCTGCGCATCGCCCGCCACGAGACCGGCAACCAACGCGGCGGCACCCAGCCGGACGAAGACCCGGATCCTCCCTCCGCAGACCGTCATGGTGCGTCCTCCCCGTCGCCGTCGGACGGATCGCTCTGGACAGGGCCTGGAACGGGCAGGATGCGGGCACCGGTCGGGCCAAGCAGCACCAGAATGCGTGCCGCATCCGCGCGCACCAGGAGCAGCCGGTGACGGGCATCGAGCGTGAGGGCCTCTTCCACGCAGAGGCGATGGCGCCCTCCGGTGGGTCCGGCAAGGGGCTGCAGCCAGCCCATGCGCCGGACCAGAACGGCACATCCCAGCATCAGGCCGATCACGAAAATCAGGGCCAGGACGGACCGCAAGACGTCTTCGATGGCCATGGCCGTATCCCCATTGCCGTTCACGCAGGCCCAAACCAGTCATGGTCCGTCAGGCTTAATGCTTCATGAAGCGGTCCCCGCGTTCTGCCGCACGCGGTTTATGCCGGCCTTAAAGCCCGGTGGGGCACTCTTCGCATCGGTTGGGGTGATGGCGGGGACTGGCACATGGCGTTCGAGGGCGTGCCCCTGATGGGCATGATCAAGCGGAAGATGGAATGGCTCGGGGCCCGCCAGCAGGTGCTCGCCCGGAATGTGGCCCATGCGGACACGCCGGGCTACCGGGCCCAGGACCTCAAGCGCCCGGATTTCCAGCGCCTCATGGCGGGGGAGAGCGAGGCCCTGCCCATGCGCCGGTCCGCGGCCGACCATATGGCGAGCGCACCGAGCGCCGGCCGTTTCGCCCCGGAGCGGGTCGGGGCCTGGGAGACGGTGCCCGACGGAAATTCCGTGACCGTCGAGGAGCAGATGCTCAAGGTTACCGAGACAGTGGGCGAATACCGTCTCGCCACGAATATTTACAGCAAGAGCGTCAATCTTCTGCGTACGGCCATCGGCGGCCGGTGACGCGCTGTCGGGCTTTTTTGAGATAAAAGGGGTGGAGCGATGGATTTCGACAAGACCATGATGATCGCGGCCTCGGGCATGAAGGCGCAGGGCGCGCGGATGAAAGTGCTGGCGGAGAATGTGGCCAATTCGGACAGTCTGGCCCTGACGCCGGACGGTCAGCCCTATCGCCGGCGTATTCCGGCCTTTCGGGCGGAGATGAACCGGGAAATGGGCGTGTCCGTCGTCAAGATGGACAAGACCGTGCCGGACATGTCGCCGTTCGGACTGCGCCACGATCCCTATCATCCAGCAGCGGATGAAAATGGGTATGTGAAGACGCCGAACGTCAATTCCTTGATCGAAAGCATGGACATGCGCAAGGCCCAGCAGAGCTATGAGGCCAATCTGAACGTGATCGAGGCCGCCCGCTCCATGATGATGAAGACCATTGATCTGCTGCAACGCTGACTTTCCGCACAGGGCCGGCGATCACCCCCAATCATCCGAAGGAGACGTGAATGGATGCGGCCAAGGCCATGCTGGCCTATGCCCAGGCGCAGCAGCGGGACATCGCGAGCAGCGCAGGCGCGGATGCGGGCGTTCAGACCGCCGGCGGTGCCAGTTTCAAAGACATGCTGCAGGAGGCGGTCCGTGACGGCATCGACACGGCCAAGACCGGCGAAGCCATGGCCGCGGCCGGCCTGAACGGGGAGGCGGCCATGGTGGATGTGGTGACGGCCATCTCGGCGGCGGAAGTCACCGTGCAGTCGGCCGTCGCGGTGCGCGACCGCGTCATCTCCGCCTATCAGGAAATCATGCGGATGCCGATTTAAGGATGCCCCTGCGCCCCATTGTATGATGTTCATCAGTGTGGCGCGCTTGGCGTGTTTCTCCCGGCTTCGTCTCTCCTGGCTTGTGCGCAGATCGACGGGCGCGGTCATCCGTGCCGGGCTCCTTTCCAAGGACAACAGAATTGGCCGGACCACAGGTCCTTGTTCCAGAATGCGGCAAGCAGCGCCTCGGCAAAGCGGGTTCGATGGCGGATGGCGGCCTCGCCCGGGCGGGGAACGCCGGAACCGGCGATTCCGGCCCTTTCGAACCGCACCGAAAGATGACACGCTGACCTGGTGTCTCCGGGGCTGGGTATTGTGGCCCCGGGCGGTAGGGTGCCATGGACGGCGGATCGATCGAGTGATGACCAGCGAGCAGAATGAGGCGGCGCCCCATATCGCCCGGATGAACGAGTTGGCTCCCATGATGGCCGAATTCGTCCCCTGGGCTCGGGAACTGGGCTTCCAGGTGACACGGGTGGAGAAGGGCAGGGCCTTTGCGACTCAGCCCTATGACGAAAAGCTGGTTGGCGACCCGGATACCGGCGTTCTCCATGGCGGCGTCATCACCAGCCTCCTCGACAATCTGTGCGGCATCGCCTGCGCTGCGGCCATCGGAGAGGTGCGGGCCGTGGCGACCCTCGATTTGCGGATCGATTACATGCGGCCCGCCGAACGGGGCCGCGCCATCATTGGCGAGGCGGAGTGTTACCACGTCACCCGGTCGGTCTGTTTTACCCGCGCGTGGGCCTATCATGAGACCCGCGATCGGGTGATTGCGACCGCTGCCGGTGCGTTCGCCGTGACGAAACGCTGAAGGCGCCGGGAGGGCAGGGGCCATGACCCCATCGGACACGCAAACGCCGACCAACCGGGCCGAAGCCGTGGAGCGGTTCATCAGCCGGGCGCCCTTTGCCCAGACCCTCGGTATGCGGTGCGACATCCGCGGCGATCAGATGACCGCCATTCTGCCGTTTCGTGAGGCGCTGATCGGCAATGCGGCGATCCGGGCCCTCCATGGCGGCGCCATGGGCGCATTCCTGGAACTGACGGCCATGGCCCAGGTGTTTCTGGAGTCCGATCTCGACCATCCGCCGCGGCCCATCGACATCACCATCGACTATCTGCGCCAGGGGCAGGCCGGTGACCTTTACGCCCGGGCCCGGCTCAACAAGATCGGCCGGCGCATGGCGAGTGTCACGGCGGAGGCCTGGCAGGCGGAGCACCAGAAACCGGTGGCCGCCCTCCATGGTCATTTTCTCGTCTCCGGCGAGGACGCCTGACGGCCTGGCCCGCTGCCCCCGCGATTGTCCTTCAAGCGGGTGTTTCCCCGATGAACAAGACTTCTGACGCCGCATTTCCCTTTGTCGGCGCCCTCTGCCCGTCTTTTCAGCCGCCTTTCCGGTCTGGCACGGGGCTTGCCACCCTTTTCGCAGGGTTTTGACAGGCGGGCTATTGGATGCGTTACAATTTGGTTAGGTCCCAGGGTTTGTTCTCGGCTCTGTGGCATCAAAAACGCATTCCGACGGCAATCGACCGACGCGTATCGAATAAGGCGTGACTGTGGTGGGGGATGCGCTTATCACATCTTTAATCAGTGCGCGTGTCCGCGGGCTGCCACACCGGGAATGACCGGACCTGTGGTGGCTCTCCTGGACCCCGGCGATGTCCGGCGCATCCAACCCCTGTCGAGACCGGGCGACCCGTCGCCCATTGACGGGGGCGAAGTGACGATGAAAGACAGAGTCCCGCGGAGCTGGGGCCCGATTCGTCACTCTTGTCGCACAGACAAGGGTGATGCGGTGGTCCAGATGCGGAGTGTCGAAGGCCGTGTCTTTTGCCGAACGGGCGGCCTCCGCTCATCGATCCGCCAACGAATCAGCTTGGCACAGGATCCGCGGATAATTCTGTCGAAGGACCATGATCGGTGTGATCTGCCGGCCCAAGGCTGTGCAGTATCCCGCAACCGCCCCGGCGCCGTTCTTTCGGGCCAGGTGTTTCCGGGCTTTTACCATCCCACCGGCTGCAAGCGGTCTATGGGTTCAAAGCGGCGTCCACGGACAGCTCAGCCTGTGCCATCGCGGGCGGTGCACCGAAACGGGACGATCGAACCGGAACGCAAGGCCGGTGCGTCCAGGGATAATAAGGTAACCGCAGTCAAAGCGGCTTTAACTGGGGAACACCATGGTTGATTTGGTAACGAATTTGGGTGGGCCGGCTGGTTTCGGTGAAAACAGCGTCTCTCGCAATGACGACGGCAGCAGTCCGCTGATCGATCTGTCATCGCTGTTTCCTGGCGGTCTTAATTTTTTTGGCGAAAATTTTTCTTCCGTCTTCGTCAATACGAACGGCAATGTCACGCTTGATAATCCATTGGCGACATTCACGCCCTTCGGCATTACCGGTGAGTCCGTGCCCGGCTTTTTTCCGTTCTTTGCCGATGTGGACACCCGTGAGGCCTTCGATGGGAGCGGACCTGAAGACTTGGGCGGCTTCGAGATCAGGACCGGGGATGAGGCGTTCCCAGTGAGCCTCAACGCCATCGATCCGGGGGCCGGTACCTCCCAAGGCACGAACCTGATCTATTATGATCTTGATACGGATAATAGGATTTTCACGGCGACCTGGGACGATGTGGGGTTCTTCCCGACAAACACCACGAACACCAACGCCTTTCAGGTGCAGCTTGTCGATCAGAGTGCAGAATTTGAAGACGGCGATTTCGACATCATCTTCAATTATGAGGACATAAACTGGACCACCGGAGGCGCCAGTGGTGGCGACGGCAACGGTCTCGGCGGGACCGTGGCGCGGGTCGGCTACACGGCCGGAACCGGCGAGCCCGGAACATTTTTCGAGTTTCCGGAGTCCGGTTTCCAAAGCGAGATTCTCGATCTGGAGAACCGTTCCAATGTGGGCGTGCCGGGACAATTCATTTTCCCCGTGCGGAACGGTCTGGTCGCCAATGTCGTGACCATCGAAAGCTCTGGCCCCGTACAGGAAGGCAATGACGGGGACCGCACGGACATCATCTTCACGGTCTCGCGCACACTGGATACCGGAGACCAGACCTTCCAATACACGATCACGGGCTTCGGCGACGATCCGGCCGACGATGCCGACGTGGAGGAAAGTATCCCCGCGGAACTGGGCTTCGTCACCATCGAGGATGGCGAGACCAGCGCCACCTTCACGGTCACGGTGATCGGCGACACCATCGTCGAAGAGACCGAGACTTTTATCGTGACCCTGGACGATACGGTTCTGGACGGCGCGCCGAGCGTCGATCCGGAGCCGGACCCTTTCCCCGATCCCGATGGCGCGCCCGAACCCAATGTCGTGTTCGGTAACCGTCAGGCCATCGGCACCATCATCAATGATGATGGCCTGCCACCGCCGCCGCCCATCGGGTTCGAAGCGGACATTTTCGGCGATCCCCATCTCGTCACTCTGGACGGTCTTGGTTACAGCTTCCAGTCCGCGGGTGAATACATCCTCGCTCGTGCGACCTCCGGCGACGCCCTTGAAATCCAGGTGCGCACCCAACCCGTCGGCGATCTCGTGACCGTGAACACGGCCATGGCGACCCGGGTCGGCACCTCGACCGTCAGTATCGATGCGCGGGCCGACCAACCCTTGATCGTGAATGGAGTGCCCACGGACATTCCGGAGGGCAGCACCAATATCAGCACGGGCGGTGGACAGGTCTTCCTGATCGATAACGTCTACACCATCGTCTATCCGAATGGCGAACAGGTTAAGGTCACCGTGTTCGACAGCGACCGGCTCGATGTGTGCCTGGTCCTTGATGGCGGCCGCGCCAGTGGCAGTTTCGAAGGTTTGCTGGGCAATCTCGACGGGAACCCGACCAACGATCTCCAAGTGGTCGGCGATCCCTCACCCTTGTCCCTGCCCGTGGACTTCGACGTTTTGTACAATGATTTCGCCGACAGCTGGCGGATCACGAATGACACGTCCCTGTTCACCTACGGGCCGGGCCAGGACACGAACACGTTCCAGCTCCTGGATTTCCCGCCGCAGGAAGTGACCGTCGATGACCTGCCGGACGACCTTGTCTCCGCCGCCGAGGCATTGCTCGATCAGCAGGGTGTGACCGACCCCATCATCCGCGAGCAGACGATTGTCGATCTTGTGCTGACGGGCGATCCGTCCTTTGCTGAGGGGGCCACAAATCTGGCGGCCGAGCCCACCGAAATGGCGCCCGAGCTCGACAATGCGCCGGACCCCGTGCCGCTGATCGGCGTGTCGGCCACCTCCACGTCCCAGCCTGAAGGCGATGCCGGCTCCACCCTGTTCACCTTCGAGGTCTTCCGTTCGGGAAGCACGGCCGGTGTCCTGGACGGCACATTCACGGTGGCCGGAAGCGGCGCCAACCCCGCCAATGCCGCCGATTTCGGGGGTGCCCTGCCGTCGGGCGTCTTCAGTTTCGCCGATGGCGACGAGACCGAAACGATTAGCGTGCTGGTCAGCGGCGATACCGTGGCGGAGACGGACGAGCGTTTCACCGTCACGATCAACACCACGGATCCTTCGGCGCTGGTTGCTGCACCAACGGCCTCCTCGATCATCCGGAACGATGATGCCACGCCCCTGCCGGTCATCGGTTTCACGGTGGATGTGCCGGATGCAGAGGGCACCGGCGCCGACAGTACGGTGGAAATCGAGGTGATCCGGAGCGGCTCGACGCTTGAGGCAAGCTCTGTGGATGTGGTCATCGGGCCGGGCAGTGGTGACAGCGCCGATTCCGATGATTTCGCGGAAGGCGAGGACATGGTCACGGTCGCGTTCATGCCCGGCGAGACCAACAAGCTCGTCACGTTCGACATTGTCGGGGACAGCACGCCGGAGCCGGATGAAAGCTTCGAGGTCACGCTGACCAACGTCTCCGGCGCGACGCTTGATCCCGACGCGTCTGTTTTCGAGGGTGTCATCGTCAATGACGACGGCGATGCGCCTGTGGTTTCTGTTCCCATGGGTCTTGAGGAGTTTCCTGCCGTGTTTGAGCTTTCAGATCTCGACGGTGGCAACGGGTTTGTCATCAATGGCGTCAACGAGGGCGACCAGGCCGGTTTTGCCGTGTCCGGCGCCGGCGACATCAACAATGACGGCTTTCAAGACATTATCGTCGGCGCCCGCTTTGCCGACGGCGGTGCCACCGACAGCGGCGTCACCTATGTGGTCTTTGGCGGCCTTGGTTTCGGTGCCGATGGCAGCGTCGACCTGTCGACCCTCGACGGGTCCAACGGCTTCGCCTTGAACGGGGTCGGCAATGGCGTGGACGGCAGCGCCCTCACGGGCGGCTTCCTCGACGTGTCCAGCCTGGGTGACGTCAATGGGGACGGCATCGACGATTTGATCATCGGTGCGGATGAAGTTGACATCGACGGCCGCGTGGATACGGGCCAGAGCTATGTGGTCTTCGGATCGTCCACGGGCTTTTCCGCGGAACTCGCCCTGTCGTCCCTGAACGGATCGAATGGCTTCACGCTGGACGGTCTGGGGTTCGGCACCGTGTTCGGATCGTCGGTCTCGGGCGTGGGCGACATCAACGATGACGGCGTGAACGACTTCATCATCGGCTCCTTCGGCGCCAATGCAAACGGCCGCAACGACAGCGGCGAAAGCTATGTGGTCTTCGGCGGCTCCGGCCTCGGCAGCACCGGCTCGTTCAATCCCCGCGACCTGAATGGCGGCAACGGCTTCCAGATCGAAGGCATCGACATTGCCGACCGGTCGGGCCGTTCGGTCTCCGGGGCCGGCGACGTGAATGGCGACGGCATCGACGACCTGATTATTGGCGCCACATTCGGCGATCCAGGCGGGCGTCTGCTGGCCGGCGAAAGCTATGTGGTCTTCGGCTCCAGCACCGGTTTCCAGGGCGATCTCGAACTGTCTTCCCTGGACGGACGGAATGGCTTCCAGCTGAACGGCATTGGGGCCGGCGACGCGTCGGCCCGCTCGGTCTCCAGTGCGGGCGATGTAAACGGCGACGGCATCGACGATCTCATCGTGGCCGGTGAGCGGGCCGACGGTCCGGGTGCCAATGATCGCGGCGAGTCCTATGTGGTCTTCGGTTCGACCCAGTTCGGCTCGACGGGCGCCGCTGCCGAGCTGGAGTTCTCCGAACTCGATGGCACCAACGGCTTTATCCTGACCGGCGTCGACGGTGGCGACTTTACGGGACGGTCCGTGTCCAGCGCGGGCGATCTCAACAAGGACGGCTTTGGTGACCTGATCATTGGTGCCGTCGGCGCCGATCCGGACGGACGTCCCCAGGCCGGCCAAAGCTATGTGGTGTTCGGGTCGAGCGATCTGGGTGCGTCCGGCAGCCAGTCCCTCGGCGATCTGGACGGCGACAATGGGTTCATCGTCAACGGTGTGATGCCGAATGACCTGTCCGGCGGCTCGGTGGCCGGGACGGGCGACGTCAATGGCGACGGCGTCGACGACCTCATCATCGGGGCCTATCTGGCGGATGTGGACGGTGCGGTCGATGCGGGCGAGGCCTATGTGATCTTCGGGGTGGCCGCCACCGGTCCGACCACGGAAATCACGAGTGCGGTAGGCGACGTGTCCTCCGGTGAAGCCTTCGAGGTCACGGTCACCTTCAGCGACGATGTGACGGGCTTCGACGCCTCGGACCTCATCGTGTCCGGCGGCAGCGTATCGGGTCCCGTGACGGAAGTTGATGCCCGCACCTACACTGCCCTGATCGATCCCTCAGGGCGCGGTGTGCTCAGCGTCGATGTGGGCTCCGGGGCCGCCACCGACAGCGGAGGCCTCGACAACCAGGCGGCCGCCGCCTTCCTGATCGATGTGGCGGGCCTCAATCTCGACGATCTCGACGGTGCCAACGGCATCATGATCACGGGCGCCAATGCAGGCGACGAGTCGGGCTTCACCGTATCCGGTGCCGGCGACATCAATGACGATGGCTTCCAGGATCTGCTGATCGGCGCGCGCAAAGCGGATGGCGGCGCCACGGACAGCGGCGTGACCTATGTGGTCTTTGGCGGCTCGGGTCTGGGTACGACCATCGATCTGTCCGGCATTGATGGAACGAACGGCTTTGCCCTCAACGGCATCGGCGCCGGGGATGGCCACCGCCTCGATGTGTCCAATCTGGGTGACATCAATGACGATGGCATCGACGACCTGATCATCGGTGCCGACCTCGCCGATGTGGACGGGCGGACGGACACCGGCCAGAGCTATGTGGTCTTCGGCTCATCGGACGGTTTCGACTCCGAACTCGACCTGTCGTCCCTCGACGGCACGAACGGCTTCACCATGGATGGGCTCGGCTTCGGAACGTTTTTCGGGACATCCGTCTCGGGGGCCGGGGACATCAACGATGACGGCGTCAACGACCTGATCGTCGGCTCCTTCGGGGCGAATGCGAACGGTCTCAATGACAGCGGCGAAAGCTATGTCGTGTTCGGCGGTTCGGGGCTGGGGGCTTCGGGCTCTTTTGATCCCCGTGATCTCAACGGCGCCAACGGCTTCCAGATCGAAGGGATCGACATCGCCGACCGCTCGGGCCGCTCGGTGTCCTGGGCGGGAGACGTGAACGGCGACACTATCGACGACCTCGTGATCGGCGCGGTGTTCGGCGATCCGGACGGCCGCCTGCTGGCCGGCGAAAGCTATGTGGTGTTCGGCTCCAGCGAGTCCTTCCGCGGCGATCTGGAACTGTCGGAACTGGACGGCACGAACGGCTTTACCATCAATGGTATCGATGCCGGCGATGCGTCGGGCCGGGAGGTTTCCGGGGCCGGCGACGTCAATGGCGATGGGATCGGTGACCTGATCATCTCCGCCGAACGCGGCGACCGGACCGGGGACGACAATGCCGGCGAGAGCTATGTCCTCTTCGGCACATCCAATCCGGATGCGACGGTTGAGCTGTCGTCCCTTGACGGCACCAACGGCTTCATCCTCGGGGGCATCGAGGCCGGGGATTTTGCCGGCCGTGTCGTGGCCTCCGCCGGTGACATCAACCAGGACGGCTTCGACGACATCATTGTCGGCGCGGTGCGGGCCAACCCGGACGGGCGGACCAATGCGGGCCAGAGCTATGTGATCTTCGGGGCCTCGGATGTGGGCGCGTCGGGCACCTGGTCGCTCGGCGACCTCGACGGTGCGGACGGCTTCTTCGTCAACGGCATCACCCCCAATGACCTGTCCGGCGGCGCCGCCGACGGCACCGGCGATGTCAATGGCGACGGCTTCGATGACCTGATCATCGGCGCCTATCTCGCCGATCCCAACGGGCGGAACGGCGCCGGCGAGAGCTATGTCGTGTTCGGCTCGGACATGCCGGGTCGTGTGGTGGCCGGTGACGACAGCGCCGAAGCCCTGACCGGGACCGCGGGCAACGACGCGCTGCGCGGGGCCGGCGGCAACGACACCCTGACCGGCGGAGACGGCGACGACACCTTCGTGCTCGATGTTCAGTTCGGAGACGATGTGATCGTCGATTTCGACCAGGCCGGCGACGATGTGATCAATGCTCGCACCACCGGGGACAGTTTCGACACGTTCGACGTGAACGCGGATGACACGGTGGATGCCACGGATGTGGGTCTCACGGACCGCCTCAGCCTCGAAAACGGCGCAACCGCCCTCAGCCTGACCTTCGCCGACGGCTCCACCCTGCTGCTGGAAAACACCATCGCCCTGCAGGAAGACGACTTCGCCTTCTAAAGACGGCTCTTCTCCGGTCCTGTTCCGGACAGGCATGGGCCCGCGCGATCCGACCGATCGCGCGGGCCTTTTAGTTGATCGGGGGGAAGGGTGGCCCGCGGGCCCCCTGTTTGACAGGCCCTGCGCAACGCAGATACTCCACCCGGACTAGTGAGAAACAACCGCAAGCCGTGAGCGGAGATGATTGAAGGGG
>JBHJGV010000033.1:0-61052 GCA_050331455.1 Alphaproteobacteria bacterium
CCGACGGGCTCGGCGCCGCGCGATTGCGCGAAAAAAACCCAAGCGGACGGACAAGCCGCGCTTGTTCGACCGCTTTCGGTGTCTCACTCTAAGGGTTGGTTTGCCGCCCGGCGGCCAAGGAAACCGCGTCGCGGTCGGCAACGCCCGCGCCCGCCGGGCCGGCGACGTCGGCTGACGTTGAGAAAGGGCCGCATGCACATCATCGATCGGCGCCTGAACCCGAAGTCGAAAAGCCTGGGCAACCGCCAGCGCTTCATTCGCCGGGCCAAGGCCGACATCCGCGAGGCCGTGCAGGACGCGCTGAAAAAGCGCAAAGTGTCCGACGTCGAAGGCCAGGAGAAGATCCGCATCCGCGCCAAGTCGGTTCGCGAGCCGTCCTTCGGCCTCGGCTCGGAACAAGGCCGACGCGAATTCGTGCTGCCCGGCAACGAAGAGTACCAGGTGGGCGACGTGATCCCGAAGCCGCCCCAGGGCGGCGGCGGGCGCGGGTCGGATGGCGCTCCGGACGGCGAGGGCGACGACGACTTCACCTTCACCCTCACCAAGGAAGAGTTCCTCGAGGTGTTTTTCGAGGATCTCGCGCTGCCCAATCTGGTGAAGCGCAAGCTGGCGAAACTGAAATCGCCGCACCCGGTCCGGGCCGGGTTCACCAGCGACGGACCGCCGGCGAAACTCGCCTACACGCGGACCATGCGGAATTCTCTGGCGCGTCGGATCGCGCTGCGGCGGCCGAAGTCCGAGGAGATCAAGGCGCTCGAAGCCGCGCTGGCCGAGGCCGAGGCCGCCGGCGAGACCGAGCGGGCGCTGCGGCTGCGGGTCGAGCTCGAGGCGCTCGAGCGGCGCCGGCGCCTGATCAGCTACATCGACCCGCTGGATCTGCGCTATCGCCGCTTCGAGCAGCGCCCGCAGCCCACCACCCAAGCGGTGATGTTCTGTCTGATGGACGCGTCCGCGTCGATGACCGAGGGTCTGAAAGACCTCGCCAAGCGCTTCTTCATGCTGCTGCACCTGTTCCTCAAGCGTCGATATGATCGGCTGGATATCGTCTTTATCCGCCACACCCACGAAGCGCAGGAGGTGGACGAGGAGACCTTCTTTTATGCCCGCCAATCCGGCGGCACCGTGGTCTCCACGGCCCTCCAGCAAATGCTCAAGGTGTGGGGCGAACGCTATGACCCGGCCGCCTGGAACGTCTATGCCGCCCAGGCCTCCGACGGCTACACCCAGTCTGGAGACGCGGCGCGCTGCGTGGATCTGCTGAATACGGATATCCTGCCCCAGGTGCGCCATTTCGCTTACATCGAGATCCTGGATGAGCGCGAATTGGAGGTCTTTTCCGACGAGGAAACCGGTGCAGAACTGTGGCGGGCCTATCGGCAGGTGCACAACACCTGGCCCCATTTCGCCATGAAACGGGTCGGCCGGCCCCAGGATGTATTCCCGGTGTTCCGGGAGCTGTTCACGCCCCGGAATAGGGCACAGGGCGCGGCGCGGGTCCGGGAGACGGCGCCATGAGCGGGCTTTTGTTCACGGACAACGAATGGGATTTCGAGACTCTGAAACGGGTCTATGATGCCATTGAGGAGATCGGCATTGAGGATCTCGGTCTCGATCTTTACCCGAACCAGATCGAGATCATCTCCGCCGAGCAGATGCTGGACGCTTATTCGTCCCACGGCATGCCGCTGATGTACCCGCACTGGTCCTTCGGTAAGATCTTCGCCCGCGAGCAAACCCTTTATCAGAAGGGCTACACGGCGCTCGCCTATGAGATCGTGATCAATTCCAATCCGTGTATCAATTTTCTGATGGAAGAGAACACCATGACCATGCAGACGCTGGTCATGGCCCATGCCGGGCTCGGCCACAACCACTTCTTCAAGAACAACTACCTGTTCCAGCAATGGACCGATGCCGAAGCCATTCTCGACTATCTGAATTTCGCGCGCCGCTACATTGCCATGTGCGAGGAGGAATTCGGGCTGGAGGCGGTCGAGGACATCGTGGACGCCGCCCACGCCCTGATGGACCAGGGGGTGTTCCGCTATTCCCGCCCGCCCCGCCTTTCGGATGAGGAGCGCCTGGAAAAGGTCCGCAGGCGTCTTGCCCATGACCGGGCCACCTTCAACGATCTGTGGCGCACCCTGCCCCAGCAGGACGGCGAAGGCCCGGACGCGGCCCTCGACCAAAGCACGGATGTGGCGGGCCTGTCCGATCTGGCGGCGGAGGACCGTCAGAAAATGCAGCTTCCGGAGGAGAACCTCCTTTACTTCCTGGAAAAGCACAGCCCCGTCCTGCGCCCCTGGCAGCGGGAAATCTTACGCATCGTGCGCAATGTGGCCCAGTATTTCTATCCCATGAAGCAGACCAAGATGATGAACGAGGGCTGCGCGACCTTCGTCCACCACTATGTTTTGTCCACGCTCTATGACCAGGGGCGGCTCGGCGAAGGCTCCATGCTGGAGTTTCTCCACTCCCACGCCCAGGTCGTTTTTCAGCCCGGCTTCGACGATCCGCGCTATCGGGGCTTTAATCCCTATGCGTTGGGCTTTGCCATGATGAGCGACATCCGCCGCCTGTGCGAGGACCCCACTGAGGAGGACCGGCATTGGTTCCCGGACATTGCCGGGTGTGGGGACTGGCGCGCCGTGCTACGCCACGCCTGGGCCAATTTCCGGGACGAAAGCTTCATCCTGCAATATCTCAGCCCACGGCTGATGCGGGAGCTGCGCTTGTTCGAATTGAGGGACGCGGATGATGCGCCCTATTATGAGGTCGCGGCGATCCACGACGAGCGCGGCTACACGGATGTCCGCGCGGCGCTCGCGTCCATGTATGATATCGGCCGGCTCGAACCCAACCTGCAGGTGGTGGAAGCCAATCTGCGCAGCGACCGGGTCCTGCGGCTGGAGCACACCCGCCACCGGGGCGTGCCGCTCACCCAGAAGGGCCTCGATCGCACTCTTGGCCATGTGCGCCGCCTGTGGGGCCACGGCGTGGACCTGAAGGCCGTCGATCCCGTATGACATCGGGTGGAACGCACGGTTTCGGCATCGGGAACGCCATGGGTTGGACGATGACACTGATCGGCCTGGGGGTCTGCACGGGCTTCGGGCTGCTCGCCTGGTGGCAGGCGGAGCGGGCGCCGGACCCAACCCGGGTGCGCCTGATCCCCTGGACCAGTCTGATGATCGCCTGCGTCGTCATCGGCCTGCTGTTTGCCGTGCATCTGGCCAATCTGGCCGGCTTCGAGACCGGGCAGCGCCGCTTCTGACCGCCGTCGTCGCCCGGTCCTCGGCCCGTCCATCCATTTTTTCCTTCCCCTCTTGGCGCAGACAGCGTCTCTCCTAATTCCAATACCGCTTTGGGTCCTGCGACACTGGGAGCAAACCCACCCACCACCCTTGTGTTAGGGCCGCATCGCATCGGGAGATCGTCGTGGACATCAGTCAAGAGGGGCCCGCCCGCTCGAACGAGGGCTATGAGCGCGGCCCGGTGCGGGGCCGGCGGCCGCGACTGGCATGGCTTCTGTCGGTCGTTGCCGTGCTGGTGGTCATCATCGGCCTGGCCGCGATCAAGACCATGCAGGTCATGGCCGCCATCGCCTATGGCGAAAGTTTCCCTGAACCGGCTGAGGCGGTGATCGAAGCCGTCGCGACCACCCGGCCCATTGCGCCCACGGCAACCGCCATCGGCGCCCTTCAGGCCAAGAACATCGTGGAATTGAGGGTGGAGCGGGCCGGCGTCATTCGCGCGGTCAATTTTCAGTCGGGAGACGCGGTGGAGGCCGAAGCCTTGCTCGTCCAGATCGACGTGGCCGAGGAAGAAGCGGATCTCAAGGCCGCAGAAGTTGAAGCCCGCCGCGCCCGAAACGAGGCTTCCCGCCAGCGCAAACTGTTCCGCGAGGGTACGGGCACGGAAAGTCGCCTCCAGAGTGCCGAAGCCGAGGCTGCGATCGCCCTGGCCCGGGTCGAGACCTTGAAAACCGCCATCGACCGCAAGACCATCCGCGCGCCCTTCGCCGGACGGGTGGGCATCACCGATCTGAAACCCGGCCAATATGTCTCTGAAGGCGACCTCGTGACCCGCATTGTCGGGCTCGACCCGGACATGTATGTGGATTTCGCCCTGCCCCAGGCCGCCGCCCTGGCCTTCGACGAGCGGGATCCCGTGACCGTCCAGATCGGCACCCTGACCGTCAGCGCCCGGGTCAGCGCCCGGGAGCCGGCCATCGATGCGGGCTCCCGCAGCCTGTCCTTCCGGGCCGTCATCGCCGGTCTGGGGGGCCGCGCACCGGCCGGCAGCCTCGTGACCGTTTCCGTGCCCATTGGCCCTCCGGCGGACCGGGTGGTCATTCCCCGGACAGCCCTGATGCGCACGCCCTATGGCGACACGGTCTTCGTGCTCCAGGAGGTCGACGGCCAGACCCGCGCCAAGGCGGTGATCGTCCAGGCCGGGTCCGTGATCGGGTCCGACGAGGTCGTGATCCGCTCAGGGCTTGAGGCCGGCGCCCGCATCGCCGCCGACGGGGTCTTCAAGCTCCGTGACGGTGCCCTGGTGAGGCCTGTGGCGCGGGATGGCGCCCAAGCGGAGGCCCGGCCATGAGCGGCTCCCAAGGCGACCATCAAGGCACGGCGGAAGGCGCCGGGCACGCCTTGCGGCGCTCCCCCGTCGATGTGTTCGTGCGCCGTCCGGTTCTGGCCGGTGTCCTTAGCTTTTTTATCTTGCTCCTGGGTGTGCGGGCGGCGTTCGAGCTGTCCGTACAGCAATTTCCCCAGATCGACGCCTCCAGTCTCATCATTACAACGAGCTTCGTGGGCGCGTCCGCCGCGGATGTGAAAGGCTTTGTCACAGAGCCGATCGAGCGGGCCGTGTCCGCCGTGCCGGACATCGACTATGTGGACAGCCAGACCACGGCCGGCGTGTCCACAGTTACCGTCTGGCTGCAATATGACGCCGATGCGGCCCGGAGCCTGGCCCAGGTCTCCGCCCAGCTCGACGCCATCGCGTCCGACCTGCCGGAGGAGGCCGAGCCGCCCGCCATTGAAATCCAGCGGGCCGACCGTCCGCAGGCGACATTTTACGTGGCCGTGACCTCGAAACAGAGAACCCGCGCGGAGATCTCCGAATATCTGGCCCGGGAGGTGCAACCGGCCCTGTCCTCGCTGCCTGGCGTCCAGCGTATCGGCCTTGAGGGCGCGCGCCCCCCGGCCATGCGGGTGTGGCTCGACCCGGTGAAGCTCGCCGGTTTCAGGATCAGCGCCAACGACATTCGCGCGGCCCTCACCCGGAACAATCTCGTTGCGCCCATCGGGTCCGCCGAGAATCAGGCCATCGAGACGGATCTGCGGGCCGACACCGTTCTCCAGCGGCCGGAGGATTTCGAGCGCATTGTGCTGAGGCGCGAGGACGGGGCAACCGTGCGCCTTGCCGATGTCGCCCGGGTGGAACTGGGCTCGGAAGAAGGCGATCTCGACGTGCGCCTGGATACCGAGGAAGCGGTCTATCTTTCGGTGTGGCCGGCCGTGGGCGCAAACGAACTCGACATTGCCGACGCCCTTTATGTCGCCCTGGACGAGGCGCGGGCCGTGGTTCCCGACGACATCAAGATCGAGATGGCTTATGACGGCACGCTTTACACGCGGGATGCGCTGACCGAGATCGCCATCACCCTGGCCGAGACCATCCTGATCGTGAGCATCGTGGTGGTTTTGTTCCTGGGCTCCATCCGAACCGCCTTCGTGCCCCTGGTGGCCATTCCGATTTCCCTGCTCGGCGCCGTGGCGGCCATGTGGGCTATGGGCTTTTCCCTCAATGTGCTGACCATCCTGGCCATTGTGCTCGCCGTCGGTCTGGTGGTGGACGATGCTATTGTGGTGGTGGAGAACACGGCGCGGCATATTCGCGAGGGCAGGCCCAATGGGGAGGCCGCCCTGTTGACTGTGCGCCAACTGTTTTTTCCGATCATTTCCATGACCGTCACCCTGGCCGCCGTCTATGCGCCCATCGGATTCCTTGGCGGGCTGACGGGGGCGCTGTTCAAGGAATTCGCCTTTACCCTGGCCATTGCCGTGATGGTCTCGGGCGTGGTGGCGCTGACCCTGTCGCCGGCCATGAGCGCGGCCCTCGCTTCGGGGCGGGACCAAGGCTTTGTCGCCCGCCTCGCCATGGACATGTTCGAGCGGATCCGGCGGATGTACGAGCCCGTGCTCGACGGGGCCCTCGCCTATCGGGGGCCGGTGCTGTTCTTTGCCGTGGCGACCATCGCGATTTCGCCGCTGCTCTATCTTTTCTCCCTGAAAGAACTGGCGCCGGTGGAAGATCAGGGCTCGATCAATGTGGTGCTGCAATCGGCACCCGATGCCTCCCTCGACTATACCGTGGCCTACGCCAATGAGACCGTGGAGCGGCTCTTGACCACGGACGGGGCCGATTATGTCTGGTCCGTGCGCACGCCCTCGGGCGGCTTCGGCGGCCTCGAACTCGTGCCCTGGAAGGAACGCAGCGTGACGGCGCCGGATCTTCTGCAGCCGGTGTTTTTCGCCCTCGGCGAACAGCCGGGCATTCGGGTCTTTCCCATCCTGCCTTCGGCCCTGCCCAATGCAGGCAATTTCGATGTGGAGATGGTCGTCCTGTCCACGGCGCCGCCGGAGCGGATGCTGCCCTATGCCGAGGCCCTGGTGGGCGCGGCGCTGGACAGCGGCAGCTTCATCTTCGTGGACACGGACCTGAAGATCGACCGGGGCGCGACGCGCCTGGAGCTGGACCGGGACCGGATCGCCGATCTCGGCATGACGGCGGCGGATGTATCCGACCAGCTCGGCGTGTTCCTGTCCGGCGCCCATGTCAGCCGGTTCGATTATCAGGGCCGGTCCTACAAGGTCATCCCTCAGCTTGAGGACGATCTGCGCCTGTCGCCCGCGACCCTCGATCTGATCCAGATTCAGACGCCGTCGGGAGCGCTGCTTCCGCTCTCCTCCATGGCGCGGCTGGTGGACGAGACGGTGCCCCGGGCCCTCGGCCGCTTCCAGCAGCTCAACGCCTTCCGGGTATTCGGCGGTCTGGTGCCGGGCACCACCAAGGAGACGGGCCTTGCGATCCTGGAAGAGGCGGCGGCGGACCGTCTACCTGCGACCTACGACATCGATTATGCGGGCGAATCCCGCCAGATCCGCAGCGAGGGTGAGACCCTGGCCGGCGTTCTGGGCATTTCCATCGTGGCGGTCTATCTGCTGCTTGCGGCCCAGTTCCAGAGTTTCCGGGATCCGCTGGTCGTGCTGCTGGGCTCCGTGCCGCTCGCCCTGTCGGGTGCGCTGATCTTCACCTTCACGGATTTCACAACCATCAACATTTTCACTCAGATCGGCCTCATCACCCTGGTGGGCCTCGTGGCGAAAAACGGCATCCTCATCGTGGAGTTCGCGAACGACCTTCAGGAGAGGGGCCGCACGCGCTTCGAAGCCGCGCGAGAGGCCGCCATCGTCCGCTTGCGCCCCGTCCTGATGACCACCATCGCCACGGTGGTCGGCCACCTGCCCCTGATCCTGGTTTCAGGGCCCGGGGCCGGCGCCCGAAACTCCATCGGCTTTGTCCTGGTCGGTGGCATGATCATCGGTACCCTCTTCACGCTGATTGCTGCCCCGGTCCTGTATTCCCTGTTTGCCAGCCAGAAACACGCGGTGCATGAACAGTTATAAACGGAAAGCGGGCCAACCGCTTCGCGGTGGTCATGGCAATGGATCTCCAGCCATTTCTCGAAAGCGGATCGGGTCGGTCGCTGCCTGGTTTTAGCCTCCTCCTCCCGGGCCACTTTGGCGGTAACGGTCGCGCCAGTTCTGGATTTCCCGGAGGAACCGCTTGATGACGGCGTTGGTGGTTTCCTCCAGGCGCAGCCGGTGGAATTCCATCCAGGTGTCCTCGTCGATGGTCTGACGCAGCAGGGTGCCGGCGCTGGTGATGCATCGCAGATAAACCCAGAAGGTCACGGCAAAGAAGGCCAGATTGGTCACGGGCATGGTCAGGACCCGATCCTGCAGATCCCCGTTCAACAGCAGCATACTGACGAGCAGTGCCACCAAAAACGCCACCGGAATGAAAAACATATAGTAGCTCGTGTTGCGCACCACCTGGTAGAACATGCTGCGCAGGTACCACTCCACGAAAAAACAACGCCACGCTATCCAGTGCATGTTCATGAACCAGATGCCGGACATGTCCCTTTGGTCGCCGTCCGACTCCATGGCCCCGACACCGCCGATCGTGTCGCGCAGTGAGGCGTCCGCCTCCCGGAAACGGTTGTTCAGATGCGCAAGATAGGCCCGCACATAGGCATCGAGCTCCCGTCCGTTGTTGCGCTGGGCATAGCGGTAGCCGAGGCTGTACATGATCCAGGTCAGGAACAACGACACCAGAGTGGTGCCCGTCACGATGAGGGTGTGTGTAAGGTCAAGGGTGTAGAAGGTCTGGCCCATGAGCCCCAAGGGCAGGCGCCAGGACTCATTTTCGATACCGAACAGCTGGATCAGGTCGAAACAATAGATGATGATCAGCACATTGACGGCGAGAATCAGGGACAGAATACTGGCCAGCATGCGGGTGTTGTCATTGATCGTCTTCCGCATACTGTTGATCACGTGATAGTAGACGTCGTCGGGCCCCTCCTCCAGGGGCTCCGGCACGTCCTCCGGGGCCTCCGATGCCCCCTCGCCCTCGTCATCCAGGGGACGGGAGGCGCGCACGCCCTCATCGCCCCGGAACAGCCGGATGATCAGGCTGGAATGCACGTCCTCGTAAAGGTGCTCGTGAAGCGGCAGCATGTCGAAATCGCCGGTTTCCGGATTGCGCACCAGCCGCTCGTTCCCGGTCAGCACCTCCGTCACCGGCAGATTGTAGTGGAACACCCGGTTTGATTTTTCCGCATCGATCCGCGCCAACTCCGCTGTGTACTGATCGCTACTCGGAATGCTCGAGGCCGTCGGGCGCAGCCAGCTGAAAAACAGCTCATTATGTTGGGTCAGTTGAACGCTGCGCCGCTTGGCGATGCGGGCCAGCGTCTGGTCTGTGATGGTCTGGGATTTGAAGAGCCGCGCGAGGGCCGCGAACAGGGTCGGCCCCCGGGGCGCGTCGAGGGCCGCTGTGACCTTCAGCCCGGCCATGGTTCGCAACGCACGAATGAACTTGCGTATGGTCGCCCGGTAGAGCGCGCGGAAAAAGCTCAGCACGTAACTGACCGGATTGCGCCGCGTCAGCAGCAGCAGCGAGGTCAGGACAGCGACCACCACCAGAATGACGAAATTGATGACATGGGCCTCCTCAAGGCCCAGCATGTCCGCAACCATCCCCGCTCCTTCCGTCCCCCCGAGGGACCAACACGCAAGGGTGCCCGGCCGTTTCCCGGCCCGGCACCCGCTAAACCTGCACAGTGTGGTGGAAGCGTCCCAGAAAGACAGGCCGCGCGCAACCGGCTTAGTCCTGGTCTCCCTGGGACATCAGCGCGGCGTTGCCGCCTGCCGCGGTCGTGTCCGTGCTGATCACCCGTTCGGTGGCGTAGCGGAACAGGTAATGGGGCCCGCCGGCCTTGGGCCCGGTGCCCGAAAGACCCTCGCCGCCGAAGGGCTGGGCCCCGACCACGGCGCCGATCTGGTTCCGGTTCACATAGATGTTGCCGACCCGCACCCGGGCCGCCACTTCGCGCGCCGTCTCCTCGATGCGCGTGTGCACGCCCAGGGTCAGGCCGTAGCCCAGCCCGTTGATCGCCTCGCACAGATCGGCAAGGCCCTCGGCCTTGTAGCGGATCACATGGAGGAAGGGGCCGAAGATCTCCCGTTCCAGCACCTCGAGACCGGCAATCTCCACCGCCCGCGGCCCGAAAAACGTTCCGTGCTCGGTGCCCATGCCAAGCGGTCCTTCGAACAGCACACGGCCCTTTCGCTCCATGCGGGCCGCGTGATCCTCCAACATGGCTAAGGCATCGCCGTCAATCACCGGACCCACATCGGTGGAGAGCAGCATGGGATCTCCGGGCGTCAGGGTGGCCATGGCGCCCGTCAGCATGGTGATCACCCGGTCGGCAATATCCTCCTGGAGGCACAGGACCCGCAGGGCACTGCACCGCTGGCCGGCGCTGTCAAAGGCGGAGGCGAGCACGTCCTTGACCACCTGTTCGGGTAGGGCCGAGGAGTCCACGATCATGGCGTTCTGGCCCCCGGTCTCGGCGATCAAGGGCACGATGGGCCCGTCCCGTCCGGCGAGGGACCGGTTGATCAGACGGGCCGTTTCCGTCGAGCCCGTGAAGGCCACGCCGGAAACCCGAGAATCCTGCACCAACGCCGCCCCGACGATGCCGCCTTCGCCGGGCAGAAGATGCAGCACGTCCCCGGGAATGCCGGCCTTGTGGAACAGGCGCACGGCCTCGGCCGCGATGAGGGGGGTCTGCTCGGCGGGCTTGGCCACGACGCAATTGCCAGCCGCGAGGGCGGCGGAAATCTGCCCCGTGAAAATCGCGATGGGGAAGTTCCAGGGGCTGATACAGGCGAAGACGCCGCGCCCGTGAAGGCTCATCTCGTTGCGCTCGCCCGTCGGCCCGGGCAGGCGGGCCGCCCCGGAGAAATGGCGCCGGGCCTCCTGGGCGTAATAGCGCAGGAAATCCACCGCCTCGCGCAGGTCTGCCAGGGCATTGGGCAGGGTCTTGCCCGCCTCCCGCACGCACAGGCCCATCAGGCGCGGCGTGTTCTCTTCATAAAGATCCGCCACCCGCTCCAGAAGCTGGGCCCGGCTCGCCCCGTCAATGGCGTCCCAGGCGGGTGCAGCCGCGCTCGCCTTGGTCAGGGCGAGGTCCACATGGGCCACATGGGCCTCGTGCACCGTGCCCACGACCCGGCGCCGGTCAGCCGGATCCCGGATCAACAGGGGCCGGCCGGTATCGGGGACCATTTGCCCGCCGATGATCGGTCCGGCCTTGAACCGCACACCCATTTCCGCCGCGATGCGGGCCGTCAAGGGTCCGGCGACGGACCGGTCCGTCAACAGCAGACCCTTGGCATTCTTGCGGCCGGGAAACAGGTCCGCAGGCGGAGTGATGCGCCCGTTCGCCTTCACCGGCAGGCGATCCATGCTGTCCACCGGATCGGCGATGATCTCGTCGATGGGCGCGGCATCATCCGCAAGGCGATTGACAAAGGAGCTGTTGGCGCCATTCTCCAGCAGCCGGCGCACGAGATAGGCGAGCAGGTCCTCGTGGCTGCCCACGGGCGCGTAGAGGCGCACGGGATAGGGCCGGCCGAGCGCGCCGCCCTGGATCTTCTCGAAAAGAGGCTCGCCCATGCCGTGGAGGCGCTGATATTCGAAGCGGGCGGGCTCACTCGGATCCGCCGTTTCTCCGTGGACGGACAGGGCCGCCACCGTGTGGGCATTGTGGCTGGCGAATTGGGGATAGAAGGCGTCCGGCGCGGCGAGCATGGCCCGCGCGCAGGCCAGATAAGACACATCCGTCGCCGCCTTGCGGGTGAAAACGGGAAAACTCTCGACACCCATCACCTGGTGCAGCTTGATTTCCGTGTCCCAATAGGCGCCCTTGACGAGGCGCACGGGCATGCGCACGCCGAGGTCCCGGGCGAGGACGGTCAGCCAGTCGATCACGCCCATGGCCCGGCGCTGATAAGCCTGCACCGCAAGGCCGAAGCCGTTCCAGCCTGCAAGGTCGGGGGCCCGGGCGGCCGCCTCGAAGATATCGAGGGACAGCTCCAGCCGGTCCGCCTCCTCGGCGTCCACGGTCAGGCCGATGCCCTGGTCCCGGGCGCGGGACGCAAGCGCGACAAGGCGCGGCGTCAATTCTTCGAGGACGCGCGCCGCTTTGCCTTCCTCATAGCGCGGATGAAGCGCCGACAGCTTGACCGAAATGCTGTTGCGGCCGTGAATGTCCGCCGACGGACCGCAGGCCGCCGCACCCACCGCCAGAACGGCATTCTCGTAGGATTTGAAATAGCGGTCGGCGTCTTCCCAAGTGCGGGCCGCCTCCCCCAGCATGTCGAAGGAATAGCGCAGGCCCCGCTCGCCGCCGATCTTCGCTTCGCGCAGCGCTTCGCCGATGGTCCGTCCAAGGACGAATTGGCGGCCCATGATGCGCATGGCGTGCAGCATGGCGTTGCGGATGATGGGCTCGCCGCTGCGGTGAACAAGCCGGCGCATGACCCCGGCGGCGTCCTGGATGTCGCTGTCGTTCAGGCGCACGACCCGGCCGGTCAGCATCAGGCCCCAGCTCGAGGCATTGACGAACAGGGACTCTGAGCGCCCCAGATGGCTCTGCCAGTCGGCGCCGCCGATCTTGTCCCGGATCAACCGGTCGGCGGTCTCGGAATCGGGAATGCGCAGCAGGGCCTCGGCGAGGCACATGAGCACCACCCCTTCCTCGCTGGAAAGGGCATATTCCTGAAGGAACGCGTCAATGCCACCCGTCTGGCGCCGCCCGGCGCGAATGGCCCGCACCAGATCGCGGGCCCGCGCCATGATGCGCTCGCGTTCCCGGTGGCTGGGGCGTGCGCCGTCGATGGCCCGGGTCACGACGGAGGCTTCGTCCTCCAGCGTGGCGCCGGCCAGCGCGGCCCGGCACTCGGCGAGGCGGGCGGCATCAGACGCATGGTCTTCAGGGGGCAGAATGTCGGTGACGCTCATGGGTGTCTCCCCGTCTGTGGCTGCCACGCGGGGACCGGACCTGCGGCCCACGACGTCGCAAAAGGGGCGCGCAAACAGGATCCGGCGATCCCGTCGCGGTAGCCCCGACATGATCTTTGTCGCTTGGGCAGATCTCGGCAAGGGGCGCTTGGCTGCACGGGACCGGATGGTCAGCAAAGACCGGTCAAGGCACGACCCGATAGGGCGGCGGCGGCAGGTCCTCGGGCACGTCCACCCGGTGTTCCCGGCGGGCCGTGACCACGAAGCCGGCCTGCTGATAGAGCGACAGAGCGCGGGGATGGTCCAGGGTGCAGGTCTCCACGGTCACCCGCTCCGGCCCGCGTGACCACAGGATGTCCAGGATCTGAGCCAGGAAGAACGGGCCGAGCTTTCGGCCCAGATAGGGCGCCGTCAGGCCGAAATAGGAGAGGTCCGCCGTCTGCGGGAGGCCCGACCAATTGAGTTCGGCAAAGCCCGCCGGCACCCCCTCCATATACAGAACGAAGATTTGCCGATCGTCCCGGGCCAGAAGGTCGGCAAGGGCCGCGTCGGTCAGGCGTTTCCGGTCCACCCAGTGCCAGTCGTTCCCGACCTCGTGATAGAGGTACCGGAAAAAGGACACTGGCACATCGCGGGCCAGAAGCACGGCGACCGCGCCCAGGGGCGGTGGCACCCGCATCGCGGGCCGTGCCGTCATTTCCAGCGATGTGATCACGGTTTCGAGGCTGCGGGCCATCTTGAGTGGTCGCTCCCCGGTCAGCTGCGCCCGGTGGCGACGGGCAACTCATGGCGGCTGCCCCATTCCGCCCAGGAGCCGTCATAGAGCGAGACCTCCGGATGGCCGGCCCGCTCGAGCGCCAGCGACAGGATCGCGGCCGAGACCCCCGAACCGCAGCTCGTGATCAGCGGCCGGGTCCAGTCTACGCCGGCGCTTTCGAAGGCCGCGCGGATGGCCGCCGCAGATTTCATGGTGCCGTCGGCCGCCAGCAGAGTCTTGTAATGGACATTGAGGCTGCCCGGGATGTGCCCGGGACGCACATCGGCCCGCGGCTCGTCTTCCTCACCGGCGAAGCGACCGGGAGAGCGGGCATCGACCACCTGGGCGCTGCCGGACTGGACCGCCTGGGCCACGGCATCGGTGTCCCGGACCATCATCGCCCGCTTGCGGGCCGTGAAGTGGCGGGGCCGGGACGCGCCGAGGGGCGGCAAATCCTCGAGCTCCCGGTCCTCGGCCTTCCATTTGGGCAGGCCGCCGTCGAGCACCATCACGTCCTGGTGGCCCATGACCCGGAACATCCACCAGACCCGCGCCGCGGAAAACAGGCCGGCGCCGTCATAGACGACGATACGGTGCCCGTCGCCCAGGCCCATGGTGCGGACGCGGGAGGAAAACTTCACCGGGTCGGGCAGCATCATGGGATAGGCACTGGCGCTGTCGCGCACGTCCATCAGGTCGAAAAAGATCGCCCCCGGAATATGGCCCGCCTCATATTCGGCTTTGGCGTCCCGCCCCTCTTCCGGCAGATACCAGGAGGCGTCCACCACCCGGACGTCGGGCGCACTCAAATGGTCGGCAAGCCACGCGGTGCTGACGAGGGGGTCTTGACCCTGTTGCCCTGTCATGGGGATCTCCCTGGCGGTTTTTGCGAGTGGGGTGCGGCCGGCGCGCGGCGCCTCAGATCGAGACAATCGGTGTACGGGTGAGCCAGCCGGGCACCGGTAGATTTTTCGATGTCAGAAAGTCCGGGTTGAACAATTTGCTCTGATACCGGGTGCCGTAGTCACACAGAATGGTAGCGATAGTGTGGCCCGGTCCCAGTTCCCGGGCAAGGCGGATCGCGCCCGCCACATTGACCCCGGCCGAGCCGCCCAGACACAGGCCCTCATGTTCGAGAAGGTCGAATACGAGGGGGATGGCTTCGCTGTCGGGGATTTGGAAGGCGTGGTCGACCACCGCCCCTTCCAAATTGGCCGTGATCCGGCCCTGGCCGATGCCCTCGGTGATTGAGGAGCCTTCGGCTTTCAGGTCTCCATGGGCGTAAAAATTGTAAAGGGCCGCGCCCATGGGATCGGCAAGGGCGGAAACGATTTTGCCGTTGCGCTCTTTCAGGGCCGCGGTGACGCCGGCCAGGGTGCCGCCCGTGCCGACAGCGGACACGAACGCATCCACCTTGCCGGCGGTCTGGTCCCAGATCTCGGGCCCCGTCGTCGTATAATGGGCCTCGCGATTGGCCACATTATCGAACTGATTGGCCCAGATGGCCCCATTGGCCTCCTTGGCGTTCAGCTCCTCGGCCAGACGGCCGGAATATTTCACATAGTTGTTGGGATCCTTATAGGGGACGGCAGGGACCTCGATCACCTGGGCGCCGAACAGGCGCAGGGTGTCCTTCTTTTCCTGGCTCTGGGTCTCCGGAATGACGATGACGGTGCGAAAGCCCATGGCGTTGGCCACGAGCGCCAGACCGATGCCGGTGTTGCCCGCTGTCCCCTCCACGATCACGCCGCCCGGTCGCAGTTTTCCGCTGGCCACGGCGTCCTTCACGATGCCGAGTGCAGCGCGGTCCTTCACCGACTGGCCGGGATTCATGAATTCAGCCTTGCCCAGGATGGTGCATCCGGTCTCTTCCGACGCTTTTTTCAGGCGGATCAGGGGTGTATTGCCGATGGCGGGGATCATGCCGTCCAGGAAAGTCATGGGACCGTTTCCGTCCTTTGTTTGTTCCTTGTGCGCCGATGCGCGGACGGCGCGGGGGCGGGCGTCCGGATAAACCGTGAGAGCACCTGCCGATCCAGGTCCCAGATGCTCCCGCGGCGTGAAAGCCCCTGTCGCGCATGGGGACGCAAATCATTGGACGCAAAAAGCGATCGTCCTATCCTCAAAACATAACCAGCGCAGTCGCCTTGTCGACTGCCGAGAACGCTGCGGTCACACCCCTTAAACTGTGTCTGATTAACGGTCAGCCCCATGATGCACCACCCCCCGGAAGATCTACTTCTGGACTATGCGACCGGCACGCTGTCACGGGCGCAAGCCCTGCTCATCGCGTCGCATCTCACCTATTGTCCCGTGTGTCGCCATCGCCTGACCATCGCCGACGAAATCGCGGCGACGATGGCCGAAGAGGCTGCGCCGGCGATAGCGCTCGAGCAGGTCAGCGCGGCCAGCATTCTGGCCGCCGCAGATGCGGCGCCGGCCAACACGGATGCGCGCGCGAGCGCACGCCGACGGCGCGAACTGACCCGCCCGGCACAGGTTCTGCCGCGCCCCTTGCGCGACGCGATCGCGCCCAATCTGGACGCCGTCTCCTGGATGCCGCTCTTCCCGGGGATTTGGGAAAGTCGCCTCCCGGCCAATTCCGACCGGCCCGATTGCGACGAGCCGGGTGAGGAAGCCCGGCTGCTGTGCATCGGTGCAGGCCGATCGATCCCGTCGCACACCCATGGCGGCCTCGAAATGACACTGGTCCTAGCCGGGTCCTTCTCGGACACCCGGGGCCACTATGGCGTGGGCGATGTGTGCATGGCCGATGGCTCGATCGACCACCGCCCTGTCGCGGCCTCCGATCAGGACTGCATCTGTTTTGCCGTCGTGGACGCGCCCATGCGTTTCACGGGACGGATCGGCCGTCTCCTGAACATTCTGGAGCCGCATCTGGCCCGCGCCCGTCACCGGTTGCGGCCCGGCCAGTCATGAGTTCAGCCCCTACGGTGCGTCTTGTGCTCGGGGATCAATTGACACGATCCCTCAGCAGCCTGACCGATTTGGCCATGGAGACGGATATTGTCCTCATGGCCGAGGTCAGGGCCGAAGCCACCTATGTCAAGCACCACAAAAAGAAGATCGCCTTCCTGTTTTCTGCCATGCGCCATTTCGCGGCCCGGCTTGAAGCCGAAGGCATTCGTGTGGCCTATGTCCGCCACGATGATCCGGACAATGGCGGTAGCCTTCTTTCCGAAGTCCGTCGCATTGCGCGGGATCACGACGCCGAACGCATTGTCGTGACCGAACCGGGCGAATACCGCCTGCGCGAAGACATGGACGGCTGGACCAAGAGTCTCAACATCCCCGTGGAGATTCGCGAGGACAGCCGCTTCATTGCCACCCTCGACGAGTTCAATGCCTGGGCCGACGGACGCAAATCGCTCCGTATGGAATTTTTCTACCGGGAAATGCGCCGCAAGACCGGCATCCTGATGGAGAAAGGCGGCGAGCCCACCGGAGGCCAATGGAACTTCGACGCCGATAATAGAGAGTCGTTGCCCGAAACCGTGGTGCCGCCGGAGCGCCTCGGCATCGAACCCGACACCATAACCAGTAGCGTACTGATGGAGGTCGAAGCCGCGTTTCCGGATCATTTCGGCGATCTGGAACCCTTCGACTTCGCTGTCACGGCGGAAGATGCCGAGACCCTGTTCGACCATTTCCTGAAGGACTGCCTGCCCCTGTTCGGAACCTATCAGGATGCCATGAAGGGCGGCGATCCTTACCTGTTCCACAGTCTGATCGGTCAATATCTCAACGCGGGCCTGCTCGATCCGCTGGCCTGCTGTGAAGGCGCCGAAACGCAGTATCGAAAAGGCAAGGTGCCGCTTAATGCTGCCGAGGGGTTCATCCGCCAAATCCTGGGCTGGCGGGAATTCGTCCGCGGCATCTATTGGCGAGAGATGCCGGACTACAAGGAAAGAAACACGTTCGGGGCCGACCGTCCCCTGCCGGATTTCTTTTGGACCGGCGAGACCCGCATGGCCTGTCTGCGCGATGTGGTGCAGACCACAAAAGCCAATGCCTATGCCCACCACATCCAGCGCCTGATGATAACAGGCAATTTCGCGCTTCTGGCCGGCCTTTCGCCAGAGCAGGTCAATGAGTGGTATCTCATCGTCTATGCGGATGCCTATGAGTGGGTCCAGTTGCCCAACACCCACGGGATGGCCCTTTACGCCGATGGCGGACTGCTCGCATCCAAACCCTATGCCGCGAGCGGCGCCTACATCAATCGGATGAGCAATTACTGCAAATCCTGCCACTATAAAGTGTCGAAAAAGAACGGCGCTCAGGCCTGCCCGTTTAATTATCTGTACTGGAACTTTCTTATCGAGAATGAAGAGCACCTGAAGGACAATCCAAGGATCGCCATGCCCTACAGGACGCTGGCCAAGATGGATCCGGAACGCCGCGACGCGGTCAAGGAAGACGCCGCCCGGTTTTTCCGGTCCCTGAAGGACGAAAGTGGGGCCAAACCGGCCAAGAGCAAGGAGCGTCGCCATGCGTAATCAGGTCGTAAGCCCCAAGGACGGGGTCGCGTGGGTGACCGGGGCAAGTTCGGGCATCGGCCGCGACACGGCCATCGCCCTGTGTGCCGAGGGCTGGCGCGTGGCCGGCACGGCGCGCCGCGAAAAAGACCTTCAGGACCTCGCTGACGAGGTCAAGGACTTGCCGGGCTCCATTCATCCCTATGCGGCGGATGTGACGGACCGGTCCGCCATGGCCGGCGTCGTTGAGGCCATCGAGGCCGATCAAGGCCCCCTGGCGCTGGTCATCCTCAATGCGGGCATCTACCTTCCGCTGGAGGTTCCGGAATTCGATGCGGAGATCTTCGAGAAGTCCTTCTCGGTCAATGTGCTGGGTACCGCCTATGGCCTCGAATCCGTCATTCCTCGGATGATCGGGCGATCCAAAGGGCATATCGCCATGGTGTCGTCCGTGACCGGCTATGGCGGCCTGCCGACAAGTGCCGCTTACGGGGCCACCAAGGCGGCGCTGATCAATATGGCCGAGGCCATGAAGATCGAACTCGACCGGCATGGGGTGCGGGTGTCCATCATCAATCCGGGATTTGTTGAAACGCCGGCCCAGGACGATAACGCGTTTCCGAAACCCTTCATGATCCCGTCCAAAAAGGCGGCCGACCTCATCGTGAAGGGGCTAAAGCGCCAAGCCTTCGAGATCACCTTCCCGAAGATTTTCACCTACCAGCTTAAAATCCTGAAATGGCTCCCCCGGGACTGGTACATCGCCCTCATTAAGCGCCAGACCGGCTGGGTATGACACAGGGCCAGGACGCTCTGCCTCCGGACGGTCCACCCCACCGGGCCCGCGCGAGCGCCGCCTTAAGGACCCGATCCCGTTGCGCCACACGGTCTTCCAAAGTCACGGTCACGGACCGATCCGGTGTCAGCAGGGCGGGAGACGAAGGTGTCGCCCCGGAGAACAGCCGTGCCGGGCGCGGCCTGTGTGTCCAAGGTCTCGGCATCCTTGAAATCAGAACGATAGCCGAGACACGGCCAGAGCCTCACCATCCGTGCCTGGATTAGGCACTTCGTGTCTTACCCTCGCGATCGTCAGACCGGGTCCACAGTGACAGCGCGGACGATGCGTCGGAAGCGAACCACGGCTGCGTCTTTGTCAGGGAGCCGGGTTCCGCGCGACGATCACGCGCTGCGCGCGGCCGACCGCTGGTCCGTTTCGGATTTGCCCTCGCCCCCTTCGCGGTCCGGCGCCTCGCCGTGCTGGGCCTCTTCGTCCTGGGCCTCCACCTGCTGGCGCCACAGGCCCGCATACATGCCGCCGGCCGCCAACAGATCGCCATGGCGGCCCCGTTCCACAATCCGGCCGTCATCGATCACCAGGATTTCGTCCGCATGCATCACGGTGGACAGGCGATGGGCGATCATCAGGGTGGTGCGATTGTCCGAAACGGTGCGCAGGGCCGTCTGGATGTCTGCCTCGGTGCGCGAATCGAGGGACGAGGTGGCCTCATCGAGCATCAGGATCGGTGGATCCTTGAGCAAGGTCCGCGCAATGGCCACCCGCTGTTTTTCGCCGCCGGACAGTTTCAACCCCCGCTCGCCCACCACGGTGTCGTAGCCGAGCGGCAGGCGGGCGACGAAATCATGGAGTTGGGCGAGCCCGGCCGCCCGTTCGATCTCCTCCTGGGTTGCGCCGGGCCGGCCATAGGCGATGTTGTAGCCGATAGTGTCGTTGAACAGGACCGTGTCCTGCGGAACCATGCCGATGGCTTTGCGCAGGCTCTCCTGAGTCACGTCGCGGATGTCCTGGCCGTCTATGGTGATCCGTCCGTCCACGGCGTCATAGAAACGGAACAGAAGCCGCGAGAGCGTCGACTTGCCGGCGCCCGTGGGCCCGACGATCCCGACCGTGCGCCCCGCCGGAACTGTGAAACTGACATCATGGAGGATCTTACGCTCCGGCGCGTAGTGGAAATCCACATTCTCGAAGGCGATGGTCGGGCCCGTGACGCGCAGCGCCTCGGCGCCGGGTTTGTCTTTCACCTCCGGCGTCATGTCCAGAATGTCGAGCATCCGTTCCGCATCGATCAGGGCTTCCTGGATGGTGCGGTAGACAAAGCCGTAATTGTTCAGCGGCCCGCCGAGCTGGATGACCAGGGCGTTGATCATCACGAAATCACCCACGGTCAGCGTTCCGGCGGCCACATCCATGCCGGCCATGAGCATCAGGACCGTCAGCCCGCCAATAAAGATGACATTCTGCACCGTGTTGAGCAGGGACAGGGACGCCGTTGTCCGCACCTTGGCCGTTTCCAGAGTGTCGAGGGCACCGTCATAGCGCCGGGCCTCGTGCCGTTCATTGTTGAAATATTTGACCGTCTCGAAATTGAGGAGGGCATCCATGGCCTGGGCGTGGGCCGCGGAGTCGAGTTCGATCATGGTGCGGCGGAACTTCTTGCGCCATTCGGAAATGGCAAAGGTCGCCCCCAGATAGACCGCGACCGTCACTCCGGTGATGAGCGCGTAGACGACCCCGAAGACGCTGGTCAGGATCGCGGCCACGAAAACGAATTCGATGGTCGACGGCAGGATCCGGAACAGCACGATCTGGAGCAGGGAGTCCGCAAGGTAAAGGCCCCGGCCCATGATGCGCTGGAGACCGCCGGACTTGCGTTCCAGATGGAAGCGCAGGGACAGGGTGTTCACATGATCGAAAATGCGCAGGCCCAGACCCCGCTGCATGGCCTCGCTCACCCGCGCATAGAGCGCGTCCTGGACCTCGCCGAACAGCAATCCCAGAATACGGGCCACCCCATAGGCCAGCACCAGGAAGATCGGTACGGCGATCAAGGCGGCCTCGCGCCCTTCCTCGCTGCCCAGGGCATCGACCGCGCCTTTGTAGAAAAAGGGCACATAGACGATGATGACCTTGCTCGCGACCATGGCCACGAGGGCCAACACCACGCGCAGGCGCAGGCCCGGCCGGTGGGCCGGCCAGAGGAAGGGCAGCAGCCCGGCAAAAATGCGCCAAGCCGGGCGCTGACGACTGGACGTGGCGGTGGACGGGCCCGTGCGGGCGGAGGAGGCCCCGGCCTGGGCTGTGGGCGCAACCATATCAGCGGTCATGGGGCGGAAGGCCTCGCAGTGGGTTTGGGTTCACGGCGTTTCCGGGGCCTCGTCCCGTGGAACGGAGAACACCTGCCCCGGATAGATGAGGTCGGGATCGCGGATGACATCGCGATTGGCCTCGAAGATCATGGTGTAGCGGAAACCCTCGCCATAGGCGAAGCGGGCGATGCGCCACAGATTGTTTCCGGGCTGAACGATGACCTGGTCGTTGTTGAACACAAGGTCAGTGGGTTCGGCGCGCTCGAAAGGCATTTCGACGCGACGGGTTATGGCGCCGGCCTCGTCCAATTCGTCGATCCGCAGGGTGTAGCGACCAGGCCCGACAATGCTGTCGAGGGAAAGCACCCAACGCCCATCTTCGCCGGTCATGGATTTACCGGCCAACCGATCATTCACATAGGCCCACACGGCGGATCTGGCGAGGGCCCGGCCGCTGATATTGACCGCTCCCGAGGCATCGTAATCGATGGTTTCGACCATGAGATCGTTGGCGTAGAGCGCCTCCTCGGATGTCTGGAGCACACGGGACGGGCCATCCCCGCCCCCCAGCACCACGAGCGGATTGCGCCCCGGCCGCTCCGGCACAGCGACCACAACTTCCTGTTCGGAGGCGACCGCCGCGCCCGCCTTTCCCAACTGGGACTCCAGCGTCAGGCGCACCGTGCCCTGATCGAGCGGCGTATCGATCACCATCACCCATTGGCCATAGCGATCCGCTATGGCCTGGCCGATGGATGCGCCGTCAATCATGACGGCGACGTCCGCCTCCGGCGCCGAACGGCCGGCAATCACAGCCGATCCCGTCCGATCGATGCGCACGATGTCGAAGGTCGGCCGTGTGGCGACCGGCGGCGCAGCATCCTGACCATCCTCCGCCGCTTCGTCGCCCGCCTCCCGGTCGGCCACGGACCCTTCATCAATGGGTCGCACAGGATCGCGGGCGGCGCCGGCCATGTCTTCGACCGCCACACCCGGATCGCTCAAGGTCTCCGCCGTCATTGGGCGGGCGGCGCCGGCCATGTCTTCGACCGCCACACCAGGCGGAGGGAAATCCTCTTGGGAAGATGCGGACACCGGGGAGGACTCCAGAGCGTCGCTCCGAAGCGGCGCGTCCTCGCTCTGCGCCTCTGGGCTGGTCCGCGCTTCGGCCTTCTCTTCGAGGGCGGCGGGTTTGGGGCCCGATGCGGGCGGCTGGAGCAACACCCAGACAATGGTGCTGAGCGCAACCCCGAAGCCCAAGAAACTCGCCAAAAGCAGCGCCACACGCATGGCCACACCCTCTCCGGTTTGCCCCACATTGTTCCCCCAATGACCGGCCTAGTGTAGGCGCTTGAGCCCTGCCACAAAAGCGGACTTGACGCGCAGGGTCCCCGTCGGCCCGGATGAAGGGGCAGCGTTGTGTCCCACGGCCGCGTTCGTTTCGGCCTGCGGGCCGGTGAACGCACGGTCGATGTCCTGGGGATGGACTGACAGAACGAGGAAGGAAAAGCGCCATGGCAATGCCCAAGGCGGTGTGTGTTTATTGCGGATCGAGCGCGGGCGCGGACCCCCGTTTCAAGGCAGCCGCCGAGACCCTCGGCCGGCAATGCGCCGAGAGCGGCATCGACCTTGTCTATGGGGGTGGCAAGCTTGGCCTGATGGGGGCCACGGCCGACGCCGCCCTGAAGGCCGGCGGACGCGTCACCGGCATCATTCCCGATTTCCTGAAGGCCGTTGAGGTTCAGTTCGAGGACGTCACGGAGCTTCTGGTCACCCAGAGCATGCACGAGCGCAAACAGCTGATGTTCGAACGATCCGACGCCTTCATCGCCTTGCCCGGCGGCATCGGCACCCTGGAAGAAACCATCGAAATGCTGACCTGGGCCCAGCTCGGGCGGCACGGAAAACCGATTGTTCTGGTCAATATCGCCGAATACTGGACACCGCTGCTCACGCTGCTGGACCACATGGTGGCGCAGGCCTTCGTGGGCGAGAGCGCCCGCGATCTGTGGACGGCGGTGGATGATGTGGAGGCGGTCCTGCCCGCCGTTGAGGCCCGCTGCGGCGAGGCGCGCCAATCCGAGCGCGACGCGGTCTTTCAGCAGCGTTTCTAATCCCGCTGCGGACAAAAAGCCGTCTGCGTCACGACAGCTCCGTCAGTACCTCCGCGAGGGGCGCCCGGTCGGACACCAGCGTGTTCACCGGCGCGTCCTCGTCCCGGTAGCCGATGGCGAGGCCGCAAAACAGCATTAAATCCTCCGGCGCTTGAACGAAGTCGCTGACGGTCTTCGCGTAGGTCGACCACGCCTCCTGGGCGCAGGTGTCGATCCCCCGCTCCTGGAACAAAAGCATCATGGTCTGCAGCACCATGCCGAGATCGGACCATTGGGGCGGCCCCATGGCGCGGTCGACAAAGCAGAACAGCCCTGCGGGCGCTCCGAAAAACCGGAAATTATTGGCCAGCCACATCAGGCGGGCGGGCTTGTCCTCCCGGGCGATGCCGAGCAGAGCGTACATGTCTTCGCCCACCTTGAAGCGCCGCGACCGGTAGGGCTCCTGAAGGCCCTTGGGATAGACGTCATACTCGCGCGGATCGGGCGCCGGATCCTGCAGGCGCTGGTCCATACGGGCTTTGAACCGGTCCATGGCGGGTCCGTGGAGCAGATAGAAATGCCAGGGCTGCAGATTGCCCCCCGAGGGAGCGCGCAGGGCCCGGTCCAGCACCCAGGCCAGATCCGCCGGATCGACGGGGCGGTCCGTGAACACACGAATCGATTTGCGCCGCGCGACGGCTTCGCTCACCTTCATGGGTCAGTCATCCTTGCGGGACGAAGCGGACCACCGTGCCTCACGGGCAGGCGGGCGTCTCCAGGAGGGTCAGTTCGGTGAGGTCGGCCTTGAGCCGGAAATCCACGTAATCCAGCGTCAGGCTGTCCGAGATACCATTCGGATACAGATGGAACGAGACCTGATATTCCGGTAGATCCTTGCTCCCATCCCGTTCGAAATAGCCCACCGTCACGGGCCAGTAAGGCAGGGACGCCAGCGTGCCGCCCCCGTCGACATCCGTGAACGCCTCGGCGCCCTTGGCGGATTTTTCAGCGCCGATAAACGCGGTGCCTTTCATGGCCTTTCCGTCCTCCGCACCGTCATAGATGATCCGGCTGAGGGTACTCTCCCCGCCCCGCGCCGCCTCGACCAGTTGGGCGGTCAGCGTCGTTGGGAACACGGTGCCGCCGGGCAGATCCATCGTCTTGCCCGACGGTTTTGAAAAGGTCACGGCGCCCTTGCCCAGATCGGCCGTGCCTTCGGCCATTTCGCTCAACGCCCCATTGAGCAGATTGCTGAGGGAAAAGCGCAGCGTGGAGCCATCCGCCGCCTCCCAGGAGGAAAACCGCAGATCGGAGAGGAGCGTTTCGCCCTCGAAAGGAATGAATTCGGTCACAAGGCGCTGGTTCAGCGTCGCGCCGGCGCAGGATTTTTGCCATTCCAGCACGAAACGGCCCTGGGCGCGGGCGAAATCCCGGCTCTCGCCGTCTTCGGCCAGCCGGATGGAATAGACCGCCCGGTGCGATTTGAGGCCTGCGGCGCCGGGCGCCGCGCCGGCGGATCCGGCGCTCACGATCAGCCCGGCCGCAATGACGCTCAGGGGACCGCCGAGAAGCGTGCGGAGCAGTCCGGAGCGGGCATGTAATGGTCGCGACATGGTGGCGGTCTCCCTGGCCGGGCCCTGGGGGCGTGGTCCGTCGAGGCCGCAACCCCGACATGGACAGTCTTTCCTATACATGACCGCGGGCCTGGGACGGAACAAAGGCGCCCGGCGTCCTCGCCGGCGGAAGGGGCGGAAAATATCACCCGGTGCGACTTTTTTGCCGCCACGCACCGGGGGACGGGTCCGGCAGAACCTGCCCACCACCCCTACAATGCATTGAAAATAAAGAGAGTTTTTCTTGGCACACGCATTGCTCCGAAGACGCCGCAGGGGATGGTCACCCCCGCGCCGTCTTGAGGAGTTTGCCATGGTTGCTGCTTCGATGTCGCTCGCCGCCCGGTCTTTGGCCATCGTGCCCGAAGGAGGCCCCGTTGCGGAGCTTGCCCAGGACCTGCTGAGCGCCCTGGCGGCCGAGGACGGGGGCGGGACGGGGGCGATGGTGGCCCGGGTGCTGGATTATGCCGCCGCAGCCGAGCGCACCATGGCCGCCCAGCGCCTTCGGATCGCCGAACTCGAAACCCTGTCCAGCAGCGATGTTCTCACGGGACTTTTGAACCGGCGCGGCCTGTTCGACGCTTATGACCGGGCGCGGGGGGCAGCGGGCCCGGGCGGATTGCGCGGCGTGCTGTGCTATCTTGACGTCAACGCCTTCAAGGCCGTCAACGACACCCATGGCCATGAGGCGGGCGACCGGGCCCTGTGCCGGGTCGCCGACGCGATCCGGTCCGTCATGGGCGGCGGGGACCGGGCCGCGCGGCTGGGCGGTGACGAATTCGCCGTGATGATCGCGGATCGGCCCGAGCGGCCGGCCGGCGACCTGGTGTCGGCCCTGCTCCAGGCCCTCGACCAGCTCAGCCGCACCGGTGAACCGGCGATCAAGGTCAGCCTCGGATTGGCGGTGTTTGACGGCGAGACGACCCTCGACGACGTTCTGGCGAAAGCCGACCGCGCCATGTACGCCGCCAAGCGCCAGTCGGCCTGACGGCAGACCCGGGCCTTCGGACCGGTCGGGCGCGCGGGCAGGATGTCAACGGCTTGCCCTTCCGGCTCAAACGCGCATTTGTTGAGGGGAACGACCGCTCACAGCGTGAGGAGGCCCCGGCCCATGCACAGCCGCGTCGAAGACCAGCTTTCAGCCCTTGGCGTGACCCTGCCCGCCCCGGCGGCGCCAGCCGCCAACTACGTGCCCTACACGATTTCCGGATCCCAGATTTACGTCTCCGGCCAGGTGCCGGTGGGCCCGAGCGGCCTGGAATTCCAGGGCAAGCTCGGCGCGGGCATCAGCCTGGAGGACGGTCAGGCCGCCGCCCGCCTGTGCGCGATCAATCTCTTGGCCCAGGCCCGGGCCGCCGCCGGGGGCGATCTTGATCGCATCCGCTGCATCAAGCTCGGCGGCTTCGTGAATTGCACACCCGATTTCGATCAGCATCCGGCCGTCATGAACGGCGCCTCCGACTTGATCGCCCAGGCCCTTGCGCCCCACGGGACCCATGCCCGCTTTGCGGTCGGCGCCCCGAGCCTGCCCTTCAATGTGGCTGTCGAGGTCGACGGCCTGTTCGAGCTGATTTGACGGGCATGAGGTGTCCGACAGACAAGGACGGCCCCGCAGCCCTGGAGCTTCAATTGACCGGCTCCATCGCCGATATTGCGGCCGAGGATTGGGATGCCTGTGCCAATCCGGACCCGGAACGGTTCGACCCGTTCCTGTCCCACGCTTTTCTTCACGCCCTCGAAGCATCGGGCTCGGCAAGTGCCGAGGAAGGCTGGGCGCCGATGCATTTGGTATACGCGGCGCCGGAGGACGGCACGATCCGGGCGGTCATGCCGCTCTATCTCAAAGGCCATTCCTACGGGGAATTTGTTTTCGACCACGCCTGGGCCAATGCCTATCACCGCGCCGGGGGGCAGTATTATCCGAAGCTTCAGTCGGCCGTGCCCTTCACACCCGTGACGGGGCGCCGGCTGCTGGTGCGCCCGGGCCCCGACGAGGCCCTTCACCGCAAAGCCCTGGCCGGCGGCGCGGTCGCGGCCGCCCGGAAGCTCGGTGTCTCTTCCGTCCACGTCACCTTTCCAACGGAGGACGACTGGTCGTTTCTGGGCGATCAGGGCTTTCTTCAGCGTCAGGACCAGCAGTTCTGGTGGCAGAATCGGGACTATGATAATTTCGATGGCTTTCTGAACGATCTCGCCTCGCGCAAACGGAAAAATCTGCGCAAGGAACGGGAGGCCGCCCTGTCGAACGGCGTCACCATCCGCTGGCTGACGGGCAAGGACTTGACGGAAGAGGCCTGGGATGCCTTTTTCGCGTTCTACAGGGACACCGGCGCCCGCAAATGGGGCACGCCCTATCTGACCCGGTCCTTTTTCAGCCGCGTCGGCGAGGCGATGGCCGATCAAATTCTCCTGGTGATGTGTTATCGGGACGGAACACCCATTGCGGGCGCCCTGAACTTCATCGGGGGCGACGCCCTTTACGGACGTCACTGGGGCTGTATCGAGGATCACCGGTTCCTGCATTTTGAAGCGTGCTATTACCAGGCCATCGATTTCGCGATTTCCAGGGGTCTGTCGCGGGTCGAAGCGGGTGCCCAGGGCGCGCACAAGATCGCCCGCGGATATGTGCCCAAAGCGACCTATTCGGCCCATTGGATTGCCGATCCGGGCTTTCGGGACGCCATTGCCCGTTATCTGGAGTCCGAGCGCGCGGCGGTTGCCGAAGACATGGCCGCCCTGGAGGACATCGGTCCTTACAAAAAAGACACGTCCCGGTTCCCGGAGGAGGAATCAGGAGACGACGAGCCGGACGATCGATAGGGGTCGCGCCAAACGATCATCGAAAGAGCTGCAATGCGCCATCTGGTCTTTTGGCAGAACGTCCTCAGCCCGCACCATGCCGGCCTCATGGCTTCGCTGGCGCGCCGCGCCGATGTGAGCGTGACCTGGATTGCCCGGGAACCGATGATCGCCCGACGGACGGCCATGGGTTGGCAGGATGCCGCTGTGGACGGCGTGGAGCATATCATCGACCCGACGACGGACCGCATCGACGCCCTGTGCGACCCGGCGGCCCGGGAGCGTATTCACATCCACACGGGCCTTCTGCCCCTCGGATACCGCAAAGATCCACTGGCCCTGGTCCAGGACCGCGGCCTGACCTGGGGCACGGTGCTGGAGCGAGGACGCCAGACCGGTGTGAAGGCGCCGCTTGCGCGGATGCGCTACCGCCTTCTGGCCCTACGCCTCGCCCGGTCCATGACCGTCATGCTGGCCATGGGCCGTATCGGGGCACACTGGTACGCGGCAACCGGCTGGCCGGCCCGAAAAATCTTTCCGTTTGCCTATTTTCCGGAGCCGATCGAACGGCACAGGGGGCCAGCGGATGAAGCCGACGGTCCCCACCGGATTCTTTATTTGGGGGCCTTGGTCGACTACAAATCCGTATGCACACTGATTGCGGCTCTGCCACGACTGCGCGCCGGACCCTGGTCCCTCACCATTGTCGGCGACGGCCCTTTGCGGGGCGCCCTGATGGACCAGGCAAGGACCCTCGGCATGATGGACCGGATCATTTGGCGCGGCAGCCTGCCCCGGGACGAGGCCCTGGCGACCCTCGCCCGCCATGATGTGATGGTCCTGCCCAGTCGCACGGATGGCTGGGGCGCCGTGGTGAATGAGGGATTGATGATGGGCGTGCCGGTCATCGCCTCGTCCGGATGCGGGGCATCGGATCTGATCGGCGTGACGGGCGTGGAGGGCGCGTCCTGGCGCGGCGGGCTGTTTGCCCCCCTGGACGCGGCAGGCCTCGCCCGGCGCCTCGACGCCGAGATTGCCGCCGGCCGCCCGGGCAGGGAACGACGGGAACGGATCGCTCAATGGGCCGCCGCCCTCCATGGCGAGGGGCCGGCAACCTATCTCCACGCGATCCTCGACCATGTGCTGGACGGCGGGCAGCGCCCGACACCGCCATGGCAGGGGGAAGACGGTGAGGCAAGGAGCGGCATCACGCATCCGATGCGGTAGCGACAGACCCCGGCCAGGGGGATGCGGCCGGCTCCGGGGGGAGCTGACGTCCGCGGACAAAGGGGATTCCAGACGATGATGCGGCCTGGTTTGTTGGACAAGTATTCCGGTCCCGGCACCACAAAGGGCCTCGGCTCCCTGGTTGGCGCCATGCTCCGGTCCGGCGGGATCCGCATTGCGGGCCTTTTGGCCGGATATGCGTTCTACGGATTGATTTCCAATGCCTTTGGCGCGGCGGGGCTCGGGCGCTTCACCCTGGCCATGACGGTCCTGCTGATGCTCGGGACCCTGGCCGTTCAGGGCTTCGTGCCCACGGTGGTGCGGTTTACCGCCGGCGATCTGGCCCAGAACCGGGCGGATAAGGCGCGGGCCCGTGCACGGTGGGCCCTCGGCCGGGTCGGCATTGCGGCCCTCGTGCTCGCGGCGGTGCTGTTCCTGGTCGCTGAACGTCTCGCCATTGCCGTTTTCGCGGATCCGGCCCTCACGCCGGTGCTTCAGATTATCAGCCTGGGCCTGATTGCCCAGCCCCTGATCCTGCTCCTGGCAGCCTATGCGCAAGGGTGCGGACGGGTCGCATTGGCCATGGCGATTCAGTATCTGGGGCCGCCCGCCCTTGCCGCCGGCCTTCTGCTCGGTCCCCTGGGCCTCGCCGGCCCGGAATCCGTCGGCGCCATGGCCCAGGCGGGGGCCTTGTGGATCACGCTGCTGGTCGGCGCGGCGCTGGTGCCGGATCTATGGCACGGGGACACGCAACTGCCCGCCAATGACCGCCAGGCCATGGTCACCATGGCCCGGCCGTTGCTCCTGTCCTCCGCCGCCGGACTGCTGCTGGGTTGGGCCGATACACTGATGCTGGGCATGCTGAGCGACCCGGCCCAGGTCGGGCTTTACGCCGTCGCCTTCCGCTTTGCCCTGCTGACGAGCCTCGGCCAGCAGGTCGTCAACGCAACCGCCGGCCCCCGGATTGCAGGCGCGTTTTCCGCCGGCGACCATGGTGCCGTACAGGCGATCCTAGGGCGCTCGGTCATGCTGGGCGCGCTCGGCGCAGCGCCCTTCGTGGCCGCGACCCTGCTGTTCGCGGAGCCCCTCCTCGCCCTGTTCGGGCCGGACTTCGCCCAGGGCGGGACACTGGTGCGGATCATCGTGCTCGGGGAATTCGCGGCGCTCTGCCTGGGTCCGGGCGGGACGACCATGAACATGACCGGTCTGGAACAGCTTTTCCGGAACGTGGTTCTCAGTGCGCTGATCGTCAATATTCTGTTGAACCTGATCCTCATCCCGCTCTATGGCGCGCTCGGCGCGGCCATCGCGACGGCGCTGACCGCGATCGGCCAGAAAGCCGTCATGGCGCTCATTCTCTACCGGATCCATGGCTTCGTGACGCCCCTCGTCCCCCGATCCATGGTCCGGGTCCTGACACGGCCCTGACGACCGCGACCCTGAAGTGCGACCCTGAAGACTGCGGTCTTGAAGAAAGGGATCCTGTCAGGCCAGGTCGGCGGACCCGTCCGGCGCCCCGGCCGACTGGCTGCGAGGCCCGCCGTCATGGGCGGGCAACCCCTGGAACATGTGCAGGCACGCCTCGACGGTCCGGGGCGGACAGAGTTTCTCGCCCGCATAATTTCGGGCCGCCCGAGACCAGGACAACCAGGTCTGGGCGTCCTGGTCGATGAGGGTCTGCACCGCACGGGTCACGGAGGCGAGATCCTGGGGCGGCACGTCAAAGCCCGCCTTGAGAGGGGCGAGACCGCGCCAGGGCGTCGTGTCGCCGATAATCACCGGCACCCCGCAATGCATGGCTTCGATGATTGAATGACCGAAATTCTCGCCCAGGGTCGGCATGAGAAACCCGTGATAGCCCTGGAGCACGCCCAGCACGTCCTCGCGCGGCACCGAGCCGCGGAACCGGACGGTGACATGGGCACCGCAGGCCTCGGCCAGCGCCCGGCAATGGGCCGCATAATCGGCCTCCTGATCGGGCCCGAACACATCGAACACGACCGTGCCCTCGACCTTTTCCAGCGCCTTGATGGCCGTGTGCAGATTTTTCTTTGGACTGATCCGGGCAAGGAAACACAGGCGTACCGTCCCCGGCGCCTTACCGCGCGCCGGGTCGGATCCGGCGTCATCTACGGGCGGCAGGCGCGTGATATCGCAGGCCACATGGATGGCCGACCGGGGCGCCAGGACCCAGCGGATATTGTCCGCCTCCAGATCGGTGGAGGCATGCCACTCGGCCGTGCGATAAAGGCCCGCCTTGCGGACCAGGGACAGGAAGAGCCTTTTCTTTCGCGCCTTGAGGCCGAGGGCCCCGGCATCGAACTCCCCGCGCGGCGCGATAAGGACCCGCGTCTTCGGGGACCGGACGGCCAGGTGGACCATCGGGCCGACGGAAAAGGCCGGGTCGAAGAATGAATTGAGATAGACGAGGTCGGGGCGGGTATCGTTCAGAATACCGATCAAGCGCCGCACGGCCGTGAGGATGCCGACCGGCGAGCTTGGTTTTTCGATATAGGTGACCTGGGCCTTGCCGACCGGATACCAACGCCCGGGCTCGATCCCGGGATAGCGGCTCGCACGCTCGGCGGCGTTGTCGACCGAGTCCCGGTCGCTGGTCGCGATCAGAAACTCAATCCGGTCGCCCAAGGCCTCCACCATGGCCTCGATGGTGCGCACCGGTCCGCCGGATTTGTAGCCGGGCAGATAGGTCGCCAGGAAAACGAGCACCCTGGGACGCGTTGCCGGAGGACGGGGATGGGGGGACGGGGTCACGGCCGGGCCTCGCCGTAGAAACCCTCGGCCAGGATATCGTCATGCCGGTCCGGAGCGCGGCGGAAACTGCCGGCAAACCCGAACATGACCCACAAAAGGAGGCCGACCCCACCCATGGAAAAGAAGATCGCTTCGCCGAGATTGACCGCAAAACCGGCAACCAGAATCGGCACGCTGGCGGCGACGACGGCGGGGCCGCGAAAGAGGGCGATGACCATCGCCACAAAGAAGATCGTGCCGATAATGCCCGTCTCCTCCAGGACCGCGCTGTAGATATTGCCCTTTTCCACCGATGAACTGATCGGCAGACCGAGGATCGGATCCACCGTGACGTTTGTCACATCGAGGGAGGACGGAATGCCGAAGCCGATGCCAAAAAGGGGGTGCTCCAGGAAATTCAGCCAGGACTCATAGATCACCCGGCCGCGAGCGGCCTGGAAGGCCTCGGCCACATTGGTCGTGTTCTCGTATTTGCGGATGATGTCGTCGATGATCTGGCCCTCATCGATGGTGGAGAACATGAGCACCGCCATCGATGTGACATAGATCGCCAACGCCCCCGGAGACAGCAGCAGACGCAGGCCCGCATCGAGTGCCCGGGTGCGCAGGGTCAGAAAGATCGCCGCGGGGAGCAGCACGCTGACCAGAACAGCGAACAGCGCCGTGCGCGAGGCCGACATCAGGATGAACAGCATCAGGACGGCCAGGCTCGCCAGGATGAGGGATCGCCGGCCGGGGCAGGTCACGTAGCGGTAGGAGAACCAGACGAACCCGAAAACCGAAATCACGCTGAAGGGCTGGGGATTGTAGATGCTGCCCTGCAGATCCCCGTTCAGCAGATAGCCATAGGGTGTCACGGCGAAAAAGGCCGTTGCGAGAATGAAGCCGTACCAGAAATTGTCGAACCAGCCCTGCAAAGACTCCATCTCGTCTTCGGTAAGAATGGCGAAGGCAATTGCGATCATGCCCGTGATCAGGCTGAAGGACAGCAGCTTCATCAGGGCAATGGAGACATTATAACTGGTCAGTGCCGTGAGGAAGGACATGACGATCAGAAACAGGATGGCGACGACATGATACGCGCACAGATGGAGCTGACGCCGCGTAAGCACCAGCGTCGCCGAGACGGCGCCCAGACAGACCGCCAGGAGCAGCCATCGCATGAGGGTGTAGGGGCCTTCGGCAAAGCCGAGGTCCGGATAGGCGGAGGTGATGATGGTCGCGATGACCAGGGACTGGATCACCTGTCGGGGGCCCAGCAGGGACCACAGGCACAGAACGGCCAGCGCCCCGGAAATGGCCGCGCCGCCGCCGAAGGCGGTCCCGATGATCAGGGCTGTCACCAGACCGATCGTGGTCACGGATAAGGCCGGCCGGTCCCGGGATGGGTCCCCAATCTGATCGCCAACCTGCCAGTCGGCCTGATCCCACACCCGGTCCCCAGCATCCGGGGTCCCGTCGGTTGCAGGGGAAAGGGGCAGTTTGTCCCAAGCGGTGTGCTGGTCCGTCATGGCAAGGGGTCTCTTGGCGGCTTCAGGGAGCGGGCGACACGGACAGGGAAGGCCCGGTCATTGAGAATCGCAGCGGAACGGTAGCAGACTCGCCCGCCCCAGGCCGGGATCAGCGATAGGGGCTGGTCTTGTGGACCAGGTGATGGCCGTAGAGCTTGCCCATGGCATGGGAGTGCTTCACCTCGCCCGCAAAGGGCAGATCGCCCCCGCGCAGGCCATGGCGCAGCCGGCTCATCTCCCAATAGCCGACCTGGAGCAGGGCCTTGGCGGCGATGACGGCCCGGGTCAGCGCCTTGTTGCCGCTGTTGCGGACCTTCGCCAGGGCGTAGGCCTGGGAGCCCCGGTAGCTGCGGCTGATCACGAAGGCCGGGCTGATCCGGCTTGCGGGAATGTATTCCTCCATCAGCGCTTCGGCCGATGTGAAGACCCTGAGACCCTTCACCCGGCGCACGAGGCGCAGGAAATAATCGAAGTCTTCTCCACCGGCGAGCCCGAAGACCGGATCGAACCAGAACGGCGCATCGGCCGGGAAGCACAGATCCTTGCGCAGGGTCACATTGCAGGTGCGCGCATCGTGGATATTGCCGTCCGCCTTGGGATGGACCCGCTCCCCGGCATCGGCGCCGATCCGGCGGCAGAAATAGGGGCGCAGCAGGGCCACGATATCCGGGTCCGCATCGTCCGGGAACACCGGATCCACATCGCCGAACATCACGTCGGCCCGCCGCGCCGCCATCAGGTCGATGACCGTCCGGGCCCAGCCTTTTGGCACGATATTGTCGTCATCGACGAAAGCCAACAGATGCCCGCTGGCGGCGGCGACACCGGTGTTGCGGGCATGGGACAGATTTGTCCGTGGCTCCGTGACGTAGCGCAGGATGGGATCGCCGGATGCCGGGCGCCGGGCCTCGACGAGAGGGCGGGCGGACTCACCGGGGCAGTTGTCCACCACTACGATCTCGAGGGTACCCGGTTCCAGACCGGTCTGGGCCAGGCACGTGTCAAGGCACGTGCCCAGAAGATCCGGCCGCTGAAAGGTGCAAATGACGATACTGAGTGTCGGGCGCGTCTGGGGAGGCCGGATGGTGGCCTGCCCTGTCCCGGCGCCATGGGTCAGTGTCATGAAGGAGCCCCCGCATCCGTCCCGCGATCGCTGGATGCCGGGGTGGGCTTGAAGGAACCCACCCCGCCACGCGCTTTAAGCACTTACGCGCCCTTGGGCGTATAGCCCATCATGGCTTTGACTTCGAGGAATTCTTCGAGGCCGAAAACACCCCATTCCCGGCCATTGCCCGACTGCTTGTAGCCGCCGAAGGGGGCATTGAAGTCTGCGCCGGCGCCGTTGATGTGGACCATGCCGGTGCGGATGTCCTCGGCGATGCCCCGGGCGCGCTCCAGATCCGTACCCGTCACATAGCCCGACAGGCCGTATTCGGTCTCGTTGGCGATGCGCACGGCGTCGGCATCGTCCGTGTAGCCGATGATGGACAGCACCGGGCCGAAGATCTCTTCACGCGCAATCGTCATGTCATTGGTGACGTTGGCGAACACGGTGGGGCGGACAAAATAGCCGCGGTTGAGCCCTTCGGGCAGGCCCGTGCCGCCGGCCACGAGCGTTGCGCCCTCGTCGATGCCCTTCTGGATGAGGTCCTGGATCTTCTTCCACTGGGCCTCGGACACCACCGGCCCCAGCTTGGTTTCCTTGTCGCCCGGATCACCGACGGCGAGGCCCTCCGCCGTTGTCTTCGCGACCGCCGCGGCCTCGTCCATGCGGTCCTGGGGCACAAGCATGCGGGTCGGCGCGTTGCAGGACTGGCCGGAATTCATCATGCACTGGAACGTGTCGCGGGCGATCACGGTTTCCAGTTCGGCATCGTCCAGGATGATATTTGCGGATTTGCCGCCCAGTTCCTGGGCCACCCGCTTGACCGTCGGCGCCGCGGCCTTAGCGACCTCAATACCGGCGCGGGTCGAACCGGTGAAGGACACCATGTCGATGCCCGGATGGCTGGAGAGGGTCGCGCCCACCGTGGGCCCGTCGCCGTTGACGAGGTTGAACACCCCGGCCGGAACGCCTGCATCGTCCATGATCTGGGCGAGCAGCATCGCCGAGCCCGGCGCGATTTCGGAGGGCTTGAGAACCATGGTGCAGCCCGCCGCGATGGCCGGGGCAACCTTGCAGGCGATCTGGTTGATGGGCCAGTTCCACGGCGTGATGAAGCCGCACACGCCCACGGGCTCCTTGCGCACGCGGGTCGTGCCGATGTCGTGTTCGAATTCGTAGGTCTTCAGGATTTCGATGACATTGGCAAAATGGCCGAGGCCTGTGGGGGCCTGGGCCCGCTTGGCGAGCCAAGCGGGAGCACCCATTTCGGCGGAAATCACCGTCGCCATCTGATCGAGGCGGGCCTTATAGGCTTCAACGATCTTGCCCAAAAGGGCGATGCGCTCGTCCCGGCTCGTTTTGGAGAACGTCTCGAAGGCGCGCCGGGCGGCCTCGACGGCCTTGTCCACATCCACCGAGGAGCCGAGGCTGATGGTGCTCACGACCTCTTCGGTCGCTGGATTGATGACATCCAGGCTCCGGTCCGAGGCCGGATCGACCCAGACACCGTCAATATAAAATTTGCGGGCATTTTCAATCATGGGGTGCTCCTCCGCTTCATGCTGCGCCGGACGGACGACCGTCTCGCCCGCACTGTATGACCTTTGGATTGCCGGGAAAATAGAGCGACTGTAACGCCCGGTCCGCGGGGGCAGACCCACCGCACAAATGGCGCAAGGGTCACGGCCGCGCCGGCGCCGGCCCTGGCGCGGACCGGGTCCGGCAACCGCCTCCCGGACCGTTTCTCAACGTCATTGGTGTGGATTTTCCTTTGTGCTTTCAAGGAATAGGAAATATCTATCCAAAGTGTTAATCTCTTCAGCCATATCCGGATGCGTCGTGTTTTCCCCTTTCCGGGCCGTTCAAGCCTCGGATATGCACCGTCCGCGGGATTATCGTCGCGGCCCGCCCATCCGGTAACCGTCCTACTTGCCAAACGGACCACCCCATGACCGACGCCAGCAAAACGCCCCAGGACACTCCGCGCCCATTAGGGGGCGAGACCCCAGGGACGCCGACGCGCTCAGCCGCGCCGGAAGATCCACGGGCGCCGGATGAAGCGGACGCAAGCGCCTTGGATGAGGCTGGCGCTGGGGAAAACGGCCGATGGGATAGGGCGGAGCGGGCCGCGTCCCGCGTTCAGGAACCGCCGGCCTTGCTGGTTGCCATCGGCGCGTCGGCCGGAGGCCTCGAAGCCCTTGAGGCCCTGTTCGACCATTTGCCGGATCTTGACTCCATCGCCTATGTGGTGATCAGCCACCTCTCACCGGATTTCAAAAGCGTGCTGGACGAGTTGCTTGGACGGCACACCGACATGCCGGTCCGGGTTGTCGAAGAGGGCATGCTCATTCGCGGGGGACACATCTATGTGATCCCGCCGGGCAAGGAAATGATCGTTGCGGGCCAGCGCCTGTTCCTGTCCGACCGGGAGGCGGACGACCGGGCGCCCCAGCCGATCAACGTGTTCCTGCGCGCCCTGGCCCGGGAATGGGGCCGCCGGGCCGTTGCGGTCATCCTGTCAGGCTCGGGCAGCGACGGGGCCCAGGGCTGCGAGAAAATCAGGGGCGTGGACGGTCACGTCATCGTGCAGGCCCCGGAAACGGCCGCCTTCGAAAGCATGCCCAAGGCGGTTTTATCATCCGGGCTGGCGGACGAGGTGCTGATGCCCCGGGAGATCGGCGATGCGATCAAGGCGCGGGCCCGGATGGCCGCCGACCAGTTCGGCGCCGATGTGAAGCGTGAAAGTCCGGAGACCGCCCAATATCGGCGGATCATGCAGCTCATCTACGGCGCAGAGGATCTGGACTTCACGGGCTACAAGCTGACGACATTCCGTCGGCGTATCAGCCGCCGTATGAGCGCCCGCGACTGCACCTCCCTTGCCGATTATGTTTCTATACTGACTGACGATCCCGAAGAGATAAAACGCCTGTCCGATGACCTCCTGATCGGTGTGACGCGCTTCTTTCGCGATCCGGATGCCTTCGACACCCTCAGCAGCAAGGCTCTCGAGACCCTCCTCAGGGCGAAATCCGAAACCCAGGAGCCCTTGCGGATCTGGGTGGCGGGCTGCGCGACGGGTGAAGAGGCCTACAGCGTCGCGGTCCAGGTGGCCGAACTGCGCAGCACCCTCGACGTCGAGGTCGCCGTCCAGATCTTCGCGACCGATATCCGCCGGGATTTCCTCGAACATGCCGGGCGCGGCGTTTACCCCGCCAGCAATATGGATGGCCTGCCGGAGCGGCTGCGCAACACCTATTTCCAGTCCCTTGACGGGCATGCCTTCCAGGTCGACCCGGTCATTCGCAAGCTTGTGATCTTTGCCCCCCATGACCTGATGCGCGACCCACCGTTCACGAAGGTGGATCTCATCACCTGCCGCAACGTCCTCATTTATTTCAACGCGGATCTTCAACAGCGGATCATGGCGCTGTTCAATTTCGCCCTGTCGCCCAGCGGCTTCCTTCTGCTTGGCCCGTCGGAAACTTTAGGCGAACTCGAACAGTTCTTCGAGACCATCGATCCCCATTGGCGGCTGTTCCGCAAAGCGCGCAACCGGTCCCTGCCCTATTCCATGGCCTCGGACCCGATCCCGTCAAAGCGCCTGTCGATCCAGGACACGTCCCTGAGTGCCGCCCACCGGACCCGCGGCACCGCCATGCTGCCGGCCTATCTGGCCATGTTGAAGCGATACGGGCCGCCTTGCGCGCTGATCACCCACGACCGCCAGCTTGTCCATGCCATCGGGCGGGCCCGCCAGTATCTGCGCCCGCCGGACGGGGTTGTCAGCCTCGACATTCTCGACATGATTGATCCGGGATTGCGCGCGCCCCTCGCCACCGGCATCGAGCGGTGTCGCCGGGAGGGTCAGGACATTGTCTTTCCCAATCTCGCCCTCAAGGAAGGCGGATCGAACACCCCCAATGTGCGTCTGAGCATCCATCCCCTCTTCGACAAGAATGGTCCGGACATCTCCCATTTCGTCGTGATCTTCGATGTCCTTGATGCGGATGATCAGGCCGAAGCGCGGAGCGCCATCGAACTGGAGATGGGTGATGCCGCCCGGGAACGGATCACGTCCCTTGAGGAGGACCTCAAGCGGACCCGGGAAAGCCTGCAGGCCTCCATCGAGGAAATCGAGACCTCTAACGAGGAACTTCAGTCCTCGAACGAAGAATTGATGGCAGCCAATGAGGAACTCCAGTCTACCAATGAGGAGTTGAGTTCGGTCAATCAGGAACTCCACTCGGTCAATGCGGAATATCTGCGTCAGAACGAAAAGCTGACCATGCTCCACAATGACATGGAGTCCCTGCTGCGGGCCGTGGATGTCGGTGTGATCTTCGTAGACCGGGATCAGGTCATCCGCCGTTTCACCTCCGGCGCGCAGCGGGTCTTCGGCCTGATTGCGGAGGATGTGGGCCGGCGCATCAGCGACCTGCGGACCCAGTTCCGAGAGTTCGACGCCGCGCAGATCATCTCCCAGACCCTCCACAGCGAGACGCCTTTCGAGAAAGAGTATCAGTTTGAGGATGGTTCCTGGTGGCTGGTGCGCAGTGCCGTCGTCGATGCCGCCCGGCACGGGGCCGGCGTCATTCTGGCAGCCTTCAACATCGATCGCCTGAAAAGCGCCGAACTGGAAGCGCTGGAAAACCAGCGCCGCTATGAACTCGTCGGTACACTGACCAAGGCCTTCACTCTGACCTGTGCAGAAGACGGTACCATCATTGAACCGCAGGCCGAATGGCAGGCCTTTACCGGACAGACCTTCGAGGAAGCCAGGGGCGCGGGCTGGGTCAATGCCATTCATCCGGGCGACCGGGAGCGCATCGGGGCCCTGTGGCACCTTTCGGAACAGACACCGGTCAAAACGCCCGCTGACGCGGATGACGAGGAATTGCGCCAGACCACCTATCGCCTGTGGCATGCCGGCAGCGGATCATGGCGCCATGTCCAGAGCCGTGCCCTTAAAATCCGGGACAAGGCGGGCAAAACGGCGTCCTGGTACCGCGTCATTCTCGATGCGGAGGAGATCGTCGAAGCGGAAAGCCTGCGCCGCCAGCGCCAGGCCGTTCTGGAGACGGTCATGAGCGCCGCCACCGACGAGATCTATTATATAGACACAAACGAAATCATCCGCCATGCGACGGACAACGGGCCAGCCCACGGCGCAGTCGACCCCGATGGCCCGCTGTCCCGCGAGGCACGCCTCCACATCGGCCAGCATGTCCAGAACCTGATCGGTGCGGATCAATATGACGCCGTCAAGAGCCATATCCAAAGCGTACTGAGCGGCGAGCCGATCGAAACCCGCGTGACCGCCCGCAAGCGGGGCCGGTCGCTGGACTATATTTTCGTCCCGCACGCCGACGAGGATGGAAAGGTCCGAGGCTTTGCCATGGCGATCCGGGATCTGGCCACGGTGCGGGCCCTGATCGATGCGGAGAACACCCAGCTTGAAATGATGGGCCGCCTGATCGACCGGATCGATGACGAGGTCATCCTGTTCACCGCGCAGACCCAGGAAATCACCTATGCGAACCGGCGTGCACAAACCAATTTGCGCTATCCGGCCAGCCAATTGTCGGGCCGCAAGATCACCGACCTGTTGCCGGAATTTTCAGCACAGAGACTGGCGGAAATCGTCCAGGATCCGGACGCGCCCCGCTTCTCCACCTTTCTGTTGCGCTATGACGGTACGACCTATGACGCGCAGATCGCCTTTGGCAAGGAGGTCCACGCAGGCTCGGAGGAGATCATCGGGATCATGATTGGACGGGACGTGACCGAGCAGAGCGCCGCGGCCAGCGAATTGCGGGACCGCACCGCCGACCTTGCCGCATCGAACCGGGATCTCGAACAGTTCGCCATGGCGATTTCCCATGATCTGAAGGCGCCGCTCCGGCACATCACGTCCTTCACGGGCATGCTCAAAAAGGATATCGAGACCACGCTCAATGAGGGCAATCGGGAGATCCTGACCCATATCGTCGACAGCGCCACCCGCATGCGCACCATGATCGACAGCCTGCTCGCCTATTGCCGCATCCAGAAGCATGAGCAGTTCACGGATGTTTCCCTTGCCGAAATCACCCATGATGCGATCACGAATCTGTCGGACGTGATCGCCTCGGAAAACCCCGACCTTGTGGGCATGGACGACCTGCCCATAGTTCTGGGGGACCGGTCTCTTCTGACCATGCTGATGCAGAATCTAATCGAGAATGCCCTGAAATATCGTGGGACTGAAACGCCCGTCATCACCTTCGATGCGGAAAAGCATCAGACAGGTTGGCGCATTTCCATCTACGACAACGGCATCGGAATCGACCCCGCCCATGGGGAGGACGTCTTCCAGGTCTTCCGCAGGCTTCATCCCCGGGATGACAGCAACAGCACGGGAATCGGACTGGCCGCATGCCGGCGGATTGTGGACATCCACCGGGGCCGGATCTGGCTCGATCCCAGCTATAGCCCTGGGGCCTGTTTCCGCTTCGAATTGCCTGCCCCAGCCAAAAGAGCCACCCCCCAGCGATCGGTCGCGTCGAGCTTCCGATAAACGTGCGGACCAAAACAAGGTGATGTCAGAACAGTTCGATGTCACCGGTCTCCTCGCAGCTCTGTTCACCTTCCTCGCGGATGGCTGCCAGGAAGGCCTCTGTCTCGGTTTGCAGGGACCGGACCATCGTGCCGATCTCCTCGGCGGCCTCCTGCAGGCTGCGGGTGGCCCCCCGGGAGCCCTGCACCAGGGTGGAAAACTCCGTCACATCCGACAGAATGCCGCCGAGCCGGTCCACGGAAAACCGGATCGATCCATCGGCCTCCTCGGCAACGCGCCCCTGGTTCCGCGTGGCAACGGCGATGGCCTGGGCCGAGCCGGCCGTGCTCTCCACCATGGTCCGGAGCGCCTCCATCGCAGCGCCGCTCGCCTCGATCTCCTTGCGCATCTCGGCAATCTGGGTGCCGATCTTTTCCGTTGCAGCGCCGGTGCGCCGGGCCAGGGACTTGACCTCACGGGCCACCACCGCGAAGCCGAGCCCCGCCTCCCCCGCATGCCCGGCCTCGATGCTGGCATTGAGGGCAAGCAAATTGGTCCGCTCCGCGATTTCGGCAATGAGGGCCACCACGTCGTGGATCTTGAGCGAAGCCTCCTGCAGGATCTCGAAGCGCTGTCCGGCCTCACGCACGCCGGTGCTCAGGTCACCGATGCCCCCGACAATGGTCTCGATGGCACCGGTCATCTGGTTCGATGTGGTCCGGATCGTGCCGCCGGCCTGGGACACGAGGGCGACGGCATCCCGACTGTCATCGGCCTTGTCCCGGGCGTCTTCGGCCCGGGCCGCCGCCGTTTCGGCCTGCTCGGCCACCGTACCGGCGGTATCGGCCAGTTTGACGGAGCCCTGGGCAAGGGTGCGCGCGATGCGGCCGATCTCCTGTTCGAACCGGTCCGCAATGGACAGCAGCAGGGTTGCCTGCTGCCGGCGCACGGCGTCGCGATATTCCTCCTGCTCCTTCCGAAGGCGGAAATTTTCCCGGCTTTCCTGCTTGAACCGATAGGCGGCCCGGGCCAGTCGGCCCACATCCCCATTGCGGTCGATATGCGGAATGTAGGTGGACAGATTGCCTGCGGCGAGCCCGTCCAGCGCCTCGCAGACATCGGCAAGGGGCCGCACCACGCGATAGGTGACCGCCCAATAGATGACGGGCGCTGCCACGGCAAGGAAGGCAAGCAAGGCCAGAAGCAGCCGTTCATGGGTGCGCTGGGATTGGCGTTCGAACGCCTGACGAACCGCCAGGATCCGAAGCAGGGCATCGGACACGACGGCAGGATCAACGGGCTCGCCGTCGAGGTCGGTCTCGATCAAGGCCCGCAGAGGATCGCTCGTCCTGTGGTCGGGTGCCGCGCCCGCAGTCTTCGTCCGGGAACTCTGACGGCCTTCAAGCGCGTCGACCAGGGCCGTCAGCGCCGTTTCGAGATCCGCTCCCGAGGCCCTATCACCCTGCAACAGCGATTGGCCGGCGCGGATGAGCCTTTCATCCTCATCGAGAGCGCGGGCCTCGCGGCGCAACTCCTGAAAATCGACCAGGGCATAGAGCAGGGCGGCGCCGGCAACGGTCGCCGTTGAAGCAAAAACGGTCCTGCGGATGCTCATGGTTGCCCTGCGCCCTGTCCTAAGGCCCCGTGCGCAGTGATCAATGCGCTGTCAGGACAGTAAATTGCGCGAGCGACATTAGAGACCCGTTAAGCGCGTTTGGGACGGCGGGGGCATCCGCTCCGATGCGGATCGCGATTTTGCAGCCGTGGAACGCGGGTCGGAGAATGGGCAGACTGTGTTATTTTCGGAGCAGGTCGAATGCAAGGTTAAAGGGACAAGCGATGCCGGGACGATCCGATCCCCTGTCCAGCCGCTTGGGCAGCCTGACCGCCCGGGAGCTTCTGGCGGCGCGGCTGCGGGCAAAGCGCGCCATGGGCGACCATCCAAAGGGCCGGATGGCCGCACGCCTTGTCGAGCAGATCGACACGGAATTGGAGCGGCGCCGGGCCCGTAAACTCGGAACCCAGCCCGTGCCCGACGCCCATGACCGCTGGGAAAAACTGCTCGCGGCCTCCGGTGCCGATCCGGCGGCTGGCCAAACGGAAGAAGAACCGGCCTGAACGGCTCCCACCCGCATGGCCAGGGCCGTTCAGGCCGGACGGGTCCTCAACGCCCGCGCAGAACACTCGGTCCGGCATAGGTCGCCACGGCGCCGAGTTCCTCCTCGATACGGATGAGCTGATTGTATTTGGCCAGCCGGTCGGACCGGGCCAGGGAGCCGGTCTTGATCTGCCCGCAATTGGTGGCCACGGCCAGATCGGCGATGGTTGCGTCTTCGGTCTCGCCGGACCGATGGGACATGACGGCGGTGTAGCCGGCCCGGTGGGCGGTATCCACCGCTTCCAGCGTTTCCGTCAGGGTGCCGATCTGATTGACTTTCACCAGAATGGAATTGCCGGCGCCCATCTGGATGCCCTGGCGCAGGCGCGCCGGATTGGTCACGAACAGGTCGTCGCCCACGAGCTGGACCCCATCGCCGATGGCGGCCGTCAAGGCGGTCCAGCCCTCCCAGTCGTCTTCTGCCATGCCGTCCTCGATGGACACGATGGGATAGCGCTTCACGAGATCGGCGAGGTAATCGACCATGCCGGCGCTGTCGAGCACCCGGTTTTCTCCCGACAGGGAATATTTGCCGCCGGAATAGAATTCCGTGGACGCCACGTCGAGGGCCAGCATGACGTCCTCGCCGGGCCGGTAGCCCGCCGCTTCGATCGCGCCCATGATGAAGGCCAGAGCATCGTCAGTGGATTGAAGAGACGGCGCGAAGCCACCCTCGTCGCCCACATTGGTGTTGTGGCCTGCATCCTTCAGCTTTTTCTTGAGGGCCTGGAAGACTTCGGCACCCATGCGGATCGCTTCGGCGCCGGTCTCGGCGCTGACCGGCATGATCATGAATTCCTGGATGTCGATGGGATTGTCCGCATGGGCGCCGCCATTGATGATATTCATCAAAGGCACCGGCAGAATGCGGGCCGCCGGGCCGCCCACATAGCGGTAAAGCGTCAGACCGGCACTTTCCGCGGCCGCCTTGGCCACCGCCAGGGAGACCCCGAGAATGGCATTGGCGCCGAGCCGATTCTTGTTCTGCGTGCCGTCGAGTTCGATCATGGTGCGATCGAGCAGGACCTGCTCTTCGGCATCCATACCCCCGAGGGCATCGAAGATTTCGCCGTTGACGGCTTCGACGGCGCGCAACACGCCCTTGCCGCCGAAGCGGGCCGCATCGCCATCGCGCTTTTCCACGGCCTCATGGGCGCCGGTCGAAGCGCCGGAGGGCACGCCCGCGCGGCCCATGGCACCGTCTTCCAGGACGACATCGACTTCGACGGTGGGGTTGCCGCGGCTGTCGAGGATTTCGCGGGCGGTGATATCGATAATGGCAGTCATGGACGCTCTCCAATGGGCGGGGGGCGGACGCGGGGCGTCGGCGGGATGCGTCCTCATAGCAAGATGTCTCGCCCGGCACCAACCATCACCGGGGGCGCGGTTGTCCCCACACGATTTTAACCCCTTCGTGCCAGTCTCATGCCCACTCTCGCGAGAGGCGAGACAAAAGGTGCATGAGGATGGTCACAGGCATCACCCGCCCCGATCGCAATCCGACGGGGCCCCGTTCTACAGCGCGGGTCCGGCCCATGCGTGATGACCCGCGCCCATGAGAAAGCCGCTTTCCATGCCCCGTCGCCTCATGCTTGTCGCTGGCATCGGCGTGCTAGACTTTGTGGTCCTGGCGGCGGTCTGGGCGGGAATGTCCGATGTGCCGGATCTGGACCACCGGGCCCTCTCGGACCAGGCCCACGCCCTGGCCGCCGAGATCGCCTTTGCCGTCCAGGCCGGTGCCCGGGCGGGCCCGGGCCGGGCCATCGACCCGGTCCGGCTGTCCGGGCTGCTCGATCCGATCACAGACCGCCGCCCGGATGTGACGATTTCCGTTTTCGGGCCCACGGGCGCGCTTCTGTTCCGGTCGGGCCCGCCGCCCTTGACCGGTGCCCTTTCGGTGTCCCGCGACCTGACCCTGGGCACGCGCCGCATCGGACGCACCGCCGTCGCCCTGCCCCGCGCCCCTATCGACCGGCAGCACCGGGCCCGGACCATTGGCCTTGCCCTTTTGTTTCTCTGCGGATGGCCGGCCATGGCCATAGTCATGCTGCGCCATGACCGGGCCCTCGTCCGGCGCCTGGGACGGATCGAACAGGCCGCCGGACGCATCGCGGTCGGTGATTTTTCTGTGTCCCTGCCGGCTCGAGGCCAGGACGGCGTCGCACGCATCGAGGCGGGCTTCAATTTCATGGCCGCGAGCCTGAACGAGAACCATCACCAGCTCCAATATATGGCATTTTTCGACCCGGTAACCGGGCTGCCGAACCGAGCCGGCTTCATCGAGGATCTATCGGAGCGCTGTAAGGATACGGCGAGGGGCGGACCCGGCTTTGTGGTGGCCGTGCTCGACGTGGACCGGTTCAAGGACGTGAACGATGTCTTCGGTCACGCCGCCGGGGACGAGTTGCTGGCCCGCCTGAGCCTGCGATTGCGCAAGCATCTGGGGCCGGACGCATCGGTCGGCCGTCTTTCGGGGGACGAATTCGCCGTGCTACTGCCCCATGTGGCGACCTTGGCCGCGGCAATCAGCATACTGCGCGATACCGCGGAGACCGTCTGCCGCCCCGTCGAGCTGCGCCGGGCCAATACCACCATCCACGCTTCTTTCAGCATCGGGATCGCCCAGTGTCCGGCCGACTACACCAATCCCGTGGATCTGCTGAAGGCCACCGACCTTGCCCTGAAGGAGGCCAAGACTTCGGGCGGCGGACAACTCGTGGCCTTCAAGCCAGATCTCGCGAACCAGCTCCAGCGCCGCCGGGCCATCGAGGACGGGCTGCGCGACGCCATCGAGGCCGGGACCCTGTCTCTCGTCTTCCATCCGCTGGTCGATTGCCGATCGAGCCGGATCGAGAGCGTCGAGGCCCTGCTGCGATGGCAGCATCCCACCCTGGGCCCCGTCGCGCCCTCGGAGTTCATTCCTGTCGCCGAACAGTCCGGACTGATCAAGCCCATGGGCCTTTGGGTGCTGTCGACGGCCTGCGCCCAGCTCAAGGCCTGGACCCAAGCGGGGCTGGCGGATCTGAGCATTGCGGTCAATGTTTCCGTTGCCCAAATGGTCGACGAAACCTTTCCCCAGAACGTGCTGACCATCCTGGAGCGGGAGGGCGTGGAGCCGTCGAAAATTGTTCTTGAGCTGACGGAGAGCATTTTTGCCGGCCCTTGGCTGGACCGCATCCTGTCCCACCTGGAGGTGTTGAGGAGCCACGGCATCAAGATTGCCATCGATGATTTCGGAACCGGCTACTCCTCCCTGTCCTATGTCCACGATCTGCCCTGCGACGAAATCAAGATCGACCGGGCGTTCGTCAGTCCCACGACCGACTCGACACGGGCCCGGGCCATCCTGGTGAGCATCTGCCAGATGGTCCGCACCATGGGCGACAAGACTATCGTGGCCGAAGGCATCGAGACCGAAGCCCATCTGCGCCATGTTGTCGAGGCCGGATGCGATCTCGCCCAGGGCTATTTCCTCTCCGAACCCCTTGCGGGGGCCGATCTCGTTCCGTGGTGGGATAAACGCCGGGCTATGGTGGAGGCTGTGATCGCCGATACACAGAACGGCGCAGGCATTCCGTCTCTTGCGGTCCTCGACCGGTCACATGCGGAAAATGCCGAAGCGGGGCTTGGCGATCGGCGCATTGAGGCTTGCCGATAGGGCAAGCGACAGAACGCGCCTCGTGTCACGCGGACGGATCACCCCGTCGTCCCAGAGACGGGCAGTCGCGTAATAGGGGTGCCCTTCCCGGTCGTACTGCTCCCGGATCGGCGCCTTGAAATCCTCTTCGGCCTCCGCGCTCCAGGCCTCTCCCCGCGCCTCCAGGCTGTCCCGGCGCAAGGTCGCGAGGACGCTGGCAGCCTGCTCCCCGCCCATCACGGAAATGCGCGCATTGGGCCAGGAGAAGAGGAAGCGGGGGCTGTAGGCGCGCCCGCACATACCATAATTTCCGGCGCCATAGGACCCGCCGATCAGCACGGTGAATTTCGGGACCGGTGCGCAGGACACGGCCGTGACCAGCTTTGCGCCGTCTTTCGCGATACCGCCGGATTCGTAGGCCCGACCGACCATGAAGCCCGAGATATTCTGCAAAAAGATGATCGGTACGCCCCGCTGGGAGCAAAGCTGTACGAAATGGGCGCCCTTGAGCGCCGATTCGGAGAACAGGATCCCGTTATTGGCCAGGATGCCGACCGGATACCCTTCCAGATGGGCAAAGCCGGTCACCAGCGTCGTCCCGTACAGGGCCTTGAACTCGTCGAACCGGGAGCCGTCCACCAGCCGCGCAATCACTTCGCGCACGTCATATTGGGTCGAGAGGGAACGAGGCACGACACCGTCAAGGTCTTCGGTCGGATAGAGGGGCGGCTCGGGGGTTTTCAGCTCCAGCGGCACGTGCTTGGGGGCGTTCAGGGTCCCCACCACCTGGCGGGCAAGAGCAAGGGCATGGCCATCGTCGGCGGCGTAGTGGTCCACCACACCGCTCATACGGGCATGGACGTCGGCGCCGCCCAGGTCTTCCGCGCTGACGACCTCGCCCGTCGCGGCCTTTACGAGGGGCGGACCGCCCAGAAAGATCGTGCCCTGCTTGCGCACGATGATGGTCTCGTCCGCCATGGCCGGCACATAGGCACCGCCGGCCGTGCAGGACCCCATGACGACGGCAATCTGCGGGATGCCTTGCGCGGACATGGTGGCCTGGTTGAAGAAGATGCGGCCGAAATGCTCCCGGTCGGGAAAGATATCCGCCTGATTGGGCAGATTGGCCCCGCCGGAGTCCACCAGATAGATGCAGGGCAGGTGGTTCTCACGCGCCACGTCCTGGGCCCGCAAATGCTTCTTGACCGTCACGGGATAGTAGGTGCCGCCCTTGATGGTCGCGTCATTGCACACGATCACGCATTCACGGCCGGCCACGCGACCGACCCCGGTGATGATGGATCCCCCGTGCACGGCGCCGTCATACATGCCGTTTGCGGCCAGGGGCGAAAGCTCCAGAAAGGGCGTGCCCGGATCGAGCAGGCCGTCGACCCGATCGCGGGGCAGGAGCTTGCCGCGGGACACATGGCGCTGGCGGGAGCGTTCGTCCCCGCCCTGCGCCGCTTCATCCAGTCTCGCCTCCAGATCGGCGACCAGTTCCGCCATGGCTGCCGCATTGGCCTTGAAGCCTTCGGAGCGGCGATCGACGGCGGAGGCGAGAACGGTCATGGGTCAGGGCTCCCGGGATCAGCCCTGGAAAACCAGGGAAAATGTGACGGGCACATTCGACGTGATCGAGTCGAGGCCTGCAAGCTCCATCAGCTTGTTGAGCCCGGCAGCGAGATCGAAGCTGTTCACATCGATGATGACGGGATCGACCGTGGCGACGGTCACCCGGTCCTCGGCGATCCGCGTAACATAGACGGCCGTCTCGATGGTTTCGCTGGCGCCGTGGAGATCGAGGGTCGCCGTGAGATCGCTTTCGCGGCGCCCGCCCACGGGCAGATCGGCGAACTGGTCGAGATCGACCTGGGCGGTGATGGTGGCCACCGGGAAATTCGCCGTTTCGAAAAAGAACTTGCGCATGCGTTCATTGCGGATGTCGATCAGGGTCTCCACGGAGTCCAGATTGATCTCGACGGTGGCTTTGCCGGCCTCGTCGATGGAGCCTTCGAGTTTTTTGAAGTGATGGGGCTCGGCGATCTGGGCGGCCTTGATGGACACGAAGGAAATGCGGGACTGGTCGCTGTCCAGGGTCCAGGTCGCGGGCGCGGAGGCCTCGGCGCACGCCGCCATGAACAGAAAAGAGACGAAAAGAACGAGATTTCTCATGGTGATCTCCTGTCGGGGGACGGTCGGAGACGGCAAACCTGCCGTGGTGCAAAACACCGGGAGCTTCAGTCAGGTCCGGGGCGGGATCAAGCCGCGATTGTCCAGCCATGGGCGGCCCAGCGCCGCGCTCCGCCCGCGTCGCCAGCCCCCCGTCGCCGGCCCCCCCGTCGCCGGCCCCCGTCTCATTCCAGGGACATGACCTGCGGATCGGCACCGGTTTCGGGAGCCGCCGCCGGGACGGGCGCCTCATCAAGGCCCAGGGCGTCAAGCATGCCCGGCAGCCAGGTCTTGGTTTCGTAATCCCAAAGGGGAAAGGTTGTCGTAAAGCTCCAGGCGCACCAGCCGATGCCCCAGGCTTCGAACTCCCGGCGCACATCCCGCGTCCAGGCCACCCGCTCCGCCTTCGAAACGCCGTTATAGACGCCGAATTCGCCCATCAGCAGGGGCACATCTTCGTCGAGCCGGTATTTGCCCGCCGTCTTCGCATTTCGCGTCAGCGCGGTCCTGTCGTCCCGGCTGCCCCAGGAGACCGGACCGCGGGGGCCGCCCTCGCCCAGCCAGGGCGCGTCCTGATGGGTGAATTCGAAAGGATCGTAATAGTGGAAGGTCGGCACGATCCGCGGATCGTCCAGATCGGGAAGACTGTCCAGCGTCGCGATCTTTGAATACTGGTCGCCGCCCAGAATGATGGCCCGGTCCGGATGCAGGGTCCGCACGATCCCGACCGCTTCGCGCAATATGTCGCGCATGGCGGCGCCCTGGAGCTGGTCGTGGGGTTCATTCAGGATCTCGAAATAAACATCCTTGGGCAGATGGCGGTAATAGTGGGCAAGCTGGCCCCAAATGGCCATCAACCGGGCCCGGTGGGCCTGAGGATCGGCCATCAATTCCATGAAATGATGCACATTGATGATCACGTTGAGGCCGGCGTCCCGCGCCTCCCGGATCACCGTGTCCACCCGCGCCAGGAAGTCGGGATCGATAGAGAAAGCCGGCGCTTCGCCGGTATGGGCGCTCCACCGGATCGGTATACGGACCGTATCGAAGCCGGCAGCGGCAATGGCCTGGAAATGCGCCGTCTCGATGGACCAGCCCCAGGCGCCTTCCTCGGGCGCATCGAGGGCATTGCCCATATTCACGCAAGCCTGGACGGCATACCAGGGCGCCTCGGGACCGGCCGGCGGCCCCCAATGCCCCGGCTCCGGCGCACGGATCGCCGGTTCGAAGGCCGACTTGGCATCACCGGATACGGGCGTTGGCACCGTGCCGGGAGCAGTGCCGGATACGGATGATCGGTTCGCCACGGGGTGCGCGGTCCCGGCCTCGTTGACCGCATTGTCGGGCCCACAGGCGCCCAGACCGATGCTTAAAGCCGAAGCTGCCACAATCCCAGCCCGGAACCGCCATGCCATCGTCATGCTGTCCTCGCAAATCCATTCAAACTGTCGGCTGCGTACCATTGGTGGAGAATGGTGGGCACCTTAAGGCGGGAGTCACCGTTTGGCACCACCCGTGATGCACGGCACAGAAGAATTGTGAAGCCGCGCCATGATCGACCCTTATTCGGACGGCTTTTCGCCGGCCCGCCCAAGGGGTCGATCCGGCGAAAAGCCATCCGAATGAGGGTCGAAACCGCAAGAATCGCCCTCGAAACCGGAGGAGAATCGACGATGTTCACCATGCTCTTCACCGCTGCAGCGTTGTTGCTGGCCGTGTTCGCCGTCGATCCGGGCTTCGTGGAGCAAAGCACTGCGCTTCCGGTGACCGGGGTGAATGGCGGTACCAGCGGTCAGACCGCCAACCAAACCGCGAGCCCGCTTGTCGCGCAGACCCATCCTGGCGCCGACGGGGCGCGGTCGGCCGGTGCCGGTGGGCCGGCGCCCTGGGCCCGGTTCGTTGAAGGACCGGCGGCGGCGTTCTCGGTCTTTGCGCTGAGCAGTCTGCGAAACCCTGGCACAGATACGCGGAGGGACACGGCGAGTGATGACGATCCTGGCGTTCCTACGTAAATGGGTGATGCCGCGCCGGCCGGCCCTGGCCCGGGCGGTGCGCAAAGCGGACAGGCCGGGAAGCGACCAACCTTTCCCGGCCTGATGAGGGTTTGACCCGATGATTTTAGCGCCCTGATTTTTGCGCTCAGAATGAAACGCTCCGGCGCATGCCCCGTGATCGGTGCGCGCCGGAGCCGCCGCGGTCACTGCGCCGCCCGGAAAGTCCCGTCCAGTTCCGACGCCAGGTAGATGAAGGCCGCATAGGCGGCGACATTCTGGGCCAGATCCTCCGGATCGATCTTGTCGAACGTGTCATCGGGCGTGTGGTGCAGATCGAAATAGTCCCAGCCGTTCTGCGTCAGGCTGACCACCGGAACGCCGGCCTGGCGCACGAAGGTCATGTCCGGTCCCCCGCTGCCCCGATTGTCGCCCGGCCCAATGCCCAGGCGCCGCAGGACGCGGTGGAACGGCTTGGCCATGGGCAGTTTGTCCTCGCCCCACCGGGTTTGCATGCGCCAGATGCGGCCCGCGCCGAAATCGGATTCCGCCCCCACCACATGTTTGGCGAGTTCGTCCTTGTGCATCTGCGCATAGGCCTTGGCGCCAACGAGCCCCACTTCCTCAGACCCGAACAGCACCACACGGATGGTCCGCTTCGGCGTCCCCGGCAGATCGCCGACCAGCTTCGCCGCCGCCGTCACGATGCCCACGCCGGCCCCGTCATCGACGGCACCCGTCCCCAGGTCCCAGGAATCCAGATGCGCCCCGACCAGGACGATTTCATCCGTCTCACCGGGGATTTCCCCCACCACATTGCCGGACGGGGGGAGTTCTTCATCGGGCCCTTCCCAGGCCGGGCCGGCCCGGCCGCCGCCCTTGACATCAAGCACCATCCTCACCGTGACCGGTCCGCGCGCCAGGGCCCGGGTCAATTGATCCGCATCCGGCTCGGACACTGCACCGATGGGAATGGGCGTGACGCCCTCGCCATAGCGCATGCCGCCCGTGTGGGGGAAGCGCTGGCGATCCGTGCCGACGGAGCGTATCAGGGCTGCGATGGCCCCGCGCTTTGCGCCCTCGATGGCAGCACCGGAGCGCTTCTGGACCGCGACCCCGTAGCCGGAGCCGTCCTGGGTTCGGGTCATTTTTTCGTCCACGAACACGATTCGACCCTTTAAGCTGTCCGGTGCCGCGCTGGCAAGCTCGGTCAAGGTCTCAAAACGGACGATCTGCGCGGAGAGGCCTTCCGGCGGGGTCGCAACGCTGTTGCCGAGGGCCGTGACCAGGAGCGGCTGGGGAAAGGGTGTCAGGATTTCCGCGGTCTCCCTGCTGCGCGTCCACAGCTTGACCTTGAAGGGCTCCACACGGACATTCTCGAAGCCGTTGGCTGTCAGCATCGCCACGGCCCAGTCCCGGGCCCGGGCTTCCTGCGGCGTACCGGCAAGGCGCGGGCCAATTTCCGTCGTCAGGTCTTCGATGATCCGGTATCCGGTATCATCCGTCAGGGCGCGGTCGATCAGGCCGTTGGCTGTCCCCAGCATGGCCGGTGTGAGGCGCGCTTCCGCTGCATTCTGGTCGACGTCATCCTGGGCGAGCGCGCACGCGGCGGACGCACAAAAACCTCCCGCCGCAAGCAGGCCGGCCAATACGGTGAGGGAAAGCCGTTGCATCATCCTGGGTCTCCTTTGAACCGAACACGCACTTGAACCCATCACGCAATATTCCGCCACTCCGGCGGTTACGAGCCCCTGATCGTTTCACAGGCCCAGCGTTCCTGGCAAGGATGGGAGCCCCAACCAAAGGGTCACCTTGTGCAGGGGCGCCCCGGCGGACCATGGTTCGGCCAAAGCCATTTTCTGGAAGGACTGCCGCCCATGCTGACTCGTATTCTGCTCGGCCTCGTCGCCCTTTTGGTGCTCCTCGTTGCCGCCGCAATCCTCTTTACGCCCATCGGATCGCTTCTGGTCTGGCCGGGATCCGAGGGCGAACTGCCGGATTTCATGGCCGGCCCGTCTGACATCCCGGGGGTCCAGCGCGCCGCCATTGAGGGGCCTGCTCCTTTGCGCGCCAAACTCAGCTATCTGCGCTCCGGGGACGGCTCGGGGCGTCAGGTGATCTTCGTCCACGGAACGCCGGGCCATGCCGAGGACTGGCGCCTCGTGCTGGCCGATCCCTGGCCCGGCTTTGAGATCATCGCCGTGGACCGGCCGGGCTTCGGCCGCTCGGACCCTGCCCGCGTGATGACACGGATCGAGGACCAGGCAGCAGCCCTGGTGCCCCTTTTGGAGACGCGAGAGGCCGGGAAACCGATCCTGGTCGGATGGTCCCTGGGCGGTCCCATCGTGGCGCGCGCGGCGATCGATGTTTCAGAACGCCTGGGCGGTATCGTGATCGTTGCCGGCTCCCTCGATCCAGACCTGGAGGAGGTGCTGTTCATCCAACGCGTGGGACAGTGGCCAATGGTCAAGCCGTTCCTGGCCCGCTGGGCCCGCAATGCCAATGCGGAATTGATCGCTCTGGAAGCCGGGCTGCGCCGCATGGCCCCGCACCTGTCCGACATCACGATGCCCGTCGGGATCGTTCACGGCACGGAAGACAGCCTGGTGCCGTTTGAGAATGTCGCGTTCATGAAGCAGGCCATGACCGGTGCCGATATGGTGACCGTGACGGTCATGGAGGGCCGGAACCATTTCATGCACATGAACGGCATTCCGGAGATCAAGGACGCCGTGCTGGCGGTGGCCGCCGCGTCGGCGGCCACGCCTTGAGCCTGTCTCGTCAGTTCACGTCATTGCCCGGCACGCCGACCGGCGGAAGCGGTTTGGGCCTCAAAGGCGGGATCGGGGATGCCTCGATCCGGTCCGCCAGATAACCGAGAGCTGCGTCGAGCTGAGCGTCGGCGCCGGCGAAGCTCTCCCGGGGCGGGTTGATCACCTCGATATCCGGGGAGACGCCCTGTCCCTCAATCAGCCAGCGGCCATCCATCGTGAATTGCGGGAATTCCGCCACCCGGGCCTGGCCGTTATCCACGAGCCGATTACGGCTGGTGAGCCAGATCCCGGCGCCGGCCGTCCGGGTGCCGATCAAGGGCGCAAGATCGAGGGCCTTCACGCCGGCGGCGAAGGTCTCGCCGTCCGAATAGGTGTTCTGGTCGATCAGAACGGCGAGATGGCCGCGGAAGGCCTGTTGCATGTTCGTGTAAGGGTCACCGCCGACGGGCGAGGTCCAGAACGCCCAGGCCCGGCGTAGAAGCACGGTCAACAGCATGCTGTCGATATTGCCACCGAAATTGCTCCGCACATCGATGATGATGCCGTCCTTGTCGAAATGCGCGTAGAAATCCCGGGCGAAGCTGGCGAGATCCCGGCCGCCCATGGCGCGCAGATGCAGATAGCCGACGGTGCCCTTGGAAGCTTCGGCCACCCGCTTGCGATTTTCTTCGACCCAGTGGCGATAGCGCAGGCTGAACAGTGCGCTGGCGGGCGCCGGCTCGACAATGGCGCTCACAGTCTCGTCGCCGCGCCGCAGATCCAGGCGCACGCGCTGGCCCGCCTTGTTAAGAAGGGCCAAGGCGAGGTCTGCTTCCGTGCGCACACGCCGACCGTCCACGGCGCTTAGCACATCGCCCACCCGCACATCCGTGTCGGCCCCGGCGAGCGGCCCGAGCTGGTCGGGCAGATCCGCCTCGCCGCCATAGATCAGCGTGATCTCAAGGCCCTTGGCGTGACCCTTGACCTCGGCGCCCAGGCTGGCGCCCGTGGGATTTTCCGCATCGTCCGGTTCGTCGCCGGAGCGGATCTGGCTGTGCAGGATGCTCAGCTCCGCAACCATCCGGCCCAGGAGATCATCGAGTTCGTCCCGGTGGCCGAGCCGCTCAACGAGGGGCAAATATTTGTCGCGGATAGCGTCCCATTCTAGCCCGCGGAGCTTCGGGTCATAGGCGAAATCCCGATGCATGCGCCAGGCATCGAGCAGCATCTGGCGCCATTCCGCCCGGGGATCGATTTCGAGGCGCCAGTCTTCGATACGCAATGCCTTGTCCTTGAGATCGTCCGGCGCTTTGCCACCGGCCGGCACGAAGGCAAAAGCGGTGTCCGCGCCCCGCCCCTGCTGAAGGAAAACGGTCTCGCCGTCGGCTGACAGATCAAAGGATCGGACATTGCCGGCAAAGGTTTCCATCGCCGGATCCACAGGATCGACTTTTACGCTTTTCAGCGTGGCTGGACCGCGGCCCGTGACCAGCACGAACAGGAAATCGCTATTGGCCTTCAGGCCGGTGTAATTGTCCGCATCCGCTGGAACGGTCCAGAGCCGGTCCATGAGGCCCTCGAAGACGATTTCGGTATCCTTCTCATCCCTCTCATCCTCCCCATCGTCATCATCCGCCCCATCGCCGTCGGCATCCTCGCCTTTGTCGCCAGCGTCGTCGGTATCCTCTTGCCCATCACCTCCGTCCTCGTCTTTTTCCTCGGCGGCCTCTTCCTCCGCGGCTTTCGCGGCGGCTTGGAGTTCGTCCTCGGGACGGAACGGGAAATCGGCCTCCGGATCGAGTTGCAGGGCGTAGATCTTGCCGCGCTTGTCAAAACTCGTGCCCATGCTCCGATCCCGCCAGGGGTTGGACGGGCTGGGACGGAACGTCCGGTTCGAGATGAAATAGAGCCAGCCGCCATCGGGGGAGAAGGCCGGGGCAGCGGACTCATATTTGCCCCGGGTCACCACATGGCGCTTGCCGGTTTCGAAATCCCGGATCGCCACACGGGCGATGTCGCGCCGGTCTGAGATCCTGTAGGCCACGTAGCGGCCACCGGACGACCAGGCAAAATCGGCGAAAGCCCGGTCATTGGTGCTTTCGGTCTTTTCCAGCCGCACGGTCTTCTTGGTCTCCAGATCAAGGGACCAGAGCCGTCCACGCTTGTCCTGGTAGAGCAGCTTGGAGCCGTCCGGCGCGGGATAAAGCGCCCAGATATGGGCCATGTTGCCGGCGGTCATCTGTTCCGGCGCTCCGATGCCCGTGGCCGGATAGCGCCAGATTTCCCCGAAGCGATCCTGGTCCAGGATGGTGTAGACCCAGTCCCCCTTGGCCCCGATCACGGCGCCGCGAGCCCGCGCGCCGGCCGGCACGGCGAGTTCGACCCGGCGCCGCGCGCCGGTCCGGGCCACGACGATCCGCCCCCGTGCGGTGATGGCGGCAGCCTCGGCCCGGGCGCCGGGGCGCGCCGTCTCCAGATAGTCGAGAGGCTTTTCGAGCCAGCGCTTGCGCGCGGCCTCCCGGTCCGAAATCAGGGTGATATCACGCTTCGTCTCCCGGCCCGATGCAATGTCGTAGCTGTAGAGATCCGCGCCCCGCTGATAGGTGATCATGCCTTTGCCCATGCTGGGCGTGCGAAGCTGCCAGCCGGAAAAATCGGTGATCTGGCCCAGATCCGTGCCATCGAAGGCCATGGACCAGATATTGTCCGAGCCCCCCTTATCGCTGAGGAAAAAGAGCCGATCACCCCAGACCATCGGATGGCGGATGGGTGCGTTGAAGTCGGGGGCGAGGCGGACAGCTTCCTCCGTTCCCGCCAGATCGGCCTTCCAAAGCTGGGCCATGCCGCCGCCGCGATAGGACGTGACATTGTCCCCGAAGCGGTCGAGGCCGAACCGGGTGAAGAAAACCGTCTTGCCGTCGGCGCTGAAGACCCCCGCCTTGGCGCCCTCGAAGGGCAGCGTTTCCACCTTGCCCGTCTTCGGATCCACAATACGCAGGATCACCGGATAGGGCCCGACGCGGCTGCCCGAGGAGAACAGCACCTTGCCCTCCGGCGTCCAGCCCCGGACCTGTGTGCCGCCTTCGAAGGTCAGGCGCCGGGGCGCACCGCCTTCGGCAGCCATCACATAGACATCCCGGCCACCATCATAAGTGGCGTTGAAGGCCACCGTTTTGCCGTCGGGGGAAAGGGCGGGCGCGCTTTCCAGCTCCGGATGGGTGGTCAGGCGCACGGCCTTGCCCCCCGCGACGGCCCGCCACAGGTCCCCCTCACTGGCGAAAATCAGTGCATCGCCAAGCGCCGCGGGAAACCGGTAATAGCCGCGTTCGCCGGCCTGGGCCGGTGCCATGAGAAACGCCGCGGCGAGCGCCCAAAGGACAGCCAAACCCGTGAAACGGCGGTGGAATGGGAAACCTGCCATGGTCATCACCCCTCTTTTATGCAGTTACGTTCAGCCTAGTGGTCGGAACGGGCCGCTGCCAAGGGCGCTGGCGCCCGCATGAGGCAGCATGCCCGACACAATGCGGACGCGCGTTGCGAAGGCGCCGGTGCGCCACCCTCAAAGGCCCGTTCAAACTGCGGCGCCTGATCGCAAAAGCGCGCGCACCCGGTCCGCCTCCTCCTGAGTGCTTAAGGGAGCGCCATGGGCCGGAATAATGGTGCCCGCGTCGTCGAGGAGGTCGAGCACGGTGCGCTTTAGACGGGCCGCGTCCTCACACAGAAGGCGCTCGAAAGTCCGGTTGATCGTCAGACCGGGTCGCGTCCCCATCGCCCAAAACACGGGGCGCGGAAGAAAGGCCGCAGTCCGACCCGGAATCATTCATGGGTCCCACTCCCTCCCTTTCACGGCCTTAATCCTGGCACGCCGTTCATACTATTGGGTCGTATCCGGAAACGGGGGCACTGCGGAAAAAGCTTACCATCGGGCAAGGCGAGGACCAAACAACAGAGCACGGAGTTTGGTTCCCCTGCCGCCTATTGCACCGCATCACGCCGCAGGACCTGACACCGATGAAGGTCAAACCCTTGTTCTTGCAACATAAAAAGCAGGTAGCAGATTTTGCTTTACAGATCGAAAGATCATCCTATGTATTGCTCGGGAGCAAACGGCGAGACGTGACCGGTCAGGATCGGACCGGCATTCGCGGCCGTGTGTGGGGTAATCCAGTCTGAAAGGTCAGTATACAATGACACATCTGAAACGCGTCTCGTTCCTGGTGGCCGGAAGCTTGCTTGTGGCCGCGCCGCACCTGTCGCCGGCGAAGGCCCAGGCCTTCGACGATCTCGACCCCTATGTGAGCTTCAGCGCCGGCGCCAGCTTTTTGAGGGATTCAGACAATGACGGCGCTTTTGTCGGAGATTTCGAGACCGGCGAAGGCACGACTATCGCGGCGGGCACGATCCTGCCCGACGGCACCCCAGTCGGGTGGACCACGGAATTCGACACCGGCTACGCGCTGGCGGCCGCAGCAGGCGTGACGCTGCTGCCCAATATCCGCGGCGAGCTGGAGATCGCGTTCCAGAGCAACAATGTGGAAACCCATAACGGCGTCGTGGCCGGCGGGATCCCCCTCGCCGGCGAGGATGCCGCCGTCCTGATCACCGGCGCCTCGGCGCTCGGCATCTCCGTCGGCGATCTTGTTGCGGACGGTCAGGGTTCGGTCGATACGTTGTTCGTGATGGCGAACGGGTATTACGACTTCGGCGACGAGAGCTGGTATCTGCGGCCCTATGTGGGTGCAGGGATCGGCATCGGCTTTGTCGATGTGGACTACAGCCCTTCTAACACCGTGATCGTGGATGACGACCAGACCGCCTTTGCCTATCAGGCCATGGCGGGCGTGACCGCACAGGTCAGTCCCATGATCGACGTGTTTGGCGGCTACCGCTACCGGGCCACCACAGATGTCGAAACCGATGTCAGCCTGTTCAACGCCTCTCTCGACATCGAAAACGAAGCGCACATCCTCGAAGGCGGCATCCGCTTCAAGTTCAACTAAAAGGGGTTTACCCGGATGGCCGCGCGCCCTGAATGGCGCGTGCGCCATGCCCTAAGCGTCTCACCCTCCCTGTTTCTCTCTCTCGGCCTCTCTCCCTCAAGACTGCGGCTTTATCGCCCCACAAAAACCGGTACACTCGGTCCAGATGCGCCTTGAGAGCGCAGGGCGCACATGTGACCCGAGTGGAGAGCGGACCCTTGTTGGTGCGGCTTATGCCCAGCATGCGGAGGAATGCCAAGCGGCTGCTGATTCTGCTGCTTGTCCTTGCGCATTATATCCCGCCGGGTTTTGCCTTCACCCGCGGCGCCGATGGCCTGTCCGTGGTGCTGTGTACGGTGGACGGCGCCCGGACCGTTCGGCTCGACGCCCAAGGCGATCCGGTGGACGCGCCCGCCCCGCCAGCCCTTCCCGAACGCTGCGCCGCCTGCTTGACATCATGCGCCTCGTCGGCCGGGTTACTGCCGCTCACCCCTGCGGCCGTATCGGCGCGGCCGTCCCTTCATCTAGCCCGCCTGCCCCGCCCTCGCCCGGCACCGGCCATCCGGCGCATCTGCCCGCCCCAGCCCTCCCGCGCCCCGCCTTTCTTCCTCGTTTGACGCTGCACCCCTTCATTTTCAGTGCTCCAACGAATGGGAGAGACCCATGCGCACGCTTTTGTCCGGCGCGGCCCTGACCCTTGCCGCCGCCATCGCTACCCCGTCCCTCGCCGACCACGAGAAGGCCACCATCGCCAAGGACCACGCCCCGATCGGCGTGATGGGCGACCACATGCACAAAAAAGGCGAGGTGATGCTGTCCTACCGGTTCATGCGGATGGACATGGAAGGCTCCCGCATCGGGACCGACGAGGTCTCGCCGGAAACCATCGTGACCACAGTGCCGAACCGGTTTTTCGGCCTGCCCATGCAACCCCCGACCCTGCGGGTGGTCCCCCTGCAGATGACCATGGACATGCACTTGCTGGGGGCCATGTATGCGCCCACGGACTGGATCACCCTGATGGTCATGGGCATGCTGGTGGACAAGGGGATGGACCATGTCACCTTCCAGGGCCCCATGGGCACGACGCAACTCGGCAATTTCCGAACGGAGAGTTTCGGGTTCGGGGATACCACGGTCACCGGGCTGGTGCGGCTGCTGGAGACGGACAGTGCCGGCATCCGCCACAACGCGCACCTCAATCTGGGCCTTTCCATCCCCACCGGCTCCCTCACGGAAACGGACCAGATCCTCACCCCCACGGGGGCCACACCCACCCCGCGCCTGCCCTACCCCATGCAACTCGGCTCCGGCACCGTCGATCTCCAGCCTGGGATCACCTATACCGGCGCCACGACTCTGTTCAGCTGGGGCGGCCAGTACCGGGCGACCTTGCGCACCGGCGATAATGATGAAGGCTACAGCCTCGGTGACCGGCATGACGTGACCGCCTGGGGCCTGTGGGGGCCCGTCCCCTGGTTCGCCCTGTCGGGCCGCGCGGCCTTCCGGACCCAGGGCCGCATTGACGGGATAGACCCGGCCATCGTGGCGCCGGTGCAGACGGCGGATCCGGACTTTCAGGGCGGAAATCGCCTCGACATCGGCATTGGGGTCAATCTGGCCGGCCAGTCGGGCGTCATCGCCGGCCACCGCCTGGCGGTCGAGTTTCTGGTGCCGGTCTACCAGGATCTCAATGGTCCGCAGCTCGAAACGGACTGGACCTTGACTGTCGGCTGGCAGAAGACCTTCTGATAACCGTCTCGCAGGCAGCGCAGAATGGGGAGGGGACGATCAGTGGACGGTGCGTTCCTGGTCTTCCCCGTCCTCCAGCGCCGCTTCCATCTCATCGTCCGGCACCGGAATGGTGTAGCTTTCGCTGAACCATTTCGACAGATCGGCATCGGCGCAGCGCTTGGAACAAAAGGGAGCGAAGGCCGCCTCCCGCGGTTTGCCGCAAATGGGGCAGAACCGCGTTTTGCGCGTCATGGAAAGCCTCCCTTGGTCTTGGGGCCGCTGGTCCCAGCACGCATGCGACCCCGTTTTGCAGTCATATGGACCCGTCGATGCGCCATCCCAGGGGACCCAGATCTTCGGACGGCCTGAAGGGCGGCGCAACGCGCCCCATTTCCGTAAAGGCGGCGGCGATCGCCGTGCCGTGATCCTCGATCCAACCCGCGAGCGCCGGCCCGACGGCCACCGCGCCCGTTGGGCGCCCCGACCGCAGGGCCCGGAGCAGCGCAAGCCCCGCTGCGTCCAGCGTAGCCACACGGCCCGAGCCGCCACATGTGGGGCAGACCCTCATCCAGGTGTCGGCAATTCCGGCGCCGCTGCGCGCCCGGGTCAGCTCCAAGGTGCCGAAGCGCGAAAAGTCTCCGATCCGCATGGCGGCCCCGTCAACGGCCAAACCCTGTTTCAGGGCTGCAACAACCCGCTCCCTCTCGCGCTCGTCCCGGTTGAGGGTGCGGCGCTGGTTCGCCAGCCGTGCGATGGCCGCGGCGTGGGCAAAGCGCGCATCCGCCAGCCGATCCGCCTCAACCATCGCCCGGCGGAACCCGTCGGCGTGGGGCGCGAATGCGCCAGCATCCACCATCGCGTCCCACAGGGCGTCGCGCACGCCGCGCGCGTCGGAGACCGCCTTTTCGGTGACCGGGACCGCCGCCTCGTCGTCAGCGAGGTC
>JBHJGV010000034.1:0-32967 GCA_050331455.1 Alphaproteobacteria bacterium
CATCGAGTTGGAAAACGTCTTCATCCAGGTCGAAATCGGCGATCTGGTCCGGGGCCTCACCGATGGCCGTGGCGTCGAAGGCGACCGTGTCGGCGCCCGCGCCGAGGCCGATCGTGTCCTGACCGCCCTGGCCGTTGATGACATCGTTGCCGCCATTGCCGTTCAGCACATTGGCGCCATCGTCGCCCGTGATCGTGTCGTCGAAGGCGCCGCCGTCGGCGTTCTCGATGCTGATCAAGGTGTTGGGTCCGGCGACCTGGTTCTCCAGGTCGATCGTAACATTGCCGCCGGCGGCATTCAGCAGCAGCGTGTCGCTGCCTCTGCCGCCATCCACCGTGTCCACGCCGCCAAAGGGGTGGATGCGGTCATCGCCGCCCCGGCCCTCGATGACATTGGTCTCGTTGTTGCCGAACAGGGTCTCGGAATTGTCCGACCCGATGATGTTTTCGAAGTCGTTGACCTCAAGGGTGCGCAGAACCGTTCCGTCCTCGGCCAGAATCCGCACCACGCCTGATTGGGTGGAGGCGACGCCGGGGGTGAAATTGCCCTGGTTCACGGCATCGAGATCCACCAGGATCCGCTCGCCGGGGGCGAGGACAATGCCCGTCAGATCCAGCGTGTCCGTTCCGTCACCCGCATTCACAATGTCTGCGTCCACGACATTGATGACGGGAAAGGTATCGTCTCCAGCGGTCAAATCTTGTGTCGGCATGGCGTCAATCTCCTCGCGGCAAAAGAAATCTTGTCCGGCCGCCAGGTGGCGGTCGGGTGTCGGATGGCTCCGGGTGGCGCGTTGAGCGCTTCTGTCTTAGCCATTGAAAGAACACGCCGGTGCCGAATTTATTCGAGGGGAAATTTTGGACAGGTGCGCCGTTGAACCGGCGAACCGGGGCCACCGAAGGGTCGGCGCGCCAAAAGGGGAACAAAAAAGAGGGCGTGCCCGGACGGCCGCCCTCTCGGTCACCTTCTTTGACGATCTCTGGGCCAATCTCTGGGTCACCCTCCCGGACCGCCCGCGTTCCTCAAGGGCTCAGTGGCCGGTGTGCCCGCCCATGCCACCGCTGCGCAAGCTTTTGACGGGCACGGTCAACGTGATCGTGCCGGCCTGTTCGAAGGTCAGGGTCAGGGGAAAAACGGTGCCCGCGTCGAAGGCGCCGGTCAGACCGATCAACATCACGTGATAACCGCCGGGCTTCAGGCTCGTTTTGGCGCCTGCCGCCACGGGGATGCCGCCGGCCACGGGCCGCATCTGCATCACACCGTCAGCATTGACATGTTCATGCAGCTCCACCGACGCGGCAGCGGGCGATGCCGCGCCGAGCAGCCGGTCGGCGCGCGCGCCCGTGTTCTCGATCGTGAAATAGGCGGCGCTGTTGGGCGCCAGGCCGATCCGCGCCCTGGCCCATGTGTCGGTGATGGTGAGCGGTCCCAGCCGAACCTCCTCAGCCATGGCGGACGCGGCGTGGTGTTCGGCCAGGGCGGGAACGCCCAGACCAGCCAGGCCGCCGGCGACAAGGGCCATAAAGGACAAATTACGGATCGTCATGGTCGTCTCCATCAGGGGGTGGAGGACCGTCCGCCGGACGGTCCTCCAGGATCGTCCGGATGGAGCGGGCCATGGTTGTGGGATCGGTGAGATGGTTGAAGTGGGTCACATAGCGACCGTCCGGGTCCATCAGATAAATGATGCTCGAATGGTCGACGAGGTAGTCGGACGATCCGGGCCTTGCCACTCTTTCATAGGTGACCTGATAGGCGCGGGCGGCCGCCTCGATCTGCGCGGGGGTGCCCGACAGGCCGACAAAACGCGGGTGGAAGGCCGCGACATAGGCAGCGAGAGCCTCCGGCGTATCCCGCTCCGGATCGACGGTGATGAAAATAGGTTGAACGCGCCCGCTGAGGGGCCCCAGCTGGTCCAGCACATTGGCCATGGAAAGCAGCGCCGTCGGGCAGATGTCCGGGCAATAGGTGAACCCGAAATAGAGGAACCGGAACTGGCCGGGCCAACTCTCCTCGGTCACGGTCGCGCCGGACTGGTCCACCAGGGTGAAGGAGCCGCCGATCAGGTCCGTCCCCGCCTGACCGACCAGGGGGCCGCCGGGGCGGAAGACCGCGATCAGCACCCCGAGGATCAACAGGGCCGTGAGCGTGTTCAAAAGGGCGCGGCGCAAATGCGGCATCGGATCGTGTTTCCGTGTGACAAATGTGGGCCTTGCAGCAGTCGCATGCGATGGTCACCGGCGCGCCGGTTCGTTCGGCGGCTGGCGGGGGGTGTATCACAGGGCGGGCCCGGCTCTGTCTCTTCCGGATGCCGCGAGCAACAATGGCCGGCGGGATGGGGCGAACGCATGGCGGGGATTTTCACGCAAAGCGGGCCCGGTGAGGATGGCACTATAGCGGCGTCGGACAGGCGGGCCCGGTGGGTGCCCGGCAAATGGGATCGGCCCGGCGGGAACGGAACGGCATGACTTTCAAACTCGTCTTTACACCTTTATTTTTGTTCATGGCGTATCTCGGCTACGCGTTGCCTCCACCCATCTGCATGGTGCCGGGACCTTACGGCTTCCTCACGAGCATGTGGCTGATGTATGGCCTCATGGCCCTCGCCCATGGCGGGCCCTGGGTGTCCCTGTTCGCGAGCGCCTGGGAAGAATGGCGGACCTCCCGGGCCGGGCGCCGGGAACCGGAAGGCTCCTGATGCGCCGCGATAATCGTCCGCGTCCTTCCGGTCTGCGGGCACCTTGACATGTTGCGACATTGGTGGGCGATCGCGACTGACGGGTCCGCCTTGCTGATATGCCCCGTTTGGCGGTATCTTGTAACAGTTCGCTTGTGTGCCACCACGGCTGTTCGCTGGGCTGGTTTCTCGATCCGTATGCAGCCGAAGGGACCCGGCCCGGCCCTCCTTGCGCATTGTCGCATCATGTCCCCTGGAGAACCCACCCCATGGAACGTCCTGCCCAAACCGGCCCCATCGCCCTCGGCGCCGATGTCGATCTCGTCAATGGCGAAGCGGCCACACCGCTCGCCGACATGCCGCAGGTCTGGATCGACGCCGCGCGCGATCTCGACGCCCTCGGCAGTCCGGACCCGGCCGATCTCATCACCCTCGGGCGGCTGTTCCATTACAAAATGGTCCACGCCCAGATCGATCTGTTCGCCAATCGCCCCGATCTGTCGGCCGCGCGGCCCGTTTTCGCCCAGGTGCTCGCCGTCCTGGCCGAGGAAACCCTGGCTTTTTACGCCCGCGATTTCCGCAAAACCGCCTATCCGGATTTCGACGCCATTGAGCGGGTCATGCGCGAGACGGGGGCAGATGAAACGCGCCTGAAGGTCGTCGCCATTGTCCGGGATCTGTTCGCCGAATTCGGTCACACTATGCCGGCTTCGTTCTACGACGTGCATCTGGCGCCACTGGCCCGTGACGATGTGATGGAGGTCCGTGCGCTCCGCCTCAGTCCGGCCGACAAGGACCATGCCCGGGCCTGGGATGCCATCCTGCACGCCCAAAAAGTGTTCCCCATTCAGATGAAGATCCAGAGCCTTTCATCGGCCCGCGGCCTGACCTGGCTCCACGGCTGCCAGTGCGACTCCGGCCTGTCCCAGGTGACCGGCGCCGCGTCCGCCTTCGATTATGACTTCCCCGTCTGGGGGCCGGACCGCTGGGTCTGGACCTTCATCTGGAACACCTTTCAGGAATATGCCCTGTTCGATGTCGCGCCCGTGACCAACTTCTTCCGCCGCGACGCCTGATCCCGGGTCCAGCCTCCCATGACCTGCACCACTGGGAGCCCGGTCCGAGGGGCTCCCAGTGGCCGGAGTGTTTGCATCGCGCCGGGCCAACTGCCTATTCTGCCGGGTGAGTGACGCAAGGAAGGCTTGGAGAGCGAGGATGCCGGACGGGCCGCCGATCACCCAGACATCGCCGATTACCCTGACATCCTTGTATGTGGAGATGCGGGATGCGGGTCTGGCGCCGGCGCGGCCCGGCGAAGCCCGGGCCTTGAGTCTGCGCGCGCGCCTCGCCGACGGGACCGAAATTGCCGATGCCGCGGCGCTCGTGCGGCGATTCCTGCGGGATCTGTTCAATGCCTATGACGCCGCGGTCCCGCTGACCAAGAGCGAGCGGGCGTTGGTCTCCGGTCTCGTCGAAATGGCGGCCCTGGGGACAGAGACCCTGTCGGCCGTGCGCGACGTGGACACGATCTATCGAAAGCCGGACAAAGAGGCCGTGTCCCTGCAGATGATGGTGCAGCGGCCCATGGTGCTGCGTTTTGCGATGCTGGGCCTCACGGTCCTGTTCCTGCAACTCGGGCTTGCCTTTCTGCCCTCCGGCTCCTTTTTCGTGACCCTGGCTGCATGGCTGGTCGTTGGCATCGCGCTTGTCGAAGTCGCCAATGGTGTCCGCGCCATGCCCAACAGCCTCGGCGCCTGGATGCGTGAACGGATGAAATCGGTCTTTCCGGGCGCCGATCGTGCTCCGGGCCGGGAGGATGGCCTGATTGTCGCCGGGCGTCGCTTCCTGATCGATTTCGAACAACTCGATGTCCGCTTGACCCGACTCCTCACCGAAGCCGACCGCATTCTGGAGCGCCACAGGGCCCGGGAGGCCCAGGCCGAGGCGCCCTATCAGCCTCCCGAGGATCTCCTGAAACTGTTCCAGGACTTGTGGTACGCCCATGACAGGGACCGCGGCGCCCAGGCACTGGGTGCCATTCATGCCCGGCTTGACAATGCCATGGCCAGTTGCGGCGTTACGGCCGTCGGGTATGGCGGGCCGCAGGACGACCAAAAGTTCGACATGACCGACAGCCTCAACAGCAAATCCGAAACGCTTCGCCCCGCGCTCCTGGACCGGGTCCGGCCTGAGATCGTCTATATGAAGGGGGAGGCCACCCGGACATGACGAGTCTGACCGGAACCGGCGACAACTTGCGGATCATAGGGTTCGATCTGGGGCATGGGGAAACCTCCGCGGCCCTCTGTTTCGCCTTGAGCGAGCAGGCGCCCCGGGATTTGGAGATCGTCAAGAACCGGAAGGTCGTCATGACGGTCGCGGTGCGCGACCGGGAAGGGCGGATCCATATCGGCGCCGATGCCCTCAATCGTGTGGACCCTGACCAGGCCGTCAGCCATGTCCGCTTCAAGGGTGCGGCCCTGAGCGATCCAAAAACCCGAGAGCCCATCGCCATGTTCGTGGAGCGGGCCGTCGCGTGCCTTGCCGAGCGGGATCCGGCCCTCGCGGAAGGGCGGGGCGTGACCCGCTTCGTGGTGGGCTGCCCGTCCGGATGGGACACGGACACCATGGGCGCCTATCGCCGCCTGCTCGAGAGCGCGGGCATGGCCGATGTGGATGTGGTGCGGGAGTCCCGCGCCGCTTTCGTCTATGCGCTGGAGTCGGACGAGCTGAAAATGACCAGGGGCGATCTGCTCGGCGATGTGCTGATCGTCGATGTGGGCTCCTCGACCACCGATTTCACCTTCATGCGGGGCCTGCAGGAGCAGGTCACCGATTTCGGGCACAATGCCCTCGGCGCCGGCCTGTTCGACGAGATGCTGCGGGAGCATTTCGAGCGCACCCATAAGGACGCCAAGCGCATCGCCAAGATTTTCGAACGGTACCCGGTGCTGCGCCACAAATTCGAGATCAAGTGCCGTGAATTGAAGGAGGCCTATTTCGGCGACCGTCAGGCTCGGGAATATTTCGTCATTGAAGGCACTCCGGAAATCCTGATGCCCCTCGAAGCCACCGAGGCCTTGATGGACAGCCTCCTGGCGCGCAAGCTCGATATCCTCGACGGCCAGTCCTGGCCGCAGGCCATGGAGGCGGCGCTTAAGGATGTGCGCCGCAAGATCGGCAACCGCGACCCGCGCCTCGTCTTGGCCACGGGCGGCGCTTCGCGCATGGACCTGGTGCAAAAGGCTGTGGGCCGCGTCTTTCCCGATAGTGAATTTCTTCAGAGTACGGAACCCGAATACACCATATCCCGGGGCCTCGCGCTCGCCGGACGCATCCAGTTCAAATCCGACGGGATGGAGGCGGAGATTTCGGCTCTTGCGGCGCGGGGCGGCGCCCTCGACCGCCTCGTCGAGGAGACCCTGTCGGACCTCCACCGCCGCATTGCCCACGGGATCGCATCGAGGGTCACCGATGATGTCCTCGTTCCCCAGGTGGAGGCCTGGAACAAGGGCCAGGGCGCCTCGATCAACGATCTGACGGCCATGATCGGTGCGCAGGCCCGGGCCTGGAACGGCTCGCCCGCCGCGCGGGCGGTGATCCAGGCTGCGGCGGTGGGCTGGTTCGAAGCGGTCGTGCCGCGGATCCGGGAACTCACGGACCCCATCGCCCTGAAATACGGTCTGCGGGGGGATGACCTTGAGCTGTCCACGGAGGGTTTTGCAGACGTCATGCCGGGTGTGGATGTCAATGTTCCGGGCTTCGAGAGCCTCGACCTGATCGGTGCCGTGGTGGCGAGCAGTCTGGCGGTCATGGGCCTCGTCGCGCTGCACACCCCGGTCGCTTTTCCCATTATGGTGGTTGCCGCCATCGTCGCCTTCGTCGGCGGTGCGGCGGCCACGAATTTTTTCCGGGAATGGGCGTGGGATGTGTCCCTGTCCGGCACCCTGGCCCCGGCCCGCTGGGGCTTCGCCGCCTTGATCAAGAGCAACATCAGCGGCGGTAAGGACAATTTCGCCAAACGCATCGAGGAGCGCATGACCAGGGCCTATGACTGGTCCCGCGACCCGGCCGCTGTTTCGGCTGCGCTGGTCGACCCGGAGAGTCTTGCAGACCTCGACGAAGAGGCCCGGCGCGCAGCCGAGGAAGACATGGCTCTGGCGAGCATGAGCCAGGTTCTGGTGCGCCTGCGCGAAACCGTGCTGACGGGTGTGAAGGACTCCCTGCTCGCGAAATCCAAGGATGTCATGCATCTGCTGCGCTGACATCTCGGCTGGCTGAGGACACCTGTCAGGCGGTGCGGAACAGGCCGAGGGTTGTGCGGTCGAAATGGGCGAGGTTAGGCAGCACCGTTTCGATGACGTCCGGGCTGGCGCCGAGCCAGCGCACCAGTTCCGCGGCATATTGGGACATGGACAGGCTGGGGATCAGGCGTCCCTGGCCGGCGTCCTCGCGGGTGCCGAGGCCGATATCCGGCATGCGGCCCACAAATTGTCCGCCCACGACGGATCCGCCGAGCACGAAATGGTGTCCGCCCCAGCCATGGTCCGTGCCGCGACCATTACCCAGGAGCGCTCGTCCGAAATCGCCCGCCGTGAACACGGTCACGCTGTCCCACAGTCCGGCCTGGACCATGACATCGCGGAATGCGGCGATCGCCCCGTCCGTTTCGGTCAGCCGCTCCGTCTGGCCGTCCAACAGGTAGTTGTGGAAATCCCAACTGCCGCTGCCGGCAAAGAAGACCTGACGCCGGTGCCCCAGATCGCCGGCGGACAGGATCGCCTGGGCGATATTGCCGAGTTGGATCCCTAGTTTCGTGTCCGGAAAGGTCTTCAGATCCAGGGCATGGCGCCTCGCCGCGGCGCGGTAGGCATCCCCGCTGCGGAAGGAGCGTTCGTTCTGCGCGGCGACCGCGCGGGCAAAGACGTTGGGATGCGGACGGGTCATCATGGCCTCGAAGGCCGATGCGTTCCGGGTGCTGCCGTAAAGGCGCGCGCGGGCATCGACATCGGGCGCCCCGTCATCGCGCAGGCGGAAGCTGCGGGCGGTGTTGCCCTGGAGGATGAGTTCAACGCCGCGGGTGGTGATCGTGCTGGCGACGGCGGTGCCGGCATTGAACTGGGGTTCGAGCACATCGGCAAGCCGGCCCAGCCAGCCCGTATTCGTGAGGGTCGCCGGCGCTGCGGCGAACCAGGCGCGCTGCTGATCCGAATGGGAGAAAAGTTGGATGGGCAGGGGCACGCGCTTGGTGTCCCAATCCGCTTTCGAGGTCGGCACGGCGAGCGGGCCCACATTCAGGATCGCGGCGGCTTCGCCCATCTGGAAGAGTTGGGCGAGGCGTCCGGCGGCCGGGTGCAGCCCGAGCATCGGATCCGAGCCCATGGAAGGCCGAAGCTGGTGAAGGGTGCCACGCTCAAGGGCCAGATTCTCCCGCAGGCTCGCATAGGTGCGGTAGCGCTGGTTGTCGAGGGGGGGAAGGAAATTGGCGTGGTCGTTGCCGCCATATTGGTAAAGGCAGACCAGGGCGCGATAGGGCGCACCGGTGGCGTTCCGGTCGGCCGGAGCGGCCAGCGCCGCAAGGGCGCCGCCGAAACTGGAGCCGGCAAAGGCGCTCAAGGCAGCCATCTGCTTGAGGACCATACGGCGCCGCTGGTCGGTGAGGCCGCCTGTGGGCGTGAAATTGGGGTCTGAGGACATTGGAATGATCAGCCTTCGCTCGATGTCAAATCTCGACCATGTATTCCGGGCTCACCATCGTCAGGGCAAGGCCGGTCCAGATCCGTTCCTCCCGCGCGGTGTCGGGCAGGGCGGCCAGCGCATCGCGGATGATCGCGATACGATCCGCTGACAGAGTGTTCGCACACAAGAGCTGGTTCAGCAGAACGACGAAGCGGTCCGGATCCGCCGGCAGGTCCCCCAGGGACGGATAGGTCCTGGGCTGCGCGCTGTGCCAATCCTGGTAAAGCTCGACGCCGCGGTGCACGACCTTCACGACGACATCCGCGTAGCCCATCACATGTCCGTCGTCATAGAGCTTGAATTCCGGTGCCGCGAGCCCCGCGTCGGCGATCTCGCCCGGCGGCGCGAAATCCGGCGTGTACCAATTGAAAACGCTCGGTGCTTCGAAGGGGTGCTGGCCGAGGGCCTTGGCGATTTTGGCGAATGCGGCGCCAAGATCCTGGGCCTCGAACATGCCCAGCTCGCCGAAGGTGCGCAGAAACTGGGCCAGACGAAGGACCGGTTCGCGCAGCTTTCCTGCGGTCTGGACCTGACCGGCGGGCCACCACGCCTCGGGATCGAGGAGAATGGCCACGGCCACCGCTGAAAGGTCGCCCCGAACACCGTGTCCGTTGTCGGCGAAGACCTGCGCCACGCGGTAAATATAATCCGGAGACGGATTTGATGTGACAAGACGCTGGATGAGCTGACGGCAGATGAAAGGCGCCGTGTTCGGATGGTTGAACAGCACATCCAGGGCCCGGTTCAGGCTGTCCAGGGCATTGCTGCCCGCCGGAATTTGCACGCCCGACACAATGTCCTTGGCCCCGAACTCGTGCTCGTCCGGCCAGTAGTTCAACGGCTTGTCCCAGGGCCGGCCTTTGACACCGTTCGGGCTGCCGCCCCCGCGCCAGAAGGCCTTGGTCCGGGGCCCGCCGCCCCAGCTCCATCCCGTGAACACCCGGGCCATGCCGCGGATCTCATCCTGGCCATAGGTGGGGATCAGATAGCCCGAGGCATCCTGCTTAAACTGGCCATTCGGATGCAGCTCCCAAAGACCGATGGTGAAGAGCTGCATGATCTCCCGGGCAAAATTCTCATCGGGCTGCCGGCCCGTTTGCATGTTTTCTTTGCGGTTCCGCAGGAAGGTCAGATATTCGCCCATGGCCGGGCTGGTGGCCACATGGCCAAGAAGAGTGCGAAAGTTCCCCAACGCATTGTCCGTGAGCAAATCCATATAGTGGCCCAGGGCATGGGTCGCGATCTTGAGTTGGGGATCCTCCGCCGACACCACGAAAATCTGTGAGAGGGCATAGGCCATGCGCTGGCGAAGCTGGTCCTGCCCGAAGGCGGCCTGATAGTAGAAGGTCTCATAGAAGGTGCGCCTGGGCTTTTGGCGGCCGTTCCGCCGGCCAATGGGGCCGCCCCGCAGGATGTAGTCACCGTGACGGTCAATGCGGGGAGCGGTGAATTGCTCGGCGAACCAACGCTCGATGCCGATCTCCTGCAGATGGGTAAGATCGGCATAGCTCGGACCGAAACTGGCCCGGCGCAGAAAGCGCCCGGCATCCGAAAGGGAAAGGGCGGGTTGCCCTTGTGCAACAGGTGTCTGGGCAGCGGTCGTCACGCTGTGTTCCCCCACGTTACGCCATTGTCGGATCGGGGACCGGCCAAGGGGGACAACGCCCCATCAGCCCCGGGTCGGCAGTGTTCAACAGAGCCAGCGAAGATCATTGGAGTCCCATGGGGTGCGGGTAAAGCCCCCGTGTCTTGCAAGCCTATGCGATGCCAATGCGACAACACCATGGCTACTTTGGAGTGGGGCTACTCGAAAGTTTGGGCCGCGGGGGCGTGCGGGCTGCGCGGGGCTTGATGGCCGGCGGGCGGCCGGGCAGCGTGCGGGGAGACCCTTCGAGATGGCCGGGAGGCCGTCAAGCAGATGGACGTGCGATGACGTTGGTGGATCAAACCTTGAGCCTTTTCGCTTTGGTGGGCACCGGTGTCTTTGCCATCAGTGGCGCGCTGATGGCGCTGCGCAAGCGGATGGACCTCGTCGGCATCACCTTCATCGCGGCCTTGACCGGCGTCGGCGGCGGGACCGTGCGGGATCTGTTGCTCGGAGACACGCCCGTGGCCTGGGTTCGCGACCCGACCAGCGTGCTGATCTGCATGGTTTGCGCCGTGGCGGTCAGCTTGCTGCACCGAACCGTCATCGATCGGCCTTTGACCTGGCTGCTTTATGCCGATGCGGCGGGTCTTGCCCTGTTCGCCGTGCTGGGCGCCGCCAAGGCCGAGTCCCTCGGCGCCCACCCGGCCGTTGCGGTCCTGTTCGGGGCGATGACGGCCACGTTCGGAGGGCTGATCCGGGACGTCATTTGCGGCGAGCGCCCGATTCTGTTCCGCAAGGAGATCTACATCACGGCCGCCCTGGCCGGCGGCGGCACCTTCATCCTGGTGCCCGCCGCCTGGGGCTTCGATGCCCGTGCCGGTATCGGCCTGGGCGTGGGGCTCAGTCTGCGGCTGGCGGCGATCTGGTTTCGCTGGGTCCTGCCGTTCCCGCGATACGACACCGACCCGCCCCGGTGACCGGTTCCTAGAGGACCTGGTGAATCGTATACTGAACGCCGTGTGGCGTGAGTTTGCCCACACCGACGGTCACGACATGGTTGAGCCAGGCATAGGGGCCGTCCATGGCGGCCTCGAACAACGGTGCTGTGCGGAAATAGTAGGATGACGGATCGAGTTTTTCGGTCGCTACGGGATCGCCGAGGGCCGCCATGGCCTCCGGGGGCATCACCAGCCGTCCGCAATAGCTGACATAAATCATGTGCCCGTCATGGCTCGTCACGGCCGCCCGAACATCGATGGCGATGGAGCCATCGGCCCGCACGGTCAGCCAGTCGCCGCCTGACCGCGCGACCGTGCCCTTGACCCGAGGGCCTTCGAACACGCCGCCAAGCACATTGGCGATCATACGCATGCCGCCGGGGGTGGCCCCGATCACCATGGTGGGCTGTTCGATCTCGGCAATGAACTCTCCGAGATAGGTTGTTTTGAGGCCGGTCATGGAATCCTCCCTGGTCTGGTTCGGGCCCTTGCGGGCCGTGTTTCGGCTCCGTTGCAAAACCGGATGGCCCCAGCATGCCGCGCCGGGCCGGCCCAGGGAATGGCCTTGTTGAACGGTCCAAAACCGGTCAGCATGCCAAGAAAGGCCTGAAAAAGTGGGAAGGGAGCGACCATGGGTGGACAACTGGCAGACAAGGTGGCGGTCATCACCGGCGGATGTTCCGGAATCGGACTTGCGAGCGTGGAGCGCTTCGTCGCTGAGGGCGCGCTCATCGCCGTCGGCGACATCCAGGACGAGAAAGGCGAGGGGCTTCAAAGCCGGTTTCCCGGCCGGGTGCTGTACCGCCATTGCGATGTCACCGACGTGCATCAGATCAAGGCGCTGATCGACGATGCTGCGCACCAGTTCGGCGGTCTCGACATCGTTTTCAACAATGCCGGCGCCGCCGGCAGCGTGGGGGCCATCGACGAAGTCTCCATGCCGGCCTGGGACCGCACCTTCGACCTGCTGGTGCGCTCCGTGGCCGCCGGAACCCAATATGCGATCCCCCATATGGAGGCGCGCGGCGGCGGTTCGATTATCAACACGGCATCGATTGCCGGCCTCCAGGCCGGGTGGGGCCCGACGGCCTATTCCACCGCGAAGGCCGCCGTCGCCCATTTCTCCAAATGCGCGGCCATGGACGTGGCCCAACGAAAAATCCGCGTGAACGCCATTTGTCCGGGGCTGATCGCCACCTCGATTTTCGGGGATGCCTTCGGCCTGGACCGGGCCCAATCGGACCAGATGGCCGCGCGCATCGAAATGGAAGTCGGGCCGCTGATGCAGGCCCTGCCCGTATCCGGTGCTCCGAGTGCCATCGCCAATATGGCGCTCTTCCTGGCTTGCGATGACAGCTATTTCGTCACCGGGCAGGCCCTGGTGGTCGATGGGGGGATCACGGCCGGTCATCCCCATTCCTGGCAGCGGGGCTCGGGCGGTCTCGGGGCGGCGCTCCTGGGCCTGACCGACGAAGAGGCCCAGGAGCGCTATAAGGACCTCCTGCGCCAGCAGGCGGCCCTCGATGCACAAGAGGGGTGAGATCCACCGCTCCGGCTGGATCAATCCGACCAGTCGGTGACCTTGAGGCTGGGGATGCGGTCGAATTCGCGCCGATTGATCGTGACGACGGTCGCCGCGCGGCGCCGGGCCTGGGCCGCGATGAGAAGGTCGTAGGGCCCGATGGGCGTGCCGGCCTTGTCGAGATCGGCACGGATCTGGCCGGCCTCGGCCGCGTCTTCGTCCGTGAACGGGATGATGGAGACGTGTTGATCGAGGAAAGCCTGCAGCTTGGCTTGGCTCTTCGACCAGTGCTGGCTTTTGGCGGCGCCATAGTGAAGTTCAAAGACAACGATCGACGGGATCTGCACGGCCGTCCGCCGACTGAGTTCGCTCTTCAAACGCGCACGGAGCGGCTCAGATTGCCGATCGATAATGGCGATGGCAATGTTCGTGTCCAGACAGAAAACAGTCATCAATCGTCATCATCGAAATTGGGGAAGCCCTCCGGCATGGGCGGCTGATCCGGGCGGCCGTCTGGCAGAAAGTCGTGGGCTTTAAGGGCGTCCATGCGGGCAAACCAGGCATCGACGTCCGCCGGAACAGTTTCCAGAGGCTCCAGGATGACCTGACGGCCCTTGCGCCGGATGCGCACCGCCTCGCCTTCGAAGCGGAAAGCCTTAGGCAGGCGCACCGCCTGACTGCGTCCATTCATGAACAGCTTGGCCGTGACGATGGTGTCTTCGGGATCGGTGTCGGGCTTGGCCATGTAAACCTCCATTGGTATCTATCATTGATAGATATCACATTTGACCCGATCGGTCAGCCGCGAGGGACGCGGCTTGCCCGCGCCAGCTCAAAACGAAGCCCTGAAAAAAACGTAAGCACAGAAAAGAGCTTAGGCCGATTGTACTGCCCTGTTTCAGGTGTTTCTTCTGTGCCATAAGCGAAACGGCGGCGTGCTTGTAGGGGAGAACGATTGTGATGCATACCGATTTCATTCTGTCGCTCGCGGCCGCCATGTCCGACATCACCCCCGGCGCTCCCGGCCGGTCGGGCAGTGCGGGGCCGGACCGGACATCCGGCACGGCCGGACTGCCGGGCGGCCCGGTCAAGGCCGGCACGGCCCTCGACTGGTCCCTGTTTTCCGACCCCCTTGCCCTGATGCGTTCGGTCACCGAGCGTCTGCCCGGCCTGACCGTCGACGGCCGCGACTATGTCGTCATCGATGCCGTGGCGCAGCAGGGCCATTCGGGGGCCGACCTTCTCGCGACGCTCAGTGCGCAATACGACCTGATCCACGGTGCCCATTACGGATCCGTGGCCTCCGGCCTCTTGCCCGTGGACCGGCTCGCCGATCTCGAAGATCTCGCATCGCTCGAATTCGCCTCCGCCGCCGCCTCCACGTCGTTTGCCGGCTCGGTGACGACTCAAGATGACATCGCGCTCCAGGCGGATGTGGCACGGAGCACCTTCGATGTCGATGGGACGGGCGTTTCGGTCGGGATCATTTCGGACAGCTTCGACGCGAGCCTGACGGCAACCACCCGCTATGCCGACGACATCGCCTCGGGGGATCTGCCTGCAAACGTGACCGTTCTGGAGGACCTGTCGGAGGGCAATTCCATTGACGAAGGGCGGGCCATGGCCCAGCTCGTCCATGATATCGCTCCGGGCGCCGATCTTCTGTTCGCCACCGGGTTCACCGGAGCCGCAGGCTTTGCCGCCAATATCGACGCCCTGGTGGCCGCCGGCGCGGACATCATCGTCGACGATCTCATTTATCTTTTCGAGCCCATGTTCCAGGACGGGATCATTGCCCAGGCGGCCGCCGATGCGGTGGACGCCGGCGTGAGCTATTTCTCCTCGGCGGGCAATAACGGCTCCGCCGGCTATGCCGGGCCGTTCCGCGGGACGGTTGATGGCACCCTGGAGGCCATCGTGCCTTTCGGGGCCGGCACGCGTTTCCACGATTGGGACCCCGGCGCGGGCGTGGATACCACTCTCGACATCACCATTCCGGCCGGATCCTCCGCTGACCTGATCCTGCAATGGGCCGATCCCTTCTCCAGCACCTTCGGAAGCCTCGGGCCGGACGGCACGAGCCCCGGCGCCGCCACCGATCTCGATTTTCACCTGCTGGATTCGTCCGGAGCCGTCCTTTTTTCCAGCCTGACCGTCAATGGCGGTTTCAATCCCACTGAACGCCTCGCCGTCGATAATTTCTCCAGCCAGCCCCTCGATGCCCAGATCGTGATCAACAATTTTGAGGGGCCGGATCCGGACCTGATGCGCATTGTCGGCTTCAGCGTTCCGAATTCGGATTTTGTCACCGGTTACGACCTCGACACGAGTGCGTCGTTTTCGGATTTGAGCGAGTTCCGGGCCCCGACGACCTATGGTCATGCGGTGGCGGACGGCGTGCTCGGCGTCGGTGCCGTCCCCTTTTTCTACAGCGAGCCTTTCGGGGCAGTAGACGGCGCCGTGCCGGAAACCTTTTCCGCCCTGGGCGGCTCCGTGATCCTGTTCGATGCCGACGGCAACCGGCTGGCCGAGCCCGAGATCCGGGACGCCATCGATTTCGCAGCGACCAATGGGGGCAACACCACCTTTTTCGGCAATGACATCGCGCTTCAGCCGTCCCTGTTTCCCGGCGGCAATCCCGACCCGGACAGTTTTCCGAACTTCTTCGGCACGTCGGCCGCCGCGCCCAATGCGGCGGCGGTTGCGGCGCTCATGCTGGAGGCCAACCCGGCCCTGACACCCGCCGATATCGAACGCATTTTGGAGGAGACGGCCGTCGATATCACGGCGCCTTTCTCGCTGACCAATCCGTCCGCATCCTTCACGGCGGCGTTCCAGGACCTCGCCTCCGTGGGCGTCGCACCTGGCACCGACGCGCGCACGGGCGCCGGCCTGATCGACGCGGCCGCCGCCGTCGCGCAAGCCGGCGCCGAAGGCGCAGCCGGCGATGCGCCCGGGGACGGCACAGCCGGTACCGCGGGAGACGACACCCTGGTCGGCACGCCCGGCCCCGACACCCTGTCGGGCCTCGACGGCGATGATGTCATCGACGGGACCGGCGGCCGGGACGTGTTGTCCGGTGGCCCCGGCGCGGACAGCCTCTCGGGCGGTGACGGTGTCGACAGCCTCGATGGCGGCGACGGGGCCGACACTCTGGACGGCGGCCGGGACGACGATACGATCCAAGGCGGCGCGGGCGACGACATCATTCGGGTCACGGCGGGCATCGGCGAGGACCGGGTGGACGGTGGCGCAGGCACGGACCGGATCGAAGCCACCCGGGATCGTCTGACCATCGGGCTGCGGACGGTGACGGACGTGGAAACCATCACCGCCGCCGGCTTTGAGGATGTGCGGATCGCCGGGACCTCCGCCGGCGACGACCTCGACGTCAGCACCGTGACATTGAACGGCATCGCATCAATCGGCGGGCTCGGCGGCAGCGATACGCTGGTGGGCTCGGCCGGCGGCGACGCCCTGCGGGGCGGCGCCGGGGCCGACAGTCTGGACGGGTTCACCGGCGCGGATACGTTGACCGGCGGCGGAGGGACGGACACCATCCGAGGCGGTGAGGGGCGCGACCTCATTCTTTTCGAGGGATCCTCGAACGGGGTCGACGACGTGGACGGCGGCGCCGGGCTCGATACGATCCTGGCCACCGCGGACGGCACCGTGATCGGCCTGCGGGCGTTAAACAGTGTGGAAACCATTTCGGGAAACGACCATGTCGATGTGGTCATTCGGGGCAGCCAGGGGGCGGACGATCTTGATCTGTCCGAGGTCGCCGTCCTGGATGTCTCGTTTACCGACACCGAAGGCGGCCGGGACCGGCTGACCGGGTCCGCGGGCGATGACGATCTCAGGGGCGGCGCCGGCGCGGATACCCTGGATGGCGGGGCGGGTGGCGACAGCCTGACCGGCGGGACGGGCGCGGACATTTTTATTGTCGAGGACGGAACCGGGACCGACGAGATCGTGGATTTTGAACGCGGGCGGGATCGGCTCGACCTGGGCGGCGTCTCCCATGTCACGGTGTTCGGCGATCTCGACAGCTCGGGTGACGGTGTCGTGGACAGCGCCGATGCGTCGGCGGCGCTTGTGAATGGGCGTCTGGTCCTGAGCTTTTCCGATGCCGTCATCGGCTTGACGGGCGTGACCGAACTCTCCGCAGACGACCTTCTGCTGTAAAAGGGCCGCCCATGCGTCGGTCCACCGGTTCCGCCGCCTTCAGGCCCGTTTATGGATGGCGCTTGTCAACAACATGTAGACCTTGCCGGTCTGGCTGGTCAGATAGGTCTCGGCCAGGATGTTTTCCCGGTCCTTGCTCGCCGCCGTATCCAGCATGGTCTCGAATTCCGTGACGTAGCGGTTCACGTCCTGACGGAATTCGTGGTCCTGGGCATATTTGCGCCGGATACGTTCGTTCATGTCCGGCCCGCCCAGGGTGACGAGCCGCCGGGCGAAGACGTTGCGGTCGCCATTGAGATAGCGTTGGAGCAGTTCCGCAGGCGGATCTTCCTCGAGCGCCCGGTCGAGATCGATCGCCATGGCCTGGAGTGTTTCGATGACCCGAAGGGATGCGCGGGCCGCATCCTGGCTGTCCACGAGGTCCTGGGCCTTGCTGGTCGCTTCGCGCTCGGACTTTTCCGCCTTTTTCAGGATTTCCCGCCAGCCCAGGCCGCCGCGCCGACCCTCGCCGTCCCGGGGGCTGGCCTGGGCCGTGGCGCGCTCGCGGGGCGGGGCCGGCGGAACCACGGGCTCGACCCGCTCATGGCCTGCGGCCGCCGGGCGCCCGCCTGAAGGCCCGGCCGTGATGGGGTGCACCCGGTCGTCCCGGTTCTGCCAGTCCGGACCCACACTGCGCCGCCGGGCGCCTTCCGATTGGCCGTCCATGGCGGAACGGCCGGCGCCGCGCTGCAACGGGATCACGCGGGAGGTGCCGCTGGCCTCGGGACCGGCCGGCCGGTTGGCTTCGTCAATGATGCGGGTCAGGGAGCGGGCCTTGTCGACGGCACCTTCGGCAATGCGGTTGATTTCGGTGACCTGTTCGTCGATCACGGCGCGGATCTTCGCCGCATTGGCATCGGCTTCCCGGGGCAGGCTGTCAAGCTTGCCGGAGAGGGCGTCCATGGCCCCGCGCAGGCGCTCCAGGGTGGTGTTGGTCTCGTCCGAGAGGCGGCTGACCACCGTGCGGGCCATGTCGGCGGCTTCTTCGATGGCGCCGCGGGCTTCGCCGGCCGCGGCCGATATGGCCTCGGCATTGCTGGACATGGTGCCGTCCAGGGCGTCTTTCAGGCGCTCGAAGCCCTGACGCGCCTCGTCCGTCTGGCTTTGCAGGCTGGCATTGATGGCCGCTGCCGCCTTGCTCAGATCCGTCTGCAAATGATCGACAGTGGCGCGGGCGGCGGCCGTCTGGCGGCGCAGGGCTTCGCCCCCGCTTCCCAGGGCGTCCTGCATTTCGCCCTTAAGCGCCTCAATGGCGGTCCGTGTGCCTTCGATCTGATCGCGCAGGGTCTCGTTGCCGGCAGAGAATGTGCCGTCAAGGTCCTCGCGCAGGCGTGACAGGGTCTCGCTGATTTCGACGGCCCGGTCATTGAGCGTATCGCCGCCCGTGGACGCGGCTTTCTCCACATCCTCACGCAAAACGTCCAGGGAGCGCCGGGCGACGCCCACCTGGCCGGTGAGGGCATGGGTCACGCTCTGAATGGACCCCGCAAGATCCTCCGTCAGCCCCTTGAGCAGCGTACGGGTCTCCTCCGTCCGGGAGCGGACCATTTCGAGGCCCTCGTCGGATGCCGTCGCCCATTCGCCCTGCAGGGCCTTGAGGGCGGCACCCGCTTCGCCGATCTGGCGTTCCAGGCGCTCCTGGATTGCGGTGACCCGGTCCCCGAGGGCCCGCGCCGCGTTTTCCGTCTGTCCGCTGAGATCCGCGCCGGCGGCTTGGGCATGCTGCTTCATGGCGGCCGCGATATCCGTGCGCAAGGCGTCAAAGACCTCCCGCGCCTCGGTGAGATGGGCAGCGAGCACATTGCGTGCTTCCTGGGACTGGCCGCTGAGCTGGCCGCGGGCCTCGTCCGCGGCCGCTTTGACCTGCGCCACATGGCTTTCGAGATGCTCGCCGGCGGACTGGGTCTCGCCGGCGACCGCAGCCCGGGCCTGGGCCGCATAGCCCTCGAGGCTCTTGGCAGCGGCCTGGATTTGGCCGTCCAGGGCGGCGCGGATCTGCTGGGCGGCCTGGAGCGTCTGGCCCAGTTGGGTTTTGATGGCGGCGGTGGTTTGATCCGTCTGGGCTTTGAGCACGGCCTGGGCCTCTTCGGCCGCGGTCCGGCTGTGGTCCGCACTCGTCTCGAGCATCTGCCGGGCCGCCTGCGACTGGGCCTCGATGGCGGCCTGGACCTCGCGGGCGGCGGTTCGGGTTTCCTGGGCATGGTTTTCGAGCAGGGCGTCCGCGGCGCGGGCCTGATCCGCGAACAGCGCCTTGGTCGCCTCCGCCGCTTGGCGGGCCTGGGCCAGATGAGCCTCCAGCATGGTGCCGGCCGCGTCCGCCTGGCCCGCCAGTTGGGTTCGGGCTTCCTCCGCCGAGGCCTGGGCCCGTTCCCCCGCGTCGGCGAGGCTGCGCGCGGCGGCATGGCCGGCTTCGCCGATGCGCTCCAGCCGCTCCGACAGGGCGCCGGCGACGTCGCCGGAGCGGCCGCCGGCGGCTTCGATGGCCTGCAGCAGGTCCTCGATCCCGGCTTTGAGATCCGTGGCGATCTTGTCCGTCTGGGTATCGATCAGGCTGCCGATCCGCACCAGTGCAGCACTTTGTTCCTTGAACAGATCGTCCATGGTCTGGCTCTGGCGAACCAGGCGCTCGCTCGCGTCCATGAGGGCGCGGGATTGGGTTGCCGAGGCCTGGACGATTTCCCCGGCCCGGCCGGCGGCCTGGTCGCTGGCAGCAGCCAGGGTCTCGTTCTCGGCGGCAAGTGCCGCGGTCGCGTCATGGGTTCGCTGGACTGCCAGCGTGGCGGCGGACTCCAGGGCCCTGCTGCGCTGCTCGAGGCCTGACTCGGCGCTTTCGAGCTGCGCTGTCGCCCGGCGCATGGTGTCGGCGATCCGTCCGGTATGGGTGTCGACGGCCTCTCCCATGCCGTCCGCCTGGGCCGCGATGCTTTGCACCACGTCCATGAGGCGGGTTCGGTGGGTTTCCAGGGCCTGGCCCATGGCCTGGGCGTGGGTGTCGACCCGGGCGGCTGTCTCGTCCAGCAGGCGGGTCTGATTTTTCAGACGGTCTTCGAGCACGCCCACCCGGCTCACCGCGTGGTCCAGACTTTGGGTGATCTGATCGAGTTCCCGCCGGATGGCCGTGCCCAGACTGCCGATTTCCTGCGCGGCGGACTGGTGCGGTTCCGCGAGCCGTGCCGCGACCCGGCCCATGGACAGGGCGCTCATGCGCAACTGGGCGGTATGGCGCAGAACAAGGGCCACGAGGCCCAGCACCGCGAAGGGCACCGTCAGGCCCAGGAGCAGCACCAGCCAGTCGCCGGCGCTCAGGCTTCGGGTTCCGCCGCTGAGCTGACTCAAGAGGATCAGGATGCTCACGAGAAGCCAGAGCCCGGCAAGGAGCAAGACCCCACCGCGGGCGGGCATGGGCGGCGCGGGCCGCCGACCGGACCGGCGCGGGCGGCGGGCCGATGGACGGGTGCGGCGGGCGGGGCGGCTCTCCCGACCCTCCCAATCATCCTCATCGGGGTCGGTGTCCCTCAAGGTTTCCCGAAGGCCGTCCCACGGATCGGTTCCGGCGCGCATCCGCCGGCTTGGATCCGTCCTTTGAGCATGGGGAATGGATCGGTTATCGGCGCCGGATCCCGTGTTCGCCGGGTCGGTGCGTTCGAGGGCCGGATGGGGGCCACGGGGCTGGGGGCCCGGAACCACATTGCTGTGGGTGTCCAGCATGTCGGAGGGGGCTGGTTCACGGTGGTGCATGACCTCGACGCCTTACAGGATAACGGCACCCGCAGATGATACCCGGATGCGACGGGCGGACCAGAAACCCCGCGAGTCAAGGGCGGTTTCGAAAGGCCGCTTTATCATCGCCCAGGCCAAGCATCGCCCGGGCAGGTCCATTGCCCGATGGGACCCTGGCTGACCATACCGAACCCAACCGTACCGATGCCGAAAGCCTGGGTCCAACACGGTTAGCAGCGCAATGCGGCAAGATCCGTGCCAAACCGGCAGCCAAACCAGCGCCCAAACCAAGGGCTTGGAGCGATACCCTTTGCACCGGCCTGGACGCACGCCTTGGCCGCCCGACCATCAGGGCCCAACGACCACCCCCGTCCATGGTCGCGCTACCGATATTTGCTGGAAAGTATGGACGATTCGATGCGAACCGGATCGATCCTCGTCCGTTCGGGCCGCGGGGCCCGGACATGTCTTAAGGGTTTCTTGAGATGCGCCGCACACCATGACGCCGATGCGGTTCTGCGGGGCGCCCGGCCAAGCGGCGACTCATTTTAGGGTCAAAGGCATCGCATGTCGGACCCTCGCGGCCCGTGAAATCTACCCGGTGCAATGCCGACGTCGCGAGGGAGAGCGGATGATGGTGCAAGAGACAGGCATCGATGCAGCCATGGTCGAAGGCGCTGGACCCGACACGGGCGGGTCGGATGAAGCGCAGCGCCTGTTCGGCGGTCCGCCGGCCACCGGGCCCATCGATCTGGGCTATCTCGATTGGTACACGGCCGGCGACCGGGACGTGCGCGCCGACATTCTGCGCATTTTCAAGACCCAAGCCGCCGCCTGGCTGGCCGAATTTGACCCGAGTCTGACCGATGAGGCCTGGGCTGCCCTGGCCCATTCCCTCAAAGGCTCTGCCCGGGGCGTGGGCGCCTTCGGTCTTGCCGATCTCGCCGAACAGGCGGAAGGCCTTACGGGGCCGGAGGGCCGGGCCGGCCGCGCCGATTGTCTCAACGCGCTGCAACAGGCGGTGCGCGATGTTCAGGACGCCATCGACCGGGTGGCCGCTTGACGGGATCGGCCCTCACGCCGGACCGATACGTTTCGGCGCTTTCGGCCCGGCGGCATTGGTCCTAATCTGTCCCGAGGATCGTGTGTGACGGGTGGGCGTCGAAAGGGGCCGGTTTCGTGTCGATGATGGTCAAATTCTGGGGGGTCCGAGGATCCATCGCCTGTCCGGGGCGGGCCTATCTGCGCTATGGCGGCAACACCTCTTGCGTCGAGGTTCAGGCGGCCGGCCAGCGCATCGTGCTCGATGCGGGCACCGGCTTTGCGGCCTTCGGGCGCCAACTCCTGGCCGACAAGGCCCCGTCGGTCACGCTGCTCCTGTCCCACACCCATTGGGACCATATATCCGGGTTTCCCTTCTTCTCGCCCGCCGCCAATCCGGCCTTCCGGTTCCGGATCTTTTCCGGTCACCTGGAGGCGCCCTATACCATCCAGTCCGTCCTGGCCGGGCAGATGACCTACCCCTTCTTCCCCGTGCCCCTCAAAGTCATGTCGTCCCACATGACCTTCGATGATTTCAAAGTGGGCGAGGCGCTCGATCTGGGCCCGGACCTCCGGGTCCGCACAGTCCGCCTGTGTCACCCGGGGCGGGCCACGGGCTACCGCATCGAGGCGGAGGGCGCGTCGGTCTGCTATATCACCGACACGGAACATGAGCCCGGGCAGATGGACACGACCATCCGGGATTTCGTGGCCGGCGCGGACCTGATGATCTATGATGCGACCTATACGGACGAAGAGTTCCACCGCTACAAGGGATGGGGGCATTCCACCTGGCAGGAGGCAATCCGGGTGGCCGATGCTGCCGGTGTGCGCCGTCTGGCGCTGTTCCACCACAGCCATCTGCGCAATGACGACGACATGGATGCCATCGCGGCGGCGGCCGCGGCGGTGCGTCCGGGGACCTTTGCGGCCCGGGAAGGGCTGTGTCTGCGCCTGCCGGAAGCGGCATGAGCGGGCCCGATCCGATGCGGGCACGGCCCGCTTCCAACAAAGCCCTGCGCCTCCATGGCCCCGTGTCTGCATGACCGGACACCGGCGCACCCAAGATGTTGTAAAGACAAAGCGCTTTTACCAATCCGGATTGCCTAGTAAACGGTTGCGAAACACGTTACAAATTTCTTATTGGCTCACTGGTGGCCGGTTGATGCGGTTCAGTTCATCAACGCGCCGTGCCCGGACCGCGCACATCCCCGCCGCCCGCGGGATGTCCCGCCGGCCTGGACCCGTCCGCGCAAGGCCCGTGACGACAGGATAGGACCTATGGTTTCCCGTTTTCCCCGGCGGCTGACGGCCGTCACCGCAACCTTTGCCGCCTTTGCCCTTGGAGCCTGTGCCTCGAAGGGCACGCCCATTGCGCTCGACACCACCTTTCTGGATGAGCGCATGTCCGCCGAAGAAGCCGGCTATACCCGTGTGTTCGTGGATGTGATCTTGGCGGCCTGCGAGACCGCCCGCTCAACCAATGGCCGGCGTTATCTGCGTTATGACGAGGGTGAGATCAGCACGGTGACCATGACGCGGATCGCCAAGAGTGCGGCCCAGCAGCGGACCCTGGTGCGTGTCGGCCCCAAAACGGTGCGTCCGGTGTTCAAGGCCGTTCGTAAGCTGGAAGTGCCCATGGTGGAGACGCCGGCCCTGGACAATCGCCAGTCCCTGGCGGCCATGGTCGAGCCGCCGGCGCTTTATGCGCCGATCCATGGCGAAATCATGGAGTTGATTGCCCTTGTGGATGGCATCAAGCGTCAGGGCAACGTGGCCAAGGTTTCCGAAGTCGCGACCCTCGTGCAGCAAGCCAACGACGTGTGCGAAGACAACCATGATGTGGTGATCGCGGCCCTGTCCCGGTCACCCGACACGGTCAGCGGACGTCGGATCGCCCTCGGCGACACGACGGACCAGTCGACGGCGTCGGTGCAGCCGGTTGCACAGGACGGCGCGACCGCGACGGTGCAGCTGGCGTCTTTTGAGGGTGAGGATGGATCGACCGGCCTCACGCTGCCCAGCCAGACCCGTTTCGTGACGGTGCAGACGATCTCCGAAGCTGAAGAGGCCGAGGCGCGCATTCGCCTGTTCGCCGTGCGCGACGGGCTGACCCTGGATGTGCCCGGCACGGCGGTGGCGGAGGTGAAGACCAACGACCGTCTGGACAGCCTGGTGATCCTGCGCTGACCGGCCGCGCCTCGCGGCGTACGAAAACAAAAATGCGGATCGAACGGCGGCCTCCCGGCCGCCGTTTTGCTTTGAGTGCCAAGGGGACCGGGAGGCCGCCAACAGACCGGCCACGAAGGAAGCGGGGGAAATCTATTTGTTTGACAATCCGCTTCGGGAGCACTAGAACGAAAGAAGAACGAATAGAGTGCGAACGTGGAGCGGGAGCCCGCAGGGAATGAAAGGCGGGAGACAGGACGGGCAGGCGCCCCCGGCCGAAACGGCGGAGACCAAAGCGGCCTTGCTGGCCCGGCTGCGGCGGCGGATCGGGCAGGAGGCCCCCGACAGGATGGCCGGGAATCCTGATATCACAGGATCTCAATTCGGGCTTGGATCCCAGGCTGGGCTCGGATCCCGTTCAGGACTTGTGCCCTGTCCGGATCTTCCGGGGCTGCGCCTGGGTGCCGGCGCGCTGCACGAAATTGCCTGTGACGCAGAGCGATCCTACTGGTCCGGGCTCGGCTTCATGCTCGGACTGGCTGTCCTTTGGGCGCGTAAGCGGCGGGGGCCTGTGATTTGGCTGCGGGCCGCCCGGCTGGCCCAGGAATATGGCGTGCCCCATGCCCGGGGGCTGCAGGCCCTGGGCCTCGATCCGGGGTGGGTCGTCCTGATCTGTCCGGATACGGACAAGGATCTGCTCTGGGGTCTTGAGACGGCGGTTCAGGAAGGCCGGGTTGCAGCCGTGCTGGGGGAGGTGCCCCCGGCGATGGGGCAAAAGGCCCTGCGGGGTGGGCAGGGCTATGGCCTCACGGCCAGCCGGCGTGTGCATCTGGCGGCGGACCAGTCCGGCGTGCCCCTTCTGGTCTATCGGGGGGCCTGCCGGGACCAGCCCAGCGCCGCGCGCAGCCGCTGGCGCGTCTCGCCGGTGCGTGGGGAGGATCTGTGCTGGGCGCCCCGCTGGCGGGTTCGCCTGGAGACATGTCGGGAGACCTCCCACGGTGCGCTGCGCCGGGGAAACTGGGAAATGGAATGGGATCATGAGGCGCATCGTTTCCGTCTGGCTGCCCCGCTGGCCCATCGACCGTCTGGACCGTCCTGCGTGCCGCCGGGCCCGGCCGGGCTGGGCAGACGGGCCGCCGACGGCCCCGGATCCAGTCCTGAAGACGGGCCGGAAGACGGGCAGGCCGACCGGCGCACCGGCACGGACGCGGCCTGATGCGCCTGCGTCCGAGCCGGACCTGTTCAACGGTTTGTCGTCACCGGGGCCTCGGCACCGGGGGGCGCCGGATCGTCCGGGGCCGGATTCGCCCTTCGCCCTCACTCTGCCCCTGACAGGCGGGCCGCGCCTCGTGGCCGTGAACCGGGCGGCCGTCGATGCGGGCCTTGCCGCGGGCCAGTTGCTCAGCGATGCGCGGCCCTTGTGTCCGGGTCTGCGTGTGGGCGAAGCCGATCCGGCCGCCGATCGTGCAGGTCTGCAGCGCTTGAGCGACTGGTGCGGGCGCTACACGCCCTGGACCGCACCCTGGCCCCGGCGCAGGCACGAGGCCGGCGTCCGGGGTGCGGGCGCCACCGGCGAGGGGGATCCGCTGCTTGGCCCCGCGCTCACCCCCGACCAGGCGGGCCTGTTCCTGGATATTACGGGCTGTGCCCATCTGTTCGGCGGAGAAGGGGCGCTGCTCGGCGATCTCAGGGGACGTCTTGCCGGGTTCGGCATCGAAGCCCGCGTGGCCCTGGCGGATACGCCGGGGGCGGCCTGGGCTCTCAGCCGTTATGGGGTGGGTACATCCTATGGGGGGGACACACCGGGCGCGGGCCGGTACGGGGCGGGCCCGGTCATTGCCGCGCCCGGCGGCCAGGGGCCGCTGCTCGAGGCTCTGCCCGTGGCGGCCCTGCGCCTTGCACCGGAGACGGTCCGTCTGCTGAACGGCCTTGGCCTCAAGACCATCGGGGCGCTCGCCCATCTGCCCCGGGCCCCGCTTGCCGCCCGGTTCGGAGCGGGCCTGCTCGTGCGTCTCGACCAGGCCTGGGGCCGGGCGGAGGAGCCCATCTCGCCCTCGGCGCCCATTGTGCCCGTGCGCACGCGCCTGGTGCTTGCCGAACCGATCACCGAACAGGACCATGTGACCGTGGGGCTCGAGCGCCTTGCCCGGGATCTCGCCGAAAGCCTCGCCCGGGAGGGGCGCGGGGCGCGCCGGTTCATCCTCAGCCTTTATCAGGTCGACGGCCAGGTGCAGCACCTGACGGCAGGCGCCGCCCGCCCCGTCTGCGAAGCCGCCCATATGGTGCGGTTGTTCCGGGAGGTCGTCGCCCGCCTGGGCGGCGGGCTCGATGCCGGTTTCGGCATTGATGTCCTGGTGTTGTCGGGGCTCGAGGTCGAGGAGATCGCGCCGGACCAATATGCGTTCACGGATCTGATCGATGGGCCCGGGTTCAAAGGGGATGGTCCGCAGACCGGAGACGTCGGCGACTGTCACGGGTCGGACGACGGCCCGGACGGATACGGGGCGGGCATCGGGCGCGAGGACCGGTTCGATCCGGATATCAGTGCCCTGATGGACCGCCTCGGCAACCGGCTCGGCCTCACCCGGGTGCGCGTCTTCCAGTCCAGGCAGAGCCATGTGCCCGAGCGCTCCGTCCTCGCTGTGCCCGTGAGCGGGCTCGGCGACACGGCTCCGAAAAAGGGCACCCGATCCGGAACGCCCTGGTCCGACACACCGGGCGGCGGGGGCGTCGACGGTTTCGGGGCGGAGCGTCCCCTGGCCCTGCTGCCCTGCGCCGAGCCGGTGGATGTGGTGGCCGGTGTGCCCGAAGGGCCGCCCCGGCTCTTTCGCTGGCGCGGCGCGCCGTTCCAGGTGGTGCGGGCGGAAGGGCCCGAACGCATCGCCCCCGAATGGTGGCGGGCGGAAGACGAAGGAGCCCGGTCGCGGGACTATTACCGGGTGGAGGATGCGCACGGCCGGCGCTTCTGGCTCTACCGCCACGGCCTGTATGACCGGGAGACGTCCGAGCCCCAATGGTATCTGCACGGCCTTTTCGGTTGACGGGGCTGGGGCGATCTTTTAGGAATGGGTGAGAACAAAAAGTGAACGCTTTGCCCGGCCACACCGGCGGGACACAGCTATAGGCGCAGGCAGAGATACAGGTGAAGCAGGCCATGACGGTTGCGGAACTCGCGGTTACCAGCAATTTCAGTTTCCTGCGCGGTGCATCGCATCCGGACGAACTCATCTATGCCGCCAAGGCGGCGGGGCTCGACGCCGTGGGCCTTGCAGACCGCAACACGGCGGCGGGCCTTGTGCGCGCCCACAAGGCGGCGAAGGAAGTGGGGATCCGTTTCCTGCCCGGTGTGCGGCTCGTAACCATGGACGGGCTCGAAGTCATCGCCTATCCCCGGGACCGGGCCGCCTATGGCCGTCTCACCCGGCTCCTGACCCTCGGCAATGCACGGGCGCCCAAGGGGGAGTGCCACCTGTTTCTGGAGGATATTCTGGCCCATGCGGAAGGGCAGGTGCTGATCGTTCTGCCCCCGGCTGACCTTTCCGATCCCGCCTTTCCCATGGCCCTGGCCCGGCTGCGCGATGCGGCCCCGGACCACTGCTATCTCGCCTTGAGTGTGCTTTACACCGGCGCCGACCGGCGCCGTTTGGTGCGTCTGGAGGCCCTGGCCGCGCGGGCCGGCGTGGCCATGCTCGCCACCAATGACGTGCATTACCATACGCCCGAGCGCCGGCCCCTGCAGGATGTTCTGACGGCCATCCGTGAGGGGACGACCGTGGCCGAGGCGGGCCGCCGGCTCTTTGCCAATGCCGAGCGCCATGTGAAAGGCCCCCTCGACATGACCCGGCTTTTTGCCGGGCGCGAGGACGCGCTCCGGGCGGCGCGCCGCATTGTGAAGGCCTGCCAGTTCAGCCTTTCCGATCTGTCCTATGAGTATCCCGACGAGACCTGCGTACCCGGCGAGACGCCCCAGGACAGCCTCGTGCGTTTCACCTGGGAAGGGGCGGCGGAGCGTTTTCCCGACGGCGTCCCGGCCCATATCCGCGAGCGGCTGGACGATGAGCTGTCCCTGATCGAGGATCTGTCCTACGCCCCCTATTTTCTCACCGTTTACGATGTGGTGCGGTTCGCCCGGCTGGAGGGGATCTTGTGCCAGGGGCGCGGGTCAGCGGCCAATTCGGTGGTCTGCTACTGTCTCGGCATCACGGCGGTCGATCCCACACGGATCGACCTTCTGTTCGAGCGCTTCGTCTCGGCCGAACGCAACGAGCCGCCCGACATCGATGTGGATTTCGAGCACAACCGCCGTGAAGAGGTCATCCAGTACATCTATGACAAATACGGGCGGGACCGGGCGGGCATCGCCGCGACCGTGATCACCTACCGGGCACGCAGTGCCGTGCGCGATGTGGGCAAGGCGCTGGGCCTGTCCCTCGATATGGTGGCCGCCTTGAGCGGAACGGTCTGGGGTTGGTCCAGCGAAGGGGTAAAGGCGGATCATATCCGCGAATTGGGCCTCGATCCGGAGGACCGCACCCTGGGGCTGGCCATGGACCTCACGCGTCAGCTCATCGGCTTCCCCCGCCACCTGTCCCAGCATGTGGGTGGTTTCGTGATCACCCGGGGCCCGCTCACGGAGGTGGTGCCCGTGGTCAATGCAGCCATGCCGGACCGGACCTTCGTGGAATGGGACAAGGACGATCTCGACGCGCTGGGTATGCTGAAGATCGATATCCTGGCCCTCGGCATGTTGACCTGTATCGGCAAGGCCTTCGATCTCCTGCGTCGACGCTACGACCTCGCGCACGATCTGGCCAGCGTGCCCCCGGAGGATCCGGCCGTCTATGATATGCTCTGCCGGGCCGACACGGTGGGCGTGTTCCAGGTGGAAAGTCGGGCCCAGATGTCCATGCTGCCGCGCCTCAAGCCGCGCGCCTTTTACGATCTCGTCATCGAGGTGGCGATCGTCCGGCCGGGGCCCATCCAGGGGGACATGGTCCATCCCTATCTGCGCCGCCGCGCCGGCCGGGAAGAAGTGAGCTTTCCGTCCCGGGAGCTTGAACAGGTCCTGGGCAAGACCCTCGGCGTGCCCCTGTTCCAGGAGCAGGCCATGCGCATCGCCATTGTCGCAGGCGGGTTTTCGCCGTCCGAGGCCGACCGGCTGCGCCGGGCCATGGCCACCTTCCGCAAGGTGGGGATCATCCACGAATTCGGCCTGCGCCTTGTCGACGGCATGGTGGAGAACGGCTATGAGCGGGACTTCGCCGAACGCTGCTTCCGCCAGATCGAGGGCTTCGGGGAATACGGCTTTCCCGAAAGCCATGCGGCCAGTTTCGCGCTGCTCGTCTACATCTCGTCCTGGCTCAAATGCCATTATCCGGATGTTTTTCTGGCGGCCATCCTGAATGCCCAGCCCCTGGGCTTTTATGCGCCGGCCCAGCTGGTCCGGGATGCCCGGGAGCATGGTGTGATCGTGCGCCCGGTGGACGTCAATCACAGCCTGTGGGATGCGGATCTCGAGCCCCTCTCGGGCGAGGGCGCCCCCTTCGTCCCGGCCGTATGCACCCGGGAGGGCGGCAATCTGTGTGCGGTACGTCTCGGCTTTCGCAGCGTGAAAGGGCTCAATGAGGACACGGCCAAGACCATAACGGGCGCGCGGGAGCAGCTCGGCCGGCCCTTCGACAGTGTGCGTCAGCTCTGGCTTGCCACCGGCCTTGCGCCCGGCGTGCTCGAATGTCTCGCCGATGCGGACGCCTTCGCCTCCCTGGGACTCGACCGGCGCGCCGCTCTGTGGGCCGTGCGCGCCCTGGACGGGGCGCCGCTTCCCCTGTTCAACGCTCTGCATACGGCCGAGCCCGAGATCGATCTGCCGCCCATGCCCATGGGCGAACAAGTGATCCACGACTATGCGCGGTTGCGGCTTTCCCTGCGGGCCCATCCCCTGGGCCTGCTGCGCAGCGTCTTCACGGCCCGCAAGGCGGTGACCGCCAGCACCCTCAAGGCCTTGTCTTCCGGTGCCAAGGTCACCGTGGCCGGTCTTGTGCTCGTGCGCCAGCGGCCCGGCAGCGCCAAGGGCGTCATTTTCATCACCCTGGAGGACGAGACCGGGATCGCCAATGTGGTCGTCTGGCCCAAGATCTTCGAGCGCTTCCGGCGCACGGTGCTGGCCTCGCGCCTCCTGCTGGTCCGGGGGAAAATTCAGCGGGAAGGGACTGTTATCCATGTGGTCTCGGCCGACCTCGTCGATTGCACGGCGGAACTGGGCCGTCTCGCCGCCGATCCGGCCGAGCGCTCCGACCCGGCGGGAGCCGGGACCGCGGATCGCACCGGTCTGGTCGAACCCCGTAACGGCCTCTTGCCCACTTTCACGGACGGGGCCCTGGCGCCCGCCGATGAGGTCAAGAGGCCGGGTGAGGATCCCCGGGGCCTCTCGGCCGTCAAACGTCAGATGGCTGAGGACCGAACGGCCCGGATCCTGCCGCGTTCACGGGACTTCCACTGATGCTCCCCGTCCCGTGCACCCGCTCAGCCCAGAACCCGATCGAGCAGTTTCTCGATATAGGGGATGAGGCGCTCCATCAGCGGCCCCGATGCCAGGGTCACCAGGGCGCCCACCAGGGGGGAAACCAGGTTGAGGGGCTGGGCCGTCTTGCCGATGTCTTCGGCGTTTTTCTGCCACAAGGCGATCCGGTCGCCGTCGGGCATGGCCTCATCGAGGGTGTGGAAATACAAAAACAAATCGTCGAGATAGGCGGCCAGCCGGTCCCAATGGGGCAGATCTCCTTTGAACCGGTCGATCATGGCGATCTGGGCCCCGTCGAACCCATGGGCGCGCATGCCGAAGGTTTGGATCAGGGCCTGCCGGCGCGGTGCATCATCGGGGTACTGATCCCGGATGAGGGTCCACAGATAATTCTTGAGAAAGGGACTGCGGCGGACCATCCGACGGATCTCATCGACGAGACTGCGGTGCGCGCGGGCGGCCCGCGCATCATTGCCGATCGCCTCCGAAAGATTGCGCAGCCAGCGCCGCCGCCACTGGTACCGGCCCCGTACCAGGGCGCCATGTACGGTCGAACTGTAGAAAAAGGGAAGGAGCCCGAACAGGCCGAACAGAACAAGCGGCAGGAAGGTGAGATTGTCGAGGGTCGGCAGCACGGGCACATAGCTCTGGACCCGCTCGCCGAACAGGAAGCCGGGAAACACCAGCATGATCGAAGTGACGAGGGCGATGGGCAGCAGGCGTGCCAGAAAATAGCCCCGCACCTCGGCATCCGTCAGCCGGTTCGACAGCAGCGACAAAAGCCAGGGCATGAAAAGGACAAAGCCCGACACGGCCGGGACGGCGAACAGAAAAATCGCGACCCGGGCCTGTTGATCATCGGCCCCCAGATCCGTCCGGAACGAGGCCATCAGGGCCATGAACAGCGCCGTGACCAGGACCAGAAGATTGAGACCCATAAAGACCAGGGTGACGATGCCGACGGGCCGGTTCATGTGGATGTGGGACAGAACGTTGATCTTTTCCCGCTTGGTCTCGTCATTGAGGCCGGCCACCGTGTCGACGGCCAGGAAATAAATCTGGGAGACCGCAAAGATACCGGCGACCAGAAGGACATATTCAGTGATGAACCGCCCCGTCAGAAGCCAGAACAGGACGAGGTAATAGATCGTCACCGGAATGACCGTCATGGCGGCGCCGGCCGGTCCCACGGTGACCGTCGGACCGCCCAACCGGCGCTGCATCCATTGGGTCACCGCGCCCAGGGCCCACAAGCCCACAAGGGCTGCGACCACATAAATGGCCAGTGTGCCCCAGCGGATCTCGATGGTGCCTTCCACCGCCTGGGCGGCAAAACCTGTCACCATATCCTTGAGGTCGATCAGCGTTTCCATGGGCTCCCCCCTGCGCCGCACCTGTGCATGCCGGCGCCCCACCGGCGGCCGGTTCGGTTACTTGTTCAGCTCCCGCATGGCCGAGTCGAGACCTTCAAGCGTCAGCGGATACATGCGTCCTTCGATCAGTTGATGCACAAGGTCGATCGAGGGCGTGTATTGCCAATGGCGCTCGGCAACCGGGTTCAGCCAAACACAGCTTTCATAAAGATCGAACACCCGCTTGAGCCAGACCGCCCCGGCCTCCTCGTTCCAATGTTCCACGCTGCCGCCGGGATAGGTGATCTCATAGGGGCTCATGGTCGCGTCCCCGATAAAGATGACCTTGTAGTCGTGGGGATAGGTGTGCAGGACATCCCAGGTGGGCATGGTTTCCGTATGGCGCCGGCGGTTGTCCTTCCACACGCTCTCGTAAAGGCAGTTGTGGAAGTAGAAATACTCCATATGCTTGAATTCCGACCGGGCGGCGGAGAACAACTCTTCACAGACCCGGATATGGGGATCCATCGATCCGCCCACGTCGAAAAACAGCAGAACCTTGATTGTATTGTGCCGCTCGGGCACCTCGACGATGTCGAGATAACCCTTGTGGGCGGTCTGGCGGATCGTGCTGTCGAGGTCGAGCTCCGTGTCCGCCCCTTCCCGGGCAAAGCGGCGCAGGCGCCGCAGCGCGATCTTGATGTTCCGTGTGCCAAGTTCCACCTGATCGTCGAGATTGCGAAAATCCCGCCGGTCCCACACCTTCACGGCCCGGCCCTGGCGCTCCCCTCCATCGCCGATCCGAACACCTTCAGGATTGTAGCCGGAATTGCCGAAGGGGGAGGTGCCGCCGGTCCCAATCATCCGGTTCCCGCCCTCATGGCGTTTCTCCTGTTCCTCCAGCCGGCGTTTGAGTTCCTCCATGAGCTTGTCCCAGCCCCCGAGGCTCTCGATCATGGCCTTTTCTTCGTCGGTCAAATATTTCTGGGACAGGGCCTTCAGCCAGTCCTCCGGAATGTCATTGCCGAGAATCTCGTCCATGTAGTCCAGACCCTGGAAGACATGGCCGAACACCTGGTCGAACCGGTCGAGATGCCGCTCGTCCTTCACCAGGGCTGCGCGGGAGAGATAGTAGAAATCTTCCACCCGCTTATCGGCGAGATCGGCCCGCAGCGCCTCCAGCAGCATGAGATATTCTTTCAGGCTCACAGGGATCTGCGCGCGCCGAAGTTCGTGGAAGAATGTCTGCAGCATCGTCTGTCTCCCGTCGCCGGATCTGTCCCGGAGCCGCGGCGCGCCAGGGGCGGGCCGCCCGCCCCGAAAGGTAGGGGCCCGTGGTCAGGCGGCCCCGGCGTTTGCGGAGCGGGCCCCCCCCGAAGCCCCCCCGACGCAAAACTGCACAACCCGCGCGTTC
>JBHJGV010000035.1:0-31371 GCA_050331455.1 Alphaproteobacteria bacterium
ACGCCGGGCGTGCCGTCGAGCCAGAACGGCGAAGTGCGTATCCTGAACGAGGCCGGCGAGATCGTCCGCTCCGTCGCGGTCACCGACTTCGAAAACATCATCGGGTCGGACAATTCCGAGACCCTGTTCGGCAACAACGAGACCAATGTCATCGAGGGCCGGGGCGGCGATGACCGCATCCACCCCTTCGGCGGCGTGGACACGGTGGATGGCGGCGACGGCAGCGACACGCTGCTGCTGAATGCCGCCGGCGGCAATGTTACTATCGACCTGGAGAACCAGGTCGCCGGACCCAACACCTTGATCAGCATCGAGAACGCCGACGGCGGCGCCTTCGACGACACGATCACCGGCGACGATGGCGCCAATGTGCTGAACGGCAATGGCGGCAACGACATCATCAACGGCCAAGGCGGTAACGATGCCTTCACGGTCGGCAGCAATGACGGCAATGATACCATCGACGGCGGGGCCGGGACCGACACTCTGACGGTCAATGGCAGTGCCGAGGCGGGCGACCGGTTCCGCGTCGAGGCCCGGGGCAACGAATTCCTGGTGCGCAATGACAGCGGCAGCCGTCCGGTCACGACCTTCCGCGGGGTCGAGACGCTGTTCGTCAATGGTCAGGGCGGCAACGATGTCCTGAGCGTTTCCGGATCCTTCAACCAGGGTGTGGATATCGTCCTGGACGGCGGTGCCGGAAACGACACCCTGGAGGCCAGCAACGGCGCCGTGACCCTGCTCGGCGGTGAGGGCGAGGACCGCATCCGGGGTGGCAACCGGGACGATACGGCCGATGGCGGCGCGGGCCATGATACCGTTGATGGCGGCAACGGCCGGGATAGCTTAGACGGCGGGGCCGGCGACGACCGGGTCGATGGCGGCAACGATGACGATGTCCTTGCAGGCGGTGCCGGTAACGACACCGTGCTGGGCGGCAATGGGTTCGACACGCTGCGCGGCGACGAAGGCAACGATGTCCTCGACGGCGGCAACGGCTTCGATGCCCTGTCCGGCGGAGCCGGCAACGATACCCTCCTGGGGCGGAATGGCTTCGACACCCTGGACGGCGGCGCGGGTGACGATGTCCTCGACGGCGACAACGGCTTTGACGTTCTGTCCGGCGGTGCGGGGAACGACACCCTGATCGGCCAGAACGGCTTTGACACCCTGAACGGCGGCGAAGGCGTGGACGTCCTGACAGGCGGCAATGGCAACGATACCTTCGTGTTCGATGGCGATCCGTTCAACGGCACGGATGTGTCGGCGCCGGGCCGGTCCGTGGTGAACACGCCGGACGAGATCACCGATTTCGACATCCGCCAGGATCGTTTCGGCATCGACGCGTCCGATTTCGCGATCGACGGCTTCACCTTCGTCCGTGGTGTGTCCGGCGAGATCGACCAGAACGGGACGGTGGTCGTGCTGGAGAACGGCTTCGCCAATGCCGGCGCCGCCGCCGCGGCCATTGCCGCCAATGATGCCATCACGGCGGACGAGGGGCTGTTCGTCTATTTCAACACCAATCTCGGCATCAACCGCCTCGTCTACAGCAACGATCTGGGCGACAATGGGGACATTTCCATCCTGGCCAATCTGACCGGTCAGGACGGGGATGAAGCGTTGAACGCGCTGGAGGATTTCTCCGCGGCGAATTTCGTGTTCCTCTGATCGAAACCGTCCGGGGCCGTCATGAAGGGCGGCCCCGCATAAGGCTACAAGGCCCGGACCGGAGACGGTCCGGGCCGTTCTGTTTCCGGCACCTGGGATCAGGGCGGGGTCAGGCCTTTGCCCCGGAGCGGGTCAATTCGCTGGTGAGCTGGCCCGTGACGGGGCGTTGCACGTGTACGGATTGGATCGCCGCCTCGCATTGATAGCGGCCGAACTGCCCTGCGCGGGCGGCCTCCGTGAGCAGGCCCTCCACCTCGATGATCAGGGTGCGCTTCCAAAGCCGGGTGTCCTGACGGTCCAGCGGGACGAAGCGGCCCTCGCTGTCGCGCCGCGCCGCCCGCCGCGCCGTCGATGGCGGGGTGGGCACAGACGAACATCAGCCGCAGCCGCGGATCGGGCACGGGGTCTGCATCCTCCGCGCCCGGCGCCAGGGAGGCGCGCAAGTCCAGTTCGGGGCGGCTGCGCTCCCGGATGCCGGCGGCGCGGGCCCCGTTCCTCGCCCGGTTCAGGGCGACCGTGAACAGCCAGCCCCGGGGATTGTCGGGGATGCCGCTGCGGGGCCAGGTTTCAAGCGCACTGGCCAGGGCATCGCCCAGGGCGTCCTCGGCGGCGGCAATATCCCGCGTGCGCACGGACAGGGTGGAGAGCAATCTGCCATAGCTTTGGCGGGCCGCCCGTTCGGCAGCCCGCTGAGCGTCTTCGATGCGGCCCGGTCCGCTCACGCGCCGGCGGCGGGCGTGAGGGGCCGGTCGGGGCTCGCCGCTGGTCCGGCATGGGCAGGACGGGCCGGATTTCGACCGAGGCGGAATGGGCCGAGGGGGCCTTCGCCGCCCAGTCGAGGGCCGTGTCGAGGTCTGGATTGACGACAATGCCCGATTTCATCATGGCACCGATAAAAGCGTTCCAGCCGGTCCAATAGTCCGACGCCTGCGCGGGGTCGGCCTGCTGGTCGAAACTCTCCGGCGCCTCGTTGAGGATCATCATGAACTGCATGGGGTCTCTCCTGTGCTGTGAGGATACCACGAAGCGGCATCCGGAAGCGCCCATTCGGCGGCTTCTGCAAGGAAGACACCCGGACGGCAGCCATTTCGACAGGGGCGGCGATTTTTTTTCTGAAGGCGGGGGGCAGGGCGCGCACTCGACCATTTCGCGGGGACATAGAGTGTTTGAAGGGGCGGGCGCGGATTGCGACCCGATCCTGTCCTTCTTGCGACTCAAAACCGTTGATCCCCCCGGAACGGGACGCCTAACATGCGGTTAAGGCAATTCAGGGGGGATGACGATGACCGGCGGCATCACAGGGCGGGTCCTGAGCAAGGAAGACATCGGCGGCATCATCTCGGCGATGAACAAAGGGGAGATTTGGTGCCCCAAAGAGTCCCCTTTTTCCAAAGTTTCCATTGAAGACAAAGGAGGCGACTCATCCCCTCAAAAGTCTTCGGTTCGCCCTCTCGAGGACTTGATTACCCGCTTCGATCACCGGCAGAATGACATTTGGTGTGAACATGTCGCCCCGATTACTGCGTATGATCAAGAAGAGTTCCGAAAGCATCGCGACTGGAAGATTCCTGAATCGCTCTCCGCAGAGGGGGGAAATCCTTGGGGAGACGGCTTCCAGCCCGTCGATGCGCACGCGTTAGCGGCTTTGGTCCGACAGATCGCCGCCGACCTCGCCGATCCATCTGGCGTGAAACAGAAACGGTTCTCTCCCTTCGCCCGAAAAGGCATATCGCTCGCCGGCCTATGGATCGTTGGGGAACTCGATCTTTACAATATCTCCTTGCCAATCCCGTTGTGTTTTAGGGCTTGCCGCATCGACGGCCGTCTGTTGCTGCGGCACGGAGCCGTGAGAACGCTCGACTTGCGCGGCACCTTTGTGCGCTGCCTGGATGCCCGTCGCGCCACCATTGGGGGCGACGTGCATCTCGACTCCGCGAGCATTGTCGACGGCGCGGATTTCAGCGGCGCTGATATCGAAGGACGCATCAATCTCAATCAGACAAATTTGAAGTGCCGAAAACCGAAGGAGGTGATTTCCGATCTGGGTTATCAGCCCAATGATGAAACAGCGGATGCCATCGCGCTCGACATGAACGGCATCCGGGTGCGCCAAAGCGTGACCATGTCCAAGCTTTATGCAATGGGCTGTCTCGTCCTCGACAATGCAATCCTCGGCTCGAAACTCCTTGTGCGCGAGGTCAACGTCCTGGCACGCCAGCCTCGTGATAAGGACGAGCCGGAGCGGGTTCACAAGCGATCTTACGAGTCATGTTCGGAGGTCTTTTACCGCGGCTATGCCGTCAAGGCGCATGATATGGCCGTCGACGGATCCGTCGAAGTGACCTTGTCCACTTTCGACGGTGAAGTCCGAATTCCGTCGATCAATTGCAACGGCGCGGTCCATTTTCAGCAAACCTGCATCAAGGGGAGCGCCGGGCGATCCCTGCTGCTCGATTTCGCTGAAGTCCAGGACGACATTTTGCTTCGGGGCCTGTGTGCGGAAGGAGCCATCCGGATCCGTAAAGCGACGATCCGTGGCGATTTGATCTGCTCCGACAAGTATGGCGATCCGGGAACGACTGACACCGGACAAAGTGCAGGGACCCACGACTGTGCCGCCGCAGCAAAGCCCCAGGCAAATCGATCAATGCCCTTCAGAGTTATTGCGGGTACGGAGCGCCCCTGGGAAAAATCCGAGATCCGGGCCTTCGGTCCCATTCGGGAGCTGGCGCTGATTCTTGAGGGGGCGTCCATCGGAGGCAATTTTGAACTGTCCGGGACGGCCCATGAAGTGGCGGACATTAACGGGATCGTGAACCTTAGCAATGTCGTTGTTGCCAGAAAGTTCCGCATCGCCCACTGCCAAATCCACCGCCGCGTTGCTCGCAAACATGAGCGTGATTTCCTGCTTCAGGCCCCATTTCTCAGTGTGGGAGCGGATTTGCGCGTCGAAGGCGTCTTCATTGAGGGCACGGCTGACTTTCAGGACACACAAATCCGGGGCAGCGTGGCGTTCCTTTCCAGTTGGACCGACACCAACGGGCATCATGGCGGCGCTGTTGAAAAGTCCGACATGGAGAAAACGGGTGAGGGGGGTTACCCAAAGGCGCGGCCCACACTCGTTTTGGGTGACGGCCCGCGCGGTCTTCTTTTCCGGCGTGCTGACATTGGCGGCGATTTCCGATTGGACCGCCACGAACGCGATACCGGGTCGGAAAAGGCCTTCGTCATGTTCGGCTGTGTGAACTTTGCCAACGCCCGTATTGGCGGTCAGGTGGTGCTCGGTTCCGGCAGTTGTTTCGCCAAGCTTTTCGGACAGCCGCAGGAGGGGGACACCGAACAAGGTGCGCCGCAACTCGAGGACTCCGGAAGAAGCAAAGACCGATCCAAACGAGTCTATAACGCGATCAATGGCCGATCGGCAAAGATTGAACGGGGTATACTGATTGCACGGGGGTTCACGGCTGCCGGTCAGGTTCGATTCATTGAAGCCAAGATCAATGACGATGTCATTTTCCGGGACTCAAGAGTCTCGATTGATCCGGACTATGCGCCGGTGGAACCTTTCGCCGTGCGTTTTGATCGGGCCGATATCGACGGCGACCTTGTGTTCGGTGAACCGGTCGACCAGGACGGGGCGATACAGCCCGACGGAAGCCATACTCCGTCGGACGGGACCACAGCACATGATAACCACTTGTATAACGATACAGGTGACGGAGCACGCTTTCAGGTCCGCGGCGGGCTTTCGTTAACCGGAGCGCGCATTGATGGAACGCTCGCACTGCGCTCGACGTCCATATCGTGCCTGTATGTCAATGCCAGGAGTGCAGGGCGCCACGCAAGACCATCATGGCCTGCCGTCACACAGGCATGGTCATTCTGCGTCTGGGATGGCTTGGCTGACGTTTTCAGCCGATGGCGCGTCTGGCCATCGAAGCCTGAGCGTCGGTTAAAGCCGCTGGACTTAAAAGAGCACCCAGAGAGCTCGGGCGAGCTTATCGAAATCTCTCAGGCGTGCTTGGCGATACAAAACGCCCTTGGCCAGTGCAACAACAATGAGAGCCGTGAGGGCTCGGCCCATGAAAGCAGTGAAAACGACATCGTCTTCAGTGCGATTGAAGCACGTCTTATTACTATTTCTAAAGATCTCATATTTGGTTTGGGATCAAGGAGAGAGAGTAAAAATGGACAAAATGATGTAAATAATAGTCAAGAAAGTCAAAAAGGATTTTTGAATGCGTGTCCGTGGGGCCCGCCGAAATTTACATCTTTCGTCCATGGGCAAATCGATTTTGCCGCAGCACAAATCGAGGGTGAGTTTCTTATAAGCCAGCTCATGCATGCTGGCCCAAGGCCACAAAATCTATTGCCGAAAAATGCTTTTATTGGGTCTAGTATCAAGGTTGGGCTTGATTTGGATCTGGATATGTCGGTTTTTATCGGTGGAGTGAATTTCGAGCAATCCCATATCGGAGGCAGCGGCCATCTGGACAACTGTTCCTTCATTCCCTTCGACCTTCTTTATGCAGATGAATTTCGGTTCGGGGAGAGGCACTATAATCCCAACCAGATTGACTCAGGGGAGACAGGCCTGTCTTTTTTGCAGGCACGGTTTGACCGCAGTCTCAAGATCCGTCGCTCCGTCCAGATTTTCGGTGTGGGGAACATCAGTGCTTTAACAGTAGGGCATGACTTCGAATTCTGGCTCATGTGCCTGAAGGATCTTCACGGCCCAGTGACCGAACAGCACGATGGATATACTTGGGCTCGATTGACGTCTTTGGTCAGAGGGCGCCCAAGAGGCATTGAGACGTGCGAGAACAGGGACAACCGATCCTGCTTACTCAGTCAGTTTCAATCCACATGTAAATATGCCGAGAGGTTTCTCAGGGGCAATGGATGCTGGATTGACGAGGTTGCGAAGAAAATTAAGGAACCTTCATTGCTGGCGGCCAATCGCGCCACGATCGGCGGAACTTTTTTTCTTGGATTTTCTGCGGATGAGCAGGACCGGGAGGTCACGCCTTCAACCAACCTTGAAAATCAGCAGGGGCCCTCAGAAGAGCAATTACACGAACTTGACAGAAATGAAGGGGGTTTTTTGGACTTTACGGATATGCTGGTTCACACCCTAAGGGACAGTGAGAAATCCTGGCCCCATAAGAAGCGTCTTATCATAAACGGTTTTTACTATGACAGGATTGATGAGTTTTCGAAAGCTGTGCCATTCCATCCGAAAAAAAGGTTAGATTGGCTTGAGATCGCCCAATATAAAACAAGAGACTACCATACACAAAATGAAAAAAATATATCAAGCCGGAGTCGTGTAACGGATGCTGTTTATGATCAGCTCTCCTCTTCATATTTGCGCAGTGGCCATCACGAACATGCTGAGAGAATTGATAAAAGAAAAAGAATAAATAAATTTTGGGAGATGACAATTCTTGCGCTTCCAAGATATTTCAGTATAGCATGGCCGGAAAAAGAAAGCGATGGTACGTGGCGTACTCCACGCCCATGGTCTTCAGGCGATGACACACTTTGGATAAGGATAGCAAATGCTTTTCAGCGTATGATCATTCGCTTTCTTGTGATTGTGGACTATCTTCTGGTTCCTATTGATATCATTTTGAGGAGCCTTCTGTATATTGTCTATGTGCTGCTGCTTGACGTCGGATACCAGAAGTGGCGTGCGCCCAGTTTTTTGCTCATCCTCCTTATTCTCGGTTATTTGTTTACGGAGAGCATCGGGCCCCAGCCGGTTGCTCCGGGGTCTCCACGTGCCGGACAAATCGAAAATCTTATCGCGGGCGCTCATGGCGCAGACGCTGACTCCGGCAAGGCTCCCATTGAACCGACAGATTTCGAGCCGACAGATTTCGTCTATTCGTGTATCGTTCCTGATCCAGATAATCTGTTTGCCAATGTGCTCGTTCAAGATGCAAAGGATGTCCGGGAGGGCAGGTCGTTCCTGGCGCAGCAGCGCAGCCTGCTTAATGCCGGCTTTTTCCCTCGCATTGAGGGGTATCCGGAGGTTCATTCCCTGCGGTTCATGATCGACAGTGTCGTGCCGCTGGACCTTGGGCTCGAAAAATACTGGATTTTGAGCACGGCGGAAGCCTGTACCCATCGCCCTCTCCCCAGTCTGTTTCCAGAGGGTTTGAGGTCTTCGATCCCCGACTGGTTGATCCCCGACTGGTCGATCAGCGACTGGTCGATCAGCGTGCCCGCTGTTTTCTACGTCATTTCTGCTGCAGGATCCGTGCTTCTCGGGATCATTCTTGCGACGGCGTCGGGGCTGGTCCGGGCCATCGTGCATCCCCCGCAGCTGCCGTCCCGGTTTGGGCAGACGCCGCCGGATTGAGGACAGGGCTGGAGCATGGAGGCAGCCCGCGTTCCGTGACACCGAAAGGCTCACGGTCCGGTATCAACACGGCGCTGCGGTTCGATCACAGGGAAGAAGAAGGGGAAGTCGTCGATAAGGGAAAGAAGCGTGGGCAGGGCGCTCCGGTCCCCTTCAATCTCCAGCCGCCCGCGGTCCACGGCTTCCTCAAGACTGGTCTGGCGGGTCACGAGGGCGGTGAGGGCGGCGCGGGTGATTGTTACGGTGGCCGCGGCCGCGCCGTTATGGGCGCCGGACAGATAGGTGAGGGTGCCGTTCGTCAGGGTCGAGACGCCCGTCTCGCCCGTGTCCGTGCCCGTGTCCGTGTCCATGTCCGTGAAGGTCCAGTTGATCACGGCTGTCACCCCGTCCGCTTTCGGACCATTGAGACGCACGCCGAGATAATCGAAGAGCAGTTCGACGCTCAAGGCGCCGACGACATCGGGGCTCACGGGCGCGCGCATCGCGATTTGGGGTGGCCCGTGGCGCAACTCCACGGCGCCGAACAGATAGGCGTTGCGCCAGGTTGCGCTTTCGGCCTGATAGCCGAGCTGCTCGAAAGCGTCCGCCGCCAGGGCGCGCGCCGCAGTGTTGTCCGGCTCGGCAAACACCACCTGACTCATGACATCGGCCACCCAGCGATAGTCCCCGGCGGCAAAATCCGCCCGCGCCTTGGCGATCACTGGATCGGCCCCGCCCATGTACCGCAGCGTGCGCGCCGCACGCTCCGCCGGCGGATGGGGATCGAGATTAGCCGGGTTCGCATCATACCAGCCGAGATACCGCTGATAAATGGCCTTAGCATTGTGCCGCAGTGTCCCATAATAGCCGCGCACGGACCAGTCCTGGTCCAGGGACCGGGGAAAGGCGATGCGGTCGGCGATCTCGTCGGGCTTCAGACCATGGCTCAGCAGGCGGACGGTCTGGTCATGGAGATATTTGTAGGCATCCCGCTGCCTCGCGAGATAATGCTGGATGCGCTCATCGCCCCAGACGGGCCAATGGTGCTGGGCGAAAACCACATCCGCATGGGGCGCGAAATCCGCCCGGGCCCGGTCGAGATATTTGGACCAGGCAAGGGCATCGCGCACCTGGGCGCCGCGGATGGGATAGACATTGTGCAGATTATGGGTGGCGTTCTCGGCAAGGTTCAGCGCCTTCAGGCCGGGATAGAACATGTGCATCTCGGCCTTGGCTTCCGTGTCCGGCGCCAGTTGGAAGATGATCTCCACCCCGTCCACCACATGGGTCTCGAGGGGCTCGCGGATCACATGAGACGGCGGGATGAGCGTCACCGTGCCCCGGGAGGTGACTTTGCCGAGGCCGGCATCGACCTGCCCTCGCTCCCCCGGCGGCAGGAGGGCGCCGAACTGGAACAGGGCCCGGCGCACCATGGGACCGCCGGCAATCACGTTCTCGCTGGTCACTTCCTCCAGGAACCGGTCCGGCGCGATGACCATCACATGGCCCGCCTCCACATCCGCCTCGTCAATCACGCCGCGCACGCCGCCATAATGGTCCACATGGCTGTGGGTGTAGATCACCGCCGTCACCGGCCGGCGCCCCCTATGGGTAAAGTACAACTCCAGCCCCGCGCGCGCCGTCTCGGTGGAGATCATCGGGTCAATGACGATCAGCCCACGCGCGCCTTCGATCACCGTCATATTGGACAGATCGAAACCGCGGATCTGATAGATCCGATCCGTCACCTGAAACAGGCCGTTGTTCATATTGAGCCGCGCCTGGCGCCACAGGCTGGGGTTCACCGTGTCCGGCGCCGCTTCGTGGGCGAGAAAGGCGTATTGCTTCAAGGACCAGACGACCTGTCCCGTTGCATTGGTGATTTCCACATCCGGAAGGGTGGCGACAAAGCCCCGCCGTGCGTCCTCGAAGTCCTGGGTATCGTGGAAGGGCAGGGCGCCCGCGACACCATGGTTATGGGCGCAGGTGTGCGCCGTGGCGGGTTTTGGGGCCTCCGGTGGGGACCCGCCGGGCTTGGGTGTGTCGGTCATGGCGTGCGATCCTCCGGCATGTGCTGTTTCCCGGATGGTCGAACGCCAGACCCGATTTGGCAAGGACCCCGGTCCTATGAGGCCTTCCGGATACTCTGGGCTGCGAGGAAGGGCGTGACCTCGTCGGCGCTCAGGGCAGGGGCAAACGCATAGCCTTGCGGACGATCGCATCCCAAATCGGCGAGGATGCGGGCGTGCTCCAGAGTCTCAGGGCTGACGATCTCATGGGTGTGAGCGTCGACCTGCGGCGGGTAACAGGCAACGAACGGATTTTCCTCCAACCCGGTCAGGATGTCGTCCGAGAGGCGCTTGACGCGGATCACGTCCTGTTCGAGGGCGTCGGAGTAGAAAGCAAAACGGCCCCGCCCACTCTCTTTCGCCCTGTAAAGGGCCATATCCGCATTGACCAGTAATTTGGCCGGATCGATGGGACGGTCCGTCTCTATCGCGATGCCGATGCCGATGCTCATGCGCTGGCGGCCCGACGGATTGACCACGGCGGCATCGTCTTTCGTCTTGACAAGGAGGTTGAGGACCACCGTATAGGGTGTACAGGCCAGAGCAAGGATCAGGCCGAGCGCCAAGGCATATCGCCGCCACAGCCTGGTGGGGTCTTCACCGTTCAGCGCTCGAAAGATCCGATCCATTGCCTGTGCGTCCCATCCGATCCTCTCGGACAGGCCCGGCCAACGGCAAGACGTCATTCCAGGGGAGCGGGGTCGCTTCCGCTTCCACCGGCCCGGGCCTCCTGATTGTCCAGGAACCCGTTAATGGCCTTCAGAATGGCGCGCTCCAGGGAGGCGTTGGAGTTGACGAAGGTGACCATCAGATTGGAGAGGATGGAGGGCAGGCCCGCCAGATCGGTCATGCGGACCTCGGCGGCAGAGGCCCGGCCATCCTCGAACTGAATGAGCGGGGCGACGCGGAAGCGGACATCGAGCGGATCGCCGCTGGTCTGCACCTGGCAGGCCACGGGTTGGGGAGTGAGGTCCAGACGATCCGCCAGCAGACCTTCGAAAAATGAGGCGCGATCCACCGACAGAGCCACGGCGCATTGGGCGTCCTGGAGCACATTGGCCGAAATGGTTTGGAGTTTGGACTGGTCTTTTTCAGGCAAACGGTAGCTCAAGGAACACACCACCATGGGGTCCGTGCCGGTCTCGAACTCTTTCAGGCAGGCCTCCGGCGTTTCGGCGGTGGTGAGGGCCGATGCGAGGACCAGAGGGGCGAGAACGAGGAGCGACAGGCTCATGGTGAGGCCTCCTAACGGGAACGGTGCCGGATGCAGCGGCGCATGAAAGACAGTGCCATCCATAGATGGAACTGGGGCGAGAGTGGGGACGCCGTCGGCGCAGAACCACGGCATCATGCGGACAGAACGCCCAAAGCGTTACCATGACCCCAAATCCGCCACTCATGGCCATCCGCACGCGCCGACCGGAAGGGACCCGCCCATGACCACCAACGCCAATCTCTACGCGATCCTGCGGGAGGCCTTCTGGCCCGCCGCCGACCGACCGGCCCTCATCGAAGCCGGTGGTGCAACCCTAACCTATGGCGATCTCGACCGGCTTTCGGCGCGTTTCGCTGGAGCCCTGGCTGTCCGGGGCGTGGGCCCGGGGGACCGGGTGGTGGTGCAGGCGGACAAATCACCCGGCCATGTGGCGCTGTTTCTTGCCGTGCTGCGCCTGGGGGCCGTCCATGTGCCCCTCAACACCGGATACACCGCCGGTGAGCTGGCCTATTTCCTGGACAATGCCGAGCCCCGCGTCCTCGTCTGTCGGCCCGAAGCCACCGGGACCCTGGATCCTGTCGCCCGCACGGCGGGCCTGTCCGGCGCGGCGGCCCTGGGCACGGACGACCGGTCCGGCCTGTGGGCCGAGGCCCTGCAGACCGTGCCGCGCGGGGCCATCGAGCCGCGGGACGCGGAGGATCTCGCCTCAATCATTTACACCTCGGGCACGACGGGGCGCTCCAAGGGGGCCATGCTGTCCCATGGCAATCTTGCCTTCACCACCCGGACCCTGCACCGTCTGTGGGGCTTCGCCCCGGACGATGTGATGCTCCATGTGCTGCCTATTTTTCACGTGCACGGATTATTTTTTGGCCTGTTGACGAGTTTCCTCAACGCCACGCCGATCCTTTTTCACCGGACCTTCGACGCCGAAGCGGCGCGAAGGGATCTGGCCGGCGCCACGGTCTTCATGGGCGTGCCCACCCATTACGGGCGGCTGCTCGATCTCCCCGGCTTCGGCGTTGAGGACTGTGCGACCATGAGGCTGTTCGTGTCCGGATCGGCACCCCTTACGGCCCAGGCGTGGACCGCGTGGCAGACGCGCACGGGCCACGCCATCCTGGAGCGCTATGGCATGTCCGAGGCTGGCGTTATCACCTCCAATCCGCTCGATGGAGCCCGGGTGCCGGGCACGGTCGGTTTCGCCTTTCCGCATACGGATGTCGTTGTCGCCGATGGGGAGGGGCGGGAGGTGCCCCGCGGACAGATCGGCGTCGTGGAAGCCCGCGGCCCGGGCCTGTTCAAGGGCTACTGGCGCATGCCGGACAAGACGGCCGAGGACCACCGCGCGGACGGGTTCTTCATCACGGGCGACAATGGGGTGATGGACGCCGAAGGCCGCCTCACCATCGTGGGCCGTGCCAAGGATCTCATCATCTCCGGCGGTTACAACATCTATCCCAAGGAAATCGAGGCCGTGCTTGATGCCATTGACGGCGTGAAGGAAAGCGCCGTGATCGGTGCGCCGCATGGGGATTTGGGGGAAGGTGTGGTGGCCATACTGGTGGCCCAGGGCCAGCCGGTGGACATGGGCGAGCCGGTGGACATGGGCGTGATCCAAGCGGCGCTCGACGACGCACTGGCTCGTTTCAAGCATCCGCGCGTGTTTTACTGGGTCGACGCATTGCCCCGCAACACCATGGGCAAGGTGCAGAAATCCGTGCTGCGGGACCTCTATCGGACTGCCTACGCCAAGGATTGACCCGGCCCTGGGGCGCATCATCGAAAGGGCGTCAGCGGCACGGCTCAACGCGCTTTGGCGATTTCCTTGAGCGCGTTGGCATAGGTGGACAGCTCGCCGCGAAGGGTGGTCAGGGCACCGCGGAACTCGCTTTGATGGGGCCAATGGGCCTCGTGGTCCCGCTGGCTCACGTCGCCGGGTCTTGCGTCTTCCCAGTCCTTCAGCATGGGGTGCCATTTGGCCAGGAACGGGCGAAGCCCTTTGTTCAGGACTTCAATGGCGACCCAGCCCAGGGAGCGCTCCGACAGGCCCGCTTTCGGTCCGGCGTTTTTCAAAACGTCCCGCGTGGTTCCGAAGAGGGAATAAAGGGAACTCAATGCTTCCCGGCTCAGTCCCTCATCGTCGGCCAATTCCTGGACGGAAATGCGGGTGACCAGTTCCACATAGATCTGCCACGCCGCGATCTGCTGCACCGTATCCGGGCGCCATTCCAATTGACCAAGGCCAAAGGGCAGGCTGACGCTTACTTTCGTGACTGACATCATCACCACTCCTCTTTATGACACCTCAAGACGGTCTTATAGCATGTGAACCGGGCGCCCGCACCCGCCCGGCCCGCTAGCGCTGCGACGCCTGGGGCCAAGGCCGTCCATTCACCGGTGTTTTGATTGACACGCGCGATCCCGTGATCAACCTTCAAAAAACACGGAAACCGTCGTGATCGGCGGTGTGTTCGATTTCGGCGCCGCCATGGAGCGGCCCTGGCTCGAGGAATTTGTGTTCAGTGCGGATGACTGGCGCTTCGAGCAGACGGGCGTGATCGACAATTTCGGCGTCCAGAAACAGCTTGTCCCCGATTTCCTGCTGCGCCAGCAAGGCTCCTTCAACCCGAATGCCGTGCGCGGTGAGGTGACGGCGCTCGACGAGGAGGCGTTCGCCGCCTTCAATGCCGCCAATCCCGGCGCGGAACGGGAAGCGGTCGGCGAGGTCCTGTTCGTGAACGATCCTTACATCAATCTCGACAGTCAGGAAGCCGACGGCATCGATCTGGGCATGCGGATCGGCATTGATGCCGGTGTGGTCGGCACATTCAGCGTGTTCGGTGACGCAACCCGGCTGTTGACCCTGGATGTGGTGCGCAATGAGCAACTCGTGGAGCTTGTCAACGATCCGGCCTTTGCCGGCGCGTTCGCGGCCCTGTCCGTCGACCGGCTGCGCCTCAACGGCAATCCCCTGTGGCGGGCGTTTGGCAATGTCCGCTGGCGGAAAGGCCCTTTCGGGGCCGGACTGTCCGTGCGCTACGTCTCGGGCTTCCTCGACACCAGCGCCGATCCGGATCTCGACGGGGACGGGACGCTTGACTTCTTCCCCGTCGACAGCTGGACGCGGGTCAATCTCTATGCCGACCATCGCCTGGATATTGGCCCCGTGGCGCCGCTGCGCCTGCGCTTCGGCGTCAACAATGTGGCCGATACGCCGCCGCCGCTTGCCCACGAGTCCCGCGGCTTCTTTACAGAGGTGCATTCCGTGCGCGGCCGCGAATTCTATGTCCAGCGTTGGGCTTCGTTCTGACGGCGGACCACACTGTCGACGGCCAAAATGTTTACAGCCGGGCTTTCGACTGAACGCAAACCCGGGCACCTTCAGGGTGTCCGGGTTTGTCGTATCCACGGCCGGGCTTTCGAGGCCCGGCGGACCCGACCACACTGCCTTTCAGGCCTGACCGGGAGGATGCCATCCATGGCGGAAGCACCGCTCGCGCCCCGTGCGCCCTATCAGATCGTCGGCCTGTTCGCAGGCCCCTTCGCGGCCCTGGCCATTCTTGCCCTCGTTCCTGGTGAGGCATTGCCCTGGCCTGCGACGGCGACGGCGGCCGTGGCGGTGCTCATGGCCCTGTGGTGGGCGACCGAAGCGATCCCCGTGCCCGTCACGGCCCTCCTGCCGCTCGTGCTGCTGCCCCTGTTGCAGGTGGCGCCCTTCCGGGAGGCCGCCACGCCTTATGCCCATCCCATCGTCTATTTGTTCCTTGGTGGCTTCATCACGGCGATGGCGGTGGAGCGCAGCGGGCTGCACCGGCGCATGGCGCTCGCCATTTTCGCGGGCGTCGGCGCCCATGCCCGGGCGATCATCGGCGGTTTCATGGCAACGGCCGCGTTGATCAGCATGTGGATGAGCAATTCCTCCACGACGCTCATGCTGCTGCCCATTGCCCTGTCGGTCGTCTCGGTGGTGACGGAAACCGTGCCGGGGCTGAGTGACCGGGACCGCAGGAATTTCGGCACCGTTGTGCTCCTGGGTCTTGCCTATGGCGCCACGATTGGCGGCATGTCCACCCTCGTGGGCACCCCGCCCAACGCGTTCCTGTCGGGCTTCATGGCCGAGACCTATGGAATCGATATCGATTTCGGCCGGTGGATGATGGTGGGGCTGCCGGTCACGGTGATCATGCTGCCTCTGGCCTGGCTCCTGCTGACCCGGGTGCTCTATCCGGTCGCATTCGCAGCGACGCCGGAGACGACCCGGCATTTGCGCGGCATGAGGTCTGAGTTGGGGGCCATGACGCCGGCTGAAATCCGTACGGCTGTCGTGTTCCTGACACTGATCGCCTGCTGGATGTTCCGCCGCCAGCTCCAGACGCTGCCCGGGCTCGACATGCTGAATGACAGCGTCATCGCCATGGCGGCTGCTGTGAGCCTGTTCCTGATCCCGGCCGGAGGCGGGCAGGCGGGTCCGCTGCTTCGCTGGTCGGATCTGGATCGGCTGCCCTGGGGCGTGCTGATCCTGTTCGGGGGCGGATTGTCCCTGGCGGCAGCCGTATCCGGATCGGGGCTCGCCGCCTGGCTTGGCCAGCAATTGTCGGGGCTCGGCGCCATCAATTTGGTGGTTTTGATCCTGTGCGCCACCGCCCTGGTCATTTTCCTCACGGAACTGACGAGCAATCTGGCCACTGCGGCGACCTTCCTGCCCGTCATGGGCGCCATCGCCACCGAGACCGGGCAGGCGCCGCTGGTGTTCATCGTGCCCGTGGCCCTGGCGGCAAGTTGTGCCTTCATGTTGCCCGTGGCCACGCCGCCCAATGCCATCGTGTTCAGTTCGGGCCATGTCACCATCCCGCAGATGGTCCGTGCCGGCTTTATCCTGAACCTGATCGGCGTGATCCTGTTGTCCGTCGTCGCGACGGTGTTGGCCCCCGCCGTGTTTTGAGCGGGGGCCAGCCACGGTCAGAACAGGATGTCGTCCGTATCAAGCGCCGTGACGTTCTCGATCAAAAGGGACGAGCCGTCCTCGAAGGTCAGCGTCAGATCCCCGCTCTCCACCGTCACGGTCGGGCCCAGCAATGCGTCGTCCCCGTCGATGACGCCGTTCATATTTACATCGAAGGTGTTGGCGTCCGTCCCCAAGCCCCGGGCATTGATGAGATCTTCCCCGTCCTGACCGAAATCGACGATCACGTCGTCGCCGAAGGCCGGATCCAGAACGAAGAGGTCATCCCCGGCGCCGCCCGTCAGGGTGTCGTCGCCGGCGAGGCCGCGAAGGCCATCGTCACCGGACCGGCCGGTGAGGACATCGTTCCCCGCCGTGCCTTCAATGACCTTGCCGGGCGCGGAGCCGAACAAGAGATAGGCCTCCCCCGGCTGTCCGTTGCCGCCGCCGCCATAGGCGCCGATCAGGAAATCGTCGAAACCGTCGCCGTTCACGTCACCCACGTCGGATACGGCGGAGCCGGACTTGTCCTGCGCCTCGCGGCCGAAAATGCGTACGCCCGACAGGCCGTAGCGGACCAGTTCCAGGTCGATCAGGCCGTCGGAGCCCACGCCCGTCCCACCGAAAATCACATGGGTCTGGCCGATATTCTCCGTCGAGGTCGTGATTCCGTCCGTGTCTTGATCGGAAAAAGGTGCCCCGATGATGAGGTCGTTGAAGCCGTCATCGTTGATGTCGCCCGCGCCGGACACGGAGCGGCCGGTGAGATCCTGGGCATCCCGGCCCGTGATGAGGAAGCCGTTGGTGCCGTCGAGGGCACCCAGGTCCACCACCGGCAGGCCCGAACCGTCGCGCAGGCTCGCATCGCCGAACACCACATAGGCTTCGCCCCGGTCGGCTTCGTCCGGATCCCCGTCGCCCCGCTCGGCGGCGATGAGCACATCGTCGAACCCGTCGCCATTGATGTCGCCAAGGCCCGAGACGGCCCGGCCGGTCTGGTCCTGACCGTCAACACCGATCAGGCGCAGGCCCGTGGGCTCGCCGGCGGCGCCCAGAGTGGCCTCCGTCACCGTTGCGGGGAAAGGCGTGGAAGAGCCGAAAAGGATGAGGCCGGCCCCCGTTTCCGAGCCCGCATTGCTGTTCAGGTCCCGGTCCCCGTTCAGTGCACCGATCAATAGATCGTCGAAACCGTCCCCGTTCACGTCGCCGGCGTCGGTGACGGCCCGGCCCAAGCGGTCGAAGTCGTTGAAGCCATCGACCGTGAAGCCGTTCGCCCCGTCGAGGGAGCCCGGATCCACGCGACCCGACGCCCCGAGATCGGTAGCGCCATAAACGACATAGGCCTGGCCGGCCTGGGCCTCGCCGGCCCCGTTGCTGGCGCGGGGTGCACCGATGACCAGGTCGGCGATGCCGTCGCCGTTCAGATCGCCCGCCCGGCCGACGGCCGTGGCGAACTGATCGCCCGCGTCGAGCCCGCCCAGGGAGAAGCCGTTGACACCGTCGAGGGCGGAGAGATCAAGGGATGCGGCAAAGCCGTCCGTGCTGCCGAAGACCACATAGGCTTCGCCCGCATCGGCACCGGCAGCCGTATCCGTCCGCGGAGCGCCGATGATGATGTCGTCGATGCCGTCGCCGTTTACATCGCCCGCGTCCGCAAGGACCGATCCCGCCCGGTCATTGACGCCGATCCCGTTGAGCACGAACCCATTGGTGCCGTTGAGGGTGGAGAGGGCAAAACTCGGTGCGGCACCGAGAGCGGTCGATCCGAACACCACATAGGTCTCGCCGCTATTGGCGCCGTTCGGATCCCCGTACCGGGCGCCGATCAGCAGGTCGGCGAGCCCGTCGCCGTTCAGGTCGCCGGCACCGGACACGGCATAACCGGTCTGATCCCGGTTGGTGATCCCGGTCAGGACGACCCCGTCCGGCCCGCCGGGCAAGGGGCTGTCCAATGTGTCGAGGTCGATGAAATTGGCACCCACTTCGACCAGCAGGGTGGCGGCGGCGATGGGCTCAGGGGTGCCGCCAAGGGGGGCGATGCCGTCCGCCACAAGATCGATGGCCACCACGCCCGGGCCGTCCGCGACGAGATCCACCTGGAAAGTCTCCGCGCCGCCATTGGATCCGAACGGCGCACGGCCATTCGTGATTGCGAGATCGTCCTCGCTAAAGCCCTCGACGCCTTCGTCAAAACGCACCTGGACAGTGAAGCGGGGGGCAAAATTCGGATCGTCCTGGAAGGGCGGATTGCGTCCGGCCACGCGCGCATTGCCGATTTCGAATTCTGCCGTGAGGCCGTCCTGCGTTCCCTGCGTCTGCCCCCGGCCGAAGACCACATAGCTCGCGCCGGTGTCCCGGTCTGCCCCGTCATCGGCCAGATAGGCGCCGATGATGAGATCCTCCACCCCGTCGCCGTTTACGTCGCCGGCGCCCGAGGCCGCCGCACCGGACAGGTCGTCCGACGCCACCCCATTCACCGTGAAGCCGTTGATGCCGTTCAGGAAGGACAGGTCGAGTGCCCCGGCGGCGCCAAGCCCCGTACCGCCATAGACCACATAGGTCTGGCCCATATTGTTGCGCCCGTCCGCATCCGCCCTCAGGGCGCCGACAATAAGGTCCGCCACGCCGTCATCATTGACGTCGCCGGCACCGGATACCGCCCGCCCGGCGAAATCCCCGGCACCGACGCCTTGCAGCACGAAACCGTTGACGCCGTCGAGGGTGCTGAGATCGATGCCGCTCGCCGCGCCCGTGGCCCCGAAGCCCGTCGATCCAAACACCACATAGGCCTCACCCATATTGTCTGTGCTTGGACGGTCAGCCCGTTCTGCGCCAATCAGGATGTCGTCGATGCCGTCCGCATTGACGTCGCCGATGCTGGACACACCGCGGCCGGACAGGTCTCCGGCGTCAACGCCATTCAGTGTAAAGCCGTTTTGTCCGTCCAGGGTGGACAGGTTCAACGTGGCGTCGAACCCGGTGCCGGTCCCGAAAATGATTGACGTCTGACCCGTGGTCGTGCGCCCGCTGAGGCTGCGGTTTGTGGCCCCGACCATGAGGTCGTCGAAGCCGTCGCCATTGATGTCCCCGGCGCTGGAGACGGCGCGGCCCGAAAAGTCGAAGCCGCTGATGCCGTTGATCTGGAACCCGTTGGTGCCATTGAGGGTGGTCAGGTCAAAAGGGCCGGTCGTGCCGAGCGCCTCGTCTCCGAAGATCACATAGGTCTCGCCGGAATTGTCCCGGTTGTTGCCGTCGGCCCGGAAGGCCCCGACCACGAGATCGTCCCGGCCGTCACCATTGACGTCTCCGGCGCCGGACACGGAAAATCCGAGCCGGTCGCCAGCCCCGAGGCCATTGATGACGAAGCCGTTGGTGCCGTCGAGTTCCGTGACGGCTGCGCTGTCCGGGAATTCGCCTGAGAAACCGAACACCACATAGGCCGCGCCGGCATCTGTTCCGCCCGGCGTATCAACGAGCGGCCCACCGATGATGAGATCGTCGAAGCCGTCCGCGTTCACATCGCCGATCCCGGAGACCGCGCCCCCCGTTTCGCCATTGGCATCGACGCCGCCAAGGGCAAGGCCGTTCGTTCCGTCCAGGGTGTCAAGGTCGAACCCGCCGCCGGCGCCGAGATCGGTGCTGCCGAAAATGATGTAACTTTCGCCGCTGTTGGCGCCACCGGGATCGGCCCGCCGGGCGCCGATGATGAGATCGGCAAGGCCGTCGCCATTGAAATCCCCGGCACTCGAAACGCTATAGCCGAGCTGGTCGCCGGCGGCGCGCCCCAGAATAGTAAAGCCGTCGCTGCCGTCGAGCGCGCTCAGCTCCAGGGTTTCCGGGAACGGCGCAATGGGGTCGGCGGCCGTGCTGACGGTCACCGTGACCGTGGCCGTGTCCGTGCCGCCGCGCCCATCCCCGACCGTATAGGTGAAGGTGTCGGTGCCGTTGAAATCCGTTGCGGGCCGGTACAGAACCGAGCCGTCCGGGTTCAGGCTGGCCGTCCCGCCCTGCGTCGTGGTGGTGGTGACACTGACGATGGACAGCGTGTCGCCGTCGGGATCGCTGTCATTGTCCAGAAGATCCGTCAGCAGGAGATCGATATTTTCATCGGTTCGGCCCGTATCGTCCCCGCCGATGGGCGCGGTGTTGGCGGGCACGACGACGTCCTCGACCGGGAAGACGAACAGGGTGACCGTGGCGCTGTCGCTGGCCCCGCCACCGTCGCTGACCGTGTAGGTGAACGTGTCCGTGCCGTTGAAATCGGCCGCGGGGGTGTAGGTGAAGGCGCCATTGCCCGCATCGGCGATGGTGCCGCCCTGGGCCGTCACCGTTTCGAAGGCTGTGATGGTGAGGGATGGGCTTTCCGCGTCAAAATCATTGGCGAGAACGCTGGCGGTGATCAGGGGGCTGTCTTCCTTGGTGAAGAAGCCGAAACCTGAATCATCGGCGGCAATGGGGGCGTCGTTGAGGCCGGTGACCGTCACGCGGACACTGGCCTGGTCAATCCCGCCGCGCCCGTCGAGCACCGTATAGGCAAAATCGGCAAAAGCCGTTTCGCCAGCCCCGAGCCCGTCAAAGGCACCGGCCGGGTCGAACGTGAAATCCCCGGTGACGGGATCGAGGGAGAAATTTCCGCCTACCGAAGAGGTGGGGAAGAAGCCGGCGATGATCACCGGGTCGCCGTCATCCGGATCGCTGTCATTGGCGAGGAGCGAGCGGACGGGCAGGGGGGTGTCCTCGTCGGTCGTGAACAGCGCGCCCGTGTCGTTGAGGGCAGACGGATTGTCGTTGCGGCCCTCAACGGTGACCGAGACCGTGGCCGTGTCGGTGAGGCCGCCCACATCGGTGATGCGGTAGGTGAAACTGTCCGTTTGCGTTGCCCCCAGGGGCAGAGCGTTGAAGGCGGTCCGGGGATCATAGTCGAAGGCGCCGTCAGCGTTCAGGGTGAGGAGCGCGCCGGAGGGCAGGGTGATCCCACTGCCCACGGCGGCGGCGCTGCCATTCACCGCCGTCACGGAGATGCCGGTCCCGTCGATGTCGAGATCATTCGCCGTCACGCTGGCCGACAGGATCGTGTCTTCGTCCGTGCCAAAACCGTCGGCGAAGGCGAAGGGCGGATTGTTGACTTCATCGTCGCGGATCAGGATCTCGGCTGTGGTGGTCTGACCCAGGCCCACATTCGCATCGCCCAAAGCACCGGTCAGCATGACGATGACCGTCTCGTCCCCTTCCGTCAGCGCATCGTCAAGCACATCGATATTGAGACGGACCGCCGTGTCTCCGGCGGGAATAACCACCGTGCCCGGCAGGGTCGTGTAGTCGGACCCCGCCGTCGCCGTCCCGCCGACCGTGTAACTCACGGTGGTGTCCGTGGCGGCAGGGGCAAACAGGCTGACGGTGAAGCCGCCGTCCGTGTCCGGCTCGACCGCATTCGCCTGGGCCGCGATAGAGACCGTATTGACCGGATTGAGGGTCACCAGGCTCGCCGTGCCCGTGGCGCTCCCCTCCGGCAGTGGGGCCGCCGTATCGATGGTGAGGGTAAAGTCTTCCGGCAAGGCATCACCGGCCGTCCCCGGAATATCGACCGCGACGAAGGCGGTTTGCTGGCCCGGCGCGAACGCGACCGTCCCGCTGGCCGGCACAAAATCCGTACCGGCTTCGGCCGTACCGGCCGCGGTGGCGAAGGGCAGGCTCAGGGCTTCCGGCGCCGGCCGGGACAGGCTGACTTCGAAGACCGCCTGGGTCGCCCCTTCGCCGCGCACATCGACGACGGGGTTCGAGACGAACAGCGCGAGGTCCGGATCGCCGCTTTCGTCGAGGATCCAGCCCGTGGCGCGATAGGTGGTACCGCCGCCCGACAGCACCCCGTTAATGGGATCGAACAGCTCAAGGACGACGGACTCGTCACGTTCGTTCACCGAGTCGAAGCGGGCGAAAACGCCGGCCACCAGAGAGGTCTGCCCCGGCTGAAAGGTCACGCTGTCCGTTTCCACGTCGAAATCGGTCACCTCCGTCGCCGAACCCGGCAGCGTGCGATAGCTGACCGTGACCGGGTCGGCGGAGGGTTCTGACAGGGTCAGGACAAATTCGATCGTGTCGTTTTCGAGACCCCCGCGATCACGCGCCGAGGCCGAGATGCTGGGCAGGGCCGCATCGTCATCGACGATCGAGGCCTCGCCCACGGCGCCGGCGGCGGCATCAAGGGTGAAGGCATCCGAGGGCGTCACGACGAGATTGAAGATCTCGAAGGCCTCTTCCGTGATATCGCCGATCAAATCGACGCTGACAAAGGCGGTGCGCTGACCGGGGGCAAAATCGACCGTACCGCTCTTGGCCACATAATCCGTACCCGCCACCGCGTTGCCGTCCACGGTGGTGTAGGCGAGGGACAGGGCCTCCGGTGCAGGCCGGGAGAGATTGATCTCGAAAAGCGCCTGGGTCGTTCCGGCATCGCCTTCGCGGATGATGGGATTGGAGACGTAAAGGCCGAGATCCGGGGCCGAGCCCTCGTCCACGATCCAGCCCGTGGCGCGCAGGGCCGCCGCATTGTCCGGCAGGGCGGCGTTCGTGGGGTCGAACAATTCGAGCACGATGGATTCGTCGAGTTCGTTGATCGTATCGAAGTCGATTTGAATGCTGATGGTCTTGCTGGTCTCACCCGGCTGGAATGCCAACACGCCGGATTCGTTGTCGATGTCGGCATTGTCCGTGCTGCGCTCGGCGCGCAGGCCCGTGCCATTGAGACTGCGATAGCCCACCGTCACCACCTCATTGGAGGCTTTAGACAGGGTGACGACGAAGTCCAGGAAATCGTTTTCAAGGCCGCCTGTGTCCCGGGCCGAGACGGAAAGGACCGGCTGGGATGCATCGGTATCGAGGACCGTGGCCTCGCCCACCACCCCATTGACCGTGTCCGTGAAGGCGGCGGACGGGGTGACGGCGAGGCTGAAGAGTTCGGAGGCTTCGGGCACGGTGTCGCCAATCACCTCGACGGCGACGAAGGCGGTGCGCTGGCCCGCCTTGAAATCGATGGTCCCGCTTTGCGCCACATAATCCGTGCCCGCCTCAGCGCTGCCGTCCACGGTGGTGTAGGCGAGGGACAGGGCCTCAGGCGCGGGCCGGGACAGGCTGATTTCGAACACCGCTTCGCGCGTGCCCGCGTCGCCTTCGGTGATGACGGGGCTGGAGACGAACAGGGCGAGATCCGGCGCCCCCTGCTCGTCGAGCAACCAGCCGGTGGCGCGCAGCACGGGCACGCCGCCGGACAGCTGCGCATTGGTCGGGTCGAAGAGTTCGAGAATGGCCGTCTCGTCCACTTCCTGCACGCTGTCGAAATCGACGGACAGGCTGACGACCTGGGAGGTCTGGCCCGCGGCGAAGGTCAACACACCGCTGTCCCGCTCGAAATCGCCCTGGTCCGTGGAGCGGGTGTTGCGCTGTCCCGTGCCCGACAGGGTCCGGTAGCCGACGGTCACGACCTCGGCGGACGCTTCGGACAGGGTCACGACGAATTCGACGGAGTCGTTTTCAAGGCCGCCCGTGTCCCGGGCCGTGATGGACAGGCTGGGCAGGGCCGCATCGGTGTCGATGACGGTGGCCTCGCCCACCACGCCATTGACCGCGTCCGTGAAGGCGGCGGACGGCGTGACGGCGAGGCTGAAAAGGTCGACCGCCTCCGGCACCACATCGCCGATGACGTCGACGCTGACAAAGGCCGTGCGCTGACCGGCGACGAAGTCAACGGTGCCGGACTTGGCGATATAATCCGTCCCCGCCAGGGCGCTGCCGTCAACGGTCGTGTAGGCGAGGGACAGGGCCTGCGGTGCAGGCCGGGACAAGCTGATCTCAAAGACGGCCTGAGTCGTGCCGGCGTCGCCTTCGATGATCACCGGATTGGACACGAACAGGGCGAGGTCGGGCGCCCCTGCGTCGTCCAGGATCCAGCCCGTCGTGCGCAGGGCCGGAACGCCGCCGGACAATTCGGCATTGGCCGGATCGAAAAGCTCCAGGACGACCGTTTCGTCCACCTCATTGAAGGCATCGAACTCCGCCGAGACGAATATGCTCGCCGAGGTCTCTCCGGGCTGAAAGGTCAGGATCCCGCTTTCCCGAGCGAAGTCGCCATTGTCCGTGCCCCGCTCCTCCATCAGGCCGGTGCCGGACAGGGTGCGGTAGCGGACGGTCACCAGATCGATGGAGGGGTGTGAGAGCGTGACGACGAATTCGACCTCGTCATTCTCGAGGCCCCCGGTGTCGCGGGCGCTGACGGAAAGGGAAGGCAGGGTAGCATCCGTGTCGATGATCGTGGCTTCGCCGACGGCCCCGACGGCCTTCTCGGTAAACGGCGATGGGGGCGTGACCGCGAGGCTGAACAGTTCGGCCGCTTCCGGCGTTGTATCGCCAATGATATCGACACTGACGGTCTTGGCCCGGTCCCCCATGCCGAAAGCCAGGGCGCCGGACTGGGCCACATAGTCCACGCCCGCCACGGCGCTGCCGTCGACAGTCGTGAAGGGGAGGGAGAACCCGCTTGGCGCCGGCCGGGACAGGCTCACTTCGAAAACGGCCTGTTTGGTGCCGGTGTCGCCCTCCACGATGACGGGGCTCGATACGAAAAGCGCCAGATCCGGCGCGCCGTCCTCGTCCAGAACCCAGCCCGTGCTCCGCAGGACTGGAGCCCCGCCAGCGAAGGCCCCATGGACCGGGTTGAAGAGTTCGAGGACGGCGGACTCGTCGAGTTCATCCTCGGTGTCAAAAAAGGTGTCGACCAGAACCGTGCGCGTTGTGATGCCGGCGGGGAAGGTGACCGTACCGGGCGCCGCGTCGAAATCGTCGAAATCAAGGGCGGAGCCGAGGTCCCGATTGGCGGTTCCGGACAGCGTGCGGTAGGCGACCGTGACCTCTTCAAGGGACGCCTGGGACAGGGTCAGGGTGAACGCCATAGCCCCGTTTTCGGCCGCGTCGCCCCCCGTGACGCTGATTAAGGGCAAACCATTGACGTTTTGCGATCCGTTCATTGACTGAAATCCCCTATTTTCTTGAGGCCCGCGTCTTGAAGCCCGCCTTTTGCGCCGGCGAGATGGTCAATGCCCCGCACAATCATGACCGAACCGACAGCCAGCCGGAATCCGAGCAAAGTTTGGTTGTATTCAATCACACGCGCGCAAGGTTACTCGCGCCCGGATGCGGTGCCTATTACTTTTTCGTGAAAGTTTAACGTCACGGCGATAGGATTAAGGCCTCGTTCAACGGCGTCGTGGCAGCCTCTTGGAGCGTTCCCAAATGAGGGCCCCATGACCGGACCGGAAACCTTGGATATCGCCCGTGTCGCCATCGTCATTCTGCTGAAGGCCACCGTCCCCTTGATGGGTGTCGGACTGGCCATCGGCCTTGTGGTGGCCTTCTTCCAGGCCCTGACCCAGATCCAGGAGCAAAGCCTCGCCTTCGTGCCGAAGATCGTGGCCATGTTCCTGGCTCTGATTGTTTTTCTGCCCTTTATCGGCCAATTGATGGCCAATCTGATGGAGACGGTCGTCGACCGGATCATCGCGGGGTAACGGTGTGAGGCGAGGGCCAAGGCCCGTTCCGCGGCTTTGTCGTCCCGCTTCTCGCACGACGCTCCGATGGGGCCTATGCACGGTGATTATCGTCCATGACCGTGACTCTCGAAACGCTGCCTTCCGAATTGTTCCTGCTGCTGCTTGTTTTTGCCCGGCTCGGGGCGACGGTCATGCTGTTGCCGGTCTATGGCGAACCCTCCGTGAACCCCCGGGCCCGGCTTGCCATCGCGCTGTGCCTCACACTGCTGGTCACGCCGGTGGTGCGCACCAGCCTGCCGGCGATCCCGGCCGGGTGGCCGGGCGCCATGGGTCTCCTGGTCGGAGAAGTGCTGGTGGGTCTGGCGGTCGGCGGCCTGATCCGCCTGTTCATGGCCGCGCTCCATGTGGCCGGCTCGGTCATTGCCATGCAGACGGGCCTTGCCTTTTCCATGACCTTCGATCCCACCCAGGGCACCCAGAGCGTCATGATCGCCACCTTCCTGTCCCTGCTGGCGGTGGCGCTCATTCTGGCGACGGATCTTCACCACCCCCTTCTGGCGGCGGCGGCCGAAAGCTATCGCGTGTTCCCTGCCGGCGCCGCTCTGCCTATCGCCGATATCAGCGGTGTGGCGGCGCGCTGGTTCGCCGATGCCTTCCTCCTGGGGCTGACCTTGAGCTTTCCCTTTCTGGTTTTCGGCTTCACATTCTATCTGGCCATGGGCGTTCTGGCGAAGCTGATGCCCCAGCTCCAGATCTTCTTCCTGGTGCAGCCGGTGAACATCGCCATGGGTTACGCCATTCTGGCCGTCGTGCTGTCCGGCCTGATGCTGGCATTCCTGAATGCGTTCGGCGAGCGCCTCGATGCGCTGATGGGGCGCTGACCCATGGCCGGCGATCAGGATGATGCCAGCAAGACCGAAGAACCCTCCGCCAAACGGCTGGAAGAGGCCTTCAAGAAGGGCGATGTGGCCAAGAGCCAGGAGGTCACGACGGTGGCCCTGCTCATCGCTGCAACGGCCGTGACCCTGGCCGCCTCCGGTCTCGTCGCCTCAAGCCTGTCCGAGGGCCTGTTTCCGTTTGTGCAAGCCCCCCACGCAATTTCTCTTGCGCCGGAAGATTTAACCCGGCTGTGGCAGCGCCTGTCGGGCCTGTTGCTGTGGACCCTGGCGGTTCCGTTTGTCGTGCTCATCTTCGCCGGTGTGGTCGGCAATCTGATCCAGCACCCGCCGCTGATGACCACGGAAAAGATGAAGCCCGACCTGAAAAAGATCTCGCCCCTGGGCGGGCTGAAGCGGATGTTCGGTCCCCAGGGCTGGGTCAATCTGTTGAAGGGGGTGGTCAAGATCCTGGTGGTGGCTGCGGTGGTCGGCGCGGTCCTGTGGCCGGAAAGCGCGCTCATCCATGTGCTGATGACCCAGGAGCCGGGCCAGATCCTCATCCTTCTGAGGACCCTGGGCGTAAAGGTCCTGGCGGCCTCCGCGGCCGTCGTGCTGCTCATTGCCATTGCCGATCTCGCCTACCAGAAGCACACCCGGCACCAGCGCCTGCGCATGACCAAGCAGGAGGTCAAGGACGAGTTCAAGCAGGCCGAGGGCGACCCCCATGTGAAGGGAAAACTTCGCCAGTTGCGCGCCGAACGGGGCAAACAGCGCATGATGGCGGCGGTGCCGGAGGCGACCGTGGTGCTCACCAACCCGACCCACTACGCCGTCGCCCTCAAATACGAATCGGATACGATGGCAGCGCCCATATGTGTCGCCAAAGGGATCGATGCCATCGCCCTCAAGATCCGTTCGATCGCCGAGGAGAACGGAGTGGCCGTCGTCGAAAACCCACCCCTGGCCCGAGCCCTCCATGCGACCGTGGACATCGACGAGCCCGTGCCTCCCGAGCACTACAAGGCCGTCGCCCAGGTGATCGGATTCGTATGGCGGACACGGGCCAAGGCCGGACGCCGCCGGGCATGAGTATTCAGTTCCCGTAACACTTTGTTAACCCGAATCCTGAACACCGGGGCGATCGTCCGACCGTCCGTCTTCCTGTCCCGACAGGCGGGCGCGCGGGCCTTGAAGAGCCGGAAGGGTGGCTTGTCAGACCAGGAATGGCGTTCGTCGGCGGAGGCGGGCGCAATCCCTGGCAGCGGGTCGCGGGGGCCGGTGCGGCATGGCGTGTGCCGCCGGCACCCTTCACGGTACGGATCTCTCCGGCGCGGGGCTCAACCCTACCGGAGGCCGAAGGGGAGGTTTGGGTTGTCATGATGCGGAAAATGAGTCTGCCGGGCTGGGAGATCGCGCCCGCCTTAAGCCCCAATACATTGGCGCGGCTGCAGCGGCATCTGCCCGTGGTCATCGCGGTGTTGTTCGGCCTCTCGGGGGCCGCGGCCATTTCCGCCGTCATGGCGCCCGGGCTGCCGGCCCTGATCTTCCTCGGCGGTGCCGTCGCCGTCGGCCTTGTCGTGGTCTATGGCCATGCGACGGGGGCCCTGTCCAGCGTGGCGACGCCCCAATTCGGCGACCTTGCCATCCGCATTGTGGAGGATGTGCCCGAGGCTTATCTCGTCACCCGCCGGGACGGTTCGGTGGTGTTCGCCAACACGGCCTATCGTCAGTTCACCGCCTATCTGGGCGAGGAACGGCCCGGCCCGCTCGAGCGTCTGCTCGCCGGCCAGGAGGATGCCGCCCAGCCCCTGTACAAACTCGCCCGGGCCGCCCGGGAGGGCGCGGAAGCCCGCGAGGACGTGCCCATCGACATGCCGGGCGGCGCGGGGCGCACCTGGCTGCAGGTGGAGGTGCGGCCCGTTTCAGGCTTTCGCCACCGTGTGCTCTGGCGCATCGTGGACCGGGGCCCCGAGCGTGAGGCCGGCGAAGCCAAGCAGATGCTCCAATTGGAGCGCGACAGCCTGATCCGCGCCCTCGACCATCTGCCCGTGGGCCTCATCACCTTTGATGGCGCGGGCACGGTCATCTGGGCCAACCGGACCGCGGGCAGCCTCGGGGGACGGGGCGCCTGGGCCCTGGGCGGCGCGCGGCTCGACACGGTGTTCGCCGGAGGCGAGGACGATATCCGCGACCGCCTGCGCGAGGCCGCCGACGCCGACACGCCCATCGAGCTTGCCTTGCGGCGGGTCGAGGCCGACCAGGAACATCGGGAAGCCGAACCTTTGCGCGTCTGGGTGCGGGCGCGCACGGACATGGCGGCCGATTCGAGCCCCGTTCTGCATCTGGCCCTCTGGCCGCGCCGCGCCGATGGGGCCCAGGCGGAAGATCTGCCGGCCAATTCCCTGTCCGAGTTCCTGGACCATGCGCCCATGGGCATCGTGATCCTGGACGAGGAAGGCGCCATCCAGGTGGCCAATCCGGCCATGCGCAAGATGATGGACGACCAGGGCGCCGATGCCCGCACCATCGAAGATCTGATCCAGCCCGATGACCGGGACGTCCTATCCACCATCGTCCAGCAGCTGCGGCTCGACCGGGCGGACAAGGACGGCATCGAGGTGCGCCTTGCGGGCTCCCAAGCCCCCGGTGCCCCGGCACGCAGTGCCCAGATCTTCGTTAGCCGGCTTGACCCCGTGCCCGGCGGCGACGGGCACCTGATCCTCTATTTCGTGGACACGACGCACCAGAAGAGCCTGGAGCAGCAATTCGCCCAGTCGCAGAAAATGCAGGCCATCGGCCAGCTCGCCGGCGGTGTGGCTCACGACTTCAACAATCTGCTCACGGCTATTATCGGCTTTTGCGATCTCCTGGTGGCACGCCATCCGGCGGGCGATCCCTCCTTTGGGGACATCAACCAGATCAAGCAGAATGCCCTGCGGGCGGCTAATCTGACCCGCCAGCTTCTGGCCTTCTCCCGCCGGCAGACGCTGCGCCCGAAGGTGCTTCAGCTCACGGATGTATTGGCGGATCTGTCGATCCTGTTGCGCCGCCTGATCGGCGAGACCATCACCCTCGACATCCGCCACGGACGCACCCTTGGCCTTGTGAAGGTGGACCAGGGTCAGCTCGAGCAGGTGATCATCAATCTGGCCGTGAATGCCCGCGATGCCATGCCCGAGGGCGGAACCCTGACCATCCGCACGGCCAACAAAAAGCTCACCCGCAAGGACGGCCCGCCGGCGGGCATCGGGATCGGCCAGGACAAGGTGCCGCCCGGCGCCTATGTGGAAGTGACCGTATCCGACACGGGTGTCGGCATTCCCGCGGAAAACCTGACTCGGATCTTCGAGCCGTTCTTTACGACGAAGACGGAGGAAGGCGCCGGCAAGGGCACCGGGCTGGGCCTGTCCACCGTGATCGGCATCATCCACCAGACGGGGGGCTACATGTTCCTCGACAGCGAGGTGGGCAAGGGCAGCACCTTCCGCATCTATCTGCCCCGGGATGCCAAGGCCGAAGCCGCACCGGCGCCCGTTGCCGACAAGGCCGAGAAGGCCCGCGATCTCACCGGCAAGGGCACGATCCTGCTGGTGGAGGACGAGGACGCCGTGCGCACCTTCGCCGCCCGGGCCCTCACCTCGCGGGGTTACAATGTGCTCGAAGCGGCCCATGGCGAGCAGGCCCTGGAGGTCGCCGGCGGCCATAACGGGGCCATCGACCTGGTGGTGTCCGATGTGGTCATGCCCGTGATGGACGGGCCGACCATGGCCGGCCAGCTCCTTCAGATGCGCCCGGGGACCAAGATCGTGTTCATCTCCGGTTATGCCGAAACGGCCTTCCAGAACAGCGTCGGCGCCCCGGAGGATTTCACCTTCCTCCCCAAACCCTTCACCCTGAAACAACTCGCCCAAACCGTGAAGGACGTTTTGGGATAACCATGGGTACAGATGATCCGTAGGCTGGGCCTTGGCCCATCGTCAAACGATCCTTATGCATCGGTTCGTGATGCGGATGAAGTATCACTCTGCGTCGCGTCCGGGCGGGCGATGAGGACTCCCTGTGTCCCACCCCGTCGAGGTCCGCTGACCCGGTCGCCGCGCCATGGCCGGTGCATCTTGCGCCGGATGTCGCCAGATCCGATAGTGCCGGCACACACAAAGGAGCCGGGGATGGCGGACGTCTTTATCAGTTACAAGCGCGAGGATCGGGCGGGGGCCGAGCGGGTGGCCGCGGCACTCCAAGCGCTCGGCTATTCCACCTGGTGGGACAGCTCGGTCCATGCCGGCGACTATTGGGACATCGTGATTGAGCGGGAGCTGCACGCCGCGACCTGCGTGCTTGTCCTGTGGTCCCAGCGCTCGATCCTGTCCCGCTGGGTGCGGGAAGAAGCGAACTATGCCGCCGAAAAAGAAAGCTTGGTCGCCGCCAGCCTGGACGGGACGCCGCCGCCCTTCGGCTTCAAGATGATCCAGGCACCAAACCTCTCCCACTGGACGGGGCAGGCGGAGGATGCCAACTGGTCTCTGGTGCTGCGCGGGATCGAGGCCCGCTGCGGTGCGCAAGTAACGCCGGCCCCTCAGAGCCGGTCCAAGAGCCTGCCAAACCCGCCCGCTGCGCGGCCCGACTGGGCGAGCGAGGCGGGAGAGGACCGGTTCGGGCGCTGGGCGGACATCCGTTTGGGGAACGCGCGCCAGAGGCTGCGCTGGA
>JBHJGV010000036.1:0-5269 GCA_050331455.1 Alphaproteobacteria bacterium
GGGGGTGTCGCGCGGGGGGGTGTGGTATAGCTTGGACGTCGGGGATGCATCGCGCTTGCCCCCGCGTGGGCGGGCCCCGCCGCGGGCCGGGGCCCCGGGCCGGGGCAGTGGGGCCGCAAAGCCCCCCGACTTTTCCCACACCCCCGACTCTTCCCAGACACCCGGCTCTTCCCCGACACCCGGGACCCTGACGGTCAAGGCGGCCCGTCCCGCTGCGGCTTCCGCGTCCCGGGCGTCGGACAACCCGGTCGCCCTGACCCGACAGGTCCTGGCGGAGCGGGCGTGGAAGGAACAGGCCGGCGATGTGGTGAGCGTTCCCTATAAGGACGGGGCCTCGCTGCTGCGGACCATGAAACCGAAGGCCGCCTTCGAGAATGGCGGCCTTAAAGGCTTGTATCTGCAGGGCAAGGGAGATGGTACAGTCGCCGGAGAGTTGGGGGTGGCCCAGGGGGATTTGCTGGTGGCGGTCAACGGCATCCGTCTGACCAGCCGGCAACGGGTCGAGAAGGTTTGGGACCGCCTGGACAGCGCCGGTCCCTTGAGCCTCGTGATCGAACGGGACGGCGCGGAACGCACGGTCAATGTTTTGATCGGCCGGGCGCTTTCCCGATGACCCGGGGTGGCGGGATGAACCGGGACAGGCCGGGTTTGGGGGACAGGGCAGGCATGCGGGGCATGGCACCGGTAACGCAAGGCACAGGACAGCGACGGTCAGTGGGCACGCCTTTGCGTGTGCGGACCGCTTGTGGCGCGGTGCGAGGCCGGCGCCGGGCCTTGCGTGCGACCCTCGCGGCGGGGCTCATCCTCCTGCTGGCCAGTCTTTTCTGGTCCGCGCCGCCCGCCCATGCCGATGACGGGCATATGTTGAATTATCGGGACGCGGATATTCGTGCCTTTATCGACGATATCTCGATGCTGACCAGTTCGACCTTCATCGTCGATCCCCGGGTAAAGGGCAAGGTCACGGTCATTTCCAACGCGCCGGTGGACACGGGCGACCTGTTCGACCTGTTCCTCGCCACCCTGCGGGTGAACGGCTACAGCATCGCGACCATGCCGTCGGGTGCCTACAAGATCCTGCCCAACGAAGCGGCCGTGCAGGACGCGGGCGCGCCCGGCAGCGACGCGGAGGGCGACCGCTTCGTCACGGAAGTGTTCCGCCTCGACTATGTGGACAGTGTCCAGGCCCTGAAAATGCTCAAGGCCATCGTCCATCCCGATGGGCGCACCGAGGCCAACCGCCAGACCAACTCTGTGGTGGTGATCGACTATGCCTCGAATATGGACCGGGTGCGCGAGGTGATCGAAAGCGTCGATCAGGACACCTCGATCTATAAATCCGTGCCGCTGAACAATACGGCGGCGACGGAAATGGTGCGGATCGTCTCTGCCCTGAAGGATGGAGATGACGGGCAGTCCCAGAAGGGCCTGTCGGCTGTGGCCATAGAGGCGTCCAACACTGTGGTGCTCAAGGGCAATGAGCGGGCCGTGACGCGCATGGCCGCTTTCATCGCCGAGCTTGACGGCAACAATCGGGGGCGCAAGCGGGTCGTCCGGGTGATGCCGTTGTCCCATGCGGAGGCGGAGGATCTTGTCCCTCTGCTCCAGGACATTTCCAATTCCATCGCGAAATCCGCCGACGACGAAGGCGCCCCTCCGGTTCAGATGGGCGACACCCACATCGCCGCCCATAACGGCACCAATGCCATCGTCATCCATGCCGGCGCGGACATGATGAACAAGCTCATCGATGTGGTGAACCGGCTCGATGTGCCCCGTCGACAGGTGTTGGTCGAGGCCCTGATCGTGGAGATCTCGGACCAGGCCGCCAAGGAACTCGGCGTCCAATATATCCTGACCGGCAACGGCGATTCCGCCATTCCGTTCTCCGCCACCACCTTCTCCACCGCCGCGCCGGATCTGCTCGCGGCCACGGGCGCGCTCGTGGCGCCGGGGCTTCTCCAGGGTGGCACCACCGTCGACACCCAGAACGGCACCTCGATCACCACCAACAATCAGGTGCTCACGGATCTTCAGCAGGCGGCCGTCAGCTCCCTGCTGGGACTGTCGGGCTTTGTGGGCGGGGCCGCCGGCCAGACATCCAGCGGCACGATTTTCGGCGTGATCATCAATGCCATCCAGCGGGACGTGAATTCCAATATCCTGGCGACCCCGTCGATCACCACCATGGACAATGCCGACGCGACGCTCCTGGTCGGTCAGGAAGTGCCCATCGCCACCGGCGAAGCCCTGGGCCAGAATTTCGAAAATACCTTCCGAACGGTGACTCGGGAGGATGTGGGTATTCAGCTTGAAGTCCGCCCCCAGATCACCACGGGCAATGCCATCAAGCTGTTCGTGCGCCAGGAAGCGTCCAGCATTTTCGGGCCCGTGAGCAGTTCCTCTTCGGACCTTATCCTGAACAAACGGGAACTCAGCACCACCGTCGTGGTGGAGGACGGCGGCCTGGCGGTTCTGGGCGGCCTGATCGAAGATGACGAGCAGATCAGCGTGGAAAAGGTGCCCCTTCTCGGCGACATTCCGGGTCTTGGAAAACTGTTCCGCAGCAAGCAGCGCAGCAATGTGCGCACCAATCTGATGGTGTTCCTGCGGCCCCGGATTGTGCGCAATGCCGCCGATCTGTCGTCCGTGTCGGGCCGGAAATATGATTACATTCGTAATCAGGAAATGCGCCAAAGGCGTGAGGGCGAGGGGTCCCGCCTCGATCAGTTGATGCGGGACGTGATGAACGCGGAGCCGCCCGCGCCGTGACCTGGTGCGGGGCGACCGGGTGTGGGGCGACCCGGCGCGGCAGGCGTCTCGCGGCGCAAGGCGCGGGGCGTACGGACCAACCGGATCTCCGGACTCAGGATCTCCGGACTCATCGGACACGATGTCGGGACAGACCATGCAGCGCTTGACCGATCCTGTCTTCACCTATGGCTTTGCGCGCGAGCAGGGCCTCGTGCCCCTTGGTGCCGCGGGCCCGGAAGAAGACACGGCACAAGACACCGAGACCGGGCCGGGCGCGGGCGGCCAGCCGGAGTCGCCCGTCCCGGTGCGCGTCGCCGTGCGCCCGGGCTACCGTCCCCAGGCCCTTATCGAGGCGCGCCGGGTCTTGGGCCGCGCCATCGTGGTCGAACCCATGAGCGAGCGGGACTTCGACCGCGTCCTGTCGGAAATCTACGCCGTCGACGGCTTCGGCGCCCATGGCCTGTCCGAGGACATGGACGGCGCAGATGACCTGTCGAGCCTGATCGAGGAGATGCCCAAGACGGCAGATCTTCTCGACACGGATGACGATGCACCGATCATTCGCCTCATCAACGGCATGATTGCCCAGGCCGCGAAATACCGCGCCTCGGACATCCATGTGGAACCCTTCGAAAGCCGCCTGTCCGTCCGCCTGCGCATCGACGGCGTGCTCCAGGAAGTCCTGTCCCTCTCGGCCCGGGTCACGCCGCTGCTCGTCAGCCGGATCAAGGTCATGGCCCGGCTCGACATCGCGGAAAAGCGCGTGCCCCAGGATGGGCGCGTCTCCCTGGCCCTGGGCGGCAAAAGCCTCGACATCCGCGTGTCCACCCTGCCGGCCCGCCATGGCGAGCGGGTGGTGATGCGCCTGCTGGACAAAGACCAGGCCCATTTCGACATCAATGCCCTCGGCATGGGGACGGAAACGCTCCGGCGGTTCCGAAAAGCCCTGTCGGAGCCGAACGGCATCATTCTCGTCACGGGGCCCACGGGCTCGGGCAAGACCACCACGCTCTATGCGGGCCTCGGCGTGTTGAACGATCAGACCCGAAACATTCTGACCGTCGAGGATCCGGTGGAATACGCCCTTGAGGGCGTCGGCCAGACCCAGGTGAATGCAAAGGTGGGCATGACCTTCGCCGCCGGCCTGCGCGCCATCCTGCGCCAGGACCCGGATGTGGTGATGGTGGGGGAAATCCGCGATGTAGAAACCGCGCAGATCGCCGTCCAGGCCAGCCTGACCGGCCATGTGGTGCTGTCCACGATCCATACGAACGACGCCGTCAGCGCTATCACCCGCCTGCGGGACATGGGGGTGGAGGCCTTCCTCCTGGCGTCGACGGTCAAGGCGATCCTCGCCCAGCGGCTGGTGCGCCGTCTGTGTCCGGACTGCCGGGTACCCCATGAGGCCTCGCCCCAGGAACGGGCCCTGCTGAACGAGGGGGTGGAGGGCGGCGCCGGGGATAACAGCTCCGTGCTGTTTGGGCCGGGCGGCTGCGAGGCCTGTAAGAATACGGGCTATAAGGGGCGTCTGGGTCTTTACGAACTCGTCCTTGTGGATCATGACCTGCGCCGCCTGATCCACGATGACGGGCGCGAGGGCGAGATGGCTGAGGTGGCGTTCCGGGAGGCGGATACGCTGCTCCAAGCGGGGCTGCGCCATGTCCGGGCCGGCACCACCAGCCTTGCCGAAGTGCTCCATGTCTGCCGCCACGGAGGGGATGGCCATGGCGGCTTATGAGTATGAGGCCCTCGATGCCTCGGGCCGCCTGCGCAAGGGGGTGATCAACGCCGACAGCCTGCGCATGGCCCGCAAGGACCTGCGTTCGCGCAAACTTGTGCCAGTCAAGCTGACGGAAAGTTCCGAACACCGCGCATCGGTGCCGGGCACCGGATCGTTCCGTCTGCCCCGGTTCGGCCAGCGGCTCGCGCCACGGGATCTCGCCATGGTCACGCGCCAGTTCGCGACCCTGATCAATGCGGCCGCGCCGGTGGAAGAGGCGCTCCAGGCCATTGCGCTGCAGGCGGACAAACCGCGGGTTCGTTCCGTCCTGTTTGCCGTGCGCGCCGGTGTCACCGAGGGCCAGCGCCTGTCCCAGGCCATGGCCCAGCAGGGCAGCGTATTCAGCCCCCTCTACCGCTCCATGGTGGCGGCGGGGGAGGGGTCGGGCACTCTGGGTCCTGTGCTGGAGCGGCTGGCCGATCACCTGGAGAATGGCGAGAAGATGCGGGCTAAGGTGACCGCGGCCCTGGTCTATCCGGCGATGCTGGCCATCGTGGCCGTCGGCGTCGTCATCATGCTGATGGCTTTCGTGGTGCCGAAAATCGTCGCCCAGTTCGACAGTATGGGGCGGGAGCTTCCGACCCTGACCAAGGTCATGATCGCCCTGTCCGACGGCATCCGGGATGTCGGGCCCTTTGTGCTCGTCGCCTTGGTGCTGGGGGGGGGGGGCGTTTGCCCGGGGGGTTGCCAAGGCGGGGTTTCGTCGGGGGGTGGCCCGGGCGGGGGTCGCCGTGC
>JBHJGV010000037.1:0-11635 GCA_050331455.1 Alphaproteobacteria bacterium
TCTGCCGACGGATCACCGTTTCGGCCGATCGCATCGACGAGCTTGAGGTGGATGCCTCATCGGCCGTGGCGGAATTGTTCATGGCCACGCAATCCCTGGGGCGAGTGGCGCGCACCATGCGCGAGACGGTGGAAAAATCCGACTCCGAAAGTCAAAGGATCCAGGAAGAAATTGGCCATCTGGGCTCGCTGACCCAATCCATCGCAGCCCGGGCCGATGAGACCCGTGAAGCCATCGGGCTGATTGGCAATGACATGCAGTCGGCCGCCGACCGGGCCCAAAAGACCGCGGCGACGGCCCAGGAGGCGCAATCCACGATCCGCCAGCTGTCCCAGGCATCAGAACGGATCGGAATGGTCATGACGCTGATCCAGGACATCGCCGAACAAACCAATCTTCTTGCGCTCAATGCCACCATTGAGGCCGCCCGTGCCGGAGATGCCGGGCGGGGCTTCGCGGTCGTGGCCTCCGAGGTCAAGGCCCTTGCGACCCAGACGGCCCGTGCGACGGAAGACATCACCACACAGATCAAAGATATTCAGAATGCAACCGCAACGACCGTGACGGCCATGGCGACCGTGTCGGGCTCCATCTCGTCCATTGCGGATGTTGCAACCCGAGTTGCCGAGACCATCGATGGCCAGGAAGGCGCCACGCAACAGGTCTCATCCGACATCCAGACCGTCGCAACAAAGCTGTCCGTGATTTCCGAAGCTGCGTCCTCACTGTCGACGGTGGTCGCCGACTCCAGCCACGGGGCCAGCGACGTGGATCAGGCCATGGCGGCTCTCTCTCGCCAAGTGGAATTCGTGGAATCCAGAATTGATGCCCTGGTCGGCTCCTCGCGGGAGCCATAAACCGGTCAGCCGGCCGACGGTGCCGCCGGGATCAGGCGCCCGCCGAGGCGCAGGGGCTCCGCGGACACGGCGAGGCCCGTTGCGGGATCCGTCTCGACAATCACCCCGCAGACCGTGACCGCGCCGTCCGCCGGTGCCATGCGTGCCGAGGGCAGTTTGGTCACGAACCGGTTCAGCGGCTCCTGCTTGTCCATGCCGATCACGGAATCGTAGCACCCGCACATCCCGGCATCGGTCTGGTAGGCGGTGCCCTGGGGCAGGATCTGGGTATCGGCCGTCGGCACATGGGAATGGGTGCCGACCACAAGACTGGCCCGCCCGTCGAGGAAATGGCCCATGGCCATTTTCTCCGACGTGGCCTCCGCGTGGATATCCACCACAATGGCGTCGACATCCCGGCCCAGGGCGCAGGTGTTCACATTCTCGTCGATGACGCGGAACGGGTCGTCCAGGGGGTCCATGAAGACCCGCCCCATGATGTTGATGACCAGCACCCGATGACCACCGGCGGACTCCACCAGGATGGCGCCCCGCCCCGGCGTCCCGGCCGGGAAATTCGCGGGGCGGACAAGCCGGTCCTGGCGGTCGATGAAGGTCAGTGCCTCACGCTGATCCCAGACGTGATTGCCCGTCGTGATGACGTCGATCCCGGCATCCAGAAGCTCCTCGCAGATCCGCTCGGTGATGCCGAAACCATGGGCTGCGTTCTCGCCATTGACCACCACGATATCAAGGGCGTGGTCGGCCCTTAGCGCCGGCACCCGCTCCACGACCGCTGCGCGCCCGCCTTTGCCGACGATGTCTCCCAGAAACAAGATCCTCACGATACCCGCACTTTCCGCTGCCTGTTCGGCGCTCCGCCGACCTGTTTTTCCGAATGCCCAAGGACTTAATCGGGCCGGCAGCGCAGAACAGCCGCCTCCGTCACAATCCAGTCCAGGGGGACATCATGTCCCTCCATGGGCACGCGATCCAGGGCCTGGGCGCTGAAAGCGAGGCCCACGGCGGTTATCGGGCCATCCCGGCGCAGCGCCGCGAGGGTCCGATCGTAATGCCCCTGGCCGTAACCCAGACGCCCGCCCTGCCGGTCAAAGGCCAGGAGGGGCACGAGAAGCAGGGTCGGCCGGACCGCAACGGATGCCGCTTCGGGCGGAGCGGCGGTCCCGAAACAATGGGGCTCAAGCGCCATGGCCGGCTGCCAGGTGCGAAAGGTCAGGGCCCCGCCGTCGGGCTTGATCATGGGCAAACAAACCGTGGCCCCCAAGGCATGAAGCGCCGCCATCAGGGGCAGTGCATCGACCTCGGTGCCAATGGGACTGTAGCCCGACACGCAGGTGCCCGGGCACATCCCGTCTGCCGGGCCGGCGCCGGTCTGATCTGCGGTGAAAAACCGGGTTGCGATTGCCGCACCGGCCCAGTCTCCGATTTGGGCTTTGGCCTCGGCGCGAATCGCCTTGGCCCGAGCCCGCATTTGCGCCTTGAGATCCGTCATGGGGATGCGGCACCCGGCTGGGATGAAAGGCCGGTCGGTGTAAGGGGGCGGAAGCCGTCTTGGCCGTCGGATTAAAGGAAACCTCTGTGGCCTGCCAAAGCAGGTGGGTGCCGTGTGTCCGGAACCACGGTTCCGGCCAGGGACAGCCCCCTAGGAGGTGGGTATCGGCCCCAGGGTATCGCGCTCCTAACGCACCAGACAGCCTCCAGGAGCCAGTATGTAGGGGCGAATCCTAAGGAGTCGATGGCGGAAATGAGATTTAGGATGCCAGGCCGGCGGGGGTCTCGCGATCCGCATCGGTCTCGGCCAGGTCCGCAACGCGTTTGGAGATCGTCTCCAGGCGCTCGGCGGCCCGCTCGAGGGTGCCGGCCAGATTGGCCTCGACGCTGCGCCAATGCTCCGCGGACTGTTCCTTGGACTGGCCGAGGGTCTCGCGCAGTTCCCCCATCTCGTCTTCGAGACGGCGCAGGCGGTCCACGGCATCGTAAAGTTCGTCAGCAACCGTGAGGCTGGCCATAAGGAAGAGCTGACTTTCGCTCACATCCTCGATGGACTCGGACAGCTCGCGCACATGGCGGTCCACATGCCCGGCGAGCGCCCGCAGATGATCCTCCTCACCATCGCCGCACGCCATGGTGTAGGATTTTCCGTTTACGGAGACTTTAATATCGGCCATCGGCGGTGCCTCCCGTCACATTCCAGGGCGCAAGGGGACAGCGGCGCCCTCCCCTGCGGATCCAAGCGGCCCGCCCGCGCGAATCCTTGCGTTTCATTCTTCGAGAATGTCCCGGATTTCAACAATCACATTGTCCACTTTCTCGAAAATCTGGTCTGTGAACACTTCGAGGAGGGCCATCTCGGCCCGCATGCTGCCAAGATCGTTTTCCAGGCGCGCCCGGTCGTCCTTGAGCGCATCGAGTTCGGTTTCAAGGCGATCGAGGCTCTCGTCAGGTGCGAACGCGTCGTCCCCGGCGCGGGGCTCCAGCACGGGCTGGAGAGCCGTTTCCAGTGCCTGGAGCGCGACATCGAAGCGTGCCATGGCGGACGTCAGATCACTCACCACTCGTCCCTTTCATTCCCGTGCGCCATCCGCGCCCCAAGCTACCGGGTCACGGGCTTGGACCAAATCCAACACCAAATCTTGCACGGATGGTAGCCTTCCCGACGGTTCATGGGGGGATTCATCGTCAAATCCCGCATCGTCGAATCGGGATCGGGACGCGAGCGCCCCGACGCCAGTCCGCCCGCCTTGTCATGCGCCCATTGCATAAGAGCATTTCGTCGACGAGGCCCACCTCCAACCATGGCACCGGCATCGGTCGGGGGCAATCGACCGTGCGCTCTCACCACCGGACCGCCGGCCCGGTGGAGGGTGCGGCATCCCGGCCAAGCGGACAGGCCGGGTTTTCCACGGAAAAGGGGCCCACCCCGTTGCGTTCCCCGCAGGGTGTTTTAGGGTCCATAAAACGTGGCGACACAACGGCACAAGCCAAGGCCACAGGCGGGTGGCGCCGCGGACCGGTCCGGCAATTTCGACATGACACCTTCGACATGACGATGCTTTGGATCCCGGGCCCGCTGGCGCAGGCGCGCCGGGAGACGTTTTGTCCTTTTCCCTCCCGGATCGGTGCCGTCCCCACCCCGTGCCCGCAGGGAGTTTGCGCGAAACATGACTGAGACCCCGGCTTCACCCTCCGCCGCCGGCCGACCGGTGTCCCATCAGGCGATGGCGAATGCCATCCGGTTCCTGTCCATGGACGCGGTCGAGAAAGCGACCTGTGGCCATCCGGGCATGCCCATGGGCATGGCCGACGTGGCCACGGTGCTGTTCACCCGGTTTACCCGCCTCGATCCGGCGGATCCGGCCTGGCCCAACCGGGACCGGGTCGTCCTGTCCGCAGGCCACGGGTCCATGCTGCTCTATTCCGTATTCCACCTGCTCGGCTTCGACGCCTATTCGATGGATCAGATCCGCGATTTCCGGCAGATGGGCTCCCGGACGCCGGGCCATCCGGAACATGATGCGGGCCCTGGCATCGAGACGACGACGGGCCCCCTTGGCCAGGGCTTCGCCACCGCCGTGGGCATGGCGATCGCGGAGCGCATGCTCGCGGGCCGTTTCGGCGGCGATCTCGTCGATTATTACACCTATGTCCTGGCCAGCGACGGTGACCTCATGGAGGGCATCAGCCACGAGGCCGCAAGCATCGCCGGGCACCATAAACTTTCCAAGCTGATCGTCCTGTTCGACGACAACCAGATTTCCATCGACGGTCCCACCAGCCTTGCCGAGAGCGTCGACACGCTGCAGCGCTTCGAGGCCTGCGGCTGGGCCGCCGAACGGATCGACGGTCATGATCCCGATGCCGTCGCCGCCGCCCTTGACCGGGCCCGATCCGCAGACCGGCCGAGCCTGATCGCCTGCCGTACACGGATCGGTTTCGGTGCGCCGACCAAGGAAGGCAAGGCGTCGAGCCATGGTGCGGCCCTGGGAACGGATGAAATTGCCGGCGCCCGCAAGGCCCTCGACTGGCCCCATGAGCCCTTCGTCGTGCCCGAGGACATTCTGGGCGCCTGGCGCGAGGCGGGCCGGCAGCATGGCGAAGCCCGCGCGGCCTGGGAGCGCGCCCATGCGGCCCTCGCCCCGGATCTCAAGGCGGACTACGACCGGCGTCTCGCCCGTGCCATGCCCGAGGGCCTCGATGCCGATCTCGATGCGCTCAAGGCCGGGTTTGCCGACGCGGGCAAGGCGGTGGCCACCCGCAAGGCCTCCGGTCAAACTCTTGAAGTGCTGAACCGCCATCTGCCGGAGCTGGTCGGCGGATCGGCGGACCTCACCGGATCCAACAACACGCGGGTGCCCGAGCACGAGGTGTTTTCGCCGGAGAAACCGGCCGGCCGGTTCGTCCATTGGGGCGTCCGGGAACACGCCATGACGGCGGCCATGAACGGCATGGCCCTGTCCGGCGTTCTGCGGCCCTTTTCCGGCACATTCCTGGTGTTTTCAGATTTCTGCAGGCCCTCCATTCGGCTTGCGGCGCTCATGAAGCTGCCTGTGGTCCATGTCTTCACCCACGATTCCATCGGTGTGGGAGAGGACGGGCCGACCCACCAACCGGTGGAGCATCTGGCTGCCCTGCGCGCCATGCCGAACCTCCATGTCTTCCGTCCGGCGGATGCAATCGAGACCGTGGAGTGCTGGCAGGCGGCCCTCACCCTCACCGACAGGCCCAGCATTCTCGCACTGACCCGCCAAAACGTGCCCCTGCTGCGGGAGGCGCAAGCCGGCGGTGCCAACCGCTGTCTGCGCGGCGGCTACGAGCTTCTTCCCGCGCCCGGCGGCAAGGACGGCCCCGACGTGGTGACGCTAATCGGCACGGGCTCGGAACTTCAGCTCGCCGTGGATGCCCGCTCAAAGCTCAAGACCCTCGGCATCGACGCCCGGGTCGTATCCCTGCCCTGCTGGGAGTTGTTCGACGCCCAGGATCCGGACTACAAACGGCAGGTCCTGGGCCAGGGCCGGGTGCGGATCGGTGTGGAGGCCGGCCTGCGCTTCGGCTGGGACCAGTATCTGGGCAGGGACGGGGTGTTTGTGGGGATGACGGGTTTCGGCGCCAGTGCGCCCGCGCCGGTTCTTTACGAGCATTTCAACATTACCGTCGATGCCTTAGTGAAGGCGGCGCGGTCCGCCGTCCCCGCACGGGCCTCGAAAGAGGCACCGGGCGCCGGGATGTAAGCCGCCCCCGCGGCACCCGGCCCGGCGGGCCTGAGCGATTTTTCGGGAAACCCCGTCACGCGGGTTTCCTCCACCACCCTTCGCGGTGCCGGCGCGGTGTGCGCAGCGCGGGCTCGCGAGCGGTGGCCAAGGTTTTGTTCACATATGACGGGCCGCAGCATGGCGACCCGCATTCTGGTTTGAGGGAGAAGGCTGATGGCGGTTCGTGTAGCAATCAACGGGTTCGGACGGATCGGCCGCCTCGTTCTGCGCGGCATTATCGAGAGCGGGCGCACCGATATCGAGGTGGTCGCGATCAACGATCTGGGCTCGGTGGAAACCAATGCACATCTGCTGCAATACGATTCCGTGCACGGCCGGTTTCCGGGTAAGGTCACAGTCGACGGCGACACGATGGATGTGGGCCGCGGACCGATCAAGGTGACCGCGATCCGCAATCCCGAAGAGCTTCCCTGGGGCGCCATGAATATCGACGTGGCCCTGGAATGCACCGGGCTGTTCACAGACCGGGGCAAGGCCGCCGCCCATCTGGCGGCCGGCGCCAAGAAAGTGCTGATTTCCGCGCCCGGCAAGGAAGCGGACCTGACGGTCGTGTTCGGCATCAATGACGACAAGATCGAGCCCGGCCACCAGGTCATTTCCAATGCGTCGTGCACGACCAATTGCCTGGCGCCCGTGGCCCATGTGCTCAACCAGGCCGTCGGCATCGAACATGGCTACATGACCACGGTGCACGCCTATACCGGCGATCAGCGGGTGCTCGACGCCCTGCACGGCGATCTGCGCCGGGCCCGCTCCGCCGCCCAGGCCATGATCCCGACCTCGACCGGTGCCGCCCGGGCCGTCGGCCTCGTGCTGCCGGAACTCAAGGGCAAGCTCGACGGCACCGCCATCCGGGTGCCGACGCCGAATGTCTCCATGATCGACCTCGTCTTCACGCCGAGCCGCGAGACCTCGGTGGACGAGATCAACAACGCCGTGCTGGCAGCGTCCCAGACCAGCCGGCTGCAGGGCGTTCTGGCGGTCAACGAGGCGCCGCTCGTCTCCATCGACTTCAACCACGACTCCCATTCCTCCACCTTCGACATGACCCAGACCCAGGTGCTGGAGGGTCGCCTCGTCCGGGTGTTGAGCTGGTACGACAATGAATGGGGTTTCTCGAACCGGATGGCCGACACGGCCGTCGCCATGGGCCGGCTTGTGTAAGATCGGCTTCCTTTGGGCCCGCCCGGATCAGGGGTGAACGGACGGGCCCGGGACACGCGTTTTCGATACTCGACGGATCTTTCTTGGCGATGGAGGGGCTTCATCCCATGGCACAGCGCTTCAAGACACTCGATGATCTCGCTGCGGAGGGCGGGACCTCGGGCAAGACGGTCCTGGTCCGCCTCGATCTGAACGTTCCCACCGAAAACGGCACCGTCACGGACGCCACGCGGATCGAACGCAGCGCCCGAACCCTGAAGGACCTCGCTGCTGCCGGCGCGCGGGTGGTCATGCTGTCCCATTTCGGCCGCCCGAAAGGGCAGGTCGTCCCGGACATGTCCCTGCAACCGGTGGTCCAGGCCGTCGCCGATGTTCTGGGCGCGCCCGTCGCCTTTGCCGAGGACTGTGTGGGCGAACCGGCCCGCCGGGTCATCAGCAGTCTGAGCGACGGCACCTTCGCCGTTCTGGAGAACACCCGCTTCCACGCCGGCGAGGAAAAGAACGATCCGGACTTTACCCGGGCCCTTGCCGCCCTCGGCGACGTTTTCGTGGCCGACGCCTTCTCCGCGGCCCACCGGGCCCATGCGAGCACGGAAGGCCTCGCCCATCACCTGCCCACCTATGCCGGGCGGGCCATGGAGGCGGAACTGGCGGCCCTGGAGACCGCTCTCACGGCTCCGGACCGGCCGGTCGTGGCCGTGGTCGGCGGCGCCAAGATTTCCTCCAAGCTGGACCTGCTCAACAATCTGATCGCCAGGGTGGACAAGCTCGTCATCGGCGGCGGCATGGCCAACACCTTCCTGGCCGCCGAGGGGACGGCCGTCGGCGCCTCCCTGTGCGAGCACGACCTGGCCGACACGGCCCGGGCCATCATGGCGGCGGCAAAGGACCAGGACTGTGAGATCATTCTGCCGGCGGACGGCGTGGTGGCGCGGGAGTTCCGGGCCGAGGCGCCCTCCCGTACCGTGCCCATCGATGCGGTGGGAACGGACGATATGATCCTCGACGTCGGCACGGATACGGTCCAGCACATCGCCCGGGTCTTCGACGAGGCCAAGACCGTCGTCTGGAATGGCCCGCTGGGCGCCTTTGAGATCACGCCCTTCGACAACGGCACGAACATGGCCGCCCGGCATGCCGCCCTGCTCACCCGGTCGGGCCGGCTCACCTCCGTGGCCGGCGGCGGCGACACCGTCGCCGCGCTCAACCGCGCCGGTGCGTCCGAGGATTTTACCTATATCTCCACCGCCGGCGGCGCCTTCCTGGAATGGCTGGAGGGCAAAAGCCTCCCGGGTGTCGAGATCCTCTATCGGGCCTGAAACGCCCGCCCTGCCCTCCCCGGCCGGGCGGTCCCGGACGGAGACGGCGTCCCCTTTCCTAGCCGACCGGACCGTCGGCCCCAATCCGTTCAGGAGGCTCCCATGATTGACGAACTCGTCCAGACCGCGCAGGCCATGGTGGCCCCCGGACAGGGTATTCTGGCCGCTGACGAAAGCTCCGGCACGATCAAGAAGCGCTTCGATCAGATCAATACGGAATCGACCGAAACCAACCGGCGCGATTATCGCGAGATGCTGTTCGGAACGACCGACGCCATGCGCGACTACATTTCCGGCGTGATCCTGTTCGACGAGACGATCCGCCAGTCCGCCGCCGACGGCACGCCCTTCGTGCAGATGCTGCAGGCCACGGGCAGCATCCCCGGCATCAAAGTGGATGCGGGTGCCAAGGATCTGGCGGGCGCACCGGGCGAAAAGATCACGGAGGGTCTCGACGGTCTGCGCGAGCGCCTGGCCGAGTATTACGCCATGGGCGCGCGCTTTGCGAAATGGCGCGCCGTGATCGACATTTCCCGGGAGGGCGGCGCGGCCATGCCGAGCGCCTATTGTATCAAGGCCAATGCCCATGCCCTCGCCCGCTATGCGGCCCTGTGCCAGGAAGCCAGCATCGTGCCCATCGTGGAGCCGGAGGTCCTGATGGACGGCGACCACGACATCGACCGCTGCTTCGAGGTCACGGATTATACGCTCAAGGAGCTTTACAACGCGCTCCACGAACAGCGGGTGCTGCTTGAGGGCTCCATCCTCAAGCCGAACATGGTCGTCTCCGGCAAGCTGTGCCCGCGCCAGGCCGGCATCGACGAGGTGGCCGAAAAAACCGTACGCTGCCTGAAGCGGACCGTGCCCTCGGCCGTGCCCGGCATCGTTTTCCTGTCCGGCGGCCAGTCCGACGAGGATGCGACCGCCCATCTCGATGCCATGAACCGGGGCTACGACATGCCTTGGGCGCTCAGCTTCTCCTATGGCAGGGCGCTGCAGCAGGCGGCCTTGAAAGCCTGGGGCGGTCGGGCCGAAAATGTTGCGGCGGCGCGGGAGGCGTTCCGCCACCGGGCGCGGATGAATGGATTGGCGGCAAAAGGCGAATGGACCGGAGACCTGGAGCGGAAGGTGGCCTGACGGCGCCGACCGACACGAATGAATGGGGCGGCAGGGATCCCAAGCGGGGTCCCTGCCGTCTCTATCTGATCACGCCACCGGTGATCGACGATCTCGACGTCTTCGCGGATCTCTTGCGCGAGGCCCTTGACGGCGGCGACGTGGCGTGCCTACAGCTTCGTCTGAAGCATGTGCCGGAGGTTGAACTCCAACGCGCCTACGAACGACTGGGGCCCATCGCCCGGGACCGGGACGTGGCCGTGATCGTGAATGACCGGCCGGATCTGGCAGTCCAATGGGACGCGGACGGCGCCCATGTGGGTCAACAGGACATGCCGGCGGACGAAGCGCGCCGGATCCTGGGTCGGGATCGCATTCTGGGCATCACCTGTCACGCGTCCCGGCATCTGGCGATGGAAGCGGGTGAAGGGGGCGCTGATTACGTGGCCTTCGGGGCGTTTTTTCCGTCGTCGACCAAGGACGCGCCGACGCGGGCGGATCCAAAGCTTTTGACGTGGTGGTCAGAGCTTTTCGAAATTCCCTGTGTCGCGATCGGTGGAATCACGGTTGAAAATGCCGGCATCCTGGTGCAAGCGGGTGCCGATTTCTTGGCGGTCGCGGGTGGCGTGTGGTCTTACCCGAAGGGTCCGGCCGAGGCCGTGGCGGCGTTCACGGCCCTTTTCGACGGGAGCAGTGGGGGTCCCGGCAGGACGTAACCTGAAAGATATGGATAACCCAGCATGCTAGAGTTTTCTCCCCCGACCCGCGCCCGGCGCCTCCTCGCCGCCTTCGGCCTGTCCATCGGCCTGTTCATCGCCCCTGCCCCGCTCCTCGCGGGTCCCTATGAGGACGGTTTGCGTGCCTATGAGGCCGGGCAATATCAGGATGCTGCCGCCTTTTTCCGCGCCGGCGCCGAATCCGGCGACCCGCGCAGCCAGCACCTGCTCGGGATCCTCTATGTCGAGGGCAAGGGCGTCGAACAGAATGTGTCCGAGGCCATCGGCTGGCTCGCTGCCGCCGCCCAGAAAAGCCACACGGACAGCCAATACTCCATCGCGCTCATTGCCCTCGAAGGGATCGGCGGCGCTGAACAGGACCTGCAGACCGCCCTCGCCTGGCTCGAGGTCGCGGCCAATCAGGGACATCTCTACGCTCAGTTCGATCTCGGGACCATCTATGCCGAGGACCGTTATGTCGCGCGGGACCTGAACAAGGCGTCCCTTTGGTTCTCCAAGGCCGCCCATCAGGGGCATCCGGATGCCCAGTATAATATGGGCGTGCTCTACATGACCGGCGAGGGTGTCACGCGGGACGAAAACCAGGCCCTCGAATGGTTCCGCCTCGCCGCAAACAGCGGCCAGGTCGATGCCCAGTACAATCTGGGCGTTCTTTACACCAATGGCATCGGCGTGCCCCAGGATTTCGGGATCGCCGCGAAATATCTTCAGGAAGCGGCCAATTCCGGCCTTGCCGACGCCCAATGGGGCCTTGGCATCCTGTCCTATCGGGGCGAAGGCATTCCCCGGAACCTGGAACAGGCCGCGCAATTGTTCCGCGAGGCCGCGGAGCAGGGACATCCGGAAGCCCAATATATGATGTCTCGCATCTATCACCTGGGTGAGGGTGTGCCCGTGGACGCCCTCGAGGCCTATGTCTGGCTGTCCCTTGCCAGCCGTCAGGGCCGGGACGATCCCCAACTGCGCCAGGCCCTGGCCCAGGCCCTGACCCAGCAACCGCGCCAGCAGGGCGACCGCCGCGCCGCCGAACCCACCGCCCGCCTCACCGCCGTCCGCTGAGGTCCACACACGCCCGCCCTACCGTTCTCCTGCATTCCAATCCATGGACGGATCGCCCTGGCAAACGCCTCGGTTCACAGCTATGCACGAGGGGTACACTCTGCCGGTAGGGC
>JBHJGV010000038.1:0-26682 GCA_050331455.1 Alphaproteobacteria bacterium
GGAGACGAGCCATGTCAGTCCGGCCTTATCGGGAGATTCACCGCCGTCCGTGCCGTCAGATCATGGTGGGCCCTGTGCCCGTGGGCGGGGACGCGCCGATCACGGTGCAGTCCATGACCAACACCCTGACCGACGATGTGCAGGGCACGATCGCCCAGGTGAAAGCCCTGGAGGAAGCGGGCGCGGACATTGTGCGCGTTTCAGTGCCCGACGAGGACAGCACCAGGGCGCTCAAATCCATCGTCCGGGCCTGTTCCGTGCCCATCGTGGCGGATGTCCATTTCCACTATAAACGGGCCATCGAGGCCGCGGAGGCGGGCGCCGCCTGCCTGCGCATCAATCCGGGCAATATCGGCTCGCCCGAGCGGGTGCGCGAGGTGGTGAAGGCCGCCAAGGACCATGGCTGCGCCATGCGCATCGGCGTCAATGGCGGCTCCCTGGAGAAGCACCTTCTGGAGCGCTATGGCGAGCCGTGCCCCGAGGCCATGATCGAAAGCGCGTTGGAGCACGCCAAGATCCTGGAGGACAACGACTTTTTCGAATTCAAGATCTCCGTGAAAGCGTCCGACGTGTTCCTCGCCGTGGCGGCCTATCAGGGCCTTGCCGAGGCCTGCGATTACCCGCTCCATCTGGGCATCACGGAAGCGGGCGGGCTGATGTCCGGCACCATCAAGTCCTCGATCGGGCTCGGCATGCTGCTGTGGTCCGGCATCGGCGACACGATCCGCGTCTCCCTGTCCGCCGATCCGGTGGAGGAGATCCGGGTGGGCTTTGATATTTTGAAATCGCTGAACCTGCGCCACCGGGGGGTCAACATCATTTCCTGCCCGTCCTGCGCCCGCCAGGGCTTCGATGTGATTGGTACCGTGAAGATCCTGGAGGAACGGCTGGCCCATATTTCGACGCCCATGACCCTGTCGATCATCGGCTGCGTGGTGAACGGGCCGGGCGAGGCGCGCGAGACCGATCTCGGTTTCACGGGGGGCGGCGCGGACAAGAAGGCCGCCGGCGCCGGGGCCGGCATGGTCTATGTGGCCGGCAAGCCCGACCACAAACTGGACAATGACAAGATGATCGACCACCTCGTGGAACTGGTGGAAGAGCGCGCTGCCCGCATCGAGGCGACCCGCGAGGCGGACGCGGCGGGCAAGCCCACGGCGGCCGCCTGACTGGCCCAACCGCTTGGCGACAGCCGGCCCAACCGCTTGGCGACAGCCGTAAGGATGCGAGACCATGGCAGACCTCGACACCCAGATGACGGAAATCGGCGAACGGGTCACCCAGACCCTCGACGCCCTGCTGCCGCCCGTGGACGGGCCGCGGGGGCGTGTCGTCGAGGCCATGCGCTATTCCGCCTTGAGCGGCGGGAAACGTCTGCGCCCCTTTCTGGTGGTCAGCACGGCGCGGCTTTACGGCGTGCCGGACGCACGGTCCCTGAGGGCCGCCGCTGCCCTCGAAATGATTCACTGTTACAGCCTGATCCATGACGACCTTCCGGCCATGGACGATGCGGATCTGCGGCGCGGCAAGCCCTCTGTTCACAAACAATTCGACGAGGCGACCGCCATTTTGGCCGGCGACGGTCTGCTGACCTATGCCTTCGAAGTGGCGATCGCGCCGGAAACCCATGATGACCCGGCCGTCACGGCCGCACTGGTGCGCGATCTGGCGCGGGCCGCCGGGGCCGAAGGCATGGTCGGCGGACAGATGATCGATCTGTCCGGTGAGCGCGACGGCCTGGACCTGGACGGTATTTCCGAGCTTCAGCGCCTGAAGACCGGCGCCCTGATCGCTTATGGCTGCCAGGCCGGATGCATTCTGGGCAAAAGCCCGGATGAGGACCGCATCGCGTTCCAATCTTACACGGACAATATCGGCCTCGCCTTCCAGATCGCCGACGACATACTCGACGCAACCGCCAGTGAAGCGGATCTGGGCAAGCCCGCCGGCCAGGACGAGGCCATGAACAAGGCCACTTTCGTCAAGCTGCTCGGCCTCGACGGGGCCCGGGAAAAGGCCGAGGCGCTGGTGACACGGGCATGCGACGCGCTCGACCGGTTCGACGACCGTGCCGACGCCCTGCGCGATGTCGCCCGGTTCATCGTGACCCGCAAGTCCTGATCCCGGCCGGGCTGTCTCCAACCGGCCTTTCCCCTGCCCATCCGATGTTGGATACACGCTGCCCGTACAAGGTGTCGGTCGCATGGGGCGATGCGACCAGCTCGCAAGACCTTTTCCATGAACGCGAGCTCCCTGAACGCGCGTCATGCCGCACCGCATCGCCGTCTTTGCCGCGGCCCACAGAGCCATGTCCGTGTCCGGAATGATCCGTACCCCTCAAAAAAAGACGTGCGCAACGCGCTGACGAGTCTCGTTTTGCACGGGGCAGCTATAACGTCGAGATCAAATGACAAAGCTTTCCAAAGGTCCAAACTCTCTCTTCAGAAAACTCAAAGCGTTTCATGTCAAATCTGCGACATTGGTGTGAATGCGCAAAGATTATACGCATATTAAAACATCCCGTATCCGTTATGAAAATGCCCCACATAGTAATCATGTGCCAGTTTGCCGGATAAGGATACAATTCGATACCTATCATTGGACGAAATGGTCTTGGTCTACCCCTCGTCGTGTTGACAATGGGTCGGTCTGTCGTGATATTCGTACGTAAGAACTTGGTTTTACGTCATAACAGAAATCTTTTTTGCCATTACCGCAGGTTAGACCATGCCGATGTTTGGTGAGGGGGCGAATGAATCCCGCACAGCAGGTCTCTCGGTGGCGCGATCAAGTTGGTCGCCACGGGTGTCCAGGATTCGTTTGGTGCTTTTTGGGCTAACGACGGCCGTCCTTTGCGTTGCGGTTTTGTCCTTCGTGGCCGTGTCGCTTCTCGAAGGCAATCCACCCTCCGCCGGCGAGCGGCTTGATAGCACCGAGACGGCTTTGAAAAATGCGGTTGAGGGCAGCGCAAAACCCGGCGCGCTCGCCAAAATAGGTGAAGCACCGGACGAAGTGGCCGGCGCGGCAAAAGTAGATCTGGCCGCCGTGCCACTTTCACCGCAGGAGCCGACGGGTGCCGCGGCCTTGAGCAATACAGCCACCGCCGAGACGACCGCTGGGGCCCGCGAGACCGGCGCTGCACCGCCTGTTTCGGCACGTCCCGTGGCCGCGCCCTGCGTCCGGAAGCTGAGTGAGCTGGCGAGGCGCTCGGTGATCTATTTCCCGCGCAGCCGAGTGTCCGTCAGTGCGGAACAGGTCACGCTTCTGTCCGCCCTGATCGATATGGCACAAGCGTGCCCAACCGCCCGAATCGAAATTATGGGTCATACGGACAGTGTAGGTGCCGAGGCCACCAATCTGACGCTCAGCTGGCAGCGAGCCGAAGGTGTTGCAACACTGTTCACCAAGGACGGCATTGATCGAGCGCGGTTGCGCGTGATCGGATTCGGCGGCAAGCGACCGCTCGTGGAAAACGAAACCGACAGCGGCCAGGCCGTCAACCGCCGCGTGGATTTCGCAGTAACGGAGATGCCGATCCCATGACGAAGCTTCTGCTGATCCTTATCGCAACAAATGCGGTTTCGCTGACTTGCGGATTCGTCATCGGCCGGCGGATTTATCGGAGCCTGGGCCTCGAAAAACAGACGGCGCTTGTTCTCCAAATCACGCGCATGCGCCGGCAACTTGCAGAGAAAGCCCATCGCACCGACTCCTTGCAACGGCACCGCAATCATGATCTGCGGCGTTTGAAGCAAAGGGAACGGAGCCTAAAATTGCTCCCCGCACCGGCGAAGTCGTAGGGCGCTCCATCTGTTTTGGATAACAACCCCCTTTTTTAATTTAAGTGTTTTTATTGACAAAAAGAGGAGCCCGTGAGGCTCCTCTCTCGTTTCAAAACAATCAAAGGGCCATGCTGATTAAGCAGCGATTTCGATGGCCATGTCTTGCAACGCGTCCAGAAGGCTTTCCACCTGGACCGTTCCCGGATCAATAGAAGCACGAGAAAAGTAGCGTAACAGGATCGCATCGACTTGATGCGTGTTGCGATCATGCAGCCCCATGGCCCATTGCGGGAAAAGTCGCTCGCGCACATCGGTAAATGAAATGATGATCGGGTTCACATGCCGCGGATCCTTGGCAATCCGATGGTAGGTGGCGCTCACTTCCTGACGCCCACCTTCGAGCACTTGAACAAAAGCTTCGCCATTAAAGTGAAGCATTCCGGTAATCATTGCGCGTTCATTGTTACGCGTACAGGACGCCAATAACGTCTTCATGTCAAGCGACTCCGATGGATTTCGCTCACTGTGATAAACAAGTCTCGATAAAATCATGGTGCACCTCCCTGTCCCTATATCTACAGTAAAAAGCCTAGAGTAGAGTGTCAATTCGCTCCGAAACAAATTTCTCTTCTGTCGCACAGTGTAAATAATTGAACATGACGCCTTCAGGTTGCCGAGGAAAGAGAGTATTTTTCAGATAGATGCTTTGTTTGGTTCTTTTTATTACAAATAGCAAGCTTTTTCCCAGCACATTACGAACCCGCAAACTTCCTACTCGCGGGAATGGTCCGGATCCGTCCGCATCCATTGGAGAATATTGGCAGCATTGGCGAGCTCGCGCCGGCGCAGCGCCGCCCGCTCCGCGGCCTCTTCGTCCTCACCCCACCGGGCGATCTGCCAGTCCTCGTCGATGCGGGACAGGGACCAGACGGTTGCCGCAGCCAGATGCCCTTCGGCCAAGGCCAGGGCCAGAACCCCCGAAGCCGTCAGCGTGGCCGCCATATGGACGGCGCCCAGGCTGAACGGGTCAAGACGGCCGACCCATGCCTCAGCGGCGAGCCGCGTCGTGGCGGGTTGGACACAGGGCATGACGCCCGTCGTGACCGTGAGATCGATACCCCATTCGCGCCCCGCCCATGCGAGAACGGGGGCCCACGCCTTCTCCTGGCGCGCCACAAGACCCTCGGGTTCTTCGGCGCGGTAGCACAGGAGGTCATTGGCGAAGACACCGAGCACGGCCTCGGCCACGCCGGAGGGATCGGGCGCGATGCCGTCGATCACCGTATTGGCGAAGCGGGTAAAGGGCATGGTCTGGGGGCGCACGGTCTCGGTCTGGGCCGCCCATTCCGCCGCGATGGCATGGCCGAGATCCGCCGCCGGCACGCTCAAAGGCTGGCCGCCGGGGGTCTTGATGGTGCGACCGTCGAGCAGGACCGCAAAGCCGCCGTCCCGGTGCTCCGTATCCACCCGGTCGTAGAATCGTTTCATCCGCAGTGTCCTTACGCCGGCACGACGCTGCGCGCCAATTCCACCTCCTCGGGCAGCCACACATGGGTCAGCGCAAGGCTCAACTGGGCATAGCGGTCGATCACCGCCCCGGCGCCGCTGTCGATCAGGGTCTGGGCGTCGTGATAGCCCCAGGTCACGCCAATGGCCGGCACGCCGGCATTGCGCGCCAGTTCCATATCCGTGGTGGTATCGCCGATCACGACGGCGTTCTCCATATCGACGCCCGTTTCCGACAAAAGCTCCTCGATCATGGCCGGATGGGGCTTGGCATGGGTTTCGTCCGCCGTCCGCGTCGCGACGAAATGTTTGGCGATATCGTGGAACGCCATGGAGTGGTCGAGCCCCTTGCGGGACTTGTTGGTGGCCACGGCGAGCAGGACGCCAGCCTCGTCGAAGGTTTCCAGCACGATCCGCGTGCCGGGGATCAACACGTCGGGCGACTCGTTGCTCGCGCGCATGAAGTCCCGGGCGGCGCGCATGGCCCGGGAAAACTCCGACAGCGTCTGTTTGTCCGGGCTCGGCACGAAGCGACCCACGGCTTCGCGCAGCGGCAGGCCGACAAGGGAGCGGGTCTCGTCCTCGCCGGGCGGGTGTTGTCCGATCGCCACGAAAGCGGCCGCGAAGGCCCTGTGAAAGCCGGCATGACTGTCCACCAGCGTGCCGTCATAGTCGAAGACCACAAGTTGAAGCGGATCATTGGCCATGGTGTTCTCCCGGTCCGCACAGTGTTCGGGCCGCCGGACGGTCATCCGCAGCGGGGCGCCCCCTTGCGCCGTTTGGTTTGAGAATGCCCGAGGGCCGGGGCCGTGTCGAACGGATTGGCCCAATGATCATCCGAAAAACCCAGAAGATCCCACGTCTCGCGCATATGGGGGGACAAAGGGGCGTGGACGGACAACACACCACCCGAGGGATGATCGATCGTTAGAGAATAGGCATGGAGGTGGAGCCCCTCGCCCACCCCGCCGATGGGCGGGCGCCGCGCGCCGTAACCGTATTTCACGTCCCCCACCAGGGGCGTATCCATATGGGCGCAGTGGACGCGCAATTGGTGGGTGCGCCCCGTAATGGGCATGAGGGCGAGCCAGGTGGCCTTCTGGCCGGCCTGGAACACGGTGGCATAGCGTGTGAGCGCATGGCGGGCGTCCTTATCGTTGACCTTGGCCACCTGGATGCGCTCGCCCAGTTCGTCCTCGCCGGGCACCATGTCCTTCTTCAGGGGAGCCTTAATGTCGCCCTCCCGCAAGGGCGGGACACCGTGCACGAGGCCCCAATAGATCTTTTCGCTCTGCCGGGCCTTGAAGGCATCGCCGAGCGCCCGGGCCGCGATCCGCGTGCGCGCCAGGACGAGGACGCCGCTGGTGTCCCGGTCCAGACGGTGCACGAGGCGGGGACGCTCGCCGGTGTCATCCCGCATGGCCTCCAGCATGCCGTCGATATGGCGCGTGGTGCCCGTGCCCCCCTGCACGGCCAGACCATAGGGCTTGTTCAGCACCAGGACGGCCTCGTCCTCGTGGAGGATCAGGTCCTTCAGGAACCGCCGATCAGCCTCGTTCACGGCACGGGCCCGCGGCTGCAAGACCCCGGCCGCCGTGCCACCGGGCGCGACATCGAGGGGCGGCACCCGGACCATCTGGCCGGGTTCGAGCCGTGTGTTCGCCTTGACGCGCCCGCCATCCACCCGCACCTGTCCGGTACGCAACAGCTTTTCAAGCCGCCCATGAGTCAGAGCCGGAAAATGCGCCCGGAACCAGCGGTCAAGCCGCAGGCCGTCTTCGGCATCCGTCACTGCAATCGTCTGCACACCACTCATAACGTCTCCGGAAACAGGCTGCGCGTCGCCATCAAGCCCGCGCCAAGGGCGCCGAGCGACAGGACGACCGACGCGGCCATGTAAAAAAAGGCCGTGCCCGACTGGCCGCGTTCCAACAGAAGGACCGCCTCGAGGGAAAAGGCGGAAAAGGTCGTGAATCCGCCCAACAGGCCCGTCATCAAAAAAAGCCGCACACCGGTCCCGTCAGCCCAGTGGCGCGTCACCCAAACGGCCATCACCCCCATCGCGAAGGACCCGGCCACATTGACCGCGACCGTGCCCCAGGGAAAGGCGGACCCGAAGGCGCGCGCCGCGGCCGAGGTCACCAGGAGGCGTCCGACGGACCCCAGAGCGCCCCCGAGGGCCACCCACAGCAGGGCCGACCAGCCCGGCATCAGGCCGACCCCGGATCGTCCGGGCTCCTGTCCGTTTCCGCTCGGGCGGGATGCGCCGGGCTGTCGTTCTCCGGATTGTCGACCGCCGGGCTTTCGTTTTCCGGACTTTCGTTTTCCGGGGTGCGCAGGCGGGTCCAGGCCGCCAGCCGTTCGGCAATGGCGCGCTCCTGCCCCCGGTCCGTGGGCGTGTAGAAGGTCTCACGCGCCATGTCGTCGGGAAAATAGCTCTGGCCTGAAAACCCCTCCTCCGTACCATGATCATACACATAGCCGGCGCCGTAGCCGAGGGACTTCATCAGCTTGGTTGGCGCATTGAGAATATGGGCCGGCGGCATCAGGGAGCCCGTCGTCTTGGCCGAGCGCAAGGCCCTGCCAAAAGCCGTATAGAGTGCATTCGACTTCGGCGCGGTGGCCAGATAGACAATGCCTTGGGCAAGCGCCAGCTCGCCCTCCGGCGAGCCCAGCACCTCATAGGCCTCCCGCGCGGCCAGGGCCTGGTGCAGCGCCTGGGGATCGGCAAGGCCGATATCCTCGCTCGCCATGCGGATCATCCGCCGGGCGATATAAAGCGGGTCCTCGCCGCCGGCCAGCATCCGCGCCAGGTAATAGAGCGCCGCGTCGCAGTCGGACCCCCGAACCGATTTGTGCAGCGCACTGATCAGGTTGTAGTGGGCCTCCTGCCCCTTGTCGTAAAGGGGTGCGCGTTTTTGCACGGCCTGCAACAGGCCGGCCTGATCCAGGGGCGCGGGGTCGGCGCGGGCCAAAAGGTCCTCCGCCACATTCAGCAGATAGCGTCCGTCCCCGTCGGCCAGGGTCAGCAGCAGACTGCGGGCCGGGGCATCAAGGGGGATGGGCCGGTCCATGGCCGCCTCGGCCCGGGCCAGGAGCTGCTCCAGGGCCGGCTCGTCCAGACGCTTGAGCACAAGGACCTGGGCCCGGGACAGCAGGGCGGGATTGAGGACAAAGGACGGATTTTCCGTCGTCGCCCCGATCAGGACGATGGTGCCGTCCTCCATATGGGGCAAAAACCCGTCCTGTTGGGCGCGGTTGAACCGGTGGATTTCATCCACGAACAGGAGCGTCCCCTGCCCGCCCGCGCGCCGGACCCGGGCACTGTCAAAGACCCGGCGCAGATCCGCGACCCCGGAAAAGATGGCCGAGAGTTGCTCGAAACGCAGGCCGGACACGCCCGCCAGGAGCCGGGCGATGGTGGTCTTGCCCGTGCCCGGCGGCCCCCACAGGATCGAGGAAACCACCCGGCCTTCCTCCGCCATCCGGCCAATGGGCGCATCGTCGGTCAGCAAATGATCCTGGCCGATGACCTCGTCCAGGCGGGCGGGACGCAGACGGTCCGCAAGCGGACGGGGCGCATCCTCCGCCGGTTCCGCCGGAGTGCCCGGCACGTCCTTCCTGCTGTGCGGTCCCGGGGCCATGCCGGCCGCTTCGAAGAGACTGGTCATCGCCCTGTCCGCCGCCGGTTTCAGCGCCCGTATTGGACCCGCAATTTCCGCGTGCCCCGTTTGAACTCGATGTCCCACCGGGCGGGTTCAGCATTCAAAATACGGGTCAGATCCCGCACCGTTTCCACCGTCCGCCCATTGATGCCGAGCAGAATATCGCCCGTGCGGAACCGCGCCTGCCGGGCCAGGGAGCGCGGCTGCGTGGCAATGATCGCCACGCCCGTATCCAGCGGGTCGAGGCCATTTTCTTCATTGAAGGCCGGGGACAGATTGACCACCGTCGCACCCTGCAGGGGCGATCGGGACTCGAGCAGGGTCTCGTTCCGTTTCGGCGCTTCCGGCGGCGCCTCGACGCGTATGGTGGCGCTGCGCTCCCGGTCCCGCCGCCAATAGGAGACCTGGACCCGTTGCCCCGGACGCTGGGTCGCCACCCGATACCGCAGGCTCTGGGGATCCACCACATCGAAGGATTCGATGGTGAGCAGAAGATCGCCGGAGCGCAGACCGGCCCGGTCCGCCGGCCCCCCCTTGTAGACCTCCGTAATCAGGGCCCCGCCGGGACGATCCCGCCCCAGGGAGGCGGCCAGTTCCGTGTCCACATCCTGATAGCGCGCCCCGAGCCACGGCCGCACCAGCTTTTCTCCGGCCACGGCCGAATCGACCACCAGCCGAACCATGTTCGAGGGAATGGCAAAACCGATGCCGTTGGAGCCGCCGGAGCGCGAGAAGATCGCCGTGTTGATCCCAATCAGGCCGCCATCGCTCGCCACCAGGGCGCCGCCGGAATTGCCGGGATTGATCGCCGCATCGGTCTGAATGAAAAAGCCGTAGTCCGTGATGCCCACCTGAGTGCGGGCCAGGGCCGAAATGATCCCGCTGGTGACCGTCTGCCCGACGCCGAAGGGATTGCCGAGGGCCAGCACCAGATCGCCCACAGCGATATCGTCGGAGTCCTTGAACCGCACCGCCGGCAGACGATCCCGACCCGTATCGATTTTCAGGATCGCAAGATCGGTTTTTTCATCCGCGAGCAGAACCTCCGCATCGAACTCGCGCCGGTCTGACAATACAACCGTGAAGGCCTCGCCGCCGCGGATCACGTGATTGTTCGTGACCACGATGCCGTCGGGGCGCACGATGACGCCGGAACCGAGGGAGTTCTGCACCCGCTCACGCGGCATGCCGAAGCCGCGCCCGCCGAAAAAGCGCCGGAAGAAAGGATCGTCGAACAGGCTGGTCATGCCCCGCTGTTGGACGCGCCGCTCCGCATAGACATTGACCACCGCCGGGGCGACCTGATCCACCACCGGGGCGAAAGTCAGGGTCACCTGCTCCATGGTCTGGGGCACCATGGCGGTCCGCCGTTGGGCATCGGCCTGGCCCGCCGCCAGCGTCGCCGCAAGCACCGTGACTGCAAGAAGGGCCGCCGCCCCGCACGACGTCAATCGGGTCAAGGTCATCCCTCCACTCCCTTGTGTGAGAATCCGGTCGGAACGGATCGCATGGGCCGATACCAACCTCTGGCTCTTCATCCATGTGGCCCCGCCCCCCCGGGCCGGTCAAGGCGTGGAGGACCCCTGGGCGTAGAAGACCCCAGGGCGTAGAAGACCTCTGGGCATAGAAGACCACAGGGCGTGAACGACCGCCTAAAGGGACCGGAACAGGATCAACACATCGGTCGGGCCACGGTTTGGGTGGCGAAAGGCGCCCGGGATGCGGCCCGCCTCGCGAAACCCCACGGACAACCAGAGATCGACCGCAGGCTTGTTGGATACCACCACGAAATTGAATTGCATCCCGGTATAACCGAGCCGCCGGCCCTCCTGGATGACAAAGTCAGCGAGCGCACGGCCGATCCCGAAGCCCTTGAAGCGCTGGGCGACCATGATGCCGGCATTGGCGATGTGGTCGCCCAGGCCCGGTTGATTCGGCTTGATGAAGCAGGATCCGGCGATGGTGCCGCCCCGGTCCGCGACATAAACGGCGGCGCCGGCGGCGAACCAAAGGGCTTGGCCGCCGGCGCGATCCGTATTGGGATCGAAAGCGAAGCTGTCGGCGCTCCGCACGGTCTCCAGGAAAATGCTGACGACCGCGTCCCGGTCATCGGGCGTGGCGGGACGGATCACGTGTGCCTTCGCGTCGGGCTCAAGCCCCCATGCCCGGAGGCAGGCCAGCGCCGCCGGCAGCCTCGTTTTGGCCCACAGCCTCGTCCACGGGACCGGAATCTTGTCCCTTCACGGTCTCGTCCCGATCCACAAATTCGATGATCGCCATCGGCGCCGCATCGCCGCGCCGGTAGCCGGCCTTCAGAATGCGGATGTAACCACCCTGGCGAAACGCGTAGCGCGGACCCAGAATCTCGAACAGCTTGCCGACCATGCCCACATCCCGGACCTTGGAAATCGCGAGGCGGCGGGCATGCAGATCACCACGTTTGCCGAGCGTAACCAGCTTTTCGACGAAGGGGCGCAATTCCTTCGCCTTCGGCAGGGTCGTCTTGATCTGCTCGTGCTTGATCAGGGACGCTGCCATATTGGCCATCATGGCGCGGCGATGGGTCGATGTCCGCCCCAGTTTGCGATATCCGTGCGCGTGCCGCATCGGTCCGTTCCTTCTTTACACTTGAGTGCGCTCTACCCTCGCGCCGCCGTCATCCCGGTGGTCGGCCCGGTCCGCGGCAGACCAGGATTAGTACTGGTCCTCGAACCGCTTGGCCAGATCCTCAATGTTTTCCGGCGGCCAGTTGGTGACCTCCATGCCCAGATGCAGACCCATCTGCGCCAGGACTTCTTTGATCTCGTTCAGCGACTTCCGGCCGAAATTCGGTGTGCGGAGCATTTCCGCCTCGGACTTCTGGATGAGGTCGCCGATATAAACGATATTGTCGTTCTTCAGACAGTTGGCCGAACGAACGGACAATTCCAGTTCGTCGACCTTTTTCAGCAGGGCCGGGTTGAATTCGAGATCCGGACGCTGATCTTCGACCCGCTGTTCCCGCGGCTCTTCGAAATTGATGAAGACCTGAAGCTGATCCTGGAGTATGCGCGCTGCATAGGCCACAGCATTTTCCGGCGTAATGGCCGCATTGGTCTCGTCCTGCATGGTCAGCTTGTCGAAGTCCAGGAACTGGCCTTCCCGGGTGTTCTCCACCTTGTAGGAGACCCGCCGCACCGGGCTGTACAGAGCATCGACGGGGATGAGGCCAATGGGGGCATCTTCGGGCCGGTTCCGGTCTGCCGGGACATAGCCCTTGCCCGTGTCCACCGTAAACTCCATCCGGATTTCCGCGCCCTGATCGAGGGTGCACAGAACGAGGTCCGGATTGAGCACTTCGATGTCCGAGGTCTGCTGGATCATGCCGGCCTTGACCTCACCCGGGCCATCAGCCTTCAGCGTCAAACGCTTGGGGCCTTCCGCATGCATGCGCAGGGCAAGCATCTTGATGTTCAGCACAATGTCCGTGACGTCCTCGCGCACGCCGGCGATCGAGGAGAACTCGTGCAGCACACCGTTGATATGCACGGATGTCACCGCCGCGCCCTGAAGCGAGGACATTAAAACCCGGCGCAGGGCATTCCCCAGCGTCATCCCGAAGCCGCGTTCCAGGGGCTCGGCAACGACCGTTGCGAAACGCGAGGGATCATGACCCAGCTCGACCTGGAGCTTGGTCGGCTTGATCATGTCCTGCCAGTTTTTCTGGATCATGGTCGATCCTTCCTATCGGTTCGCGGACCATCCGGTCTCGCACCATCGATCATGGTTCTCGAAGGCCCCGAACCAGGTGGGGCGGGATTCGATGACCAGGGTGTATCCTGCGCACGGGGGACCACACGTGAGGGTGAGGGTCCACATGATCTCGAAGCGGATCCGCATCAAGCCGCTAACGCGTGTGCGTTATGCCCACGTTAACAGCCCGCCCACGTCGTCTGCTCAGACCCGGCGACGTTTGGGCGGCCGGCACCCATTGTGGGGGATGGGGGTCACATCCCGGATGGTCGTGATCGTGAAGCCGCTGGCCTGTAAAGCACGCAGGGCCGATTCCCGCCCCGAACCCGGTCCACTGACATAAACCTCAAGGGTTTTCATGCCGTGCTCAGCCGCTTTGCGGCCCGCATCTTCCGCAGCCGTCTGGGCCGCGAAGGGCGTGGATTTCCGGGATCCCTTAAAGCCCTTGGATCCGGCCGAGGACCAGGAAATGGCATTGCCCTGGGCATCGGTGATCGTGATCATGGTGTTGTTGAAGCTGGCATTCACATGCGCGACGCCGGAGGAAATATTCTTCCGTTCCTTGCGTTTGACGCGGGCGCGTTCCTTGGCCATGTCTGTCCCTACTCTTTTCTGCCGGTTTACTTCTTTTTACCGGCGATGGGCTTGGCGGGCCCTTTGCGGGTACGCGCATTGGTGTGCGTGCGCTGTCCGCGCACCGGCAAGCCGCGGCGGTGGCGCAGCCCGCGATAGCAGCCCAGATCCATCAAACGCTTGATGTTCATCGCCGTCTCGCGGCGCAGATCCCCTTCGACAAGATAGTCCCGGTCGATGGTCTCGCGGATCTGCAACACGTCCGCGTCGGCCAGTTCGTGGACCCGGCGATCAACGGGGATGTTTACCTTTTCACAGATCTCACGGGCCTTGGACGGGCCGATGCCGTGGATATAGGTCAGTGCGATGACAACACGCTTCGATGTCGGAATATTTACGCCAGCAATACGGGCCACGTGAACGTCTCCGTTACGGGAAAGACCAGCCAGGGGCCTTCCGCCTTCTCCTCGAATGGGGTGAGCATGGACCTGTCAACGATGGGTCGCCGGCACCGCGCGTCGCTTCGCTCGACCCGCTGGGGGAGAACAAACGCGTGATGTTCCGTCCGCAAGCGACCGGAAAAACAGTAGCGGAACAATAATCCTTGATTGTTCCGCGTCAAGGTTCTTTTGAGGCAAGACCAGACCCGAACGGGCCGCCTTGCCTAGACGTTGGGCGTTTCGATTTCGGCCAGATGGCCAAGAATCTGCTCGGTCACCTCATCAATGCTGAGCATGCCGTCGATCTTGTCGAGTTTGTCCTGGGCCTCGTAATAGGGACGCAGCGGTGCCGTCTGGTCGCTGTAAATCGCCAAGCGTTTTTTCAGGGTCTCGGCGGTATCATCGGCGCGTACGCTGTCCGGATTTTCCTTGCGCCGCGTTTCGATACGCTCCAGCAGGCAGGCTTCGTCCACGACGATTTCGATCACCGTGTCGATCTTCTGGCCTTTCCGGGCGAGCATCGCATCGAGGGCTTCGGCCTGGGGCACATTGCGCGGGAAGCCGTCCAGGATGAAGCCCTTGGCGCAGTCGGGCTCGTCGATCCGCTCATCGATGATCTGCACAACAACCTCGTCGGGCACCAGATCGCCGCGATCCATGATGGCCTTGCAACGCTTACCGACCTCCGTACCGGCGGCCACGGCGGCGCGCAGCATGTCACCGGTCGAGAGCTGGCAGATATCGTATTGAGCCTCGATGCGCTTGGCCTGCGTGCCCTTTCCCGCGCCCGGCGGCCCTAACAGAATCAATCTCATCGCCGGCTCCCCCTCAATTTGGATTTCTTGATCAGCCCTTCATATTGGTGAGCCAGCAGGTGGCTCTGCACTTGGGCAACCGTGTCCATGGTCACCGTCACCATGATCAGCAGGGACGTGCCGCCAAAGAACGTCGCCGCAAAGGCCGCCGGGTTCTGGGCAATCAGAAATTCGGGCAACAGACACACCAGCGTGAGATACATGGACCCCACGACCGTCAGGCGGGTCAGCACATAGTCGATATATTCGGCCGTCCGTTTGCCGGGGCGAATACCGGGGATGAAGCCGCCATATTTCTTGAGATTGTCGGCCGTATCCTCCGGATTGAAGACAATGGCCGTGTAGAAAAAACAGAAAAAGATGATCAGACCCGCATAGACGGCCATATAGAGGGGCTGGCCATGGCCCAGCAGGGTCGTGACCCGGGTGATCCATTCCGGCCCGCCATCCGCCTGAACGCTCGCCAGCGTCAGCGGCAACAGCAACAGGGATGAGGCGAAAATGGGGGGGATCACGCCGGCCGTATTGATTTTCAGCGGCAGGTGGGAGGTCTCCCCGCCGAACATGCGGTTGCCGACCTGACGTTTCGGATACTGGACGATCAACCGCCGCTGGGCTCGCTCGACGAACACGATAAAGCTGATCACGGCCACGATCATGACCAGGAGGCCGAGGATCACGCCTCCGGACAGCACACCCTGACTGCCGAGTTCCAAGGTCTGGAACAGGGCTCGGGGAAGCTCCGCAACGATCCCGGCGAAAATGATCAACGAGATGCCGTTGCCGACCCCGCGCGCCGTCACCTGCTCACCGAGCCACATGAGGAACAGGGTGCCACCCACCAGGGTGATCACCGTACTGGCCAGGAAAAACGGACCGGGATTGGTGACCGCACCGGACGCCTGGAGACCGTTGCCGATCGCGAAGGCCTGCACCGCCGCCAGAACCACGGTCAGATAACGGGTGTACTGGTTGATCTGCTTGCGACCCTGTTCACCCTCTTTTTTCAGAGCCTCGAGTTGGGTCGAGACCGTCGTCATCAGCTGCATGATAATCGACGCAGAGATATAGGGCATGATGTTCAGGGCAAAGATGGCCATGCGCTCCACGGCCCCGCCCGAGAACATATTGACCATTCCCAGAATGCCGCCGGCGGAATTCTGGAACAGGTTGGAGAAGGCCACCGGATCGATACCAGGCATGGGGATATAGGTCCCGAGCCGGTAGATCACGAGAGCACCGAGCGTGAACAAGATGCGCTGCTGCAGTTCCTTCGCTTTGGCGAAGGACTGAAAGTTCATATTCGCGGCCAACTGTTCGGCGGCTGACGCCATAGAGCCCTACTCCGTTGCTGTGCGATGGATGCGCCACGAAAATCGGGCCCCATGTCCCCCGTCGGACCGGTCCGCTTCGAACCGCTCCGGAAGGTCCACAGAGGCCACGCCGCCGTCACCCCTAACCATCATCCTTTATTGTGGCCCCGAGTGCCGACCGGCACAAGGCGGCCACCCGTCGGCGTTAGCCGGCGCCCTGCTCCTGAGCTGCCGCAGCCAGTTTTTTGTTGCCGTTGAAGCCGCCCTTGCGCCGACGCTCCGGCACGGACCCGATAAAGCGCACTGACCCGCCGGCCTTTTCGACCGCCTCGACGGCGCTCTTGCTGGCGCCGGTCACTTCGATCGTGACGGAGGCCTGGATGGTGCCTTTGCCGAGGAGGCGGATACCGTCCCATTCGCGCCGGACCAGGCCGGCGGCGATCAGTGCATCGGCCGTGATGGGCCCATCGGCCGTCAGCTTGCCGTCATCGATGGCGGCCTGAAGGCGACCCAGATTGATCTCGGCAAACGCCAAGCGATTGGGTTTGTTGAAGCCGCGCTTGGGCAGACGCATGTGCAACGGCATCTGACCGCCTTCAAAGCCCTTGATGGCCACACCCGAGCGGGACTTCTGACCCTTCACACCGCGGCCGCCGGTCTTGCCCTTGCCGGAACCGATGCCGCGACCGACGCGCATCAGGCGTTTGCGGGCACCGCGATTGTCGGACAATTCATTCAGACGCATGGCTCACTCCCTGCCTGCGCAAGCGCTCAAAGGGCGCGGCGGGCTTCACTGGTCGTTTTCGCTCACGATCCGCACCATGTGGCGGACCTTCTTGATCATGCCCCGGACGGACGGCGTGTCCTGCAGGGTCCGGCGCCGGCGCATCTTGTTCAGGCCAAGCCCGATCAGGGTGGCCCGCTGGTCGGCCGGCCGGCGGATGGGGCTCGCGATCTGTTCGATCGTGATGGTCTTTCCGCCCGTGGCTGGCGCCGTCTGATCGTTCGAATCCGCCATGGCGGCCTCCTCTTAAAGCTCCGCCCCAGGACGGTCACGCCGCCCGGGCCCGCGCCTCACTCGATGGCGCCGGCGCTCTCGGCCGGGCCGTCGCTGCGCCGCGCAATGATTTCACTGACCTTCTTGCCCCGTTTGGCCGCGATGGTCCGGGGCGACATTTCCTTTTTCAGCGCATCGAATGTCGCGCGAACCATATTGTAGGGGTTCGCCGTGCCCAGGGACTTGGCCACCACATCCTGCACGCCGAGGGTTTCGAACACCGCGCGCATGGGGCCGCCGGCGATGATGCCCGTCCCCGGAGGCGCTGAGCGTAACACGACCTTGCCGGCCCCATGACGCCCTTCGATGTCGTGGTGGAGGGTACGGCCCTCCCGAAGGGGCACACGGATCATGTTCCGCTTGGCGGAATCCGTTGCCTTGCGGATGGCCTCGGGCACTTCGCGCGCCTTGCCGTGGCCGAACCCGACCCGGCCCTTCTGATCGCCCAGCACGACCAGGGCCGCAAAGCCGAACCGGCGGCCGCCCTTCACCACTTTCGCAACACGGTTGATGTGCACGAGCTTGTCGACAAACTCGTTATCCCGATCGTCGCGATCCCGATCTCCACGTGCCACGTGTCTGTTCCTTCCGTGTACTTACCGCGCGCCAGAGCCGCGCCGGGGACGGCTCGGCCGTCAGAATTTCAGCCCACCTTCGCGGGCCGCGTCGGCCAGGGCCTTTACCCGGCCGTGATAAATATAACCGCCCCGATCGAAGATCACTTCGCTCACGCCCTTGGCCTGCGCGCGTTCGGCAATCATTTTGCCGACCTCCACCGCAGCGGACTGATTGCCACCCGATCCAAGCTTCTCGCGCATGTCTTTCTCGATCGAGGAGGCCGATGCGAGCGTGCTGCCGGCGCGGTCGTCGATGATTTGAGCGTAGATGTGGTTGGCGGAGCGAAACACGGACAGGCGCGGCTTGCCATTGGCAAGCTTGCGCACTTTCGTCCGGGTCCGCACCTTGCGGCGCTCAAACAGTTTACCAGTTTTGCTCATGTCACCCTTCCCGGAATGCCGCGCCAGAGGCCGGCAACGCCCGATCCGTTACTTCTTCTTGCCTTCCTTACGGAAGATGAACTCGTCCACATATTTCACGCCCTTGCCCTTATAGGGCTCAGGCGGACGATAGCGGCGAATTTCGGACGCGACCTGACCGACCCGCTGCTTGTCGATCCCGCTGACCTGGATCGATGTGGGCTTTTCGCATTTGATCTCGATCCCTTCCGGGATCGGATAAAGCACATCATGGCTAAAGCCCAACTGGAGCTGCAGATTCTCGCCCTGCACAGCCGCCCGGTAGCCGACGCCGTTGATCTCGAGTTCCTTCCTGAACCCTTCGCTCACGCCATGGACCATATTGGCGATCAGCGTCCGCTGCATACCCCACATGGCCCGGGCCTTGGAGCTCCCGTCCGCCGGCGCCACCGTGATGCCGTCCTCATCCAAGGACACGCTCACGTCATCAACAATCGTCAACTCCAAAGTGCCCTTGGGCCCTTTCACGGAGACGGTCTTGTCCTTCACCGTCGGCGTCACGCCATTGGGGATGGCGATGGGTTGCTTTCCGATCCGCGACATTGGCTCACTTCACACGGTGGACCCGCATGCTCCCTCACGGCCGCTTCAACGGCCTTAATAGACAGTACACAACACTTCGCCGCCCACATTCTCGGTACGAGCATCGGCATCGGACATCACGCCCTTCGGCGTCGACAGGATGGAGATGCCCAAACCGTTCCGCACACGGGGCAAATCCTTGATCGAAGAATAAACCCGGCGGCCCGGCTTCGAGACCCGTTTGATCTCGGAGATCACCGGATCGCCTTCGTAATATTTCAGTTCGATCTCGAACTCCGGCTGGGCCCCGCCGGTCTCCACGCGCAGAAAACCGCGGATGAAGCCTTCGTTCTCCAGCACGTTCAGGACGCGTTCACGCAGGTTGGACGCCGGCGTCACGACCTTAGACTTGCGCCGCATCTGGCCGTTGCGGATACGGGTGAGCATATCGCCCAAAGGATCGGTCATCGTCATGGCGAGTTCCCGCGCTCCTTACCAGCTTGACTTCACGAGACCGGGGACGAGGCCCTTGGCCCCCAATTCCCGCAGCGCGATCCGTGACATTTTCAGTTTCCGGTAAAAAGCGTGGGGCCGGCCGGAAACGTCGCACCGGTTCTTGATGCGGGTCGGATTGCCATTGCGCGGCATCTCGGCCAGCTTGAGCCGTGCCTGGAAACGCTCTTCCGGGGGCAGCTCATTGTCATTGGCAATCGCCTTCAAGCGATCCCGCCGGCCAGACGTCTTCTTGACCAGGCGCTCACGCCGCTTGTTCTTCTCGACCATGGCCTTCTTCGCCATCATTCACCTCCATCGCCGGACGGTTTTCCCACCTGTCTGGGGGACCGTTCCAGCAGTCCCGGACCATCCGGCCCAAGTTGCCCTGCCCAACTTTCCGTTACTTCGTGAACGGAAATTTGAACAAGCTCAGCAACTCCCGTGCCTCGTCATTCGTCTTGGCCGACGTGCACACGATGATATCCATACCCCAGATCTGATCGACCTTGTCGTAATTGATCTCAGGGAAAATGATATGTTCCTTGATGCCCATGGCATAGTTGCCACGACCATCGAAGCTCTTGCCGTTCAGACCGCGAAAGTCCCGAACCCTCGGCAGGGCAATCGTCACGAGACGGTCGATGAACTCGAACATCCGGTCCCGGCGCAATGTCACCTTCACGCCGAGCGGCATGTTCTCGCGCACCTTGAAGCCAGCGATTGACTTTTTCGCCCGGTTGATCACCGGCTTCTGCCCGGCGATCGCCTGCATGTCGTTGAAGGCCGACTGGACCTTCTTGGTGTCGTTGACGGCCTCGCCAACGCCCATGTTCAGAACGACCTTTTCAAGCCGCGGGATCATCATGGCGTTGGAATAGCCGAACTTTTCCTGAAGCTTCGGCCGCATCTCGTCCAAATAGGCCGTCTTGAGCCGCGGGATGTATTTCTCCTCCGCGCCGGCTTCAGGGCTCGTTTCGACATCGCTCTCAGACATCGATCACCTCCCCGGATTTCTTTGCAAACCGTACCTTGCGGCCGTCTTCCAAAACCCGGTATCCGACCCGGGTCATGGCACCCGATGTGGGATCCACATGGGCGAGATTGGACAGATGGATCGGCGCCTCCTTGCGGATGAGGCCGCCGGCATCCTTTTGGGACTGGCGCTGGTGCCGGGTGACCATATTCACGCCCTGCACGATCGCCCGATTTTCCGTGGGCATGACCTTCAGGACTTCGCCCTTTTTGCCCTTGTCGCGGCCCGCGCGCACCAGGACCTGGTCACCCTTCCTGAACCGTACTTTTACCGTCATTGTCGGTCGTTCCTTGCCGTCCTGCACCCTTTCCGGGTGCCCCACTCCACATTCAGCGCTGTCACAGCACTTCCGGTGCGAGGGAGATAATCTTCATTTGGTTGCGGGCCCGCAGCTCCCGGGGCACGGGACCGAAAATCCGTGTGCCGATGGGCTCGCCCTGCTTGTTGACCAGCACGGCCGCATTGCGGTCGAACCGCATGGCGGACCCGTCCGGCCGGCGAATCTCTTTCGCGGTCCGCACCACGACGGCGCGCATCACATCGCCCTTCTTCACCCGGCCGCGGGGAATGGCTTCCTTGACGCTGACCACAATGATGTCGCCGACATGGGCATATTTTCGCTTCGCGCCGCCGAGCACCTTGATGCATTGGACACGCCGGGCGCCGGAATTGTCCGCCACATCCAAATTGGTCTGCATCTGGATCATTGGTCCACTCTCCTCACACTGGCAGACAGGCCCTCAGGACCGATAACCTTGGGGACCTAACCCCTTAAGGACCTTTGGTCCCAAGCCGGGCGCTCAGCATGCCGCCGCATCACGCCATTGTTCTTTTCATTCGACCGGACGGTCATGCCACCGGCGGCCCATCCGTCAGGTCGTTTCCGGCGCCTCTTTGTCTCCGCTGGGTTCGGCCCCCACACGGCCCAACACCAGCCAACGCTTCAGCTTCGACAAAGGTTTCGTTTCCTGGATGCGCACCTCGTCGCCGACCTTGAAGGCGTTTTCCTGGTCATGGGCGTGGTAGCGCTTGGACGTGCGCACGGTCTTCTTCATCACCGGGTGGGTGTAGCGCCGCTCGACCAGAACGACGACGGTCTGATTGTTCTTGTCGCTCACCACACGGCCTTGCAGGACTCGTTTTGGCACGTCACATCTCCTCACATTTCACCGGCGCGCCGGGCCTTCACCTCAGTCAGGCGCTTTCCGCCGCGGTTTGCGCCCCGGCGTCATCGCCCTGGGCCACCATCTGGCGCTGTTTCATGATGGTTCGGATCCGCGCCACATCGCGCCGGATCAACCGGAACCGGGTCGTGTTCTCAAGCTGGCCGGTTGCCTTCTGGAAGCGCAGATTGAACTGCTCCCGCTTCAGCTTGGTCAACTCGTCCAGGAGTTGGTCGTCACTCAAATCGCGTATGTCAGCGGCTTTCATGGCCTTCTCCGTTCCGTCGTCGGATCAACGACGCCTGTCAGTCCACCAGCCGCTGCACGAACCGGCAGCGCACAGGCAGTTTCATGGCACCGAGACGCAAGGCCTCGCGAGCAATGGGTTCGGGCACGCCGTCAATTTCGAACATGATGCGCCCCGGCTTCACCTTGGCCGCCCAAAATTCCGGCGACCCCTTGCCCTTACCCATGCGCACTTCCGTCGGTTTTGCCGACACCGGAACATCCGGAAACACGCGGATCCAAACACGGCCCGCCCGCTTCATGTGGCGGGTGATGGCCCGTCGGGCGGCCTCGATCTGCCGCGCGGTGATCCGCTGCGGCTCGGTCGCCTTCAGACCGAAGGCTCCAAAATTGAGGGCCGTTCCGCCCTTGGCCATCCCATGGATACGGCCTTTATGGGCTTTTCGGAATTTTGTGCGTTTGGGCTGCAACATGGTCGTTCATCCTGACTCAGACTGTCGGCGGATCCGCTCCTCCGCCAGGCTCCGGGCTTGCCTCGGCGCCTGTTAGCGATTGTCGCGGTCCCGATCCCGGTCACGCCGGCCGCCACCGCCGCCGGACTCCTGAAGCTCCTGCATGCGCCGGTCCTGGGCCATGGGATCGTGCTCCAGGATCTCCCCCTTGAAGATCCACACCTTGATCCCGCTGGCGCCGTAGGTCGTGAAGGCCGTCGCCGTGCCGTAATCGATATCGGCCCGCAACGTATGCAAGGGCACCCGCCCTTCGCGATACCATTCCGTCCGCGCGATTTCCGCACCGCCGAGGCGGCCGGCGCAATTGATCCGGATACCCTGGGCGCCGAGACGCATGGCCGATTGAACGGCGCGCTTCATGGCCCGGCGAAACGCGACCCGGCGCTCCAATTGCTGAGCGATGTTTTCGGCCACCAAGGTCGCATCGATCTCCGGCTTACGGATCTCGACAATGTTCAGGAACACTTCGCTATCCGTGAACTGACCGAGATCTTTTCGCAGTTTGTCGATATCCGCGCCCTTCTTGCCGATCACCACGCCCGGACGGGCCGTGTAGAGAGAGACGCGGCATTTCTTGTGGGGCCGCTCGATCACGATCCGCGAGATGCCGGCTTGGCGCAGACGCTTTTGCAGATAGGCGCGGATGCGCAGGTCTTCGTGCACCAGCTTGCCGTACTCCGCCTTCGCAGCGTACCACCGGGAGTCCCAGGTGCGGTTGATGCCCAGCCGCAGACCGATCGGATTGACTTTCTGACCCATTACGCTGCCTCCGCCGGTTCACGCACGACAATTGTCAGCTGACTGAACGGTTTCTGGATCCGCCCCACGCGGCCCCGAGCCCGGGGACGGAAGCGCTTCATGACGAGGTTCTTGCCCACATAGGCCTCGGCAACGACAAGTTCGTCCACATCGAGGTCGTGGTTGTTTTCCGCATTGGCGATGGCCGACTGCAGCACCTTCTTCACGTCGAGCGCCACGCGCTTGCGTGAAAATGTCAGGTCCGCAAGGGCGCGATCGACCTTTTTGCCACGGATCAGCTGCGCCACGAGGTTGAGTTTTTGGGGACTGACCCGGATCATCCGGCCCACAGCGCGGGCTTCGTTGTCGGGCAGTCTGCGTTCGGCCTTAGGCTTGCCCATGGGTTATTTCCTTTTCGCCTTCTTGTCCGCCATGTGACCGTAATAGGTCCGCGTCGGCGAGAACTCACCCAGCTTGTGGCCGATCATGTCCTCGGAAATCATGACGGGGACGAATTTCTGTCCATTGTAGACGCCGAAAGTCAGACCGATGAACTGGGGCAGAATGGTCGACCGGCGACTCCAGGTCTTGATCACGTCCTTGCGGCCGGACTCCAGCGCCGCTTCCGCTTTCCTCAGCAGATAGCCGTCGACGAAGGGACCTTTCCAAACCGAACGGGGCACGATGACGTCTCCTTGCCTGTCTTACTCAGCGCTTCGACTTGCGCTCATGGCGGCTGCGCAGGATGTATTTGTCCGTGGATTTGTTCGACCGGGTCCGCTTTCCCTTGGTCGGCTTGCCCCACGGGGTGACCGGGTGACGACCGCCCGAGGTCCGACCCTCACCGCCGCCATGGGGGTGATCGACCGGGTTCATGGCCACGCCGCGCACGGCCGGACGCCGGCCCAGCCAGCGCGCGCGCCCTGCCTTGGACAGATTCGTGTTCGCATGGTCCGGGTTGGACACCGCGCCCACGGTTGCCATGCATTCGGACCGCACGACCCGCTGCTCGCCGGAGGACAAACGCAGAATGGCGTAGCTCAGATCCCGGCCCACGAGCTGGGCGTAAGTGCCGGCCGACCGGGCAATCTTCCCGCCGGCGCCGGGCTTCAATTCGATGTTATGGATGATCGTCCCGATGGGCACGGCCGACAGGGGCATGGCATTGCCCGGTTTTACGTCCACCTTTGCGCCCGCCAGGACCTGATCACCCGCCTTCAGACGCTGGGGCGCCAGGATATAAGCAAGCTCGCCGTCCTCATATTTAATCAGCGCGATGAAGGCTGTCCGGTTTGGGTCATATTCCAGACGCTCGACCGTGGCCGGCATATCGAACTTTTTCCGGCGGAAATCGATCACACGGTAGAGGCGCTTGTGCCCGCCGCCGCGGCGCCGTGCCGTGACCCGCCCCGTATTGTTCCGCCCGCCCTTTTTGGTCAGACCCTCGGTGAGGGTCTTTTCCGGGCGACCCGAATGGAGCGCGGACCGGTCGATCAGCACTAGGCCGCGCTGGCCCGGGGTCATCGGTTTATATGTCTTTAGTGCCATGGGTCACTCGCCTCACTCTCGACGCAACCGGCCCGATCCGGGCCCTCCGTGGACAAACCTTACAGGCCCGTCGTCACGTCGATCGTCTCTCCTTCATTCAGTGTCACGACTGCTTTTTTGTAGTCGCTGCGCTTGCCCGCCACGCCGCGAAAGCGCTTGCGCTTTCCTTTGACCAAGATCGTGTTGACCGCCTTGACCTTGACCTTGAACAGGGCCTCGACGGCGTCGCGAATGGCGGGCTTTGTGGCATCGAGGGCGACCCGGAAGATCACCTGATTATTCTCGGATGCCAGAGTCGCTTTTTCCGTGATCACCGGTCCCAGGATCACGTCGAAATGCTTCAAATCGCTCATTTGAGCCGGGCCTCCAGATGGTTGAGGGCGGCACGGGTCAGCACCAGCACGTCCCGGCGCAGGATGTCGCGCACATTGATGCCCTGCACCGGCAGCACATCGATCAGGGGCAGGTTGCCCGCCGCACGCCGGAAGTTCTCGTCCACCACCGCACCGTCCACCACAAGGGCGGAGGTGACGTTGAGGCTGGCAAGCTTGGCCTCAAGGGTCTTGGTCTTCGGCTCGTCAAGCGTGGCCGCATCAAGGACCAGCAATTCGGACGCCTTGCACTTCGCCGACAGGGCATGCTTCAGGCCGAGCCGACGCATTTTTTTGGTCAGGTCGTGTCCGTGCTCGCGCAGCACCGGCCCATGGGCCTTACCACCGCCCCGGAACTGGGGAACCTTGCGGTTGCCGTGACGTGCACCGCCGGACCCCTTCTGGCGCACGAATTTTTTGGTTGTGCCGGTCACCTCGCGGCGCGTCTTGGTCTTGTGCGTGCCCTGGCGACGCCGGTCGAGCTGCCAGAGGACCACCCGGTGCAAAATATCCTTGCGCGGATCGAGACCATAAATGGTGGCATCAAGGTCGACCGATCCCGCCGCATCCCCATCCAGGGTCTTCACATCAATGGTTACAACGTCGCCCATCACGCGCCGTCCTTTTCTTTGGTCTCGCCCGCATCGGCTCCATCCGTGACCGGCGTTTCCGTTTCGGGCGCATCGGTTTCGGGCGCATCGGCTTCAACGGTCACTTGATCGTCTGCAGGCGCCTCGTCTTCGGCTGCGGGCGCCGCAATCTCCGCATGCCGGTCCGCGAGCGTCTTAAACGACCCGGGGGTGGGCACGCCATCGGGCAGCGGCCGCTTGACGGCATCGCGCAGCAACACCCAACCGGACCGCGGGCCTGGAACCGCACCGCGCACCAGGACAAGCCCGCGCTCAACATCCGTACGCACCACTTCCAGATTCTGCGTCGTGACACGGACTGCACCCAGATGGCCGGCCATTTTCTTGCCCTTGAACACCTTGCCCGGATCCTGGCACTGACCGGTGGAGCCGTGGGCGCGGTGGGAAATGGACACCCCGTGGGAAGCGCGCAGGCCCCCGAAATTGTGCCGTTTCATGGCCCCGGCAAATCCCTTGCCGATGCTGGTGCCGATCACGTCGACCTTCTGACCGGCAATGAAATGGTCGGCGGTGATCTCCGCGCCCACTTCGATGAGATTGTCCGCGCTCACCCGGAACTCAGCCAGTTTGCGGCGCGGCTCCACATTGGCCTTCGCGAAATGCCCGCGCTGGGGCTTCGTCACATTCTTGACCTTGGCCAGTCCCGCACCGAGCTGCAGGGCCGTGTAGCCGTCTTTTTCATCCGTGCGCTGCGCAACCACGGCACAATGATCCAGATGCAGAACGGTCACCGGTACATGCCGGCCTTCCGGCGTGAAGACACGGGTCATTCCCATTTTTCTTGCAACGACACCAGAACGCATCACCACTCTCCCAAGACCTGCTGAATCCATACGCCAGCAAGGCCTTAAAGCTTGATCTCCACGTCCACACCGGCAGCCAGGTCGAGCTTCATCAGCGCATCGACGGTCTGGGGGGTGGGATCGACAATGTCCAAAAGACGCTTGTGGGTGCGCATCTCAAACTGCTCACGACTCTTTTTGTCGATATGCGGTGAGCGCAACACCGTGAATTTCTCAATCCGCGTCGGCAGCGGGATCGGTCCCCGCACCTGGGCGCCGGTCCGTTTTGCCGTATTGACGATCTCGCGGGTCGACGTGTCGAGAACCCGATGATCGAAGGCCTTGAGCCTTATTCGAATGGTTTGTCCTTGCATGGCCGTCTGGGGTCCTCAAAGGCACTGCCCTCATTCACGCAGGGCTTGGTCGACATCTTGCAAATCGCCGCACGCGTGCAGGACGGCGGTAAAAAAGACCCGGGCCGGAGGGCCTCCGGCCCGGGTCAACGCTCAGTCCAAAGACTACTCGATGATTTTCGCGACCACGCCGGCGCCGACGGTGCGCCCGCCTTCGCGGATGGCGAAGCGGAGCTTTTCTTCCATGGCGATGGGCGTGATCAGCTCCACCTCCATTTCGATATTGTCGCCCGGCATCACCATTTCCGTGCCCTCGGGCAGCATGCACTCGCCGGTCACATCCGTGGTG
>JBHJGV010000039.1:0-10874 GCA_050331455.1 Alphaproteobacteria bacterium
GGGCGGGGGCGGTCTCGCGAGGTGCGGCCCGACATGACGGCGGGCCCCGCCGTCCTTGCCATGCTGACGGCCTTTGCGGTGGGCTTGAAGGCGGCCGCCGCCACGGGCCGGGCCTGGCGGCGGCGGGTCGACACCCTATCGGCTTCGGATCGTGCGATCCTTTACGATGCCCTGGGCGAGGGAGAAGTGTCCATGGCCATCGCGGGCGGTGCGCCGGGTGAGGGGACGGTCCAGATCCACGAAGCGGTGCTGCCCGGTGTGTGGATCGGCCGAGCCGAGGACGATCAGGGCACGGTGCGTGCCGAATGGGTCGAGGTGGGCGACGCCCCCCGGGTCCTGCGGGAAGTCGCGGAAAGCCGTCCCCGTGCGGATATTGCCATCGATGCCCTGGCCCCGCCTCTCGGTTCCATGAATGTCATGAATGTGCTCTCCGAAGTGCGCTCCCGCGCCACGGCATGGCAGCCCGACGGTGCGCCGAACCACGTCATGAATTTCACTCTGCTGCCCATGAGCCCGGTGGACACGGCTTTCCTGGCCAAGGTGTTGGGTGAGACCGGTGTGCGGATTTCCTCCGGCGGCTATGGCACCGCACGGGTGATCATGACGGCGCTAAAGCATGTCTGGGCCGTGCAATATCTCAACGGCATCGGCACGACCATTCTGGACACGATCGAAATCGGCGACATTCCTGATGCGATCCTGGCCAGCCGGGAGGATTTCGAGGACAGCGCCGCACGCCTCGACGAGATCGGCGAGGTTTATCTCCAATGAGCAGATCCTTCGAAGGCTCCGCGACCGGCCCGCTCCCCGCCGACACGGTGCTCGAATGTGGCGTGTGTTGGTGGGTCTATGACCCCCGAGAGGGCGATCCGACCGGCTATGTGGATCCGGGCACGGCGTTCTCTGCGCTGCCGGAGCATTGGCGCTGCCCGTCCTGCGATGCGGATCAAAGCAAATTCATGGTGCTGAACGCCGGCACGGCGCCCTTCGATACGGGATCGGTGCCGCGCCCGACGCCGCCCACAGGCATGGGCGCGCTTGCCGCCGGTGCCCAGAATGCCAGCGCCCCGGATTCCAGCATCCAAGATCCGAGTACGCAGGGAGATGCGCTCGCCAGGCTGCTGGGCGCCTATCGCAAGGCCGAAGAGGCCATGGTGGGTCTGCCCGTCCATAATGGGGCGCTGCGGGTAGAGGCGGTGGGCTTTCGTGCTTTCGGCGAAGGCTTTGCCGGGATCGTCATCACGCCCTGGTGCATGAACCTGACCTATGTGCCATCCGACGCGTCGGCCCCGCCGCCGGTGGCGATCGGGGCCAGTCGGCAGCATGTTTTCCCCTCCGGCACCTACAGTTTCATCATGGGCCGGATGGACGGGGTTGGCACTGTCGAGACCTGTTCCCTGTTCTCGCCCATGGACGACTTCACCGCGCAGGACGATGCGCGAGCCGCGGCAATGGCCGCGGTCGAAGCCCTGTTCGAGGCACCCGAAGAGGAGGAGGCCCCCAAGCCCAAAGCCGTCACCCGGCGGTTCATCCTCACCCGGAACGGAGCCGAACCATGACGGGGACAGGTCCGCTCGGGCGGCGCTACATGCTTGACCTTGCCGATCAGGGCGGTGCTGTGCGGGCCCGGGTTCGCCAGAGTGGGGATGCGGGTCTTGCGCGCGTGGGCTTGGGGCGTCCGGCAGTCGAGGCGCCGCGTCTTGCGGGGCTGCTCTTTTCCCTGTGCCCCCGGGCCCAGACCACGGCGGCCCTGCGCGCCGTGGAGCAAGCTGCCGGTGTGGCCCTGGCGCCGGGCCAGGCGGCGGCGCGGGAGGCGGTCCTGCTTGGTGAAGGGGTGGCAGCGTCGGTCTGGCGCATGGCTGTCACCTGGCCGACCCTGACCGGCGGCACCATGGATGCGGCGCCCGTGCGCGCCGCGCGCGAGGCGGCCGATGCGCTGCTCGCGGATCTGTTCGATGGCCCATGGGCCGAGCCGGGCGGTTGCCTCCTTAAATCTGTGACGGCGGCGCCGCGCAGCGCGGTTGACGCCCTGTTCGAGGCCCTGCGCCGCAGTGAGGCCGGTATCGGCCCCCTGCTCGACCAGGCCAATGCAATCCGTCTGCACAGGGGAGACACGTGCTGTCTGCTCCAGGACGGTATTTTTGCTGAAGATCTGTGCCCCGATTGCTCCGGTCACGAGGAAACGCCGCGGGCCCTGTTGGCCCCTGGCGAGATGACCGACAGTCTCGGCCCCTGGTTCGATGCCCAGCTGTCCCACGGGTTCACCCTGTTGGCCCGGTTGCGGCGGACTCTGGACCGGGTGGCGCCCGATGCGCCGACCCCGTTTCCGGACGGCGCCACGGGCCGGGGTATGGGGGTCGCCATGACCGCGCGGGGGCGCCTGCGCCATGGCCTCGTCCTGGAGGACGGCCTCATTCGGGGCTGGACGACGGCGGCGCCCACGGACTGGAATTTTGCGCCCAACGGCCCGGTGGCGGCCACGGCCCGGCGTCTGGCGCCGGGGCCGGGCCTGCGGGCGCGGGCCCAATGGCTGGTCGCGGCTTTCGATCCATGTGCGCCCTGTGACGTCGCCTTGCAGGCGGCCCTGACCCCCCGGTCCGGGGAGGAGGCGGTCCATGCATGAGATGTCCCTGGCCCAGGGTGTGATCGACGCCATCGAGGCCCAGGCGGCCCGGGACGCCTTCACCCGCGCGACCCGCGTGGTGCTGGAAGTCGGCGTGTTGAGCTGTGTGGATGCCCATGCCCTGGAGTTCTGCTTCGGCGCGGTGTCCCGGGACACCAGGGCACAGGGCGCGGTGCTCGAAATCCGCACCCCGCCGGGCCGAGCCCACTGTTTCGGGTGCGACGGGGATGTGCTCATCGCGCGGCGCGGCGAAGGCTGCCCCGACTGTGGATCCCACCGTCTGATCGTGACGGGGGGCGAGGAATTGAAAGTCAAGGAAATGGAGGTCGTCTGACATGTGCACCGTGTGCGGTTGTTCGGACGGGCAAAAGACCATCGAGGCGGGCGGCGCCCATGCCCATTCCCACACCCATCCCCATGATCATGGGCACCATGATCACAGACGTCATGATCATGGGCATCATCATCACCACCATGACCATTCCGGCCATCACCATCATCACGGACATGCCCATGGTGCGGACGGAGCCCTGGATTTCGGGGCCGGCCCGGCGGGGGTCCATGTGGCCGGCCAGAGCCAGACCCGCCTGATCGAGATCGAGCGCGATATTCTGTCCAAGAACGATCAGCTTGCCGCCGTCAACCGCCATCGTCTTGCCCGGGAAGGGATCACAGCGCTGAATTTGATGTCGAGTCCCGGGTCGGGCAAGACAACGCTGCTTGTGGCCACCCTGGAGGCGCTGAAGGATATCGCGCCCGTTGCCGTGATTGAGGGGGATCAGCAGACGTCGAACGATGCCGCGCGGATCCGCGCCACCGGTGTGCCGGCGGTTCAGGTCAATACAGGCAAGGGCTGTCATCTCGATGCGGAGATGATCGGGTCCGCCCTCGACCACCTGGATCTGCCACGGGGTGGCTTCCTCTTTATCGAGAATGTCGGCAATCTGGTCTGTCCGGCCGGCTTCGATCTCGGGGAAGCGCGCCGTGTGGTGCTGGCCTCGGTGACGGAGGGCGAGGACAAGCCGCTGAAATACCCGGAAATGTTCGCCACCGCCGATCTGATGATCGTGTCCAAGATGGATTTGCTGCCCCATCTGACCTTCGATGTGGACGCCCTCGTGGCCAATGCCCGGAACGTCCGCCCCCGGCTTGATGTGCTGAAGGCCTCTGCCACGGGCACGCCCGGCTTGCGCGCCTGGCTGCACTGGCTCGAGGGGCTGTTGTCCCAGCAACGGGCCGCGGCCGCGGAGTGAGGACCGGTGAGCGCCCCCTGGCCAGCCCCTGATGATGCAGCCGTCGCGAGGGTCCGGGTGCGGGTGCGCGGGGCCGTGCAAGGGGTCGGTTTCCGCCCCTTCGTGTGGACCATGGCGCGGGACTTGGGCCTGTCGGGCTGGGTCCTGAACGACGCTGAAGGTGTTCTGCTGGAAGCGGAAGGGCGCAGGACGGAGCGTTTCCTCGACCGGTTGCGGCGCGATGCCCCGCCTTTGGCGCGGATTGATGCATTGGAGACGAATTATCTGGCGCCCGTCGGCGCACCACCCGGTTTCGAGATCCGCCGCAGCGCCAAGGGCACGGCCGCCCGGACCATGGTTACGCCGGACATGGCGACCTGTCCGGCCTGTCTGGAGGACATCACCACCCGGACGGATCGCCGGCATGGCTACGCCTTCACGAACTGCACCCATTGCGGCCCGCGTTACACCATCACCCGCGCGCTGCCCTATGATCGGGCGCAGACCTCTATGGAGCCGTTCGCGCTGTGCCCGGACTGTGCGGCCGAATATGCCGATCCGTCGGACCGCCGGTTCCATGCCCAGCCCAATGCCTGCCCGGCCTGCGGACCCCGCCTGTCCATGGTGCCGGCCGACATGGTGGCCCGTCTGCGGGCCGGGGAGGTCCTGGCTATCAAGAGCCTGGGCGGGTTTCATCTGGCGACGGATGCTTTCAATGGGGCGGCAGTGGACCGGCTGCGCCGGCGCAAGCGGCGGGATGGAAAGCCCTTTGCCGTGATGGTGGCCAATCTCGCTTCGGCCCAGGTGCTTGCGGATCTGGACGCCCAGGAGATCGAGGCCCTGACCCAGCCGGCCCGGCCCATCGTCATTGCACGGGCAAGGCCCGATACCGGTCTGGCGCCGGGCGTGTCGAACGGTCTGCCCACGCTGGGCCTCATGCTACCCTACACGCCGCTCCATACGCTGCTGTTCCACGCTGCGGCCGGCTGTCCGAACGGTCCGGCCTGGCTGGACGCGCCCCAAGAAACGGCATTTGTGATGACGAGCGCCAATCCGGGCGGGGAACCTCTGGTGACGGATAATGACGAGGCGGCGGACCGATTGGGCGACATTGCCGATACCATTGTGACCCATAACCGGGATATCGTCGTGCGCTGCGACGACAGCGTCATGCGTGTGATTGCCGGGGCGCCGCGGCCCCTGCGCCGCGCGCGCGGCTTCGTGCCCGACCCCATCCGCCTCGGCGCATCCGTGCCGCCGGTGCTGGCCTTAGGCGGCCATCTCAAGAACACCGTCTGCGTCACACGCGGCGACGAGGCCTTCCTGTCCCAGCATATCGGCGACCTGGACAGCCCTGCCGGCCTCACCTTTCTTGAAGAGACGCTTGCCCATCTCCTGTCCATCCTCGATGTTCGACCAGAGCGGCTGGCCTGCGATCTTCATCCGGATTTTCAGTCCACCCGGATCGCGGAAGCCATGGCCCGGGATCTGGGAGTGCCACTTATCCGCGTCCAGCATCACCACGCCCATCTTGCGGCCCTGGCCGCCGAGCATGCTGTGGCGGGCCCAATGCTGGGCCTCGCATTGGACGGGTTCGGTCTGGGGGCGGACGGGCGCTCGAGCTGGGGCGGCGAGCGCATGGTCATCGAGGGTGCCGGCTTCCGCCATCTGGGTGGCTTCGTGCCCCTGGCCCAGCCGGGCGGCGACAGGGCGGCCCGCGAGCCCTGGCGGATGGGGGCCGCGGCCCTCCATGCCTTGGGCCGCGGCGCGGAAATCGGCGAGCGATTCGCCGCCCATCCGGGGGCCGATCTTTTGGTGGCCATGCTGGACCGCGGTGTCAATGCGCCGGCCACGTCGTCCGCCGGGCGCCTGTTCGATGCGGCCTGCGGCCTGCTCGGTGTGGCACCGGTCGGGGGAGCGGACACCGCTTTCGAAGGCGCCGCGCCCATGGCCCTGGAAGCCCTTGTGGAGCAGCCCCGGGTGTTGCGGGACGGCTGGCGGATCGGTACGGACGGAACACTGGATGTGAGGCCTTTGTTGGCGGTGCTCGCCGACGGGATTGACCCCCGGACCGGGGCGGAGCTGTTCCATGGGACGCTGGCCGAGGCGCTGGCCGAATGGTGCGAGGACGGACTGGACCGGATCGCCGCGCCGGTCCGCCGGGTCGGACTGTCCGGGGGCTGTCTACAGAACAAGGTGTTGGCCGAAACCCTGATCGAGGCCTTGTCCGCCCGCGCGATCGCAGGCCTGCTGCCGTGCCGTGCGCCCGCCAATGACGGGGGCCTGAGTCTGGGCCAGGCCTGGGTTGCGGCCCGGACAATGCTGCATTGACGCGATAACGACAAAAGGAGGAAGCCATGTGTTTGGCCCTGCCGGGCGAGGTGGTCCGGATCGAAGGTGAAACGGCGACGGTGGATGTGGACGGGGTCCAGGTGCCCGTGTCCCTTGCCTTTCTCGATGATGTGGCGCCGGGCGATATGGTGATCGTCCATGTGGGCTATGCCCTGTCCAAGGTCGATCCGGATCTGGCGGCCGAGCAGATCGCGCTGATGAAGGCCGGCGGTGCCCAGGCGGACGGTCCTCTTCCGACGGATGGTCCGACCCCGGCAGATGGTCCGGCGATGCCGGCCATGGAGACGGTGGGAGACCGGCCATGAAATATGTCGACGAGTTTCGCGATCCGGAAGCCGCCCGCGCCATCGCAGCGTGCATCCGGGACGCGGTGGAGCCGGGGCGGGTCTACCGGCTCATGGAGTTCTGCGGCGGGCACACCCATGCCCTGTGCCGCTTCGGCCTCGAGGATCTCTTGCCGGACCAGGTGCGGATGATCCACGGGCCGGGATGTCCCGTCTGTGTCCTTCCGGTCGGCCGGCTCGATATGGCCATCGATCTGGTCACGGCCCGGCCCGATGTGATCCTGGCCACATACGGCGACCTGATGCGTGTTCCGGGGACGGATGGCCAGACCCTGCTGGGGGCCCGCTCCCGTGGCGGCGATGTGCGCATGGTATATTCCACGGTCCAGGCCGTGGACATGGCCGCGACCCATCCGGACCGCGAGGTCGTGTTCATGGCCATTGGCTTTGAGACCACCACGCCGCCCACGGCGGCGGCGGTGAAAATGGCGGCGGAGCGGGGACTGACCAATTTCTCCGTGTTCTGCAATCACGTCCTCACACCGGCGGCCATCGACGCCATCATGACGACGGGCGGCGGTGCCACGGGCGCGCGCCTGGACGGGTTCGTCGGCCCGGGTCATGTGTCGACCATTATCGGCGCGGATGCCTATGCCGGCGCGGCCGCGAAATGGAACAAGCCCATTGTCATCGCCGGGTTCGAGCCCAACGATCTGATGCAGTCGATTCTGCAACTTGTCCGCCAGGTGAATGCCTGTGAAGCCCGGGTCGAGAACACCTTCGCCCGCGCCGTGCGCGACGGCGGCAACGCCAAGGCCATCGCCCTGTGCGAGGAGGTCTTCGCCATCCGCGAGGCATTCGAGTGGCGCGGCCTCGGCGCGATCCCCCACAGCGCGTTGCGCCTGTCGGACATCTTCAAAGGGTTCGATGCGGAGGACCGTTTCGCCATGGCGTATATCTCCCGGCCGGATCACAAGGCCTGCGCCTGCGCGCAGATCCTGCGCGGGGAGAAGACACCGCGGGACTGCACCGTGTTCGCGACCGCCTGTACGCCGGAGCATCCGCTGGGCTCGTGCATGGTATCGCCGGAAGGGGCGTGTGCGGCGCATTATTTGTACGGACGGTTCCGGGACACCGGCCGCGCGGGGGAGGCGCCGGCCCGCGGCGTGGCTGCGGAATGACCCGAACGCCCGATCCCCGTGCCGGCCGCGCCCAGACCCGGGAGCGGCTCTTTCCCCGCAAGTTGGACCTGCGCCGAGGCGCCGTCGAACTGACCCATGGCGCCGGCGGCAAGGCCTCGGCCCAATTGTTCGAGGAGCTGTTCCAGCCGGCCTTTTCCAATCCCCAGCTGGACCGGGGTGACGACCAGGCCCGTTTCGCCGGCCGGGAGCGGATGGTGGTCGCCACGGACGGGCATGTGGTGAAACCGCTGGTCTTCCCCGGCGGCAATATCGGCAGTCTTTCCGTCCACGGAACGATAAACGACGTGGCCATGGCCGGCGCCGTACCGCTGAACCTGACGGCCAGCTTCATTCTGGAAGAGGGCTTTCCCTTCGCGGATCTGCGGGATATTGTCGAAGCCATGGCCGCTGCGGCGCGGGAGGCGGGCGTTCCGGTGATCGCCGGGGACACCAAGGTCGTGGAGCGCGGCAAGGGCGACGGCGTGTTCATCGCGACCACCGGCATCGGATACATCCCCGACGCGGTCAAGGATCCTCCGGCGGCGGATCGGGCCCGCGCGGGCGATGTCATCATCGTGTCGGGCACCCTGGGCGATCACGGTGTCACGGTGCTGGCCGCGCGGGAAGCGTTGCCGCTCATGGCACCGATCGAGAGCGACACGGCGGCCCTGCACGACCTTGTGGCCACGCTGCTCGCCGCAGCCGGCGGCGTCCGTGTCCTGAGGGATCCGACCCGGGGCGGCCTTGCAACGGCCATCAACGAGATCTGCCGGGCCAGCGGCACGGGCGCGGTGTTGAACGAGGCCGAAATCCCGATCCGCCGGACCGTCGAGGCAGCCTGCGAGATCCTCGGCGTCGATCCTCTGTACCTCGCCAATGAGGGCAAGCTGATCGCCGTGGTGACGGCGGACGAGGCAGAGGCCGCCTTGAACGCCCTGAAGGGCCATCCCCTGGGCAAGGATGCGGCAATCATCGGCACCATGACCGATGATCCCAACGGGTTCGTGCAGATGGAAACCCCCATGGGCGGGCGACGCATGGTGGATTGGTTGGTCGGCGATCCCTTGCCGCGGATTTGCTGATCATGCCGTGGCCGGGACACCGGTGCCGCCCGGGGCCTTGCCGTCGACGCCCGGGGGCTCTTCCTCCGGACCCAAAACGAGACTGTCGTCCCGTTTGACAGGGACTTCTTTCTCCCGTGCATCGGCGGCCGGGCGGTTTGGGCTCGGGCACACGGTGGGCGAGGGTCGGGATCGGGCCGTACCATTGTTTTTACCGGTTGCGGGGCGCGTAAGGGGATGGGGCATTTGTGGGATATCTGACATTCGTTCGCCGGCATGCCCGGCTGCTCGCCTTCGGCTTTGCCATGGCGTTCTTCTCCGCCTTCGGCCAGACCTATTTCATCGCGCAATACAGCGCAGATTTGCGGGCTCTTTACGGTCTCAGCCATTCGGGCTTCGGGGTCGTCTACGGGCTTGCCACCCTGACGAGTGCGGCATTGCTCGTACCCGTGGGGGCATTGATCGATCGGGTGCCGCTGCGTCTTTACACAATGACCGTGGTTTTGGGGCTGATGATCGCGACGCTGATCATGGCGTTCGCCCCGCCTTTTTCGGTCATTGTGCTCTATGCCGCGATCCTGCTTTTGCGTCTGTGCGGCCAGGGGTTGATGACCCATATCGCGGTAACAACCATGGCGCGCCGGTTCGAGCGGCTGCGGGGCCGGGCCATTTCACTGGCCACGATGGGCCATCCGGCCGGCGAGGCGATGATGCCGCTGGCCACGGCGGCGGTCGTGGCGGCCGTGGGCTGGCGGGTCAGTTGGGCGGTCGTGGCGCTGGTCCTTGTGGCCGTGGTCGCGCCGCTGGTGCTTGTGCTTGTGTCCCGGAACACCGCGCGTGCCGCTGAGAGCGACGAGACGCCGGTGCCGCAAGGTCCGGGGCGCGCGGAGGCGGAGCGGGTGGCCCATGCGCGATCCTGGACCCGCGCGCAGATGCTCAGGGACTGGCGTTTCTACGTGCTCGTGCCGGCTCTTCTGGGTCCCGGCTTCATCAACACAGCTGTTTTCTTCGCCCAGGTGGAGATTACGGCACAGAAGGGCTGGGAGCGCCTGGCATTCGTGGCGGCGATCCCGGTCTATGCTGCGGCGACGGTGATCATGGCCTTTGTGACCGGGTTCCTGATCGACCGCTTTACGGCCCGTCGGCTGTTTCCCCTGGCGCTTCTTCCCCTGGCAAGCGGGATGGCCGTGCTAGGCGCAGGCCAGGAGCCCCCGGCACTCGCCTTGGCTATGGGGCTCGCCGGAGCAAGCCAGGGCCTGTTCGGCGCCCTCTCCGGCGCCCTTTGGGCTGAGCTCTACGGCACGGCACATTTGGGGGCGATCCGGGCCTTGACCACGTCTTTGATGGTCTTCTCAACCGCTCTGGCGCCGGCCTTAATGGGGGTGATGTTCGATGTCGGCGGACGAATCGACACCATCGCCTTGTTTTTTTCAGCTTATGCGGTCGCGGCCGCCGGCACGGCCGGATTTCTCTGGACACGGCGCTCGGTTTAGCTTGCCCCCTGGTTCTTTGTGCTTGCAATTGCTATCGTGTTGCGGACGTGCGCTTTTGTGGGGGACATCATGGGCCAGTTTGCGACGTGGTTTTGCTTGAGCGGTCTGCTGACTGCCGTTTTTTCCTTGACCGATCCCACAGTGGGCATGGCTCAGCCCGCGCCCCAGCCGGTTCCCTCTGAAACACCGGCTCCTGCCGAAGCGCCAGAGCCCATCGAAGCGCCGGCGTCCCCGGAAGCACCGTCGCCGGGCGACGAGCCGGCAGCAGCCGACGATGCCGCCCCCGCCGCCCCATCTTCTGTCGATGAACAGTCCCCTGTTCCTGATGAGGAGCCAGCTCCGGTTGAAGAGGCCGCGCCTGCCGAAGATCCTGCGCCTGTTGAAGAACCCGATCCCGTTGAAAACGCTGCGCCGGTTGAGCCCGCGCCCATAGACGAGCCCGCGCCCATAGACGAGCCCGCGCCCGTAGACGAGCCCGCGCCGGCGGCTCCGCTCGAGCCCGCCCCGACCGCGGAGCCTTCGGCCCCGGAAGCCTCGACCCCGGAAGCCTCGACCCCCGCCCCCGCCATTGTGGAGGAGGCCCCCCCCCCCGGGCCCCCCCCCCCGCCCCGGCCCCCCCCCCCGCCGCGGGGTGGGCCCGGGCCCGCC
>JBHJGV010000040.1:0-70023 GCA_050331455.1 Alphaproteobacteria bacterium
ACGAGAGATCCGCTCGGCGCCGCTGGCGACTTTACCACCGCCCCCGAGATCAGCCAGATGTTCGGCGAACTCCTTGGCCTCGCACTCGGCCAAGCCTGGCTCGATCAGGGGCGCCCCCCCGGCGTCGCCCCCCCCAACTTCGCCCACCCGCCGCTGGCGGGGGCCCCCGTGGGGGGCGGGTAGGCCGCCCGCCGCCGTATCCGCATTGATGTTGTAGGTCGCGCCGTCGCGGCCCATGCCGATGGGCGCGATCACCGGGATGACGTCGGACTGCATCACCGAGTCGAGGACGGCCGGGTTGACCTTTTCAGGCTCACCGACAAAGCCCAGATCGAGCACCCGTTCGATGTTCGAGGCAGGGTCGCGTTCGGTGCGGTGGATCTTCCGGGCAATGATCAGATTTCCGTCCTTGCCCGACAGGCCGAGGGCCCGGCCGCCGGCCCGGTTGATATGCGTGACGATCTGTTTGTTGATCGATCCGGCGAGGACCATCTCGACCACATCCACCGTGGCGGCGTCGGTCACGCGCAATCCCTGGACGAAAGAACTGCTGATCTTCAGGCGCTCCAGCATGGCAGCGATCTGGGGACCACCGCCATGGACCACGACGGGACGCAGGCCGATCTGCTTCAAAAGCACGATGTCCCGGGCAAAGCTTTCCGAAAGCGCCGGATCGCCCATGGCATGGCCGCCATATTTTATGACGACCGCCTGTCCGTCATAGCGCAGGATAAAGGGCAAGGCCTGGGTCAGGGTCCGACCGGTCTGGAGCCAGTCGGCCCGCAGACGCTCGGCCGGCGAGGCATCGCTGCCCGTTTGAACGCCGTTCGGCGCCTCCCTTAAGTCGGCTGACGGAACGCTGGATCCGGTCGGCGCGGTCATGGCCCTCTCCTGGTCGGTCTCGCGGGTCGCAGACCCTCACCGCGCCCCCTCAAGGGGCGCGGCGGCGAAACGGGTGATGCAGGCGCGCAATTCGGCAATGCCATGGCCCGTTTCGCTGGACGTCACCGCCACCTGGGGATGGGCGGCGACGTGGGAGCGCAAATCCTGGAGCACCTTCGCCCACAGGGGTCCACGATCCGAGGCCCGCACCTTGTCGGCTTTTGTCAGGATCACTTGATAGGACACCGCCGCCTCGTCCAGCAAGCGGAGCATCTCCTGATCGACCGGTTTGATGCCGTGGCGCCCGTCGATGAGGACCAATGCGCGGCGCAGATTGGGCCGGCCCCTGAGATAAGCCTTCAGCAGTTCAGTCCAACGGGCCACCTTGTCCTTGGACACCCGGGCAAAGCCATAGCCTGGCAGATCGACAATCCGCAGGCGCCCGTGGGAGCCTTTACAGGCGAACAGATTGAGTTCCTGGGTCCGGCCGGGGGTATTGGAAATGCGGGCGAGGGCCTTTCGGCCGGTCACGGCATTTACAAGGCTCGACTTGCCGACATTCGACCGGCCCGCAAAGGCCACCTCCGGCATGTCATCGTCGGGGAGCTGGGCCAGCGCCGCGACGCCCAATTCAAAAGACCAGCCTTGCGCAAAAAAGAGACGGGCCGCCTCCAGGTCAAAGGGTTCAGGGTCGGCGGGGCCGAGCAGCGGCGCGTGGACGTCGATGCCCGCCGGTTCGAACGCGGTCAGGCCGGAACCGGGCTCACCGAACCCGGCCCCGTGTTCGCTTCGGGTCACGCCCCCTGTCTCACTCTTCGGACTCCCGGGCAGCCTGGCTCGCCTTGCCTTCCCGGGGCCCCTCGCCGATGCCCCCTTCCTCGGCTTTGTTCCGATCAAGAAACTTGGCGAGGAATGGCAGGTTCTTCTTCCATTCCGGCTCCACACCCATTCGGCGCATGATCACATATTGCTGGAGAATGGAGAGGATGTTGTTCCAGGCCCAATAGATCACCAGTCCGGCGGAGAAGCTGGCCAGCATGATCGTGAAGATGATCGGCATATAGGCGAACACCTTCTGTTGGATCTCGTCCGTGGGCTGCGGGTTCATCTGCATCTGCAGCCACATGCTGATGCCCATCACGATGGGCCAGACACCGATCATCAGGAAGGGACCGGCAACGGGAACCGTCGAGGGATCCCAGGGAATGAGGCCAAAGAGATTGAAGATGGTCGTGGGATCTGGCGCGGACAGATCCTGCACCCAGCCGAAAAAGGGCGCGTGACGCATGTCGATGGTCACGAACAGCACCTTATAGAGGGCGAAGAAGACAGGGATCTGGATCAGCACCGGCAGGCAGCCCGCAAGGGGATTGATCTTCTCCCGCTGATAGAGCGCCATCATCTCCTGCTGCTGGCGCATCTTGTCGTCCTTGAAGCGCTCCCGAAGTTTTACAAGCTCCGGCTGCATCTGCTTCATCTTCGTCATCGCCTCATAGGATTTGTTGGCGAGGGGGAAGAAGACCAGCTTCACAAGAACCGTAAAGGCGAGGATCGCGACCCCGAAATTCCCGGTCAGCTTGGCCAGGAAATCGATGGCGATGAAAAATGGCTTGGTCAGAAAGAAGAACCAGCCCCAGTCGATGGCCAGCTCGAACCGCTCGATGTTCTGGCTGACTTCATACCGGTCGAGGAGAGAGGCCTTTTTCGCGCCGGCAAACAGGTGGCTCGAGACTTCAGCGCTCTGCCCTGCCGGAATGACCTGGGGATCGAGCAAATAGTCCGCCTGATAAATCGTACCGCCGGGCGTGGGGCGGTTGCGGAAGCGCGCCGAAAAGGCCGTGCCGTCGGCCGGCGCCAGAGCGGTCATCCAGTATTTGCTCGTCAGGCCAAGCCAGCCGCTGCCGGTCTTGGTGGTGAGCCCCTCAGGCTCAAGACCATCCCAGCTTTCCTGGGTCAACACGTCGTCGAAAACGCCGAGAAAGCCCTCATGGAGAATCCAGACGCCCTGGCTGTCGGGCTTGCCCCGGCGCGACGTCAGACCGTACGGATACAGAACGACCGGCGCACCTGTGGTGTTCACCACGGACTGGTGCACCGTGAACAGATAATCTTCGTCAATCTCGAAGCGCAGATTGAAGCGCAGACCCTCGCCGTTTTCCCAATACAGCGTGACCGGATTGTCCGGCGTCAACGTGGACGGGGACACAGGGGTCCATTGGCTCTTGGCGTCGGGCACCTTCACAGGTGTTCCCGGCTCGGCGGTCCATCCGAACTGGGCATAATAGGCGTTTTCAGACCCGCTCGGGCTCAGGAGGGTGATGATGTCACTTTCGGGGTCGGTGGTTTCCCGGTAGCGCTTGAGGCGCAGATCGTCGATGCGGCCGCCGGTGAGTGCGATGGACCCGGTGACGGCCGGCGCCTCGATCTGGATCCGGTTGGACCGGGCCAGGGCATTGTCTCTGGACACACCCACGAGCTCGGGCGAGCCGATCTCATCGGCGCCGGCAAACGTCCCGTCACCGGACGCCGTGGCGCTCCGGGCCGGAGTCGGGATGTCACCGCCCGTGCCGGCTTGCGGCAGATCGGCCGTCGCCGCGGAGGGCTCGGCCGATGCCGCGGCGGCCTGTTCTGCCGCGCGCATGGCCTCGAGCCGCGCCCGCTCTTCTTCTTGAGCGGGCTCCCCGATAAAAATCTGCCAAAGAAAGAGGACGGCCATCGACAAGGCGATGGCGAGGAAGAAATTCCGTGAATCCGACATTGTGTTCCCGTGTACCCGAGTGGTCCCGTTCGACCCGATCCTGATCCGTCACACCGACGGTCCGGGGCCTCTGCGACCCTCGTCCCCGCCAAGTGTTCCCCGCCCAGTGTGGGACAAGTGTTCGGCGGAAAAACCCGCCACGCCCGCCCCACATATAACCGTCTCCGGGCGCAACGAACAGGCTTGAGAGGTGGTCTCGCTCAGCGCCGGCCCCGCGGCTCATCCCGCTCACCCTCCGGCCCTGCTGTTCCCGCCGCGGTGACCGGCGGGACGGGATCGAATCCGGCGCTGCCGCCCAGCCATGGGATGGGATGGCACCGGGCGATCCGGCGCAGGGCAAGCCAACACCCCCGCAGCGGCCCGTGACGGTGCAGCGCCTCCAGCGCATAGGCGGAACAGGTCGGTTGGAACCGGCAGCTCGGCGGCACCAAGGGGGACAGCACAAGGCGATAGGCGTGGATCGGCAGGCTGAGGATCAAGACCGCCCCGCGCGCCACCGGTTTGCCGGGGCCGGACCAGCGTTCACGCATCGACCGACCCATCGCGACCCTCCCGCATGCGAGCGGTTTTGCGTTCGGCGCCCGGGCTTTCGCCATGGACCCGGCGCAAGGCATGGCGCAAATCCGCCTGAAGCCGGTCATAAGCCCGCGAGGGTGTGTCTTGCCGGGCTATGAGGACATACAGGCCGCCGGCGCGGCCCTCCCGGCGCAAAAGGCTGCGGGCGAGGGCGCGCAGCCGGCGCTTGGCGCGGTTGCGCACGACAGCGCCGCCGATTTTCCGGGTTGCCGTCACACCGAACCGGATCATGCCGTCGGCCGCGGGCGTGTCTTCGGCGACAAATTGAACCACGACGCCGCGGGATGCGGCCCGCTGCCCGCGCTGGGCGCGCAGAAAATCGGCACGCTTCCTGAGGCTGACAAGCCGTCGCTCAGATGCCGCCCCCTGCGCCGGGCCGTCCATGGCGCCGTCACGCGGACAAACGCTTGCGCCCTTTCGCACGGCGACGTGCAATGACCTGGCGACCGTTCTTGGTGGCCGTCCGGGAGCGGTAGCCGTGGCGGCGCTTTCGGACGAGCCGGCTGGGCTGAAAGGGACGTTTCATCGAAATTCTCCATGCCGCGCCCGAACGGCCCAAAGCAGAGTGACCACCGCGCGGTCCATGTCCAACGGGAATGGGCGTGATTAGGGCGAGGGTGATAAGCCGGCGCCCGGCCTGAGTCAATTGATGTGTGTCGCATGCCCAGGGATCCGGCCAGGGATCCGGCGCCTTGCCCCTTCTCCTCATGCGGTCACGAAGCGGAGAGGCGCTCCGTGACGACCATGCGGCGGGACAACCCTTGTCCTATATTGGATAAACATACCGACCATGCGCGTCGGGATCGCAAAACGCTTTTGGAGACAAGGCCATGGCAGACACCCCGGATGCGCCGCTCGACGATCCCGATCCGTCCAAAGGAGAAAGGGAGCCTGCGCGGACGAATTGGCTGGTCCGCCTGCTGCCCCTGGCAGTTCTGGTCGGCGCCCTCGGCACGGCGTATGCCTTCGGTTTGCAGGAGTGGATTTCCTTCGAGCGCCTTCGGGAGAACCGGGACGCCATCACGACCTGGGTTGCCGAAAACACGCTTCTGGCAAGCCTGGGCTATGTGATCGGGTATGCCGTTCTCGTGGCCATTTCGTTTCCCGGCGGGTCTTTCCTCACGGTGCTGGGCGGGTTCCTGTTCGGTGTCTGGCCGGGCACGCTGTTCGTGGTGGCGGCCGCGACCGCGGGCGCGACCCTGCTTTTCCTGGCGGCCCGGACGGGACTGGCCGCGCCCCTGAAGGACCGGGCGGGCGGTTTGATCCGGCGCATGGAGGCCGGCTTCAGCGAGAATGCCTTCAGCTACATGATGGTGCTGCGGCTCGTGCCCCTGTTTCCCTTCTGGGCGGTCAATCTGGCCCCGGCCTTTCTGGGTGTTTCCCTGCCGACCTACGTCCTTGCCACGTTCATCGGCATCATTCCCGGATCCCTGGTCTATACCAGCGTGGGCAACGGGCTGGGCGCGGTCTTCGATGCCGGAGGCGATCCGGATCTGGGCCTCATCTTCCAACCGAGCATTTTGCTGCCCATCCTGGGGCTGGCGTTGCTGTCGCTCATTCCTGTCCTGCACCGCCGCTTGAGACGCCGGCCAGCCGCGGAAGACTGACCGGCGTCCCAGCCCGTTTTCCGTCTTGAGAGGATTTTCGCCCATGAACCGTCCGATCAGCCCTGATATCGAGCCCGACATGGAGGATGACGCGGCCGACACCGATATCGAGACCGATCTGTGCATTATCGGCGCCGGCGCCGCGGGCCTGTCGGTGGCCGCCGGGGCAAGCCAGATGGGCGCCCGCGTGGTGCTGATTGAGAAGACCATTCGGGACGGGGTCATGGGCGGTGAGTGCCTGCACACCGGCTGCGTGCCCTCGAAAGCCATGCTGGCCGCCGCAAAACAGGCCAAGGCCATGACACAGGCCGGCCGGTTCGGCATCGCACCAGTCACCCCGCAGGTCGACTTTTCCGCCGTGCTCGACCATGTCCACGGCGTGATCGAAGCGATCTCGCCGGCCGATACGGTCGAGCGGTTCGAAGGCCTCGGCGTATCCGTGATGGAGGGCGAGGCGGCCTTCGTGGACCCCAAGACCGTCATGATCGAGGGCATGGCGGTGCGGGCCAAGCGCTTCGTCATCGCCGCCGGCTCCCGGCCCGCGATCCCGCCCATCCCCGGCCTGGAGCGCTCATCCTACCTGACCAACGAAACGATTTTCGACAATCGGGACCTGCCCCGCCATCTGATCATCATCGGCGGCGGCCCCATTGGCATGGAGCTGGCCCAGGCCCATCGGCGCCTGGGGGCTGAGGTCACGGTCCTGGAGCGTTTGACCGTTCTGCCCAATGACGACCCGGAGACCCGGGCGGTCGTGACGGACCGTTTGAAGGCGGAAGGGGTCGACATTCGCGAGAATGTGGAAATCCAGGCCATTCTCGAAGGCGGCGCCGGCGAAATCCACGCCCGCTGCGAGATCGACGGCGCCAAAGTGGTCGTGACGGGCAGTCACCTGCTCGTCGCGGCGGGCCGCCAACCGGACCTTGAGAGCCTGAACCTCGACGCCGCCGGTGTTGCCTATACGAGCCGCGGCATCACCGTCGACGGCCATCTGCGGACCAGCAACAAGCGGATCTATGCGATCGGCGACTGCGCCGACGGCGGACCGCGCCTCACGCACATGGCGGGCTACCAGGCCAGCGTCGTCGTGCAGAACATTCTGTTCCGCCGGCCTGCCAAATCCAATCCCGCCCTCGTTCCGGCGGTGACTTACACGGATCCGGAAATCGCCCAGGTCGGTCTGAGCGAGGCCGCCGCCCGCGAGCGCCACAAGGATATCGAGGTCGTCACCTGGCCCGTGGCCGACAACGACCGCGCCCAGGCCGACCGGGACACCGAGGGCCTGATCAAGGTCGTTGCCCGAAAAAACGGCAAGATCTTGGGGGTCTCGATCGCGGCGCCCAATGCCGGAGAGTTGATCCAACCCTGGTTGCTGGCGCTGACCTGGGGTAAGGGTCTAAGCTCAATGACAGGTTTCGTGGCGCCTTACCCGACGCTGGGGGAGATCAGCAAACGGGTGGCGGGGAAATTTTATACCCCGTTCTTGTTCGGGCCGCGGGTCAAAGGGATTGTCCGACTGCTGTTGAGACTGCCCTGACCCTGCCTTGCGCCAGAGACGGCCGCCATCCTGCGGGACGGCGTCCTGCGGGACGGGTGGTGTCGTGGTTGGCGGGCAAGGCAAAGAGGCAGCAGTCGCGTGAACACCCGGCGCAGACCCGATCGGCCCGGATTGCCCGGACCGGCCCCTGATCCCGGCAGACGTCCGGGCCGGGTTTCCATGCTCACCACGGGGCTCCAGGGCCGATTGTTCGCCTGGACTTTCCTCTTCGTCATGGTGGCGGAGGTGGTCGTCTTCGTGCCGTCCCTGGGCATGTTCTACAAGAACTGGCTGGGCGAGCGCATCAGCGCTGCGCAGATCGGCGCCCTTGCGCTCGAAGCCACCCGGTCCCGGTCCGATCTCGGCATGCTCCATGAGGACATCCTGTCCAGGAGCGGGGTCTCCATGGTGATCCTGCGGCGCGGTGACACCCGGGAACCCCTGTTCATGGCCGAGGACCTGCCGGCCCCGGACATTTTTATCGACCTGGGTGAGCGGGCCCCCATCGCCGGTATCCGCCGCGCCTTCGGCTCGCTGATCGCGCCGGCCGGACGCACGGTGCATGTGCTGGGTCCAAAACTGGAGACCGGCGAGGCCATAGAGATCATGTTCCCCGAGGCGCCTTTGACGGCCGATCTGGTCGCCTATTGCCACAACATCTTCATGCTGTCCCTGCTGATCGCCCTTATCACCGCGGGCTGCGTCTATCTCACGGTTTACCTGGAGCTGGTGCGGCCCATCCGGCTGATCATCGGCAGCATGCTGGCTTTCCGTCAGCATCCTGAGGATGCATCCCGGGTCGCCCCGCTGCCGATGCGGCGCGGGGAATTGGCCGATGCGGCCTCCACGCTCCATGCGATGCAGACCGACTTGCGGGCCGCGCTGCAACAAAAAAGCCGCCTCGCCGCGTTGGGCACGGCGGTGAGCAAGATCAATCACGACCTGCGTAACATTCTGGCCTCCGCCCAATTGATCGCGGATCGCCTTTCCAGCAGTACGGATCCAACAGTACAGCGCATCGCACCCCAGTTGGTCCGCTCCATCGACCGGGCCGTGACCCTGTGCACGGATACCCTGCGCTACGGTCGGGCGCAGGATCCGGCGCCCGTCCTGCAATGGGTACCCCTTGCCCCCCTGTGCGAGGATGTCCGCTCGGGCCTCGGCCTGCAGCCGGACCGCGGCCCAACCTGGGCCGCGGATATTCCGCCGGGGCTCCAAATCCATTGCGACCCGGACCATCTGTTCCGCACCATGCTCAACCTTGCGCGCAATGCCAAGCAAGCCATCGAGGCGGAAGCCGACCGGAAGGGGCGCGGTCGCATCGCCCTACGGGCCCGTCACGCTCCGCCCAAGGATGGTGCCTCGGGCGCCTTGATGATCGAGATCGAGGACGACGGGCCCGGCATTCCGGAAAAGGTCCGTGACCAGCTCTTCCAGGCCTTCGTCACCTCCGCCCGGGCCGGCGGCACGGGACTGGGGCTGGCCATTGCCCGGGACCTGACCCTGGCCCAGGGCGGCCGGCTCAGCCTCATCCGCTCCTCCCGGCATGGCACGGTGTTTCGGATTGAACTGCCCCAGCCCCGGGCCGACCGTCCGGCCCCGGCAAGACATGTCCAACCCGTCGCCTGACCCTTGAGGCCGCTAGCCGGACGACCAAAGGCCTAGAAGCGTGAAGGTCTTGTCCGGCTCCCCCGGACGGGTCATCATCTTCACCCGTAAGGGAATTCTTTAATCGATTGACCGACTGGGTCACGGGCATGCAGGGCAGCGGGCAGCCCGATTGCGGCCCGCCCGTGCCTTCAGGATCGACCATCCACCGAGGACCCGGAATGGCCCACCACCCGACCCTGCTTCTGGCCGATATCGGCGGGACCAACGCCCGATTTACGCTGTTTCGGGACGAACGGCTCATCATGGAACCGGTCCAGTGGCTCGCCGCCGCGCACAAGAGCCTGCCCGACGCCATGGGCACGTTCGTCGCGGAGCATCTGCCCGCGGGTCTGCGGCTCGACGGCGTGGCCGTGTGCGGTGCCGGTCCGGTCAAGGACGGCCACATCCCCTTGACCAATTCGCCCTGGACCGTAGATGCCGGCGAAATCGCTGCCGTGACCCGCGTGCCGGACCCGGTCGTGGTCAACGACTTCACCGCCATGGCCATGGGCGCGGTCAAGGTGGGTGCGGACCATCTGGACCTGATCAAGGGGGACTGCCTCGACCCCACCTTTCCCATCGGGGTGCTCGGGCCGGGCACCGGGCTCGGTGTGTCGGGGCTGATCCCGGACGGGCGCGGCGGGCATATCCCGCTCAGCGGTGAAGGCGGTCACGTGGACCTCGCGCCGACCGGGGAGCGGGACATGGCGGTGCTGTTCCAACTCATGCAGATGCACGGCCATGTGAGTGCCGAGACCGTGCTTTGCGGCCCGGGCCTCGAAACCCTGTTCCTCGCCCTCGCCCAATTGAACGGCCAGCCCGTGGTCGAACAGCCGGCGGCCGTGGACATCACCATGCGGGCGCGCGGCGGCCGATGCCCCCTGAGTGTGGAGGCCGTGGCCCTGTTCACGCACTGGCTGGGCGCCGTGTCGGGCAATCTCGCACTCACCTTGGGGGCCCGGGGTGGCGTCGTCCTGACGGGGGGCATCCTGCCCAAATGGGGCGACCTGTTCGACCGGGCCCTTTTCCGCCAGGCCTTCGAGGCCAAAGGGACGTTCCGGGCCTATAACGCGCCCATTCCGACAGCCCTGGTGACGGGCGGCCACCCGGCGATGCTGGGTCTGGCCGCCCTGTGGGACCAGAGCCAGCGAGGCTGGACGAGCGCATGAGCAATCACTGACCGGTGGTCAGCGTGATACCCTCCCGGCGACGGTCAGCGGCGCCTTCGAGACCGTCCGCCGACACCCTGATCCCATGCAGACCGCTGCCCATGGGCCGTGGATCGCGCACGTCATGGCCTTTGGCCTTGAGGGCCTCGGCCACGGCCGCCAGCGGCGCACCGTCCACGGCCTCGATCTCCACCGGTCCGTTGCGCGTCAGGATGCGCGGCAGATCGATGGCCGCCTGGACATCCATGCCCCAGTCCAGCACGCCGATCAGGGTCAAGAGCACATAGCCCGGGATGCGCGAGCCGCCCGGCGAGCCGATGGCGAAGACGGGCTTGCCGAGACCTTCAGGCGTGCGCTCGAAAACGATGGTCGGCGCCATGGTGCTGCGCGGACGCTTGCCGGGCTGGACGGAGTTGGCGACGACACGCCCGTCCTTGACCGGCTCAAAGGAAAAATCCGTAAGCTGATTGTTCATGAAAAAGCCGGCCGCCATGATGTGGTTGCCGAAGATGAACTCCACAGTGGTCGTGACCGACACCACGGTGCCCTCGGCGTCCACAATCGAAAAATGGCTCGTGCCGGGCATTTTGGGGGAGGTATCCGGGGCGCGGGGCAGATTGTGGGGCCAGGGATTGCCGGCCTTGGCCACGCCGAGGCTGGTGTCGGGATTGATGAGCGCGGCGCGCGCCTTCAGATAGGCTGGGTCCGTCATGCCCTCAACGGGCACTAAGACGAAATCGGGATCGGCGACATAAAGGTCCCGATCCGCATAGGCGAGGCGTTCCGCCTCCAGCATCAGATGCAAGGCCTCGGCACCCATGGGCTCCATGGAGGCGAGGTCGAACTGCTCCAGGATCCCGAGCGCCTGGGCGATCACGAGGCCGCCGGAGGTCGGCGGCGGCATTCCGCAGACGGACCACTGGCGATAGGGCATGCAGACCGGGTCCCGCCGGAAGGGGCGGTAGGCGGCGATGTCCGCTTCCGTCATCAAGGCCGGGTTCACGGGGCTGGTGCTCACCGCTTCGGCAACGGCCTTGGCGATGGGCCCGGTGTAGAACGCCTTGGCGCCCCCTTCGGCGATCCGCCGGACCGTATCCGCATAGGCCGGATTTTTGAGGGCGTGGCCGACGGGCCAGGCCTCGCCCTCCGCATCGAAAAAATACGCGCGCGTATCGCGCATTTGCTTTGTGGGCGGAAAACGCGTGATCGACTGGCGCAGGCGGGGTGAAACGGGAAACCCGTCCCGGGCCAGACGTTCCGCATCCTTAAACAGGTCGGACCAGGCGAGTTCCCCATGATCGCCATGCATCAGGTCAAGGGCTGCGACCGCCCCCGGAACCCCGGAGGAGTGGCCGCCCAGCCAGGCCTTCAGATAGCCGACGGGCTTGCCGTCCTCGCCCAGGAACCGGTCCGGGCGGGCCGCGGCCGGCGCCGTCTCCCGGCCGTCATAGGCTTGAAGTTTTCCGGTCTCGGCCGACCAGACCAGCGCCAGAAGACCGCCGCCCAGTCCGGAAGACTGGGGCTCCACGAGGGAGAGGACGGCCTGGACCGCCACCGCGGCATCGACCGCCGATCCGCCGTCCTTCAGCACGCGGATGCCGGCCTCGACCGCCAAAGGATGGGCTGCGACCACCATGCCTTCGCCGGGACCGGCCCGACCGGACTTGAGCCGATCCAAGGAGGCTGGCTCGTCGGTCGCATAAAGATCCTGATCGCCGGCCTCCTGGGCCCGTGCGAGGGGGGCCGGCAGCGCGGCGCCAAGGGCCGCCGAAAAGAGGATCAGCACGGCGAAGAGACAGTGGGGCATGAACAGTCCTCATGAATGCAAAGCCGGACGGGTCACCCCCCTATCCGGTTCGCCGAAATCGGTGAAACAGTGGCAAGTCTACCGTGACCGACCGGTCCTGGCACCCCGATCGACGAAAGAAAAACCCATGACCTCACCCGGAACGCGCAATCTTATTACCGATGTCGATGGTGTAAAGGTGGGCCAGGCCCACGATACCGCCATTCGCACCGGCGTGACCGTGATCCGCCCCGACCGGCCCGCGGTGGCCGGCGTCCATATCCGGGGCGGCGGGCCGGGAACCCGCGAAACCGATCTTCTGGACCCGGCCAATCTGGTGGAGCGAGTGGACGCCATCGTGTTTTCGGGTGGTTCGGTCTATGGCCTGGAGGCGGCCTCCGGCGTGACGGCCTGGCTCGGCGCGCAAGGGGCGGGCTTTCCCATCCCCGGCAGCCCCCTCAGCGCCCCCATTGTCCCGGCGGCGATCCTGTTCGATCTCAACAATGGTGGCGACAAGGGCTGGGGCGAGCAACCGCCCTATGACCGGTTGGGCCGGGCGGCCGTGGCGGCAACCGGTGCCGATGTGGCCCTGGGCAATACCGGGGCCGGCTACGGCGCTCGGGCCGGAGCGTATAAGGGCGGGACCGGCAGCGCGTCCTATGTCACGGAAGACGGCTTGCAGGTCGGCGCCATCGTGGCCGTGAACGCCTTCGGCTCCCCGGTGGTTCCCGGCACACGGCGCCTTTGGGCCGCACGCTTTGCCTGGGGCACCGAAATGGGGGATTGGGACCCGGGCACGGACCGGCCAACCGCCGCCGACTGGCCGGCCGACACGAAGACCGCCTTGGCTCCGGCGCCGTCATCAACCCACGGCACAAGCACAACCCTTGGTGTTGTGGCGACGAATGTCTCGTTGAACAAGGCGCAGACCCAGAGGCTGGCCATCATGGCGGAAGACGGCTTCGCCCGGGCCATCCGCCCCATCCACACCCCCTTTGACGGGGATGTCCTGTTCGCCCTGTCCACCGAGCGGCGCCCCCTGGACGACAGCTTCACCCTGGCGCGTCTTGGCACGCTCGCAGCCGATTGCGTGACCCGAGCCATCGGCCGGGCGATTTATGAAGCGCGCACCCTGGGCACCGCGTGCAGCATCCGGGACACGGACTAATCGGTGTGGCCCAAACACCCATTCCGAGAAAAACCCCTCGGAAATCTCGATCGAATTCGAACGCCTCGCACGAATCGGTCTTCCCAAAACGGCATTGCCCGATAAATTTGAATGAAACATCATTACTCAGGGGCAGGATGCATGAGTGGACTGGTCATGGATCGTGAGGATGTCCGCGCGGCGCCGGCTGCTCTTTTGAGCGAGTTCGACGCTATGGTGGCGCGGAGCTTGCCGATCGCACGTCTCAATGCGGAAAAGACCACCCTGCGTGAGCAATTCGAGGCGGGTCAGCCCTATCCGAATCTGGTCCTCGACGATTTGTTCGACGGCGAGGTTCTTGACCGCGTGCTTGCGGAGTTCCCAGGCGGCAACGGCCGGGACTGGGTCACCTGGGACAACGAAAACGAGATCAAACAGACGTCGCGGGGCATCACCGGCCTGCCGTTGTTCACCCAATTCCTTCTGCTCCAGCTCTCTTCGGAACCCTTCCTGGAGGTGATCCGGTCCATCACGGGTATGGACGACTTGGTATGGGATCCCCTGTTCCACGGTGCGGGCCTCCACGAGTCCCGGCGCGGCGGCTGGCTCAACCTCCATGCCGACTGGACGAAACACCCGGTCCTGCCCCTGCGGCGGCGCCTGAATTTGATCATTTATCTGAACAGGGATTGGCAGGAAGAGTGGGGGGGCGCCCTGGATCTCGTCGATTTCGAGACCCGCAAGGTCGGCACCAGCGTCCCGCCGCTCTACAACCGAATGGTCCTGTTTCCGACGACGGAAGAGACCCTGCACGGCTTTCCGACGCCGATCACCTGTCCGCCTGACCAGACGCGCCGATCCATCTCGGTGTATTATTGGAGCGCGGATCGGGACGCGGTGAAGACGGCCCAATCGATCAATTTCCTGCCCGGCGGCGGAACAACGAAGCGCACGGCCTTCATCCGCTCCCTGATCCCACCCGTGGCCCTGGCCCGCCTGGAGCAGATCCGCGACCGGTTGCGCCGGCGCTAGGCAGCATTGCGGGAGACCACCAGATGCCGGACAGGCAACCAGTCTGGCATCTCTACCAGCGATCCGTGGACGTTTATGACCGGGAGCGGGAACGCAGCCTTTTCGAGGGTCCTTACCTTGCTGCGCTGACCCAAGGCCTTGGGCCAGGGGCCACCGTTCTTGACCTGGGCTGTGGCACGGGCGAGCCCATTGCCGGCTTTCTGATCCGACAGGGATTTCGGGTCATCGGCGTGGACGCGGCGCCGGCCATGGTGGCCCGTGCCCGGCAGCGCTTTCCGGACCAGGACTGGATCACCGGCGATCTGCGCGCTCTGGACGATCTGGCCCTTCCGGATGACCTGGCCCTTCCGCACGATCAGGGCGGTGCCGGACAGGTCAAGGCGGTTCTCGCCTGGGACAGTCTTTTTCATCTCGAGCCTGACGATCAGCGCGCGGCCTTGCCCGCCATGGCCCGCCGCTGTGCCCCGGGCGGGCGGCTGTTGTTCACGTCCGGACCGTCGGCCGGCGAGGTCTATGGCACGTTCAACGGGGCGCGGCTCTACCATGCGAGCCTCGATGCGCAGGAATACCGGACCCTGTTGCGCGCGGCAGGTCTGACGGTTCTGCGCCATGCGGTCGAGGACCCGGACTGCGGCAAACATACGGTTTGGCTCGCCGGACGCTCGTGATGGCTCGCCCAAGGCGGCGCCAAAGAGAACCCGTTGCGCTGAACAGGTCTTGCCCCTATAACGCCGCTCCCCTTGCCGTCGGCGGGGGTATCGTCCCGGTCTTAGCGAGGGTTTCCATGGTCCAGCGGTCGCGCCACGGTCCCACCCAGCGCCAGCTGCGCGTCGGCGAACTGGTGCGCCACACCCTTGTCGAAGTGCTGGCGCGCGGCGACGTGCGGGACCCGGATCTTGAAGGCATCATCGTCACGGTTTCGGAGGTGCGGGTGAGCCCGGATTTGCGCCATGCCACTGCCTTTGTGGCGCCTTTGGGCGGCGGCGATGCGGCACCGATCGTCAAGGCGCTAACCCGGTGCAAGCGCTTCCTGCGCGGCGAGCTGGGCCGGCGCATCACCATGAAATTTACGCCGGAGCTTCATTTCGAGGCCGACCGGTCCTTTGACGAAGCCAGCCATATCGACGAGATCCTGCGCTCCGACCGGGTGCGCCGCGATCTTGCGGAAGAGGACGGGGAGGCGGAGTGATGGCACGCAAACGCAAGGGCGACGCCATCAGCGGATGGGCCGTCATCGACAAGCCGGAAGGGCCGACCTCGACGGATGTCGTGTCCATCGTGCGCCGGGGGCTGAATGCCCAGAAGGCGGGCCATGCGGGCACGCTCGATCCCCTCGCCACGGGCCTGCTCATCGTCGCGTTGGGAGAGGCCACCAAAACCATCTCCTTCGTTATGGACGGCGACAAGACGTATCGCTTCTGCGCCCGCTGGGGCGAGGCCACCGCGACCGACGACCGGGAAGGCGCGGTGGTCGAACGCTCCACCGTGCGCCCGACGCCCGAAGCGATTATGGATGCCCTGCCCTTTTTCGTCGGCGAGATCGAACAGACGCCGCCGGCCTATTCGGCCATCAAGGTGGACGGCGAGCGGGCCTACGACCTCGCCCGCGCCGGCGAAGACGTCACCCTGGACGCCCGGCCCGTCATCGTCCACGAGCTGGAGTTGATCGACTGCCCGGATGCCGATCACGCGCTTTTTGAGATGACCTGCGGCAAGGGCACCTATGTGCGCTCCCTGGTGCGGGACCTGGCGCGTCAGGTCGGCACCTGCGGCCATGTCGCGGATATCCGGCGCACCGCTGTCGGCCCCTTCTCCGAAGAGGACGCGATTCCTCTGGATCAGTTTGAGGAGTTGGTCCATAAAGGCGATGCTTTGGGGCATGTGCTCCCGGTCGAGACCGCGCTGGACGACATCCCGGCGGTGGCCGTGACCGGCATGGACGCCACCCGACTGCGCAACGGCCAATCCGTGCTCTTGCGTGACGACGGCGTCCTTGGGCGTGTGAAGGCAATCTCCAGACAAGCCAGTGCCGACGGTGCGAGCCGGGACGCAACAATTCTTTGCTCCCTGAAAGGTCAGCCCGTTGCCCTGTGCCGGTTCGAGCGGGGAGAGCTCAAACCCACCCGAGTGTTCAATCTGCCGATCTGACCCGGGCCCATAAAGACCGGGCGTGCACGGATCGGTCGCTCCCACAAAGCGGCGGACGGAACGGTCCGGTCCGCCTTTTCGTATTGCATCAACAGGAAAGACCGATGTCGATCACGGCTGAACGCAAACAGGAACTGATCAAGGAATACGGAACCGTGGAGGCCGACACCGGCTCTCCGGAAGTACAGGTCGCCATCCTGACGGAACGGATCCGTAATCTAACGGAACATTTCCAGAGCCACGCCAAGGACAATCACTCCCGGCGCGGACTTCTCAAGATGGTGTCCCACCGGCGCCACCTTCTCGACTATCTCAAAGGCAAGGATCAGAGCCGTTACGAAACGCTGATCCAGCGCTTGGGACTGCGCCGCTGAGCGCCACGGGCCGGGGGACCTCCCCGGCTCTTTTTGTATGGGTTCCTCTTCAAGCGGACAATCCGCACGGAACCGGACTGGAGGTGTCGGGCAATGGGGCCTTGACGCCATAGACGATGAGAAGAAGCAAGATGACCACATCCATGTTCAAGATGCACCGCAAGGAAATCACCTGGGGGCACGAGAAACTCGTGCTGGAGACGGGCCGCATTGCCCGCCAGGCCGCTGGCTCCGTGCTGGCCACCTATGGTGAGACCGCCGTGCTTGCCACGGTCACGGCCGAGCGCACCGCCAAACAGGGCATTGATTTCTTTCCGCTGACGGTGAATTACCAGGAAAAGACCTATGCCGCGGGCAAGATCCCCGGCGGTTATTTCAAGCGTGAAGGCCGGCCTTCGGAACGCGAGACACTGATTTCCCGCCTGATCGACCGGCCCATCCGCCCCCTTTTCGTTCCGGGCTTTCGCAACGAAACCCAGGTCGTGTGTACGGTTCTGAGCCACGATATGGAGAACGATCCCGATGTGGTGGCGATGGTTGCCGCTTCCGCGGCCCTGACAATTTCAGGCCTGCCCTTTATGGGGCCCATCGCCGCCGCGCGTGTGGGTTACATCGAGGGAGAGTTCAAGCTCAATCCGTTGCGTGAGGAAATGCCCACGTCCAAGTTGGACCTGGTCGTTGCCGGCACGGCCGACGCCGTCCTGATGGTGGAATCGGAGGCCCAGGAACTCTCCGAAGAAATCATGTTGGACGCGGTGGTGTTCGGCCAGGAGCAGATGCGCCCCGTGATCGACGCGATCATCGGCCTCGCCGAACAATGCGCCAAGGAACCCTGGGACATCGTCGACGAAGATCTGTCGGCGGAAAAGTCCAAGATCCTCGGCGAGATCGAAACCGATCTGCGGGCCGCCTACGCTGAACCGCAGAAAAGCGCCAGGGTCGAGAAAATCGCCGCCGTCAAGGCCGCCCTCCATGAACGCCACGGCGAGGAGAGCGGTGACCCGATGGACTCTTCCGTGATCGACAAATGCTTCAAGTCGGTCGAGAAGATGATCGTGCGCAACGCCATTCTGGATACGGAAAAGCGCATCGACGGCCGGGATCTGAGCACGGTTCGCCCCATCGAATGCGAAGTGGGCACCCTGCCCCGCACCCACGGCTCGGCCCTCTTCACCCGGGGGGAGACCCAGGCCCTCGTCGTGGCGACCCTCGGCACGGGCGATGACGAACAGTTCGTGGACGCCCTTGATGGCACCTACAAAGAAACCTTCATGCTCCACTACAATTTCCCGCCCTATTCGGTGGGCGAGGTGGGACGGATCGGTTTCACGGGCCGCCGGGAGATCGGCCACGGCAAGCTGGCCTGGCGGGCACTGAAGGCGCTCATTCCGTCAGCCGACGAATTCCCCTACACCATGCGGATCGTTTCAGAGATCACCGAGTCCAACGGGTCCTCGTCCATGGCCACCGTATGTGGTGCATCCCTCGCCATGATGGATGCGGGCGTGCCCTTGAAGCGCCCCGTGGCCGGGATCGCCATGGGCCTCATCAAGGAAGACGAGCGCTTTGCGGTGCTTTCGGACATTCTGGGCGATGAGGACCATCTCGGAGACATGGACTTCAAGGTCGCCGGCACGCGGGACGGTGTCACCTCCCTGCAGATGGACATCAAAATCACCGGCATCACCCGGGAGATCATGAAGATCGCCCTGGAACAGGCCAATGGCGGACGGATGCACATCCTCACCGAGATGGCCAAGGCGATCAGTGAGTCCCGCAGCGAACTGGGAGCCCATGCGCCGCGCATCGAGGTGATGACGGTGCCCACGGACAAGATCCGTGAGGTGATCGGTTCGGGCGGCAAGGTCATCCGGGAAATCACCGAGACCACCGGCGCCAAGATCGACATCAACGACGACGGCACCATCCGGATCGCGTCCTCCGACGGCGCCGCCATCGAGGCCGCCCGCACCTGGATCCGCTCCATCGTGGCGGAGCCGGAGGTCGGCGAGATCTATCAGGGCACGGTCGTGAAGGTCGTGGATTTCGGCGCGTTCGTGAATTTCTTCGGACCCCGGGACGGCCTCGTCCATGTCAGCCAGATGGCCAATCGCCGGGTCAATTCCCCGTCCGAACTGGTCAAGGAAGGCGACAAGATCTGGGTCAAGCTCATGGGCTTTGACGAACGCGGCAAAGTCCGCCTGTCCATGAAGGTCGTGGACCAGGAAACGGGCAAGGAAGTCGAGGGTGAAGCCGCCGAAGCGGCCGCCGGCTGATCCGCGTCCCCGCGCGGTTCGCTGTTTCACGCATTTGTGCAAAGCCCGGCCCATGCGCCGGGCTTTCGCACGGGGAAATCGGCCCCAGGGCGGCACGGCATGCTATACTTCAGCGTCGCAATGACGGGTTGTGAGGCGAGAGAGGACCAGACCGGACCATGCACGACATTAAAGACAGCGCGGCCCCCTTCGAGGCCCTGGACCGATTGCACAAGACGACGGTCATCGATCAGCATGCCGATTATCATCGGCAGTTGGTCGAGGGCCGTCTTTCGGACGACCTGTGGGCCCGTCTTGACCTGTTTTTCCGCAAGTTCCTTGCCGAGCAGGACATCGGATCCGTCTGGACGGACATGAAAGGCGGGCTGGACCCGGCCTTTGTCGATTATGTCCATGGCTGCCTTGCCGCATCCGCCACCGGGACAACGGCCTCCTCGCCGTCCTCGTCTTTTTGAGCACGATCCAATCTGAACGGGGCACGAGACATGGCCATCAGCACACACTGCCTGAAAATCGTCGGTCCGGCCGCAAATGAAGGCGGCAAATTGGGGGCGCCCGGCGCCTTTGTCTACGACTACGAGATCCATGTCCTGGTGACGGTCTGGACGGCGGCCCTGCTCGGCGTTGCCCGCCAGAACCGTCTGCGTATCACACCAGCTTTTAGCGCCGATGTGGCGGCCTCGGTCGCGGCCGGCGTCAACGGCTATATCGGCCGGGCTGTGAAGCTGATGAAAGCGCTTCAGACCATCCCGGGTGCCGGACAGTTGACCAGCATGGGCGTGAATTCGGTCATTACCTTCATCTACACTTACAAGTTCGGTAAAGCCTGCTGCAGGCTGATGGATGCGGGGCGGTTCAACACGGATGACGTGGATGAGTGTGTCACCGACATCCTCGCAAAAGTGCTATCCCTGCCCACCCCTGACGAGATGGTCGATATGCTGCGCATCAAAGCGATGCGGATCGACGAGGACGAGTTCGGCACGATGCTGGACATGGCTGCCGGCGCGCTGCGCCAACGAACAAGAGACGGGGGATCGGGCGGGGCGCGGTAAGAAGGGCATGCGATGACATTGAGGGGGTGTTCAGACGGAGACCGTCGGACCCCGGGGATACCGTATCGCCCGCAGGCGCCGCAAAGCGGGGCGGCGGCCTCCGGCTCCGCCTGACCGGTGCCGGGCGGATCCCTCCGCCATATTGCCGGACACGGCCCAAGGTGCGATATACGGCGGGTCTGAAAGCCGTGAATGCGGCATTGGCGGGTGGCGGAGCCTTTTGGGGCTCGATCCCGGAATTGAGGGAACGTTTATGGTGGTTCGGCGTGCTGTGGCGGTCTTCGGTCTCTGGCTGACCTGCTTTCTTGGACCCGTGTGTGTCCTGGACGTTTCCCCGGCCGAGGCCCAACAGGCGGAGCGGACCTATAAGGGGTGGGAGCTGCGCAGCGGCTTCCTGGCCCATGATTACGGCCTGACCACCAACAGCATTCCGGATGGCGAAGGCGATTTCAGCATCCACGGCCAGCTCCTGTTTCCCAGCCCCGGCCTGTTCCGTTATCTGGGCGCACCCCGCCCCCATCTGGGAACCAATATCGCTGTGGACGGCACCAGCCAGCTTTTCGCCGGCCTCACCTGGGACGTGCGCTTTGCCCGCGAGACGCCGGTCCTGAAAAACCTGTTCCTGATCCTCGATGGCGGGGCGGCCGTTCACAATGGCGAGAACCTGTCCCGGCCGACCAATCCCGTCGACGATGATTTTGGCGAAGCCCGCCGCTTTCTCGGCTGCCGGGCCCAGTTTCGTTTCGGCACCGGACTCGGCTACGACATCAACGAACGGGTCAGCGCCCAGATCTACACGGACCACATCTCCACCCTGGGCCTGTGCGATCCGGATGACGGGCTCGAAAATATCGGTATGCGTTTGGGCTATAAATTCTGATCCGAACCAGGATGATTTCCCATCGCAACCAAGGTAAGAAGAGCGTCAATCATCGCTTGCGGTGCTTGCGCCCCAATCCATCTCCCGGCCCAGGCGCACAAGGGGATGGTTGGGTCAATAAAAGTCTCAAGCCGGGTCTCGAACAGATCATTCTGGCTTCGATCCGGCGACGGTCTGGGCTTCATCGGCGTCCCTCGAAAGCGCGCGACTCACGCCCAAAAGCGAATCACACTTTGCAAGCTTTCGCAGCCAAAACACCTAAAATCCGGCAATCCAAAATCACCGCGCACACCCAAAAACACAGATCATTCAAACAGATGGAGGTCTTTAACGGACGACGACATAGGGTCCGGACCCATTACCTTCGCCTAGCTATGCACCAAGCGAATGGTGAGAAATCGCCGACAACGGACTCTCGCTGCCCCTCATGCCGCCGTTGACGCTCGCGGATAAATAGAACTCGGGATGACTTTCTATTTGAGCGGCATCCGTCAGGCCGATCACGCTCAGGGACGCTACCTGGCTTTGGGGTTACACTGAAATCAGACGGCAGGAGAGAGGTAGCGTCCCTGGGCGTGGTGTAGGAGGGCCTGGAGACGGTCATCGCGTTCGAATCCTGCGAGGTTGCGGTTGCGACACAGCAACTGAGAGGACCTTGCGCGATGACCGACGACAGACTGGCCTTATTCGACCTCATTGACCAGCGCGCCGATGACGATTTGGTGCGTGATATGCTGGCCTTTGCCGCCGCACGACTGATGGAATACGAGGTGGAGACGTCGACCGGCGCGGCCAAGGGCGCGCGCAGTCCGGCTCGGACTGCCCAGCGCGGGCGGCTACCGGGACCGGGTGTGGGAGACACGGGCGGGCCGCATTGACCTCGCGATCCCCAAGCTGCGCAAGGGCTCCTACTTCCCGAGCTTTCTGGAACCGCGCAGGACGGCTGAAAAGGCGCTGACGGCGGTGATCCAGGAGGCCTATGTCCACGGCATCAGGGCGCGCGCCGTCGATGATCTGGTGAAGGCCATGGGCGGCGGCGGGGTCTCCAGGAGCCAGGTCTCGCGGCTTTGCGAGGGTGAGCCATCGCGTCGCCATGCGTTCGAGTTCAAACCCTTGCGTCTTCAGCAAGACAGGCGCGTGGCGGATCTCGTGTTCTCCGGCTTTCAAAACGCCGGCGCCAAATCGGTCGCCAATTTCAATGCCACGCCTTTGGCCCACGAAAAAGCGCGCGAGGACGGGCCCCGCGCGCTCGAAAGACAATCTGGTCCGTACGAGGACTTTTTATTCGGCTTTACAAAGTCCGCTGGATTTCCTCGACTTCGAAACATTCAATGACGTCACCAGCCTGGAGATCCTGATAGTTCTCGAAAGCCATGCCACATTCCTGACCGCCATGGACTTCTTTCACTTCGTCCTTGAAGCGCTTCAGAGTCGACAGCGTGCCTTCGTGGATCACCACATTGTCCCGGATGAGGCGCACCTTCGCGCCGCGTTTGACGGCGCCTTCGGTGACACGACAACCCGCGACCTTGCCGACCTTGGAGATGTTGAACACTTCCAGGATTTCCGCATTGCCGAGGAAATGCTCCCGCAGCGTGGGATCGAGCAGGCCGGACATGGCCGCCTTCACGTCATCGACGAGATCGTAAATGACAGAGTAATAGCGGATCTCGACGCCGTCCTGCTGGGCCAGGTCCCGGGCCTGATTGTTTGCGCGCACATTGAACGCGATGATCGGCGCGTTCGAGGCGGCGGCGAGGATCACGTCGCTTTCGGTGATCCCGCCCACGGCCGTATGGATGGGCCGGCTGGCGACTTCGTCGGTACCCAGCTGATTGAGCGCACCGATGATCGCCTCGACCGATCCTTGCACATCGCCTTTGATGACGAGCGGAAACTCTTTTTTGTCGGCTTCCTTGAGCTGGGCCAGCATCTGTTCCAGCGACCCACGGCCGCCCGCCCCGCCCACGCGGTTTTCCCGGCGCTTGCGCTGGCGATAATCGGAGATTTCCCGGGCGCGTGCCTCGTTCTCCACCACGGCGAAGATGTCTCCGGCCTCCGGCGTGCCGTCGAAACCCAGAATTTCCACGGGAACGGACGGCCCTGCGCTTTCCACCTGGGCGCTTTTGTCGTTCAGCAGTGCACGGACCCGGCCCCATTCGGCGCCGGCCACGAAGATATCACCGACCTTCAGCGTACCCCGTTGGATCAGCACGGTTCCGACGGGGCCGCGACCGCGGTCGAGCTTCGCTTCGATCACGATGCCCTCGGCGGCCCGGTTCGGGTTGGCCTTCAGTTCCATGATTTCCGACTGCAGAAGGATACCGTCCTGCAGCTTGTCGAGATTCATTTTTTTCAGGGCCGAAACTTCGATGTCCTGAACATCGCCGCCGAGGGCTTCCACGACGATGTCGTGCTGAAGCAGTTCCTGGCGCACCCGGTCCGGATTGGCGTCGGGCTTGTCGATCTTGTTGATGGCCACGATGATCGGCACTTCGGCGGCCTTGGCATGATTGATGGCTTCCACCGTTTGGGGCATCACGCCGTCATCGGCCGAGACCACCAGGATGACGATATCGGTCGCCTTCGCGCCGCGCGCCCGCATCTGGGTGAAGGCGGCATGGCCCGGCGTATCGAGGAACGAGATCTTCTGCCCGTCGGCCAGTTGGACCTGATATGCGCCGATATGCTGAGTGATCCCTCCGGCTTCGCCGGATACGACATCGGTCTGGCGCAGGGCGTCGAGCAGCGAGGTCTTGCCGTGGTCCACATGGCCCATGATGGTGACCACGGGCGCCCGGGACTCCTGGTCCTCTTCGACATCCGCCTCCCCAATAATGCCTTCTTCCACGTCGGCCTCGGAGACCCGTTTGACCGTATGGCCGTATTCCTCGGCAATGAGTTGGGCGGTGTCGGTGTCGATGACGTCGTTGATCTTCGCCATCACCCCCTGTTTCATCAGGTTCTTGATGATGTCGACGGCGCGGGTGGCCATGCGGTTGGCCAGTTCCTGGACCGTGATCATCTCGGGGATGACGACTTCCCGCACGACCCGCTGCTGTTGCTGCTGGGCCGCGAGTTGACGGCGCCGCTCGCGTTCGCGGGCCCGCTTCACGGATGCCAGCGAGCGCACGCGTTCCTGACCGTCCTCATCCAGAGCCTGGGTAATGGTCAGCTTGCCGGTCCGGCGACGCTGTTCGCCTTTGCGGGCCGCGGCAGGCTTGGCCGGATCGCTGGTGCTGGGCCGGACCCCGGGGCGGCGGGCGCGATCGCCCTCGTCCCCGTCGGCGGCTTTGTCACCGCTCGGACGGCCCGTATCCATGGTCCGGCCCGGCGTCTTTTCGGAACGGTCCGCAGACGGCGCTTCCTGTGTCGAACGGCGGGCTTTCGCAGCCTGTTCGGCGGCCTCCGCCTTGCGTTTGACCTCTTCTTCGGCTTCGCGGCGAACTTTTTCTTCCGCTTCGCGCTTGGCCTGTTCGGCTCGCTCGACGGCGAGACGCGCCTCTTCCTCGGCGCGGCGCTTGGCCTCTTCCTCGGCCCGCTTGCGGTCCTCGACCTCACGGACGCGGGCACTGCTCAGCGCGGCGGCGCGCTTGCGCTTTTCCTCTTCCGTCAGGGTCTTGAGGACGACACCCTTGCCGCTGCGCCGTGGTTTTTGATCCGTACCCGACCGTCCGCCACCGGCGGCCGGACGAGCCGCGGTCTTGCCCGTGGCCGGTGCGGCGGCGGCCTTCCTGGCCTGCGGTGCCTTGGCTTCAGCAGGCGCTGACGCTTTGGGGGCGCTTTCGGCCGCAGGCGCAGCATCGGTGGGCGCGGCCCCGTTGGCCTTCGCAGCCGGAGCGTCTGCTTCGGGTGCCTTGGCCTCGGCGACGGGCTTTGCCTCTTTAGAGGCCGGCGCGGGCTCAGCCGCGGCCGGCGCTTCGACTTTGGCCTCAGGCTCAGGCTTTGCGACGGGTTCCGGCGCCGGCGTCGGGGACGGCGGTGCGGCTGTCGCAGTGGGCTCGGGCGCTGGCGCAGCGGCCGGGGCCGGCTTGGGCGCGGCGTTGGGTGCCTCGGCAACGGCTTCGCGGGCCGGAGTGTCCTTGGGAGTGATGACGCGCTTGCGCTTCTTCTCGACAACCACCGCCTTGGTTCGGCTGTGGGACAGGCTTTGCCGGACCGTGCTCGATCCCGAGGAACCCTTGAGGCTGATTTGTTTGCGACCTGATGTCGTCAATGTGCTCTCGTCCGTTTTTTGAACACTGAAGATCCGTGGGGACGGACCTGTGCATCCTCTCCGCCGCCGGCCGACTTCGCCGGTTTTCGATCCTGTGGCGCCGTGCGGCCCTCCTGGTGGGAAGATGCCATTCCGGTCGTTTGGGCGTCGTCTCGAAATCCCCGGGCCATGCCCCTTTGGCCTGAGCCTCAAAGCATTGATCCGACCGGAACGGGGCCGGCATCGTGCCTAGGGCGGCGCCTCCGTCGTGATGGCACCGGGCTAGCCGCTCCCGTCCGTCGGGAAGCCTCAAAGGCTATACACCCCGCCGGTTCGCCCTGTCCTGTCAAACCAGGCCAAGCCGTCGCCAGGGCAATCCAAAAGATACGGCTGGGTAGAGCCGCAGAGCCACGTGTCAGACCGCGGTCTGGCAAAGCCAAAAAGATCCCGTCGTGAACGTGAATTAGGCCCAAGGAAACCGATACGCAGGTCGCCAGAGCGTTGTCTTACCGCGATCCGCTTCGGAATGCCAGCCGAACCATAGCCTTTCGAACGAAGTTCGCGCGCCAAACCTTTTCCCAGTCCCTCACGCCGGGCCGGACAACGCGCCATGGGAAAGCACCGGACCTTCGGCGCCCGGCTGCGCGGGATCCCACGGAACCGGGCGGCGCAAAGCGGAATCCGGCGTTTCCTCCCAGGGCCAGACAGGACGGAACCCGGCAAACCGTTCCATGTCCCGCCCGTCGCCCGGCCGCAATGCCTCACCGACCATGGCCGCATGGACGACGGCAGATTGCCCAAGCGCCGCACCGAGTTCGTCACTTCGAGCCAGCGCGCAGACCGTCAAGCCCGGCATGGCTTTCGCCGCAAGCCTCGTCACTTTCGTCCGGCCATCCGCTGCACCGTCGGCCGCCTCCACAAGGAGTGCGGCGCGGCCCCGACGAAGGGTCTCGCAAACACTTTCAAATCCCGTAACCAACCGTCCGGACCGCCGTGCAAGCCCCAGACGCGCGAGAAACCGCTCCGCGAGCAGCCGCTCCACCAGATCCGCCAGCCCCGACGGTGCAGTCACGGGCCGTTTCAGACTGCGCGCAAAGGCCTTGCGCTTGATGGCCTGCTCGACGGCGTCCCGGCTTGCCCCGACCCAGCAACCGCGCCCGGGAAGGGTTTCACTGAGATCAGGCACGATCGCGCCATCCGGATCGGCCACGAAACGGATCAGCCGCGCCTTGGGTGCGCTGACGCCCGAAACACTGCAGCGGCGTTCCGACCCTTTGGCCGCAGGACCGGTGTCCGGCGGCACGTCGGGCGATGCGTCCGGATCGGCATCGGGATGGTCAGCGGTCATCCTGCTCCACGCTCGTGTCGGCATTGGCGCTGCGGCTCTGGCCGGACCCGAAAACCTGGGCGGCCAGTTCCATGCCTTCCGCATCGGGCGACAGGACCTCGGCCGCGTCCTGGGCGGTCTGCTCGGCATATTCCTCGGCGGTGATCCATCCGACCGCAAGGCGTGCCCGCAGGACGATGATTTCAGCATCGGACGGCGACAGGGAGAACCCTTCGAGATAGCCCTCCATGCGTTTTTTCTCGCCGTTGCGGGTTTCGACCCATCCTGTCAGATCGTCCCCGATGCAGCTCGCCAGGTCTTCCGCGCTTTTCACATCGTTTTCGGCGAGCGCCACGACCATGGGCAGCGTCAGGCCCTCCACCTCCAGCAGATCGTCCTGCACGCCCAGTTCAAGTCGCTTTTTCTGAAGCTCCGCATCCCGCGCTTCCAGAAACTCCCGCGCCCGGCTTTGCAGCTCATTGGCGGTTTCATCGTCAAAGCCTTCGATCTCGGAGAGTTCCTCAAGTTCCACAAAAGCCACTTCGTCGATGGTCGCGAACCCTTCGGATGCCAGTAATTGGGCAACCATCTCGTCCACATCAAGAGCTTCCATGAATGTTTCCGTACGCTGGCGGAATTCTTCCTGGCGCCGCTCGCTCTCTTCCTGCTCGGTCATGATGTCGATGTCCCAGCCCGTGAGCTGGGAGGCAAGGCGCACATTCTGTCCCCGGCGCCCGATGGCCAGGGAGAGCTGCTCGTCCGGAACGACGACCTCGATCCGCTCGGCATCCTCGTCGAGGACCACCTTGACCACTTCCGCCGGCGCGAGGGCATTCACGATGAAGGTTGCGGCATCGGGGGACCACTGAATGATGTCGATTTTTTCGCCCTGGAGCTCATTGACCACAGCCTGGACCCGGCTGCCGCGCATGCCGACGCAAGCGCCCACGGGATCGATGGAATTGTCCTTCGACATCACGGCGATCTTGGCCCGGCTGCCCGGGTCCCGGGCCACGGACTTCACCTCGATGATGCCGTCATAAATCTCCGGCACCTCCTGGGCAAAGAGCTTGGCCATGAATTGGGGGTGGGAGCGGGACAGGAAGATTTGCGGCCCCCGCTGCTCCCGGCGCACGTCGTAAACGAAGGCCCGGATCCGGTCGCCGTTGCGGAAGCTCTCCCGCGGCAGCAACTCGTCCCGGCGAACGATCGCTTCGGCACGCCCCAGATCCACGATCACATTGCCGTATTCGACCCGCTTGACGGCGCCGTGCACGATTTCGCTGAGACGGTCCTTGTACTCCTCATATTGTCGTTCGCGTTCGGCATCCCGGACCTTCTGGACAATGACCTGTTTGGCGGTCTGGGCGGCGATCCGGCCGAAATCGACCGGCGGCAGGGTCTCCGCGATGAAATCGCCCAATTCCGCCGCCGGGTTCTTGACCCGGGCATCCTCAAGTGAAATCTGCGTCGCCTCCGCTTCCACCTCCTCGACAACTTCGAGCAGGCGATGGAGTCGGATATCCCCGCTTTTGGGATCGATTTCCGCACGGATTTCGTTCTCGGCGCCGTAGCGGGAGCGGGCGGCCTTCTGGATGGCCTCCTCCATCGCGGCGATCACGAGGGTCTTTTCGATGGTCTTTTCCCGCGCGACCGCATCGGCGATCTGAAGCAGTTCCAGGCGATTGGCACTCACGGCCATGATCTTGTCTCCAGTGTCTTGTCAACGGGCCGGTGCACTGAAAGGCGGGCCCCGTTCATCCGGGTTTGCGACGCGCAAACCGCGCCTCAGTTCCGGCTGTCCTTCACGGTCTCCGGCACGGTCTCCGGCACAGTCTCCAGCGGCGACCCATCACCGCCGTCATTCCGGCGCTGGTCGTCATCGTTCGCCGGCTCCAGATCCCAGTCGGCGCCGGGCTCAATGAGCGACCCTTCGCTCACCGGCGCCCCGTTCGCGGTTCCGTCCTCACCGGCCTTGTGGGCCGCCTTGGCCGCGGCAAGCAGATCGTCCGTAATCACCAGCCGTGCATCGGCGAGATCTTCAAACGGCAAAGGCACAGACTCCCATGAGCCATCCGCGCCCTGTGCTTCCACGAGGACAGACGATCCGTCCACACCCTGGAGGCGGCCCTTGAACCGTCGCCGTCCGTCCACGGCGTGCCGCAGCTCCAGGCGCGCCTCAAAGCCGGCCCAGGCCTTGAAATCCTTGAGCCGCGTCAAGGGCCGATCGATTCCCGGTGAGGAGACCTCCAGGGTGAACTCACCTTCGATGGGGTCCTCCACGTCGAGAAGGGCGGACACGGCCCGGCTGAGATCGGCGCAGTCGTCGACATGCATCGTGCCGTCGGAACGCTCCGCCATGATTTGAAGCGTCTTGTGCTTTTGGCCAAACAAGCGGACACGGACCAACTCATAGCCCATGGCCGTCACCGTCGGCGCCAGCATCTCTTCAAGCCTCTGGTCGAAGGCGGTGGCCTGTCCCATGACGTCCTTCCCTCCCAAGGGCCCACGCAATGCCGGGCGTGATGACCAGGCGACAACGGCGACCGGGCAAAAAAAAAGTGGGCTTCGGCCCACTTTCCGGTCTTCCGGCCACCGGGCCGACCCGGTGGATGACGCCAACTCGACGCCACGGACTGATATATACGCTCGCCGGGCGTCCGCGCCAAGGGCTTTCGCAGCGCACGCACCCCCCTCAAGGTCACCGCCCGCAAGATCCACAGGGGACGCCCTTACCGGCGGCGGAAGGTCAAATAGACGGGCGTCCGGCCCTCACGCAGGGCCTTCGCCTCATACCGCGTGCCCGGCCAGTCGGCCCGCCGCACCCGCCAGTCGCCCGGCGCCTCATCGTCCCAGAGAAAATCCGGGTGCGCCATGAGATGCATCAAGGTCCAGCGCATATAGGCCGGAATATCCGTGGCCACGCGGAACTGGGCCCCAGGCTTCAAGATGCGGGCCAGCCCATCGAGGCTTTCCCGCTGGATGAACCGGCGTCCATGGTGGCGGGTCTTGGGCCAAGGATCGGGAAACAGGAGGAAGGCCCGGTCGATGGACGCGGGCGCCAGGGCGGAAAGCACATCGCGGGCATCCCGGTCATGGAGCCGGATATTCTCCAACCCCTCCTCGTCGATGCGCCGGAGGAGTTTAGCAATACCGTTCAAGAAAAATTCGCACCCGATGAATCCCACACCCGGATGGGCGCCGGCCTGGGCGGCCAAATGCTCGCCGCCGCCGTAACCAATTTCGAGCCAAACCGCGTCCGGCTTGAACGCGAACAGCGCAGACGGATCGATTGCCTCTGCCCCGGGCAAGGCATCACGGTCCGGCAAGGGAACGCGCAGGCGCGGCAGCAGATCCTCCATGAGCTTCTGCTGGCCTGCCCTCAGCCGTTTTCCTTTATGCCGGCCGAAGAGGCGCGCGTGCTCGCCCGCCTCTCCTTTTCCGTCGTGCTGACTCTCATCGCCGCCAAGGGGGGAGCGACCCGTCCACCCCATGGCTGCCTCACGCTCCAACAGCGGATTTCAGCGCATCGACCAGGTCCGTCTTCTCCCAGGAGAAGCCGCCGTCCTGGTCCGGCGTCCGGCCGAAATGTCCGTAGGCGGCCGTCCGGGCGTAGATCGGACGGTTCAGATGCAGATGCTCACGAATGCCGCGGGGCGAGAGGTTCATCAGCTCGGGGAGCACTTTCTCCAGGCTTTCCTCGCTGACCTGGCCCGTCCCGTGCAGGTCCACATAAACGGCCAGCGGCTTTGCCACGCCGATCGCATAGGCAAGCTGGATGGTGCAGCGGGATGAAAGGCCGGCGGCCACGACATTTTTGGCCAGGTAACGGGCGGCATAGGCGGCCGACCGATCCACTTTCGTGGGGTCCTTGCCGGAAAAGGCCCCGCCGCCATGGGGCGCCGCGCCGCCATACGTGTCCACGATGATCTTCCGGCCCGTCAGGCCGGCATCTCCATCCGGACCGCCGATGACGAATTTGCCGGTCGGATTGACGTAGAAGTCTTCTTCCGGACACATCCACCCGTCGGGCAGAACGTCGAGCACAAAGGGCCGCACGATGTTGCGCACATCGTCCTGGGACAGACCATCCCTGTGCTGCGTTGAAACGACCACGGAGGTGGCCCGCACGGGCTTGCCATTCTCGTATTGCAGCGTCACCTGGCTTTTGGCATCAGGTTCCAGCGCCGGCTGAGAGCCATCGTGGCGAGCCTGTGCCAAGGCCTGGAGGATGTTGTGGGCGTAGTAGATGGGCGCCGGCATGAGATCGGGGGTCTCGTCACAGGCAAAGCCAAACATGATGCCCTGATCGCCCGCACCCTCATCCTTGTTGCCCGCCGCATCCACGCCGACTGCGATGTCCGCGGACTGGTTGTGGACGTAGACGGACACGTCCGCGTTCTTCCAATGGAAGCCGTCCTGTTCGTAACCGATCTCGCGGACGGCATGGCGCGCCACATCTTCCAGGTGCTGATGGGTGATAGAGTCCGGTCCGCGCACTTCGCCGGCCAGCACGATCCGATTGGTGGTCGTCAAAGTCTCGACGGCGACACGTGCTTCGGGCAAAGCCGCCAGATAAGTGTCGACAACGGCGTCAGAAATGCGATCGCAAACCTTGTCGGGATGACCCTCGGAAACGCTCTCACTCGTAAAAAGGAAATTTTTTCGGTTCATTGGCTGTAACTCCTGTGTTTTGACCGCGAGGCCAAGGGCCGTTGCCCGATCCACCGGACTGACGGTCCGTCCCTTGACGAAATGCCTGCCCTGCGCCGGAAGGCGCGGCCCGGATGGACAAAGGGATCGAGATCAGCCGCCGACGATATGGTCTCGCCGGCGCCATAAGCGTCGCTGTTCCTCGGGGGCCGCCAATCGATTCTGGCCGACCGCGTGGTCAAGCGCCTCTTGATCCCCCCGCGGATCATGGTCGTGCATCGACCCAATCCCCGTCCCACGTCGAGGGCGTGCGCTGCGCAGTACGGCGAGACGCCGCGGCAGCGCGACATGATTCGTTCTTTTTGCAAGGATGGGGGGCGGGGTCAAGATCTGGGCCCCCTAAGACGTGCCGGAGACCCCTAAACCACAACCCAGAGGCGTGGCATTGGAGGAGCTCCGCGGATGTTTAGGACGGCCTTGGGCGCGGAGAGAAGCGAAGCGGTCCGGTGATGGACACCCGCCGAGACCACCTTCGCCCTGGTCCACTGATGTGGACCGGCGAAGGGTCTCCCGACTAGGGACTACGAAGAGACGGCTCAGTTTACCGCGCTGGCAGACCGCAGCGGCGGACAAGCCGGCCCAGCCAGAGTGAAGAGTTCAGGTGCCGCTCTGCACCAGCGTATCGTCTTGGGCCGGCGCCAGGACGCCTTAGGCGCCGCTGAGGGATTTCACCAGTTCCAACAGGCGTTTGCGCACCTGTGCATCACCAATCCGCGTGTAAGACCGGTTGAGCTGCAAACCTTCCGCACTGCTCACGAAATCCATCACGAACGGGGCCGGATCGTCCTCGGACAGACCTTCGCTGCGTTCGATGGTGTGCTCCTGGGGCATGTCATCGAAGAAGAATTGGACAGACACTCCAAGGATTTGCGCGATTTGATAGAGGCGGCTGGCGCCGATCCGGTTCGCCCCTTTTTCGTATTTTTGGATTTGCTGGAAAGTCAGACCGAGCATTTCGCCCAGCTTTTCCTGACTCATGCCCACCAGCATGCGGCGAAGGCGGACCCGGCTGCCCACATGCACATCGATCGGATTCGGTATCTTCTTGTTCACCACCCAGTTCCTTTTCCCCGTGCTGGCCTGTCCCGTTTCGGCTCCGACCACCGTTGGACCGTCACCCCCCCGAACAGACCCGCCATGGCTGCATGTGCAGAAACCCATATCCTAGTGTGGACATAGGAAACCCATCAAGAGTTCGGCAGAGATTTGCACGATAAACCATTCATTTCATGCAAAAATCGCCAATTCGACGCGGATCGAACACAACAAAAGCGCAAAAAGTCGGTTATAGCAACTCGACAGCGCAAGACGCGGCAAACACACGGCCACATTGGTGTAGACGACCGACTGCCCCGTCACCGGGCGCTTTCATTACAACTCTGTTACAACCCCTGCATACATAGTTTATGTATGGCAGCCTCTTCGCGCAAGGCATTGGTTGAACCTTAAGGGCGGGTAAACCGCATAATTGAAGCCATTAGGACAACACCAAGCAAAACCGCAAGCACCGGCACATCCTTCCACCGGCCATAGGCCGTTGCCGGAGCTGCAATCGGCAGGCCTGAATCGAGCACACCGCGTTCATGCAGATCGAGCCGGGCACGCACCCGGCCCCAGGGATCGATCACGGCGGAAATCCCCCCATTGGCGGCGCGCACCACGGGAAGCCCCTCCTCAATGGCCCGCATTCGGGCGATTGCGAAATGTTGGCGCGGCCCGATGCTGTCGCCGAACCAGGCATCGTCGGTCACATTGATAATCCAGGCGGGGCGGGGGCCGGCGTCGACGACGGCGCCCGGAAAAATGATCTCGTAACAGATGACCGGCGCGGCCAGTGGCGCGCCGGGCACGGGAAGGCGCCGCGGTTGATCGCCAAAGCTCAGCCCACCAACTTCCTGGGCCACCTTGCCGATACCGATCCGGGCCAACAGATCCTTTTGCGGAACATATTCTCCGAAGGGCACGAGATGGCGCTTGTCGTAGCTCGCCAGAATGCGCGCGGCCCCGTCAATGGCATAAAAGCCGTTATAGAAGCGATAGCCGCCCGTGCCGTCGTTTTCCGCCCGCAACGCGCCGGTAAGCAGGACTTGATTGTCCGACAGAACCGCATCGAGTTCTTCAAGGCGGCGGGGATTGCGGGCCAGAAAGCCCGGCGGTGCGCTTTCGGGCCAGATGACGTGGCTGACCCCCTCCGCCCCGTCCCGCGCCGTCAGGGTCACCAGCCGCCCCCAGATGGCATCGTGGTTCTCGCGAACCATGCGCTCCTGCTGCGGTGTATTCGGCTGGACAAGCCGCAGGGTCACCCCCTCCACCACCGTCAGGTCCGCCCCGCCGAGACGCAGCAGACCCATAACCGTCAGGCCACAGAGGACCACCGTCATGCCCGCGGCCGGTGCCCAGGCCGGACGGGCCCGCCGCTCCCCCACGGCGCCCTCGGCCAAACAGGCGAAGCTCGCCGCCCAGGCGACCGTCAGGGCCGAAAGACCATAGCTGCCGACGAACGCGCCGGCTTGGGCCACGGGCAGGAAACCGACCCATGTGAGGCCAACCAGGTTCCAGGGAAATCCGGTCAGGACATGGCCCCGCAGCCATTCCGCAAGGCACCAGAGCGCCGCGAGCAGAAACACCCGGCTGACGGCGCCCGGGCGCCACAGCACCATGGACGGCGCCACCAGCACAGCAAGGAACAGGGACAGACCCGCCGGCAACAGACTGATCGCAAAGGGCATCAACCACGCGAAGGTCTCCGCATCCACCAGGAATGCCTCACCGATCCAGGCAAGACCGGGAAACAGGAAACCAAAGGAAAACAGCCACACGGTGCGGGCGGCCCAGGCCATGGCCTCGCCCAGGGGCCGGTCCCGCGCGCCGTCAAGCAGCCAGACCAGAAGCGTGAAACTGACGATCAGGATGGGAACGAAGAAGAAAGGCGCCATGGCCAGCACGCCAAGCGCACCGGCTCCCAAACTCACGGCGGCGCGGCGCCAACCGGTCAGCCCGGCGACCGCGGTGCGCATGAGCCGCAGACGCAACAGCGCGGATGCGATCCCTCCCCGCCAGAACGATCCCCGGCCGTGGGACGTCCCGGCGGGCGTCGTTTCCAGATCCCGAATGCCCGTCATCGTCCCTCCCACTGGTCAAAGCTTGTCCGCACCGCCTCTGGAAAACACCCTCCGCGATTCGGCCGGCTCAGATTTCTTCCCCTTCGGACCGCTCCTGGGACCGGTCCGGGCGCGGCACAACGCGCAGGCGCCGGATGCGCCGCGGATCGGCCTCAATGATTTCCAGGTCATAGCCCCCCGGATGGCGGATGATTTCGCCCCGGCACGGAACCCGGCCCGCCAAAGTGAAGACAAGGCCGCCCAGGGTGTCGACCTCCTCGGTCTCATCCTCACCATAGGCGAGATCGAAGCTGGTCAGCTCTTCGAAATCCTCGATCTCGAAGCCTGCATCGACCTGGAAGCCGCCGCTCTCAAGGGCCACGAATTCCCGCTCTTCTTCCGTGTCGTGCTCGTCCTCAATGTCGCCGACAATGGTCTCGACCAGATCTTCGATGGTCACGAGACCTTCGGTCCCGCCATATTCGTCGATCACGAGGGCCATGTGGATCCGGGCGGCCTGCATCTGGACCAGCAGATCGGCAGCGCGCATGGACGGCGGCACGAAAAGCACCCCCTTCTTCAGACGCGGCCAGTTGGCCATGGGATCCGAGGGTATGCCGCCCGTCTCCCCGTCCTCCACCTGCGGAGTCGCGAAGCAGGCCAGGATATCCTTGATGTGAACCATGCCCAGGGGATCATCGAGGGTCTTCTGATAGACGGGAAGGCGGGAGTGACCCGCCTCGCGGAACAGGTCCACGAGATCCGCGAACGGCGTCGAGACTTCGACCGCGGTGATGTTGGCGCGGGGCACCATGACATCGTCGACCCGGACGGATCGGAATTTCAGGAGATTGAGCAGCATGGACCGCTCGGTCTCGTCGAGCGGGCGCTCCCCTTCGGCGTGGTCGCGCAGCCAATCGGCGGCGCTGAGATCTTCCCCATCGGGGCGAAGGCGGCGCACGAACCGTGTCACCTGACGTTGAAGTCGGCCGAGGGTCCCCTCTTTCAGTGAACCACCCGGCCCGGGACTGGCGTCCTCGCCCTCCTGGTCACTGGTGAAAACGGTGGCATCAACCATCATGCTCTCCATAGGGGTCGGGAATGCCCAGATCGGCCAGGATACGGGTTTCCAGGGCCTCCATGATCTCGGCGTCGGCCGGATCCTCATGATCATGACCCAGCAAATGCAGCAGGGCGTGTACGGTCAAATGAGTGACATGGTGGGGCAGTGGCTTGCGTTGTTCGGCGGCCTCCCGGCACACCGTCTCCAGGGCCAGAACGACATCCCCGAGAAACCGGCCCGGGGTTGCCCCGCGATCCGGACTCGAAAACGGAACATCGGGGGCCGCCGGAAAGGCCAGGACATTGGTCGGCGCGTCCCTGCCCCGGAACCGGTCGTTCAGGCGGCGCACCGCTTCGTCGTCGTCGAGCAGCAGACTGACCGTATCCTCCGGGCTCAGATCGTCGCACCGGGCCGCGACCGCGCCGAAGGCCGATTGGGCCACGGCGCATGCATCCGACGGGAGGGCCTGCCAACCCTCCGCAGCGATGCAGACATCAAGAGCCATCGGCACCGTGCCCCTCACCGCTGCGCCCCTCACCGCGGCGCCCCTCACCCCGGCGCATGGCGGCCGCGTTGTAGGCCTTGACGATCCGGGCCACCAGAGGATGGCGCACAACATCCGCATCCGTAAAATGCACGAAGGACACGCCCTCGACACCCTGAAGAATGGAACAGGCCTCCACGAGCCCCGAGGACTGGCCCGGCGGAAGATCGACCTGGGTGGGGTCCCCTGTAATGACCATGCGCGACTGATCCCCCAGGCGCGTGAGGAACATTTTCATCTGCATGGTCGTAGTGTTCTGGGCTTCGTCCAGGATGACGAAGGCGTTGGCCAGCGTTCGCCCGCGCATGAAGGCAAGAGGCGCGACTTCGATGTCCCCGGCGCCCAGGCGCCGCTGCACCTGATCGCCGATCATGGTGTCGTTCAGGGCATCGAACAGCGGCCGCAGATAGGGATCCACCTTCTCGCGCATGTCACCGGGCAGAAAGCCCAACCGCTCCCCCGCCTCAACGGCCGGCCGCGACAGGATCAGCCGGTCGACCTGGCGTGCAAGGAGCAGGCTGACCCCGTGGGCCACGGCAAGATAGGTTTTTCCCGTCCCCGCCGGGCCGATCCCGAATACGAGTTCGTTACGCCGCAGGGCATCCATATAATGGCTCTGGGTGACCGAGCGCGGCTCGATGACTTTCTTCTGGGTGCGGATCACCACATCGGGAGGGGGAGCGCCGCGCCCCGAACTGCCCAACACCAGACGCACCGCTCCGGCCACGTCGTTTTCGTCGATCACCCGGCCCTCATCGAGGCTGCGGGACAGCCTCTCCAGAACGCCGTGGGCGGCGACCCGCGCATCGGACGCCCCCTTGATCTCGATGTGATCGCCGCGGGGAAACAGGGTGACATTCAATTTCTGTTCAATGAGGGCCAGATGCCGGTCGTTCTGTCCGCACAGATCCGCCTGACGGGCAAGATCCGAGCACGGGAACACCCGGCCCGGATCGGCCATGCCCGCACCGGGCTCACCCGGCTGGTCCGCAAGGGACACCGGCGGATAGGACGGTTGATCGGTCATGGCACCGCTCCAACCGGCTGTGCCGGCGCCGCGTTGTCTGCCTGAAGCGGGTCCCCTCCCCCGGCCAGCACGCCGCTCAAGGAATGGGCCCGGGCAGCGTCGATCCGGACGGGACGGATGGTCCCCATGGCGTCGGCGGGCGCTGCCACATGGACCGCCTGCAGATAGGGGCTTCGACCGATCAGCTGGCCCTCGTGTCGCCCGGGCTTTTCGAAGAGCACGGGCAGGGTCCGACCCACAAGGGAGCGGTTGAAGGCATCCGCCTGATCGCCGAGCAGCGCCTGCAGGGCCTCCAGACGCTGGGATTTCACCGCTTCGGGCACCTGCAAGTCCTCCGCTGCGGCGGGCGTGCCCGGCCGCGGGGAGTATTTGAAGGAGAAGGTCTGTGCAAAGCCCACATCGCGTATGAGGGCCATCGTCGCCTCGAAATCCCGGTCGCTTTCCCCGGGAAAACCCACGATGAAGTCCGAAGAAAGAGCAATATCGGGGCGGGCCTGCCGGATGCGCTCGACCAGTCGGCGATAGTCGTCCGCGGTGTGCTGACGGTTCATGGCCGCGAGGATGCGGTCCGAGCCGGCCTGCACCGGGAGATGCAGATAGGGCATCAGTTCCGGCAGGTCCCGATGGGCCGCGATGAGATCCTCGTCCATATCCCGCGGATGGCTCGTGGTATAGCGGATCCGGGCGAGCCCCACGTCTTCGGCAAGGGCCCGGCACAGACGCGCCAGGGACCACACAGCGCCATCGGGCCCGTCCCCGTGATAGGCGTTGACGTTCTGGCCAAGAAGCGTGATTTCCCGCACACCCTGCCCCGCAAGGCCCCGTGCCTCGGCCAGGATCTGCCGGGCAGGCCGGGAAAACTCCGCACCGCGCGTATAGGGTACAACGCAGAAGGTGCAGAACTTGTCGCACCCCTCCTGGATGGTCAGGAAGGCCGTCGGCCCGCTGGTGCGGCGCGCCTCCGGCAGGGTATCGAATTTATCCTCAACCGGAAAATCCGTATCCACCACACCGCCGGTCTCGCGCGTGGCCCGGGCCACGAGTTCGGGCAGCCGGTGATAGGCTTGGGGGCCCACCACCAGGTCGACGACCGGCGCGCGGCGCCTCATCTCCGCGCCCTCGGCCTGGGCGACACAGCCGGCCACGGCAACGATCATGCGTCCGCGCCCTCGGGCCGCGCGGGCCTCCTTCATGTGACGGATGCGGCCCAGCTCCGAATACACCTTTTCGGCGGCCTTTTCGCGGATGTGACAGGTGTTGAGAATGACCATGTCGGCATCGTCCGGCGTGTCCGCCGGGGCATAGCCGAGGGGGGCCAGAAGTTCCGACATCCGTTCGGAGTCGTAGACATTCATCTGGCAGCCATAGGTCTTGATGAAAACTGTTTTGCTCACCGACATCGGCGCGGCAATCGCCCGCCTCCCGTTAGAAATGCCCAACCTCAAGTCCATCCGGCCATGGACCGCGTCTCAATCGCGAACGGCCCCGCCCTGTCGCGGCCACTCCCGTTTCACCTTACCCAGTTGCGCCCCACGCGGCGAGCACCACTGCCGGGTCCGCCGAGCCGTTTCGGGCGGCCGGGTCCAGGGCCTCGGCATCGGGCTCCGCCAGTCCGGACCGACCGCTCAAGGCATGGCCCACGCCCGCCGCAACGATGTGTTCGCAATGGGCCGCCATGTCCCGGCGGGAGGCGAAATCCCGATGGCGGACCGGCGGATAGAAATGCACATCCACATCGAAGGGACCCATCTGAAAGGCTTCCCACAAATGGGGCACAAGGTCCATGTCTCCATACCAAGCGAAAAAGGGGCGGAACAGGCGCCCCATGGGCAGGCCATGGAGGCGGGTATAGGCCACGGCCACGGGCTGGACCCAGATTTCGCGCGGATCGCTGCCCGCCGTGCAGGGAGCAGGCTGGGCCGCCCCCATCAAGGCGCTCTTGAACGTCAGAACATGATTGCCGTCGGTGCTCGTGCCTTCGGGAAACAGCACCAGGCTGTCACCGTCATAGAGCCTCGCCTGGATCATGTCCCGGTGCTGGCCCGTCTTGGAGCGCCGCTGACGCTCGACAAAGACCGTCCGCGCAAGACGCGCGAGCGTCCCGAACAGGGGCCAGTCCGCAACTTCGCTTTTTGAAATGAAGGACACGGGCCCCAGGGAACCGAGGATCACGATGTCAAAATAAGAGGTGTGGTTTGCCGCAAGCAAGACCGGCCGTTCGCGCATCAACCGGCCCTTGGCCCGGATCCGGATTCCCACAAGGGCGCACACCGCCTTGAAATAGACCGAAGGGAAATGGCGCGCCGCGGACGCCGATACCCGCACCAGAACGAATTGGATGGGGATAGACAGAGCCGTTAGGGCCATGAACCCCATGAAAAGGAGGACAGCCCTCATCTGGGCCATGGTGACCATCCCGCATTCATTAAAGGCCGTGAAGAGCGGCGCATGTCCCTCAAGATGCGCGCCGGCATCCGCATGCCCAGACAAAGGAGCGTGTCGACGGGAGGCCATCGACACGCACGGTCTCGCAGAATAGGCCGCCATAAAGACCCACCGCAAGGGCGGCCGCGGCGCGGTGAAAGCCTCAGCTCAGGCGCCGCCGCGCCACCGGCGGGCGAGACCCGTTGGGACGCCGGCCCTTGGCATCCGCCGGATCGACCCGCCGAACGCCGTAAAGCTCCAGGCGATGATCAACGAGGTCATAGCCCAACTCCTGGGCGATGCGTTCCTTGATTCGCTCAAGTTCCTCGTCCTGGAATTCGATGACATCGCCGGTATCGAGATCGATCAGGTGGTGGTGATGCTCCTCGGTGGCCTGCTCATAGCGGGCGCGCCCGTCCCGGAAATCGAGGCGCTCAATGATGCCCGCCTCTTCAAACAAACGCACCGTGCGATACACGGTGGCGAGCGAGATGCGCGGATCCTCGTCCACGGCCCGCCGATAGACCTCCTCCACGTCCGGGTGATCTTCGGACGCGGCCAGAACGCGGGCAATCACGCGGCGTTGCTCGGTCATCCGCATGCCCCGGTCGATGCACAGCTTTTCCAGAAATTCCATGGCACATCTCCAAACGGCAGGACGAAAGCTTCATCGGCGCGACGGTACATACCTCGCTGCCGGCCCGTGCCCTAAGTCAATCTAGAATCATTCTAAGTCCAAGCCCGCGCCATGAGAATGGCATCGATGCGATCCGCTTTGGCCCCACCGGACTCACCCGATCCGCGAGCCTGACGCCGATAATACTGCTTTCGTCGCCCAATTTCTTGAAATTTCAGGCATTTGTAAAAGGCAATGGCGTCCGGATTATCGTCGGCCACATCCAGAAAAATTTCCCTAACGCCCGCTGCCCTCAGGGTCTCGTCCAAGGCCGCCATCAGGCCCGATCCGATCCTGCTGCGGCGCAAGGCTGGCGCCACGGCGATCAACACCAGATCGGCCTCCGGCGCGGCCGCAACGGCAAGGGCGAAACCGGCCGGCAAACCGTCGACCGTGCCCAGCACACCCAGCGCAGGGGGTTGCGCGAGAAACGCGCCGAAATCTGCCGCGCTCCAGACGGGGCCGTCCGGAAAGGCCGCTTCGTGGAGACCGGCAAGAACCGGTGCATGGGGAGGCATGGCCCGGTCCCATGTAAGACCCGAAGGGCCGGCACCGGATCGGACGGTCATGGGCGCGCGGTCCAGGACGGCGCCGCAGGCGGGGTGGCATCCGGAGCCCGGAGATAGAGGGGGCACGGCGGATAGGCCTGGGGATCCGCGCCTGCATAGGCCAAAAGCCAAAGGGGATCGATCAGCACTCGCGGGTCCACATGCACCCCATCCTCCGGGCCGCCGACCTGTTCGGCGATCAGCGGCGCGCCTGAACCGATCAGGCGCAGCACCGCGGACGGGTCGGTTTGGGCGCTCCGGATCCGTTCGCAAGCGGCATCGAGGGACAAAAGCACCGGCTCGTGGCCGCGAATAAGCAGATAAACGTCACCTCGCCGGGCATCGATTGCGCTCACGGCGATGCCATCGCCGGGCAAGGCGCCCATCAGGGCCTCAAGCGTCGACACACCGATACACGGGCAGCCCAGAGCCAGCGCCATGGACCGGGCCGCCGCAAGGCCGACCCGGGCGCCGGTGAAATGGCCCGGTCCGGTGGTCACCACGATCCGGGTCACGGCCCGCATGGGGATGTCCGCGTCCTCGGCCGCTGACGCGATCATGGGAAACAGCATCTCGGCATGGCCCCGGGTCAGCGGTTCGTGCCGGGTGACGGCCGTACCGGCCGCATCAAGGGGCGCGAGCGCAACCGAACAGGCATTGAGGGCGGTATCGATCGCCAGGACATGGGGTGCGGCTGCACGGGACATCGTCTTCACCCCTACATTCATGGGACGGCGCAAACCCTCCGATCAGGCCTCGACGGGCTGCACCTCTTCGACTTCCGGCACATAGTGCCTCAACATGTTCTCGATGCCCATTTTCAGAGTCATCGTGGAGGACGGGCATCCGGCGCAGGCGCCGCGCATGTGCAGATAGACCACCCCATCTTTGAAGCCGTGGAACAGAATATCGCCGCCGTCCTGGGCCACGGCCGGGCGCACCCGCGTATCCAGCAATTCCTTGATCTGGGCGACCACGTCCTCGTCGTCGCCGTCATAGGCCGCATGACCGGTGGCCGTGGTGGACGCGCCGTCGGCAAACAGCGGGGTGCCGGAGGCATAGTGGTCCGTGATCGCGCCAAGCAGGGCCGGCTTCAAATGGGCCCAGTCACCGCCGTCTTTCGTGATCGTGATAAAGTCGGGACCAAAAAAAACCCCGCTGACGCCATCCACCCGGAAAAGGGCCGCTGCGAGCGGCGATCCGTCCGCATCCTGCTGGCTCACGAATTCCCGCGTGCCCTCGGCCATCACCGCCCGACCTGGCAGAAATTTGAGTGTCGCGGGGTTGGGTGTTTCTTCGGTCTGAATAAACATGGAGCCTCCAATCGGTGTTTTGTCCCGGTGGCGTGTGATCCTGGTCGATGCGCCCGGCCTCACGGTGAGGTGCAACAGCCTGGGTTCGGCCGGACGCCCCACCGCTCGACCCTAAAAATCGCCATTTCCGCGCCGGATACAAGGAGGCCGCAGAGCAAATCGCCCACGCCGTCTCAGCGCCACCGTTTTCAAGGGCCCGCAAGGCCCCGTGACTCAAGATGCCGGAGGAGTGCCCCTTGTCCGCTAAGTCCATCGACAGTGCCCCGTCACGCCCCCAAGCGTTCCACATGGTTGGCGCCGCGCCGGCCATTGGACCAGGCAGCCTGTCCACGGCCGAATGGCTGGCCAGACATGGCGGACGACGACAGACGGCTTCGGACATCCTGAGCGGCGCATGCGAAGGGCTGAGGAGGCAGGGCGTACCGGTGACGCGGGTCACCTGCACCCTTGAAGAAGTCCACCCCCAAATCGAGGGCATCGGGCTGCGCTGGACCCAGACCGAGGGGGTCTCCGAAGTGGTGTTTGGCTACCAGGAAGGTCCGGGGACGGAGGACTATCTCCACAGCCCGATCAAGGTGATCGACGACGGAGCCGATGCGATCCGGCGCCCGCTGCACCGCAATGACTGTGCCCTGGACTTCCCGGTCCTGGCGGAACTGCGCAATGAGGGCGCGACGGATTATCTGGCCACGGCCTTGGTCTTCTCCGACGGCACCCGGAACTTCATTTCCTGGGTGACCCATGAACCGGGCGGATTCTCCTCCGACCAGCTCGCCGAGATCGACGCCCTGAGCCCGCTCCTCGCCCTGCGCCTGGAGATCGAGCGCAGCCACACCATGACCCACACCCTGCTGCGCACCTATCTTGGCAATGCGGCGGCCGATCGGGTCATCAAGGGGACGATCCGCCGGTTCCAGTGCGAGGCCCTCAACGCCATCATCCTCTATTGCGACTTACGCGACTTCACGGCCATGGCGGACGGGTTGCCCCCCGACGACACGATCCGGGCCCTGTGCCTGTATTACGAGGCCGTGGCGGAACCGATCCAATATTTTAACGGCGACATCATCAAGATCATTGGGGACGGACTGCTTGCCATCTTCCCCGTGCCGAAGGACGCGCCGCCGGCGCAGATGGACCATGTGGCCTGCGGCGCCAATGCCGCCGTGCGCCGGGCCCTCGCCGCCCTGGAAGCGATCCCTTCGGATGTGCTGCCCGAGGGCATCGACCATTTGCGGGCGGGCTTCGCCCTCCATGCCGGGGAGATCGTCTTCGGCAATGTGGGCAGTCAGGACCGTCTGGACTTCACGGCGATCGGCACTGCCGTCAACGAGGTCGTCCGTGTGGAAGCCTTGACCAAAAGCCTCGGCTTTCCGGTGCTAACCACCTCCGCCTTTGCCGGCCTCGAATGTACGGTTCAGCTCGAATCCGTCGGCTTTCACCATCTGCGCGGCGTGCGCGAGCCCAAGGAACTGTTCCGCCCCCTGTATTGACGCCCATCACCCTTTCAGGACATGCCGCCCCATGACTTACTCCATCGTGGCCTTCGATCCGGAGACGGGCGATCTGGGCATCGCCGTCCAGTCGAAATTCCCCAATGTGGGCGGCCTCGTCCCCCATGCCCGGGCCGGCCACGCCGCGGTCGCCACCCAGGCCTTTGGCAATCCGGCCCTCGCGAACCGCATCCTCGCTTTGGTGAGCCTTGGCACCGGCGCGCGGGAGGCCCTGAACATTGCCCTGCGCAGCGACCCGGACCAGGCGTCACGCCAGTTCGGCGTTGTGGATGCGGCGGGTCACCCGGCGGCCTTTACCGGAGCCGTGGTCCGGACATGGCCCGGCTTTGCCGGCGATGCCCAAGGGGCGCATTGCACGGCGCAGGGCAACGGGCTCGCCGGCCCCGGCGTCGTCGAGGCCATGGTCCGGACGTTCGAAACCGCATCCTCGGACACACTTGCCCATCGACTCGTGGATGCGCTCCAGGCCGGCGAAACCGCGGGCGGGGAACTGCGCGGCCAGCAGTCCGCAGCGCTTGTGGTGGTGCGGGAGGGCGGGGGGTATGGCGGCGCCGACGACCGGCTCGTGACCATTTCGATCTATGATCATGCCGAGCCCATCGATGAGTTGGCCCGTTGCCTTGCGATCCACGGCCTGTCCTATTTTCCGAGCCAGCCTGACAATCTCGTGCCCATCGACCCGGCCCTGGCGCGGGAGTTGAAGGGGATTCTCACGGCACTGAACTTCCTCCGGGACGAGGGCGATCCGGAGCACTGGGACGCGGCGGCCATCGGGGCCATGGAGCGCCTCATGGGCTGGGCCAATTACGACAACCGGATCCGCGATGACGCGCTCATTGACCGGGAGGTCCTCGACGATCTGCGCCGGTCCTTCACCGCCGGCACAATTGTCCCGGCCCCGCGCGGCTGACACACTCGGAAAATACAACACCACGCCCGGGGAGAGCGCCATGAGCCACCTGACCCTTGCCATCGAGGACCGCGTTGCAACGGTCACCTTCGACAATCCGCCCCTGCAGGTCATGACACCGTCCACCGTGCACGAGATTGCCGACATGCTGCCCCGGCTCGACGAAGACGATGTGGGCGCGGTCGTGTTCACCGGCGCCGACAGCGACTATTTCATCCGCCACTTCTCCGTGGAGGAACTGGATGCCAGCGCGCGGGGCGACGGCACCAAATGGGCCGTCAACATGGATGATGTGCTCCTCCGTGTGGAGCATTTTCCAAAACCGGTCATCTGTGCACTGAACGGCACCGCCATGGGCGGCGGCCTCGAATTCGCCCTGGCCATGGACATTCGGGTGGCCAAGGACGGCCCCTTTCGCTTCGGTCTGCCGGAGGTGTCCGTCGGTATCCTGCCTGGCGGCGGCGGCACCCAGCGCCTGCCCGCCCAGGTGGGCCGGGGCCGTGCCCTCGAAATGATGCTGCGGGCCCGCCTCGTCACGCCGTCCGAGGCCCATGCCTATGGCCTTGTGGAAGAACTCGTGCCGGCGGAAACCGCGGAATCGGCGCTGGAGCGGGCCCAGGCGATCGCAGCGGAAATCGCCCTACGCCCGCCCCTTGCCGTGGCCCATATTAAGCGGCTGACCCGGGAAGCCGTCAGCCCGGTGACGAAGGACATGCTGACACTGGAATCGCGGCTGTTCGCCGAACTGATGCGCACACCCGAAGCTCAAGCCCTGATGCAGGCGGTCGCCGCCCAGCACCGGGTTCTGCGGGAAGACGACCTGCCTTGACGGGCCGCCGCGCGAAACGCGAAGACCGCACCGAAAAATGCCCCCGAACCAAACCGGGCCGGGGGCAAAGGGAGGGAACACGTTTGACGATCAAGAGATCACCGCAGCTCGCCCTGCACAGCCCGGGCCAAAAGCCATGCCAGGATCGCTGGCGCTTTCCCGCACCGGACGGCTCGAAATGGCACGGCGCCTTGCCCCGGTGGCACAGCGGTGTCAGCGTACCGAAAGCGGGCGCCGGCGCCTGTGCCGCTGCCATACACTGATCCCACACATTGATGATTGACCATCGAGTTCGAACGGATCCGCCATGAGTCTGGAACGCCCGTCCCGTCCCGTCCGTTCGAGCGATTTGGAGGCCGGCCTGGCCCGTGCCGTGGCCGGCGCGCCGTCCCCCGTCATCGGGCTATTCGGGCCGGACAATCCCATATGGCAAGTGCAGCGGGAGGCCCTGGTGTTTCTGGGGGCCGGACGCGCCATGCTGCTGCAAACCGCCCATCCCTGGGTTGCCCAAGGAGTGCTGCGCCAGTCCCGCGCCCTGCGCGATCCCATTGGCCGGTTCCACCGGACCTTCACCATGATGTTTTCCATGGTCTACGGGTCGACGGACCAGGCCTGTGCCCGGGCCCGCCAACTCCACCGCATTCACAGCGCCATTGCCGGCCCCATGGACGAAACCGTCGGGCCGTTCGTCGCCGGAAGCCCCTACCGGGCGAATGATGTGGACGCGCTTTTGTGGGTCCATGCGACCTTGTGGGACAGTTCCGTGCGCATGCATGAAGCCGTCATGGGCCCCATGGATCCGGCCTTCCGCGAGGCCTACTACGCCCAGACCCGGCGCTTCGCCGGCCTGTTCGGCATTCCGGACGAGGCCGTGCCCCAGGATTGGGGGGCCTTTCAGGACTATGTGGAGGATATGCTGTCCTCGGACATTCTCAGCATCGGTACGGCCGGCCACACCATCGGTCAGGCTCTGATGGCGGGCCGGGGCGCATCCTGGTGGCCGGGTACGCCCTATTGGTTCCGGTGCCTGACCGCCGAAAGCCTGCCGCTGCGTTTGCGCGAGGGGTTCGGCCTTGCCTTCGGCCCCCGGGAGGAAGCGCGCGCCGCCCTTGCCTGGCGCCGCATCCACCGCCTCTATCCCCGCCTCCCCCAGCGCCTGCGCCAGGTGCCGGTCTATCGGGAGGCCCTGGGCCGAATTGAGGGCCGCCGCGGCCCGGACCCGCTGACCCGCCTTCTCAACCTCGCCTGGATCGGCCGCACGAGCCTCGTGCCGTAAGACCTTGGCTCATGAGTCCGCTGCGCGGGTCTGCGCGATATCGGCGGCCAGGGTTCGGGCGGCCAGCGCATAGTGAAGCGCCGACCAAAGCCCCACCAGACTGACGATCAACATGGCGTAGCGCAGGCTGTCCTGGCCGAACTGGGGCCGCAGCGCGTCGCTCAGCACCCCAAGGATCCATGGCCCGAGGCCCAGGCCGATGATGTTCAGGATAAAAAGCAGCAAGGCCGCCGCAGCAGCGCGCATGCGCAGGGGCGCCAGAGCCTGGGTCGAACCGAAGGTCGGCCCCAGATAGACCGTCCCCACCAGCACCGGAACGGTGTAGAACAAGAGCGCCGTGGTCGTATCGTCACTGAGGAAAAAACCAAGGCCAAACGGGGTCGAAGCCAGGATCGCCAAAGCCGGCACCCCCATCTGCCAGCGCATGTCGCGTTTGCTCAAACGGTCCGCCAGGCCGCCTCCGACAATCGTGCCGATCAGTCCGAGCACCCCATACATCAAGGACAGAATGGTGCCCACTTCCCCCGTGGTGAGCCCGTGGGTACGGATCAAAAAGGCCGGCGTCCAGGCCACCGCGCCATAGCCCACAAAGGCGAACAGGGCGCCCGCGAAGGACAGGTGCCGGAAACTCGGCTTGCTCCACATGGTGCCCAGCACAGTCATCGCGCCGACGGCCGGTTGCTTCGGGCGCGGCGCCGCCGGGGGCATGGCCCGCAAATCCGCCGCCCCTCGGACCGGTTCCTTCAGGGCAATGAGCGCAATCACCGCGAGGACGAGACCCGGCACGCCCGCCACGAGAAACGCCGAGCGCCAGCCATAAAGCTCGTTGAGCCAGCCTGCGCCGAAAAAGCCGAGCATGAGACCGATATTGACGCCCGTTGCATAAACGGCGAGCGCCGTCGCCCGCTGTTCCGGCGGATAAAGATCCGCGATCATAGAGTGGGACGGCGGGCTGGTACCGGCCTCGCCGATGCCGACCCCGATGCGGGCCAGAAGCAGATGCCAGAACTGGGTGGCCATGCCGCACAGCACCGTCATGAGGCTGAACACGGTCAGCGAGATCGCGATGACGTTGCGCCGGTTGACCCGGTCGGCCAGCAGGGCGATGGGAATGCCCAGGGTCGCGTAGAACAGGGCGAAGGTAACACCGGACAGGAGCCCCAACGTGCCGTCGGACACGCCGAACTCCTCCTTGATGGGTTGGAGCAGCACCGACAGGATCTGACGATCCATATAGTTGAGGATATAGATCAGCGTCAGGATCGCCAGGGCGATATGGCGCCCTGCAATCTTCAGCCCCAGGACGGACACCGTGCCGCCGACCGGTTCGCCATCCCCTGCCCCGCTCCGTCCGTCCGCCTCGGGCCTGATTGTCATTGTTCCTCCCCCTGCGCCATTGCCGGCTTTGCCCGGCTGTTCAGATCCGCTTTTCGCGCATCCGAACAGCCTAAGGGTTGGGGGCGGGTCCGCCTAAGGAAAAAAAGCGGGAGGGATATCAGGGTTTCCCTGGCACTGCCGTGAGCTTTTCCTTGGCGAGCGCCTCGCGTGTAATCGTCGCGACGGTGCCACTGAGCAGAATGAGCGCGATCAGATTGGGGATCGCCATAAGCCCATTCATCACATCCGAGAACGTCCAGACAAGATCGAGCTGCACGACCGCCCCGACGAAAAGGGCCGCGATCCAGACCAGACGATAGGGCAGGATTGCGGACGGCCCGAACAGATATTCCGCCGACCGTTCGCCATAGACGCTCCAGCCCATCACGGTGGTGAAGGCAAAGATGATCAGACCGATGCTGATGACCCATTGGGCGCCGGGCAGACCGGCCCCGAATGCGGCGGTCGACAGCTGGGCACCGGTCAGCCCGGATGTCCAGGCGGGCACCATCACGGTGGCGCCGTCCACTTCGGTCGGGATCTCTACGGTGAGGATCACAAGCGCCGTCATGGTACAGACGATGATGGTGTCTATGAAGGTGCCCATCATGGCGATGGTGCCCTGACGCACCGGATTGTTCGTCTGGGCCGCCGCATGGGCAATCGCTGCACTGCCGAGGCCGCTTTCGTTGGAAAAGATGCCCCGGGCCACGCCGAAGCGCATGGCCGCCCAGACGGCCGCCCCGGCAAAACCGCCCGCCGCCGCCGTGCCCGTGAACGCGTCCGTGACAATCAACGAGACTGCGGCCGGAACCTGGGGTGCATTAAGCAGCAGGACCAGCAGCGCGCCGCCCACATAGAATACCGCCATGGCGGGCACCAGGATCTCCGCCACATGGGCGATCCGGCGCAGGCCGCCGATAATGACCGCAAAGGTGACAAGGGCGAGGACCGCACCCGTCACCATATGGGGCACACCGAAATTGGCATCGAAAGCCGCCGCCACGGAATTGGCCTGAACCATGTTGCCAAGACCGAAGGCGGCGATCATCGCGAACAGCGCAAAAGCCGCGCCGAGCCAGGCAAAGCGCGGCCCCAGGCCATTGCGGATATAATACATCGGTCCGCCCAGATACCGTCCGCTGGCATCCACTTCCCGATATTTCACGGCAAGAACGGCTTCGGAATATTTGGTGGCCATGCCGAGCAGGGCCGTGACCCACATCCAGAACACCGCGCCCGGACCGCCCAGAAAAATGGCCGTAGCCACGCCAGCGATGTTCCCGGTGCCGACCGTTGCCGACAGGGCCGTGGTCAGGGCCTGGAAGGGCGTGATCTCGCCGGCGGCCTGGCCCTCTTTGCGCCCCTCAAAGGCCATGACGAAACCCTTGCCGATGCGAAACAGCGGCATGAATTTCAACAGCACCGAGAGAAACAGGCCCGTTCCCAGAAGAAGCGGGATCAGCAGAAAGGGGCCCCAGACGAAACTGCTGGCCTGGGAAAGAAAGCTTTGAAGCGCATTCATTCCAATCATCCCTGTTGTGACATACGCGCACTCGTACCTGGCGCAGTCGTTACCGGCGCAGAACGCGGGCCGACCAGCCACCGGATCCGCCGCCGTTACCGGCGCTTAGAGCGGGAACGATGGCGGCAGCGAGAGTTGCATCCTCCCCGGAGCGCCGGACAGCAAGATTTTCCGCAGGACCGATCCCGTGCGCCAGCTCGAGCACTATGCCGTGATCGATCTCGTCGCCTTCGGCCTGTACCACGATCCGGGCGCTGCCCGCGGAATCGAGGACGATCTCGGTGGAGACGGTCTCCACCGCTTCCACGGCAAGGGCAGGCCGAAACGAGCCGAAAAACCCCAGCGAAACCAGAGTGAGCACGGATAAGATCCAAACCACGCTGGCCGCATCCAGATTTTCACGATCCGCAAGGCCGGTCATGGGCCGCTGCTCCCGACGCGGCGCAGAAACCCGGCTACGGTGGCGCGGGCCTGCTCCGTCAGATCCTGGCGATAGGGCGAGCCTTCGTCCGTTCCCAGGGCAAATTCGTCAAAGGCGTGATCGGCATCCGGAAAGGTTACGAGATCGAGCGAAAGACCTGTCTCCTCTAGCGCGCCGGCGGTCTCGAGACAGGCCAGGGCAGACACGACCTGGTCTTCCATGGGCACGAACATCAGGGTCGGCGGGGTGTGGCCCCAGCCTTCGGACCCGCTCAAGCTGAACAAGCCGCAATAAGGATAGAACAGGACCGTGCCGATCACGCCCCGGCGGATCGACGGATCCAGGGGTTGGCTGAGGCTTGTCGGGCGGCGGTCTTCAAGATCCATGGCCATCAGATCCATGATGGACCACGCACCGTGGGACTGGCCCATCAGGACGATCCGTTCAGGGTCGGTGTCCTCGCGCCGCCGGACAAGCGCCAGGGCCGCCGCCACATCGCCGGCGCGCTCCCGTCCCCAGAGGCGCGTGCCGGAGCACACATCCCGCAGGCTCTGCGCCCGATCGAGCCCCCGCAGACCGAAACTGTCCACGATCAGGGCGAGATAGCCCTCATCGGCCGCAAGCCGCGCCCATTGGGCGTGGTGGGGCCGCACGCCGCCGCAGCCGGGAAAAATGGCAAAGACTGGGAAAGGACCGGCCCCCGGGGGCCGGATGACCTCGGTATGGCCCTCGATCGCCTCGACCCAGGTGCTCAAAGAGCGCTTGGTCACGAGCCAGCCGGTGGCCTGGCCATGCAGCGCCAAAAGCGCGCCTGCGCCCGTGACGGCCAGGATGGTCAGACCGCCGATCATGATCCAGCGTAGGATACCCATGCCCGTTTCCCGTTTCACCCGCCCCGCACGGGCAGCCCCTTACCGTCCCCACAAACCCGCCGTCCCCGAAATCCGGGCGGTCTCAATGGGGGAAGTCTCAATGGCGGAAATGGCGCATGCCCGTGAGGACCATAGCCACGCCGGCCTTGTCCGCGGCGGCAATTACTTCGTCGTCCCGCATGGCCCCACCCGGCTGGATGACCGCCGTCGCCCCCGCTTCCACAGTTTGGAGCATACCATCCGGAAATGGAAAAAACGCGTCGGAAGCCGCAACCGATCCTTTCGTGAGCGTGTCCGGCAAACCCACGGTGTCGGCGGCATCCTGCCCCTTTTGGGCCGCGATGCGCGCCGAATCCACCCGGCTCATCTGACCGGCGCCAATGCCGACGGTGGCACCGTGTCGCGCATGGACGATCGCATTCGATTTGACATGCTTTGCAACCTTAAACGCAAAGAGAAGATCTGTGGCTTCCGCCGGTGTCGGCTCGCGCTGGGTGACCACCTGCCAGTCCTCGGGCAGGACCCGGCCCGCATCGCGGGATTGGACCAGGAAGCCCCCCGCCACGCTCTTGATCTGATCGCCCGGCTCCAGCGGATCGGCGAGGCCGCCGGTCAGCAGGACACGCAGATTTTTCTTCGATGCCAGGAACGCCAGGGCGCTTTCTTCCGCATCCGGCGCAATGATGACTTCGGTGAAGCGCTCGCCGATCAGCTCCGCTGTCTGACGATCAAGCGTTGTGTTGAGCGCGATGATGCCGCCGAAAGCACTCACCGGATCGCACAGCAGGGCTTTCTCGAAAGCGACCCGCGCCGTGGGGCCGATGGCGACGCCGCAGGGGTTTGCATGTTTGATGATGGCGACCGCCGGGGCATCCTTGGGATCGAACTCGCAAACGAGTTCAAACGCGGCGTCCGTGTCGTTGAGATTGTTGTAGCTGAGTTCCTTGCCCTGAACCTGGCGGGCCGTCGCAATGCCCGGCCGGGGCGCGCCGGTCACGTAGAAAGCCGCCGTCTGGTGGGGGTTTTCGCCGTAACGCAGGGTCTGGCGCAGACGGCCCGACAGGCTGCGCCATTCCGGGGTCGGCTCGCCCAGTGTCTGGGCGAGCCAGGCTCCGATGGCACCGTCATAAGCGGCCGTCCGGGCAAAGGCCTTTGCCGCCAGACGCCGGCGATGGTCCGTGTCGAGACCGCCATTCTCGCTCAACGCCTCGAGAATGTCCGGATAGTCCCCCGGGTCCACCACCACGCCCACATGGGCATGGTTCTTGGCGGCTGAGCGGATCATGGCCGGCCCGCCGATATCGATATTCTCGATGGCCGTCTCGAAGGCAGCCCCCGAAGCGACCGTGTCCTCGAAGGGATAGAGATTGACCACCAGAAGGTCGATCCCGGCGATGCCGTGGCCCTCCATGGCGCTGCGATGCTCCGCCTTGTCCCGGTCCCCCAGCAGGCCGCCATGGACCGCCGGATGCAACGTCTTGACCCGGCCGTCCATCATTTCGGGGAAGCCCGTCAATTCGGATACGTCCTGGACGCCGAGGCCCGCCTTGCGGAGCAGGGCTGCCGTGCCGCCCGTCGAGATCAATGTCACCCCGAGCCGGTCGAGCCCTTGTGCCAATTCCACAATCCCGCGCTTGTCCGAAACGGACAGCAACGCGCGTTTCACGGCCTTGGGCCCCATGCCTCGTCTCTCCTGTCTCAAAACCGGTTTCTCAAGCATCCCAGACGGGAAGCTCCTCGTCATCCCAGCCGACGAGGCTTCGCTCCCCCACGCTATCGTTCTGCTCGGCCAAGGCAAACCGGCCCGGCCCGGACTCCCGGAACGACGCCGGTCGTTGTTCGCCCCCACCTGCCTCGCCCCCAATCGCGTCGCCCCCAATTGCGTCGACGACGAGCTCCTCGTCTTGGGCGCCGGCCCTGGCGGCTTTCGTGTCAAGCGCGGCACCGGCTAGGGCCCATTTGATCACCGCCCCCCGGGCGCCCAGGGATCCGCGCAGGACAATCTGGCGGGCCTGGCAGACCATGCCCTCTTCGTCCAGATAGGCGCTTTCCTCAAGGCTCACGGTGGCGCCGGCGGCCTGGAAACGCCAGCGCTCGCCCGATTGCAGGGTCAACTGGACCTGCTCCCCCGACCCCGTTAACTCCGGAATGACATCCGGGTGGAGATGAAACCGTGCCGCGAAGTCCCGCGCCCGCCGCCGGGTGCCGCCTTTTTGACGCTCGCCCCGGCGGGGCTCGGCCCAGGACAACTGATCCTCCCCTCGAATATCTGTACCCGTCTCATCCACATAGAGCCGCCGGCAGTGGAGCAGCCCGAAGGAGGATGCATACCCGTCATGGGTAGCCTCGATGAGGCTGCCTTCCTCGTGGTCCGCCCGGTCGACGATCACTGAAGACGGACCGATGATGATCCGCCCGTCACCCGACGGCAGGCGGATGGACCGGCCCCCGCGCCGGCTCGCCACGGGCGTGCCCATGAAGCGGCAGCTCGATGTGTCGGCGACTGTCACGGTGGAGTGGGCGGCGGTCGCACGCAGGGCCTGGCGCCAGGCATCGCCCTGATCGTGGCAGGCGCCGCAATTGACGACGATCCGCTCTGCCCCGCTGCTCAGTTCGAAGGCCAGGCACCCCGCATGGGCACCCGTCAGATTATCCCCCGGCGGACGGCCCGTATCCATGATCACCACGGCCCGGCCCCGTTCCATGCGATGGAACCCCGATGGCCGGGCCCGTTGAAGGGGCTGGGCCCCGGTCTCGTCGCCGCCGAGGATCGACGACAAATCCTCCGCAGGCAGACGCCGGCTGCCGTTGAATGCGGCGGCCACCCCATCGCCATGGCAGAAAAAGCGCAGCATGGGCGCCATGCGGTCAAGGGCATGGCGCAGGGCTTCCGGCCGCTCCCGGCGCTGGGCCGCCAGGGTGTCGTCGAGGCGCCAGAGCGCAAGATAGACCCGCGCCAGGACTTCCGGATTGCGGCTGACATGGCCGCCATCGGGCAGGATCTGACGGGCCAGCGCTTCTTCAGTGAGGGCGAGACCGCGGGCCGTCCGCTTCTCCCCATGGGGCAGGCACAGGCCGGTCAGGGCAAGGCCGATGGCGGCCTGCAAGGCGGCCTCCCCGGCCGGAGCGAGCATCGCGGCGCGGTGCAGGTGATTGGCCTGGCGGATCGTGGAGCGCAGAAAAGCGGACCGCCAGATCAGGTCTGCCCCCGTCAGGATCATCCGCCAATGGACGAACCAGGCCGTGAGACGCGTGGCCAGAATATCGGCCCGCCAGGCCAGCGGATGCCAGCTTCCGCAGTCATGGATCCAGGTATTGACCAGCCACCGGGCCTGATCCGTCGCGTCGGCCGGCTTAAGCGCCTCCAGATGGCGCAGCCAGTCGAAGCCGAACAGATCCTTACGCCAGGCGATGCCCGGTCCGGGACGCCGCCAGGGCGCAACGCCGGCCGGCAGGGTCTCCGTGCCGCTGCCAAAAGCATAGATGCCGTCCACGAGCCCCTGCGCGCGAAGAGGGTCCGGGATACGGGGATCGGCCGGTGCGTGGAGAATCCGGTCCGGAAGGATGCCGTGGCTGCCGGTGAGGTCCGTCAGACCCAGGATGGATCGCGCCGCCGCGATGCGGCCGGCTTCGCCCAATCGATCACCGGCCAGCCCGGCCCAGCCCTGTGCCCAGGCTGCTAGCATCATGGATGTCCTCCGGCGGCGCCAGGGGTCGAACCGGCCGTGGACGGGCCGGTCAGGATTTCGCGCCCCCGTCATGGGCGGTCCCGCTGTGCCGCGCAGCCGCTCGATATTGCCCGCATAGGCGTCTCGTCCACCCTTGAACGTGGCCGTGCCCGCCACGAGGACCCGGGCGCCGGCGGCGATGGCCCGGGGGGCCGTGTCGAAATTGATGCCGCCGTCCACTTCCAGGTCGATGGGGCGCCCGATGCTGTCGATCCGCTCCCGGAGGGCCTTGATCTTCTCAAGCTGGGTTTCAATGAAGGACTGGCCGCCGAAGCCGGGATTGACGCTCATCACCAGCACCAGGTCGAGATCCTCAAGCAGATAGTCAATGGACTCAAGGGGCGTCGCCGGATTGAGGGCGACGCCGGCCTTGACGCCGAGGGCCTTGATCCGCTGGACCGTCCGATGGAGATGGGCTCCGGCCTCCGGATGCACTGTGATGATGTCGGCGCCCGCCTCGACAAAGGCCTCCACAAAGGGATCCACAGGCGAGATCATCAGGTGAACGTCGAAGGGCCGATCGGAAAACGGCCTGAGCGCCTTTACGATCTCAGGGCCGATCGTCAGGTTCGGAACGAAATGGCCGTCCATCACATCAATATGGATGTAATCGGCACCGGCCCGCGTCACCGCCTCGACCTCCTCGCCGAGACGGGCGAAATCGGCAGCAAGAATGGAAGGGGCAATGCGGACTGAATCAGCCATGTGGTTGAACTAACACGGTGTTTGGCCCGGGAGCAAGCGCGCCACCCGGGCGGATTGGCCGATCGCGAGGCCTGACAGGGCGGAGAGGCACCATGCCGTCGCCGGTGCCGCCCACCGCGACATCAATAGGTGGGATCGCGATAGGCCGGGGCGCCTGTGAAACCTCGATTGTCCGGCACGATCCGAACGCGATCACCATAGACGATCTGGACGCGGGTTCCTGTCGGGATGGCCGCATCGCCGCCCTGGACGATGTTGAACACCTGACCGTTCGAGTCCCGGATGGTGTATTCGAAAGCGTTTTTCGTTGTGGCCCGGCGCTCGATGGCGTTGCCGGCCAGGCCGCCGATCGCGGCGCCAGCGACACCGCCCACAATGCTCTCGGTGGTGCCGCCCGCAATCCCCACGCCGGTGGCCGCGCCGACGGCGGCCCCGGCCAGGGCACCCTTGCCCGATTGCTGACCTTCAATATTCACCGCACGGACATCGATCACTTCGCCATAGGCGACGCGGCTCGGCGTGCCCAGGCTGCCGCGGGACACCGTGTTGCCGCCGGGAGCCGGGGCGCAGGCGGCCAGGGCGAGGGTGCCGGCCAGTACGAGAACGGCCGCACGCAGGGGGGCCGCGGGACGCATGGAAACGAGCGTGGTCATGGTCGTGGTCTCCGCCAGGAAAAGGATCTCAAAATGTCTCGGCCGGAGGGGCCGCAACAGCTCCGCTTGGATATGGAGGGTCCTGGCCGGACCGCCACCCTCAACCGCGCGTCACCGTATCAACGCGCCAATGAACCCACCGGATTCGGTCCAGATGAAGGCGTTCCGGCGGTCACAATCCGGACCCGGCCCATTTTTGCCGATGGCTTTTAGCTCTTTTTGCGCAAGCGGGCCGCGAAAAAGCCGTCCATGCCGCCCAGATCGGGCCAAATACACGGCAGCGTCCGCAGATCACCGTCCCGCGTGACCGCTTCTTCGAAGCCGTCGATCTCCTCGGCGTCAATGGGCACGCGCTCCACATCGGCGCGGGAGGCCAGCAGCGGCTCGATCCGTTCGGGGCCTTCTTCGGGTTGCAGAGAACAGGTGCAAAACACCAGCAAGCCGCCCGGCGCGAGGTGATCCAGGGCGTGACCCAAAAGCCGATCCTGGAGGGCCGTCAGCTTTTCCACATCCCCGGGTGTTTTCAAATGCGGGATATCCGGATGCCGGCGGATCGTGCCCGTGGCCGTGCAAGGTGCATCAAGCAGGATCCGGTGGACCGGCGTCTCGGGGATCCACGTCGTTGCATCCATTTCCACAAGGCGCGCGGGCAAATGGACCCGATCCAAATTTTCCTGGATGCGTTTCAACCGGTTGGCCGACCGGTCGACGGCGAACACCTCGGCGCCCATGGCGGCAAGCTGCATGGTCTTGCCGCCGGGTGCGGCGCACAGATCCACCACCGGCTGGCCGGGCACAGGACGCAGCAGCCGGACCGGCAGGGAGGCGGCCGCGTCCTGCACCCACCATGCGCCATGGGTGAAGCCCATGAGATGGCGCACATCGGCCAGGGGCCGGCGCAGCGTGCCGATGGGCAGCTCCGTGGCCTGAAGCCGACGGGACCAGGCCTCGCGATTGCGCGGCACCCACAGATCGAGGGGCGGCTCCTCGAGATGTTGCTCACCGATGGCTCGGGCCGCCGAGAGCCCATAGGCGTTTTCCCAACTCGCCCAGAGCCAGTCGGGTGTGTTGATCCGGGCGGCATCCTGGGTCCGTTCAAGCGCAGCGCCGTCATGGGCCACCCGGCGCAGAACGGCGTTCACGAGACCCTTGAAGCGGTCGACCGGGGTGAGGGACACGGATTCATCGACCGCGGCATGGTTGGGCACGTCCATGAACAGAATCTGCGCGGCCCCGATGCGGAGCAGGTCGTGCACGCCGGCCCCATCCTTGGGCAAGGGATGATCCAAAAACTGTTCCAGGATGGCGTCGATCTGGCCGAGTCTGCGCAGGGTCGTCGCGGTCACAGCGCGGGTGAAGGCCCGGTCTCGGACATCAAGCCCGGCGAGAACGCCATCGGCGCTTTCCTGGGCCAGGACTTCGTCAAAGGCACGGCGCTTGCGCAACACTTGGCCGAGGCAATGCAGGGTGGCGGCCCGAGCCCGGTCGGTTCCCTGTCCAACGCTGGGTCTGGCGCTGGGTCCGGCGCTGGGCCCGAGACTGGCCCCCGCGCTGTCGTCGGTCCCGGCCTGATCAAGCGGCGCGTCCCGATGGACCGGGCTGGACGCCGATTGCTCTGAAGGCGAAGCCTGAGACGCCACATCCGCATCGGACTGGGGTTCGGTTGCTGTCGACGTCATGATGCGGTGCGCTCCGCGCAGGGGGAAACCGAAAGGGGCAGCGAGACGCCGGTGGTCTCGGGGCCAGTGGTCTCGGGGCCAGTGGTCTCGGGGAAGGAAAGCCCCGTGACATGGGCTCCGTACTGGGCCAAAGTAAGGGCAATGCATTGGGGACACAGAGGGCGGATGACCGCCGAAAGACTGATCGTGCTCTCCGATTTCCGCCCTCGCAAAGGGCCAAGCCGCCCTTGTCCCGCCCGCAGATCGCTCCGATCGGTAACCGGGACTTCGACTTGCAGCGATACGACCGGGGTCCAGCATGCCCGGTTGGCGTCAACCTCTGACACGACTCGTTTATTCATGGCGCTTGATTAACAGCGTCGCGCTCCCCTGTCAGCCCTGGACACGGGCCGGTCCTGAGCCATGTTGCTGACCACCGTCCGGATCTGCGGGCGGTCACGCTGAATGAGGCGCCGGATGACCGATACGACCGAACCACTTAATGCAGCCGAAGCGAAGGATACGCCGCTTCACCCCGCCAGTGCGGCCCCGGGCGCCGCCCCGGGCAAGGTTCTGACGCCGGCCGCCATCCGCGCCCTCGAAGAGGCCGAAGCGCGACGTCAAGCCGAGGCAAAAAAGAAAAAAGAAAAGAAAGATGCCAAGGAAATCGACGGTCGGGACGGGCCCGATCCCGTGCGCTATGGCGACTGGGAACTGAAAGGAACCGCCATCGATTTCTCATAGCGGACAAAATAAAAACCCGCCTCTAATTTTATCGATTGTTGATGTTCGATAGTTTTAAAGATATTTATTTGAAGACAGGTTGGCGGTTTGGGGCCCAGGCGGAAATGCCCCTTGCAATGGGGACCGTCTTGTGCAGTGAGGCAATAAAATTGAGGCTCCTGCGACCTTATTACAAGATCACTTGCTTTTCCCTATTGCGTCAAGTAGCCAGTGTCCCGTCGTGGGGCGCTTGGGCCACCTTGGCTTAAGAGGTCCTTCGACTTACCGTTCTCTTTCGTTAGGAGATGATCATGAGCACTGTTACGCCCGAAACGGCCAATGAAACCCCGGCCGGTGAAGCCGCCGAGGAAAATGCTCCGCTGGTGAAAGACGTCGAGCAGGCCGACAAGGCTGGCGAAACGGCAGAAGCCGGCGACGATTCCGGCGACAGCAACGACTGACGGACAGTCTGAACCGCCATGGAAACGGCCATTCTTGATCGATTGGCGGAGGGGAGCGCTGAAGCCGTTTTCGGCGCTCTCCACACTCAACGCTTCGCCCATATCCAAGGCGGTTTGGGTGCGCTTCAAGACCGGTTCGGGTGGGCGGACATCAACGCCCTGACATCTCACCACCAGTTTCACAAGCCCCGGCTGCGCTTCGCCCATCAGGAGCTTTCCGCCGCAGAGCTGGCGGCCGCCCACAAGCTGACCGTGACCCGGCGCCGCTCCCTCGCTGAGATCATTCAATCAGAGGCCGTTCACGGCCTTATGCGCCAAGGTGCGACCCTCATCATCGACTCCGTCGAAGCGGCCCATCCCCTCATCCGCGACCTGACCGATGCCCTCGCCCGGCGGCACGGCGTGCGGTTCCGGGCCAATTTCTACGGCGCCTTGGGCCATCATCCTGGGTTCGGGCTGCATTGGGACCCCCATGACGTGGTGATTGCCCAGTTCGAGGGTCCCAAACACTGGAAAGTCTGGGCCCCGACCCGCGACGCGCCCTTGAAAAACGATCCCGTGGCGCCGCCGAAGCCGTCTGGCCCTCCGATTTTCGACCAGGTGATCGACTCCGGCGATCTGCTGGTCGTCCCGCGTGGGTACTGGCACGAGGTTCTGGCCCTGGATCGACCGAGCGTGCATCTGACATTGGGAACGAGCCCGTTTACGGGGCGAGACCTGCTCACATTCCTGATAGATGAAGCCCTCTCCGAGCACGCCGTGCTGCGCCGGGACGTGCCTCTGAACGGCCCCCCGTCGGAACAGGCCGCCGTCATGGAGGCCTTGCGCGGCGCGCTCGATGCCGCTTTGAACGGGCAAAGCGTCGCGGACATCCTCGCCCGCAAACAGGCGCTGGATGAGCCCCAGCCCCAGGTCAGCCTCCCCTGGGGCGCCCTTGAGCACACGCCGGATTATTCATCCGTCCGGTTCCGCTGGCGCCCGGTGTTCGACCCCCTCATCGAGCGCTCCAATGCCGGGATCATCGTCCGCACCATGGCCAAGCGCCTGACGCTCGCCGCTGTGACCCAACCGGTGGTCGAGACCTTTGCAGCCCGGCGCCGGCTGAGCCTTCAAGAGGTGCAGGACCTTCTGCCGTCATCCGTCACCCGCTCCCAGGCCGCAGACATGCTCCATGTGCTGGTGCGCGAGGCGGTCCTGGCGGTCGAGCCCGGATCCGAAAAATCCTAGTTTGCAATTCATTTGCAGGTGTGGGCAGATTTCACGAAAGAGGGTGGCCGCGCTTTCCCCGCCCTCCAACCGATTTATGTTTGGTCAGGCTCGGTAAGCCGGTCCGTGACCGGGCGCTTTGGCCCTCACCCACAGCTTCGGAGACCCATGATGACGCAAAGCGCCGTTGAAGCCCGTGATCCCCGTCAGGCCGCGGACGAAACGCGCTTTTGTGCCTCCTTCGCCCGCACCAGTGGTGAGAGCCTTCTGGGCAAGGCGTCCTTTGTCCAAACCTATTTGCTCATTGAGGATCCCAACGCCTGGAGTGGGCCCAAGGATATCGAAAGCACGGCCCTCAATCCCGCTGCTTTGGACCGGGTCACCGCGTTCAAGGCCCACTGCCCCGGCCCCCGGCTGCTGTTCATCAAGAATCGGACATCGCGGGAGCGGGCCGAGCGATCCGTCTATCTGGTGATGCCCGCTCCGTCGGGTGCCCGGATGCGCCATTTCGTGGTGCCGGATCTCGACGCCATCGGCGAGATCGACTTCGTGGCCGAAGCGGCCCGGCTCGCCGGCGATCCCACTGCGGTGCCCGAGGCATTTCCAGTGTTGATCTGCACGAACGGCAAAAAGGATATGTGCTGCGCCAAATTCGGCGGGCCCACTTATGCCGCCCTCGATGCCCTGCTGCCCGATGTCTGGGAGTGCACCCATACGGGCGGCGACCGGTTTGCCGGGAATGTGGTTCTGCCCGTCCCCGGACAGTTTTACGGTTTCGTCCTCGCCGACCGGGCCGAGGCGTTCGCCCAGACCATCCGGAAGCGGCATATCCCCATAGACCATTTCCGCGGTGCGTCCTTTCTGCCCGCTGCGGTCCAGGCGGCTGAAGGCGCTTTGCGGATCCGCCTTGGCGCAAGCGCCATGGGCCGTATCGTCTATGCCGGAAATCTTCCGGCACCGGACGACGCCGCGAGTGAGCCAGTGGCAGAACGGCCCATCCTGCTTGACTGGGACACGGGCGAAATTTGGACCGTTCGGGCCCGAAAGATCGAGAGCGATCGGGACGTGCCGAGCAACTGTACCAAGGGCAAGACCACACAGCCGTGGCACATGGCCCTGGACGGCTGGCGGTGTCTTGGTGCCGAGGAACTGCAGCGGCTGGGCCTGCGCCTCGACGGGGATTTGGTCGATGGGCACCCCGTTGATCGGACCTCAGTCGCCCTCAGACGGGGCCGCCCCACACGGTTGGTCCGCCAGGCCCGCGCCGACGACTGGCCCTGGCTCCAGGCCAACCCCGAGGCGCGGCGACGCCTTGAGCGTCTGATCGGACCGGCCCCGGCCACGACCAAGGCCCGCGGGCCCTGGCTGGAGCGGCTGGAGGCGGCAAGGCTGCCGTTGTGGGAGACGCGCGAGGGCGCCCGCGATTTGGTCAAGGAGCCAGGCCTGGCAGCCGAATTATCCGCCTGAGGACGGCTCCGTCATCCGGCTCGCATTGAGCGCATAGACCAGGGGGGTTCCGCGGTCGATGGGGTCAAGGGGCAAGCGGATGCGCCCCAGAAGCCGAAACGTCTCTGGGCGGATCGTATCACTCCCCGGCCCCTCTCCCGGCCGGCCATCAAGAAGCTGGGATCCGATAATCACATGGCTGACCGGGCGCCCGGGCGAGCGCACCGGCATGCAAAGATCCTCAAGGAAGACCTGCGCGCCCGAGCGGGTCTGATACCCGACCTTTAGGAGCACGAGGGCGTCCGCGCACAAGGATGGAATCAGCGCCTTGCAATGGGCGATTCCGCCCAGCGCCTTGAGGTTCACATTGGTTGGGTCCCGCCCCATCCACGAAACGATGCGTGGCCCGGCAAACCGGCAATAGAGCTGGTCCCATTTGGTCCATTCCAAGAGCATCATGTTCGGCAGATAGGCCGTGAGCTCCATGAGATCGATATGGGCCCAGGCGGGAATGGGACCTTCGCCCCGTGTCAGATGCCAATATTGAAGAAGCGCGGCATTGGCCGGGTGCATCAGGACGGGAGCGGGCCCGCGGCGGCGGCTTTTGCCGGATGGGTTTGCGCGGGCGCCGGCGGCACTGTCCCGCGTTCGGCCCTGACGGGGGGCGCTGTCCTGGCCCTGGGGCTTGCGGACCCGTTCGCGGTTGGGCGCGGGCTCCGCGCCTTGACCCTGATCTGCACCAGGGCTTGCTCCATCCGCATAAAGACCAAAACGCCCGGACCCTTCGGGCCCGGGTCGCTCCCCGTTTTTCATCATACGCTTTACCCCTGAACAGCAAGGCCGAGGCTCCGCCAGCCCCGGCCATCGCCCCCGGCCATCGCCATTGTCATCCGGTGTGCCGGTGTCGGCCGGGTTCAGATCCGTTTGCGATCGGCACCAACCGTCGAATCACGCCATCAGGAGCGATTCTGACGGTTATCGATCAGGTCGTCCACCACCGACGGGTCAGCCAGGGTCGAGGTGTCGCCCAGATTGTCGAAGCTGTCCTCGGCGATCTTACGCAGGATGCGCCGCATAATCTTCCCCGAACGGGTCTTCGGCAGGCCCGGCGAAAACTGGATCAGGTCCGGCGTGGCGATCGGACCGATTTCCTGGCGGACCCATTTCACGAGTTCCTTTTTCAACTCGTCCGTAGGGTCTTCGCCGACGGTCAGGGTCACATAGGCATAAATCCCCTGGCCCTTAAGGTCGTGGGGATAGCCGACCACCGCCGCCTCGGCCACCTTCGGGTGGGCAACGAGCGCGCTTTCCACTTCGGCTGTCCCCATCCGGTGGCCGGACACGTTGATCACGTCATCGACCCGGCCCGTAATCCAATAATAGCCATCCGCATCCCGGCGGCAGCCGTCGCCGGTGAAATACTTGCCCGGATAGGCCGAGAAATAGGTCTGCACGAAACGATCATGGTCCTGATAGACCGTGCGCATCTGGCCGGGCCAGCTTTGGGCGATGACCAGATTGCCCTCCGTCGCGCCATCCAGGACGGTGCCGTTGGCGTCCACGATTTCCGGGACAATCCCGAAAAAGGGTTTGGAGGCCGAGCCGGGCTTCAGCGGCGTGGCCCCCGGCAGCGGCGTGATGAGAATGCCGCCCGTCTCCGTCTGCCACCAGGTGTCCACGATGGGGCAGCGCCCGTCACCGACGACTCGATGATACCAGTTCCAGGCTTCCGGATTGATGGGTTCGCCCACGCTGCCAAGGAGACGCAGGCTCTTGCGGGACGTCGTTTTCACGAGGTCTTCGCCCTCGCGCATCAGGGCGCGGATGGCCGTGGGCGCTGTGTAGAAACTGTTGACCTGGTGCTTGTCCACAACGTTCCAGAATCGCGCCGAAGTCGGATAGTTCGGCACCCCCTCGAACATGAGCGTGGTGGCTCCATTGGCAAGCGGCCCGTACACGATATAGCTGTGGCCGGTCACCCAGCCCACATCGGCAGTACACCAATAAACTTCGCCGGGCTTGTAGTCGAACACAATTTCATGGGTGAACGAGGCATAGGTGAGATAGCCGCCGGAGGTGTGCACGACTCCCTTGGGCTTCCCCGTCGATCCAGACGTGTACAGAATGAAAAGCGGATCTTCCGCAGCCATTTCTTCCGGTGGGCAGACGGGCGATGCGGCCGCGACGGCCTCATAATAGAGCACGTCGCGTCCCGGCGTCATGTCCACATCGCCGAAGGTGCGCTGAACGACGAGCACGGTCGATACGTCCGGGCATTCAGCGAGGGCGAGATCCGTGTTTTTCTTCAGGGGCACCTTCCGGCCGCCGCGCAGGCCCTCGTCCGCGGTGATGACGCAGGTGGAGTCGCAGTCCTGGATCCGGTTTGCAAGACTGTCCGGGGAAAACCCGCCGAACACGATGGAATGGATCGCGCCGATCCGGGCACACGCCAACATGGCATAGGCGGCTTCCGGGATCATAGGCAGATAGATGGTGACCCGGTCGCCCTTCTTGACGCCCCGGTCCTTCATGACATTCGCCAGACGGCACACCTGCTCATGGAGCTGACGATAGGTGATGTGCATATCCTGGGACGGATCATCGCCTTCCCAGATGATCGCGACCTGGTCTGCCTTGTCCGCCAAATGCCGGTCGATGCAGTTGGCGGAAACGTTCAGCGTGCCGTCTTCGTACCACTTGATGAAGAGATTATGCGGGTCGTAGGAGACGTTGCGCACCTTGGTATAGGGCTTCATCCACTCCAGGCGCATACCGATCTCGCCCCAAAAGCCTTCAGGATCTGCGAGGCTGTGCTCATACATGGCCTGATAGCGGGCGGCGTTGACATGGGCCGTGGCATCCCAATCGACGCTGACCGGGTGGACCGGCTCGCTGCCGGCCGGGGCGTCGCCCGGCTTCGCCTCGTCCAGTCCGAGGGCGGACTTCACTTTGCCGAGAATGCCGGGCGTGTCGTCGGATGCGGTCATGGTTTGTGCCTCCCTGAAAATTCTTCTGCGCGGGGTGTTGGAAGGACCGGCGGCTTTATGGGGCCGCCGGTCCGGAGTCGCGATCAGTGGGCGTGGGCCGAGCTGTCCGGCGTGCCACCCGGGATGCGGATAGTGTCCACAAGGTCCTGGACCTCGTCCGGCGGCGGCGCGGTGATGGAAGAGACGGCAAAGGCCACTGCAAAGTTGATCAGCATACCGATCGTGCCGATCCCTTCCGGCGAGACGCCGAGGATCCAGTAGTCCGGCGTATTGGGGAAGGTGCCGAAAACCTTGAACATGGCGATATAGGTCGCCGTGAAGGCAAGGCCGACCAGCATGCCGGCGATCACGCCTTCCCGGTTCATCCGGCGATAGAAGATGCCCAGGAAGATGGCCGGGAACAGGGACGAAGCCGCGAGACCGAAGGCGAAGGCCACCACGGAGGCCACGAAGTCCGGCGGGAAAATGCCCGCAAGGCCGGCGATGATGATGGCCACGACGGCAGCGAACCTGGCCCAGGCCAACTCCTCCCCATCGGACATGTTGGGCCGGAACATCTTTTTCATGATGTCGTGGGACACGGCCGAGGAGATCACGAGCAGCAGGCCCGCGGCCGTGGACAGCGCGGCCGCGATGCCGCCGGCGGCCACAAGCGCGATCACCCAGCCCGGCAGACCGGCGATTTCCGGATTGGCGAGCACGATGATGTCGCGGTCGATATAGACCTCGTTGGTATTGTCCGTGGGCACATTTTCCAGCAGACGCTGGCCGGACTCGCCGCGGCCGAGACCGGAGTCGGACGGCGCCGAATAAACCGGCTTGACCGGGTTGAGGGCACTACCGGGGCCGTACTGAATGCGACCGTCGCCGTTCTTGTCCGTCCAGGCGAGCAGACCGGAGCTTTCCCAGGTTTTGAACCACTGGGGCACTTCTTCCGCATAGGACTTTTCGTGCACCGTATCCACGAAGTTCAGCCGGGCGAAGGCGGCAACCGCCGGAGCCGTGGTGTAGAGGATCGCGATGAAGATCAGCGCCCAGCCTGCGGAGATCCGCGCGTCGGAAGACTTCGGCACAGTGAAAAACCGCACGATCACATGGGGCAAGCCTGCGGTTCCGACCATAAGGGCCATGGTTATGGCGAATACGTCGATGGTCGATTTCTGGCCTTCCGTATAGGCATTGAAGCCCAGATCGACGAGCGTCTTGTCGAGCTTGGCCAGCACCGACCCGTCTCCGGTCAGCACATCGGCCCCGAGACCGATCTGCGGCAGGGGCACGCCGGTGATCAGAAGGGAGATGAACACGGCCGGCACGGTGTAGGCGAAGATCAATACACAATACTGGGCCACCTGCGTGTAAGTGATCCCGCGCATGCCGCCAAGCACTGCGTAGAAGAACACGATGAACATGCCGATGACCACGCCGATATTGATATCGACCTGCAGGAAGTTGGAGAACACAATCCCCACACCGCGCATCTGTCCGGCCACGTAAGTGAAGGACACGAAAATCAGACTGATCACCGCCACGGCCCGGGCCGCCTGGGAGTAATAGCGGCTCCCGATGAAGTCCGGCACGGTGAACTGGCCGAACTTGCGCAAATAGGGCGCCAGAAGGAGCGCCAATAACACATAACCGCCGGTCCAACCCAGGAGGTAGACCGCGCCGTCCCGGCCGATAAAGGCGATGATGCCCGCCATGGACAGGAAGGACGCGGCACTCATCCAGTCGGCCGCTGTGGCCATGCCGTTGAGCACCGGGTGGACATGGCCGCCGGCCACGTAAAACTCGCTCGTGGACGCCACGCGCGACCACCAGGCGATACCGATATAGAGTGCGAAAGACGCACCCACGAAGATATAAGTCAGTGTTTGGGTATCCATCGGTCAGTCCCCCTCAAGAGTCAATCGTCGTCAACGCCGTATTTACGGTCGATGCGATGCATCAAAAAGGCATACACAAAGATCAAAATGACAAAGACGTAGATCGATCCTTGTTGGGCGAACCAGAATCCCAGTTTGAAGCCGAAGAACGGAATGCTGTCGAGGACATCCACAAGGATGATGGGGAGCAGAAAACCCGCCGTCGCCCAGATCGCCAACAGGACGGTCAAGAGACGGACATTTTCGCTCCAATAAGCGGAGTGGTGTTCGTCGTCAGACTGAACATTGAAGTCATTGGCCATGCGTTCCCTCCCTGCGCCATGGTCTCGGAGGAGGGCGAAACGGCCCGTTCCTGGCGTGTGCGGAGCCATGACCCGGACCCAAATCCAGGACCCGTTCATGGTCTTTACACGGTGCCAAAAGCCGCTTCGTTTCGCCCTCTTTTTTCTCGTATCGAAAAATCTCACGCACATCGTTGGATCTGTCCAGTGCAATCCAAGGAGAACATCCCCGCCTTGAGCGAGGTCAAGGCAGGCGGATTTTGCGCCCGCGACCCGACCACCGGCACGGGCCCGGTTGAGCCCGCCGGGGCCATCGGGCACGCTCGGTCTTCACCTTGAAAGGAGGTCTTCGCCGATGCGCCTGTCCCTGCTGACCTGGATGGAGGTCAACGCCTATCTTCAGCATTCTAAAGGGATCGTTATCCCCATCGGCTCAACGGAACAGCATGGGCCCAACGGACTGATTGGTACCGATGCGATCTGCCCTGAAATCATCGCGATCGAGGCGGCCCACTCGGCGGGCTTTATGGTCGCACCCACCTTCTCCGTTGGTATGGCACAGCACCACCTGGGGTTCTCAGGCACAATCTCTCTCCAGCCTTCAACCATGATCGCCGTGTTGAAGGACTGGGTCGCCTCCCTCGGCCGCCACGGTTTCACGCATCTTTATTTCCTCAACGGCCATGGAGGGAATGCCGCGACCATCGATGCGGCGTTTTCGGAGATCTATGCCGCGTTCAGCTTTCGCGGTGAGACGGCGCCCCTGCGGCTGACCCGGCGCAATTGGTGGGACCTGCCCGGCATCATGGCCCTGTCGCGGCAGATGTATCCGCGCGGCCTTGGCAGCCACGCGACGCCGTCGGAAGTGGCAGTAACGTACTACGCCTATCCCGAGGCCCGCAAAACGGTCGCCATGACCCCCAAAATCGCCCCGAACGGGCCCATACGGGATGCATCGGACTATCGCCGGCGCTTTCCCGATGGACGGATCGGCTCGGACCCGTCCCTCGCCGATGCCGAAGGCGGCCGCCGCCTCGTCGAGGCAAGCGCGTTAGCCTTGATCACCGACTATCAGAGCTTCCTGGAGACCTGATACACTTGTTAACAAGGCTATGGATCCAGGGCATTGCCGCCTGGTCATCCCCGTGTGAGGTCAGGTGTCATGTTCGGTCTTGGCAAAGGAAGGCGCGGAACGAGGAACGCCGCGGACGAAACCGTCGACGACGATCGGACCATCAAACCCGATCCCATCGCCAGGCGTGCGGATGCCACCGATCACGACCATGAGCGGTGCATGAATTGCGGAACGCCGCTTGGAGGCCCGTTCTGCCATGTCTGCGGGCAGCGGGACGACGATTACCGACGCCCATTCGTGGCCCTGTCCAACGAATTCATGGCGGATGTGTTCCAGTGGGACAGCCGCATCCTGCGCTCCGTGCCCATGCTGCTGCTGGCACCGGGCACCATGACCCGCGCCTTCATGCAGGGACGGCGGGGCGTTTTCGTCACCCCGCTGCGCCTTTATTTCGTGGTCAGCCTGCTGTTTTTCCTGTCCCTTGCCTTTTCCGACGTGGCGATCCTCAAACTGGAGGTCGAGGGCCTCTCGACGGCCCTTGAAAGCGCCGTGCAGGGCGGTCAATTTCAGCCTGATCGCGACGAGGCCGCAGACACCCCAAACGTCTCCCCGGCGCAGGACACGCCGCCGGTGCCCGAAGCACCGCGGAGCATGCCCCTTCCGGACGCACCGAACCGGCCGGACACGGCCGCGCCGGGGTCACCGGACAATGGCGCCGACCCACCCGTGACCGAAACCCTAGAGGCGCAGGCCGAATGGCTGATGGAGCAGCTCGGCGCCGGGCAGAGCGATCTGCCCCGGGACATGCGGGCACAGATCGAAAACGCCTGGGCGCAAACGCGCGAGCGAATCGCACAAGCCCAGGAAGAGGCCCGGGCCTCCGTTCAGGAAAGCGCAGCCCGCCTCAAAGCAAAAGCGGCGGAGGAGGCGGCCCCCATCACGGTCATGGACGGTGTTCTACTGGGCCCCGATCCGCGCCCCGAGATTGCCGGCGCGCCGTTGCCGGAGGTTCCGGGCATCCAGGACGACGGTATCCGGCTGGACCGGCTGAGCGTGCGCATGTTCGCGCGCATCGACCCCAATGATACGCCTTCGGAACAGGTCTCTGAGGACCTGATCGCCCGGGTGCTGCAGGATGCGGACGCGGAAGATGCCGAAACGGGAGCGCGCCTGCTCCGGATCGTCAATGTGGTGATCAGCGACCCACGCATTTTCAACGACATTCTGAATGAATGGTTGCCGCGGCTGATGGTGTTTCTGGTGCCGGGCTTTGCGGTGGTGATGAGCCTCATGTACGGGCGCCGCCGGGGGCTGCGCCGCCGGGTCTATTTCATCGACCACCTCGTCTTCTCGCTCCACTTCCACGCGTTCATGTTCGCGCTCATGACAGGCCTCGTGCTCAAGGCCCGCTATGTGGGTGACATTATCGACGGCTCGACCACGGGCCTGTTTTTCCTCGGGGCCATTTGCCTCTATCTGTTCGTGGCCCTGAAACGCATCTATGAACAGGGCTACTTCAAGACCACCGTCAAATTCATCCTGGCGGTGACTTTCCTGAATTTCACCTATCTGCTCAGCCTGGTGAGCATCACCGGTTATGCCCTGTGGAACCTGAAAACGCCGATCTGACCCCAGGGCCCGAAAGGCTCAAGGCGCCGGGTCGAGGCCGCCCATGGCGCAGACCGTGCGCCATTCCTCGTCCGTTATCGGTGTCACGGAAAGCCGGGACTGGCGCACCAGGGCCATTTCGGCAAGGGCGGGTTCGGCCTTGATGTCGGCCAGGGTCACGGGTTCGGGTATGGGGCGCACCGCCTTCACGGTGACGAGCCCGAAGCGTCCGCTTTCATCGCTCGGATCGGGGGCATAGGGCTTGATCACCTCGACGATGCCCACCACACGCTTTTCATTGACCGAATGATAGAAGAAGGCCAGATCGCCGACGGCCATGGCCTTCATATTGTTCGCTGCCTGATGGTTGCGGACACCGTCCCAGCCCTCCCCTTTGGCACCCTTTGCCACCTGATCGTCCCAGGACCAGGCGCCCGGTTCCGATTTGAACAGCCAATAGGCCATGCACCGCCTCCGTTTCACCGTGCCGGCGTCTCGCCCGACCGATCAATCCGTGTCCGGCGCACCGACGACCCAGCTCCAGGCATGAATTTCCACATCCTCGAACAGGCCCGCCCGGGCATAGGGATCGAGCGCAGCCCAGGACTCCGCCTCGGCCTTCGAGGCCGCTTCGATCACCAGCATGCTGCCGATGGAGGTCTTTTCGTCCTCGCCCAGAAAGGGGCCGGCGAATTTCACGCGATCGCCATGGGCCGCGACATAGTCGAGATGGGCGGCACGGTTGGACTGGCGCAGGGCGTCCGAGCCCGGCCGGTCGAAGCACAGAAGAACATAAAGCATGGCATCAGTATCCCGTGGTCAGGGTGGTCGGCCTCAAGGGTCCGGTTCCGGTCGCAGGGGCCGGTTGAGCAGGGTTTCGATGGCGTCGTCAACCTGCAGCCCACCGGCAACGATCCCGGCAACGGCGCGTGTGATCGGCATGTCCACGCCGAACCGCTCGCTGAGCACCAGAACCGCGTCGGCAGTATAAACGCCTTCCACGATCCCGCCTGGCCCCCCATACCCCCCACCCACGCCCCCCCGCCCCACCGCGCGGGCCTAGGGCAAGTTGCCCCC